>NZ_JAEDOT010000010.1:0-99758 GCF_017872595.1 Ruegeria sp. HKCCSP346
ATGAAAAAACCCGTCGCCGTCGCCGGAATCTCCGCCGATGACATGAAAGCTCAGGAAGCGTAATCAAAGGACGAGGCCACAGCGCATGACAATGACACCAATTGAACTGTTGCGTCAGAGCGCCCCGGCCTCGCGCCCTGTGATTTCTTTATGCGAAGGCAGTGATCCCCGCGTTGTTGCGGGGGCGCTGGCCGCCCAACAAGCCGGACTGGCCGATGTCATTCTGGTCGGTCCACAAGCCGAGGTCGACGCCGCCCTCAAAAACCAGAACGCCACTCGCTCTGACGGCGTCATGGTTCACGACCCGGCAACCTCGGACCTGACCGAAGAGTTTGCTCAAACCTATTTTGAACTGCGCCAACACAAGGGCGTCGATCCGGCCAAGGCCCGAGCCGCCGTTGAAACACCGCCAGTCTATGCCGCCATGCTGGTACGCAGCGGGCGGGCCACTGGAACCGTAGGTGGAGCCGTTCACACGACCGGAGACATTGTACGCGCGGCCATTCAGGTGATCGGCATGGCCCCCGATGCCGGAATGGTATCATCCTTTTTCCTGATGTACCCGCCGGAAGACGCTCAACCCGGAGCGCGGGCGATGCTCTATTCGGACTGCGGCCTGGTCATCGATCCCAGCCCTGACGAGTTGAGCAAAATTGCCGTCGCCTCGGCCAGATCGGCGCGCGCACTGCTGCGGGTTGACCCCAAGATCGCCATGCTCAGCTTTTCGACCAAAGGCAGCGCAAAGCATCCCGATGTCGACAAGGTGATCGAGGCCACTGAAACACTGCGTCAAAGTTCCCCGGATCTCGAGGTCGACGGCGAGCTTCAGTTCGACGCGGCCTTCGTGCCCTCGGTCGGGGATCGCAAATCGCCCGGATCTTCGGTCGCCGGTCAGGCCAACGTGATGATCTTTCCCAATCTCGACGCGGGCAATATCGGCTACAAGATCACGCAACGACTGGGGGGTTACACCGCAATCGGCCCGGTTCTGCAGGGGCTGGCCCGACCCGCCAACGATCTTTCCCGCGGATGCAGCGCCGAAGACGTGACCCAGATGATCGCCGTGACGGCACTGCAAGCTATCAGGGAATAAAACTCAGAACTCGCGTCGTCTTCAGAACGATGTTCTCAAATCGGAAGGAAAGTGAAACAATCCTCCCGACATAACCGACAGGACCCGCCAATGACCCATCAGCAGCCGATCCTTGAAACGTCTCCGAAAGTTTCGGACGAGGTCCGCAAAACCACCTGTTATATGTGCGCCTGCCGCTGCGGCATCAACGTTCACATTAAAGATGGCAAGGTAGCCTATATCGAAGGAAACCGGAACCACCCGGTCAACAAGGGTGTGTTGTGCGCCAAGGGCTCTGCCGGGATCATGCAGGTCAACGCCCCCTCTCGCCTGCGCAAACCGCTGAAGCGTGTCGGCCCACGCGGCTCGGGTGAATTTCGCGAAATCGAGTGGGACGAGGCGCTCAGCACTGCCGTGGGCTGGCTGAACGAACTGCATGAAACCGCACCGCAGAAGCTGGCTTTCTTCACTGGCCGCGACCAGAGCCAGAGCTTCACCAGTTTCTGGGCCCAGAATTTCGGCACTCCGAACTACGCAGCCCACGGCGGCTTCTGCTCGGTCAATATGGCGGCCGGTGGCATTTACACGATGGGCGGCGCTTTTTGGGAGTTTGGGCAACCCGACTGGGATCACACCAAACTGTTCATGCTGTTCGGCGTCGCCGAGGATCATGACAGCAACCCGATAAAAATGGGGATCGGCAAGATCAAGGCGCGCGGCGCACGGGTGATCGGAGTGAATCCGATCCGGTCGGGCTATAACGCAGTTGCCGATGACTGGGTCGGCATCACACCCGGAACAGACGGGCTGTTCATTTTGTCGCTGATCCACGTCCTGATGAAAGCTGGCAAGATCGATCTGGATTACCTGAGCCGCTATACCAATGCGCCGGTTCTGGTGAACGCAAGCGAGGGTGCGGAAAAGGGCCTGTTCCTGCGCGACGAGGATGGCAAGCCGCTGGTTATTGATCGCAAGACGGGCAAGCCAACCGCATTCGACAAGCCCGGCGTGCGCCCGGACCTGTCGGCGACCTATGACAAGGACGGTGTAACGCACCGTCCCGTTTTCCACTTGATGGCCGAGAAATACCTCAGCAACGAACACGCGCCCGAGGCGGTAGCCGATCGCTGCGGCATTCCCGCCAAACGTATCCGGGCTATTGCCGCCGAAATCGCCAGGGTCGCTTTTGACGAGGCGATCCAACTGAATCAAGAATGGGTTGATTTTCGGGGTGAAAAGCACTCGAAGATGATTGGTCGTCCCGTCAGCTTCCATGCCATGCGGGGCATTTCGGCCCATGCCAACGGATTCCAGACCTGCCGCGCACTGCACGTGCTTCAGATCCTGCTGGGAACAGTCGAGGTGCCGGGCGGTTTCCGCTTCAAGCCACCCTATCCCAAACCGGTCGAAGCACACCCGACGCCTCATGGCGACAGGCGTCCGGGACGCCCGCTGAACGGCCCGCATCTGGGCTTTCCACGTGGTCCCGAAGACCTGCTGCTGGACGACTGCGGCACGCCGCAACGCATCGACAAGGCATTCACCTGGGAAAACCCGATGTCCGCGCACGGGTTGATGCATATGGTGATTTCGAACGCGGCTGCCGGTGATCCCTACAAGATCGACACGCTGTTCATGTATATGGCGAACATGTCGTGGAACTCCTCCATGAACACAAAAGGTGTGATGGAGATGCTGACGGCCAAGGCCGAAGACGGCAATTACATCATCCCGCGCATCATCTACTCCGATGCCTATTCTTCTGAAATGGTGGCCTATGCCGACCTGATCCTGCCCGACACCACCTATCTTGAGCGGCACGACTGTATCTCCCTGCTGGATCGCCCGATCTGCGAGGCCGACGCCGCAGCAGACGCCATTCGCTGGCCGGTGGTCAAACCCGACCGTGACGTGCGTGGTTTCCAGTCGGTTCTGATCGAGCTGGCCAACCGTATGAGCCTGCCGGGTTTCACGAATGAAGACGGCAGCCCAAAGTGGAATGACTACGCAGATTACATTGTCAACCACGAACGACGCCCTGGCATCGGCCCGCTGGCCGGCTTCCGGGGTCCAGACGGCGACAAGGAAGGCCGCGGCGAGGTCAATCCGGATCAGCTGAACCGGTATATCGAAAACGGCGGATTTTATGTGGCGCATATCCCGGAAGGCGCGGATTACTACAAACCGTGGAACACCGCCTATCAGGACTGGGCCGTCGGGATGGGCATCTATGACAGCCCTCAGCCCTATCTGTTCCAACTCTATTCCGAACCGATGCGCCGGTTCCAGCTGGCTGCCGAAGGTCACGGAGACCGCCAGCCGCCCGAGCACCTGCGCCAGCGCATCAAGGACACCATGGATCCGTTGCCGATCTGGTACGAAACCGATCAGCAGGGCAATGAAGGCTTCACCGTCAACGCCCTGACGCAGCGCCCAATGGCCATGTATCACAGTTGGGGCACACAGAACGCATGGCTGCGCCAGTTGCACGGGCAAAACCCGCTGTACGTCCCGACCAAACTGATGCGGGAACACAACCTGCAAGACGGAGACTGGGCAAAAGTCAGCTCCCCCCACGGTGAGATCACCGTGCCGGTGATGGAGATGGCCGCGCTGAACGACAACACGGTCTGGACATGGAACGCCATCGGCAAACGCAAGGGCGCCTGGGCCTTGCAGGACGGCGCACCAGAAGCGACCAAAGGTTTCCTGCTCAATCACCTGATTCACGAATTGCTGCCGTCCAAAGATGATGGAATGCGCTGGGCCAACTCGGACCCGATCACTGGTCAGGCGGCATGGTTCGACCTGAAGGTCAAAATCGAAAAAGCCGACGCACCTGCCGATGCGCAAAGCCAGCCGAATTTCGACCCGATCAAATCTCCTGTCGGAACCGGCCCTGAGAACCTGGCCTGGAAGGTGGGCAAATGACCCGGATCCGCACTTCATCTGGCCAAAAATATCCCGGGGGTGAATTGAGCCGCAGGCTCAAGAGGGGGCTGGCCCCCTCACCTGCCCTCCACAGCAGAGGTTCACTGACATGACCCAGCTACCAAACTCCACTGACCGCAAGATGGGCCTGGTCATCGACCTGGACACCTGTGTCGGCTGCCACGCCTGCGTTATTTCCTGCAAAGGCTGGAACACAGAAAATTATGGCGCCCCTCTTTCGGATCAGGACGCCTACGGTGCAAACCCTTCGGGCACCTTTCTCAACCGCGTGCATTCCTACGAAGTGCAACCTGCCGATGGGCATGCCCAGCTGATCCACTTCCCGAAATCCTGCCTGCATTGCGAAGACGCGCCCTGTGTTACCGTTTGCCCCACCGGCGCCAGCTACAAGCGGGTCGAGGATGGCATCGTCCTGGTCAATGAAAGCGATTGCATCGGATGCGGCCTGTGCGCCTGGTCCTGCCCTTACGGTGCGCGGGAACTGGATGTGGCCGAAGGTGTGATGAAGAAATGCACACTTTGCGTGGACCGCATCTACAACGAAAACCTCCCCGAGGTCGACCGTATCCCCTCCTGTGTTCGCACCTGCCCTGCGGGCGCAAGGCACTTTGGTGATCTGGGCGACCCTGACAGCGATGTCAGCCAGCTGGTTGCAGAACGGGGTGGCATGGACCTGATGCCGGAAATGGGTACAAAACCCGTCAACAAATACCTGCCCCCGCGCCCCAAGGACACCGTGGAAGACCAGATCGACATACTGGCCCCCCTGCTGGCCCCCATCGCTGACGAGCCCAAAGGGTTCCTCGGCTGGCTCGACAAGACGTTGGAGAAACTCTGATGCATCCCGCACCCTCCGTCATTCTGTTCACCACCCTGTCCGGTCTGGGATTTGGACTGCTGTTCTTTCTTGGCCTGGGGTTTCCGGCTGTTTCGGGTTGGGTGGCTTTTGTGTTCTTCGCCATTGCCTATGGTCTGGCCGTCGGCGGGCTTTTGGCTTCGACCTTCCACCTGGGCCATCCGGAACGGGCCTTGAAAGCCTTCACTCAATGGAAAACCAGCTGGCTCAGCCGTGAAGGTTGGTGTGCCGTACTCGCGCTGGTCGTCATGGGGCTCTATGCAATTGGCGTGGTGTTTCTGGACCAGCGCTGGGGTTTTCTGGGCTGGATCGGCGCAGGGTTGTCGCTGGCCACAGTGTTCACGACATCGATGATCTACACGCAGCTCAAGACCATCCCACGCTGGAACATGAACCTGACACCTGCCATGTTCCTCAGCTTCAGCCTGGCCGGTGGTGCCTTGCTGGCAGGTCAGACAAGTGCAGCTCTGCCGCTGCTGCTGATCGCGGCGCTGGTGCAGATACTGTACTGGCGCAAAGGGGATCAGGCGTTTGCATCATCGGGAACTGATCTGGGTACAGCCACCGGGCTTGGCGCACGCGGTTCCGTCCGCGCCTTTGAGCCGCCCCATACCGGCACCAATTATCTGCTGCGAGAGTTTGTTCACGTGGTCGGGCGCAAACACGCCGAAAAACTGCGGCTGATCTCGTTCGTTCTGGCATTCGTGCTGCCGGTTCTGCTGTTGTTGTTGCCGTTCAATCACGTCTTCGCCCTGCTGGCCGTGGCCTCGCATCTGGCAGGTGTTGCAACGTCGCGCTGGCTGTTCTTTGCGCAGGCCGAACATGTCGTGGGGCTGTATTACGGCAAACGCTGAGGGGGCTCTGCCCCCGCCGCGGCAAGCCGCGACTCCCCCGGGATATTTTTAGCCAGATGAAGTCTGGATATATGGAGAAGAAAGGGCGGCGCTCGAGGTTCGAGGCCGCCCTTCGTTGTATTCTGAAATACCAGTCAGATCAGGCCAGCATGGGCCATTGCGGCCTCGATTGCATCCTTGGTGCTGTTTTCCAGCTCGGTCAGGGGTGAGCGGACTTCGGTGCTGCAAAGGCCCAGTTTGCTGAGTGCATATTTGGCACCGACCAGGCCCGGCTCGATGAAGATCGCCTCATGCAGCGGCATCAGTTTGTCCTGATACTCCAGCGCTTTTGCGTAATCCCCTGCCAGTGTCGCCTGCTGGAATTCGGCGCAGAGCCTGGGGGCCACGTTTGCGGTGACCGAAATGCAGCCAACACCGCCGTGTGCGTTGAAGCCAAGTGCGGTGGCGTCTTCGCCGGACAATTGGCAGAAATCTGCGCCGCAAGTTGCACGCTGCTGGCTGACACGGGCCAGATCGCCCGTTGCATCCTTGACCCCGACGATACGGGGAAGCTTGGCCAGTTCACCCATCGTGGCAGGTGTCATGTCAATGACTGAGCGGCC
Source organism: Ruegeria sp. HKCCSP346 (assembly GCF_017872595.1). NCBI lineage: Bacteria > Pseudomonadati > Pseudomonadota > Alphaproteobacteria > Rhodobacterales > Roseobacteraceae > Ruegeria > Ruegeria sp. HKCCSP346. Next base: position 6,337 of record NZ_JAEDOT010000010.1, read on the forward strand.
CGGAATGTTGTAGATGATGATCGGGATATCCGCGGCCGCATGCAGCGCCTCGAAATGCGCGATCAGGCCACGCTGAGTCGGTTTGTTGTAATACGGCGTAACGACCAGTGCCGCATCCGCTCCGACTTTTTCCGCGAACTGAACGAAGCGGACAGCTTCGACCGTGTTGTTCGACCCGGCACCGGCAATGACCGGAACGCGGCCCGCAGCGGTTTTGACGACCTCTTCGATCACTGTTTCATGCTCTTCGTGGCTGAGCGTCGGGCTTTCGCCGGTTGTTCCCACAGGCACCAGCCCGGTCGAGCCTTCGGATATCTGCCAGTCCACCAGATGTTTGAGCGTCTTCAGGTCCAACTCGCCGTTGTTGAACGGGGTGACGAGGGCTGGCATCGAGCCTTTGAACATGACACGCTCCTTCAAGGTGCATTTTGCAATTTTTACGCCGCGGTCCCTCACGTTTCCAGCTTTGTGAGTTGATCCCGGCGACGCACGGTTTATCCTCACAGGCTCTATCCTCGGTTGGTTGGGAAATGCAAGGGATGACACGCTTTCTGGCACTGTTGACTGCTGTGATTCTGTATTCGGTGACTGCGACGCATTCAGCACGGGCAGATGCTGCTGCTGATTTGCGCGCTGGACTTACCGAAATGCGCAAAGGCGACTGGAACGCAGCGTTGCGCGTATCCGGCCAGCGTGGTTCTGTATCGCGCGATATCATTGTCTGGCACTGGCTGCGCGAGGGCTTCGGCAGCTCTGGCGACGTGTTGGTGTTTCTCGAACGTCGCCCGGACTGGCCCGGGCTGGCATGGTTGCGCCGCAAGAGCGAGCCTGTTTTCACCGGTGCCGATCCAGACAGGGTTCTGAAATTCTATGCCGGCATGCCGCCTCAGACGGCAGAGGGCGCGTTGAACTTTGCCGTCGCTCTGAAAGCCAAGGGACGCATCGGAGAAGCGGAGGCCGACATTGTGACCGCTTGGCGCACCATGCCAATGGGTTCGGGTCTGCAAAAAAGCTATCTGGAGAACTTTGCCAAACTTCTGAAGCCGCATCACGCGGCGCGCTTGGACAGAATGCTGTGGGACGGTCATCTTGTAAGCGCCGGGCAGATGTTGCCTTTGGTCGGTTCAGACGAACGCAAACTGGCCGAAGCACGGATAGCATTGCAGAAACGCCAACCCGGTGTGGACACCAAGGTGGCAGCAGTTCCCAAGTCTCTGGCGGATGCGCCCGGGCTGGCCTTCGATCGTTTTGTCTGGCGCGACAAGAAAGAACTGGATGACAGCGCCGTCGATCTGATGCTGGCACGCTCTACCGGGCCTGACGCCCTGGGTGAGCCTGACAAATGGGCCGAGGGACGGCGCCGTCTTGCACGGCTTGAGATGCGATCGGGCCGTGCGGCGCGCGCATATGACGTGGCCGCCAATCATCACATGACCCCCGAAATGGGTTACGGCTATGCCGATCTTGAATGGCTGGCCGGTTTTCTGGCGCTTCGCAAACTGAATGATCCTGCCACCGCCATTCGCCACTTCCAGAACTTTTCGGACGCCGTGAAATCTCCGATCTCGAAAGGCCGTGGTGGCTATTGGCTTGGGCGCGCTTACGCGGCATTGGGTGACGCGGACAAGGCGTATGACGCCTATGCGATGGGGGCCGACTACCAGACCTCATTCTACGGTCTGTTAGCCGCAGAACGGATCGGACGACCGTTTGATGCAGAACTGGCCAATCCGCGGCGCGCGCCGCATTGGCGGCAGGCGGAATTTGCCGATTCCAGCGTTTTGGAGGCCGGATTGCTGTTGCTGAAAGCCGGAGAAGCAAACCTGTCCGAACGGTTCCTGACCCATCTGGTCGAAAGCCTTGATCCAGTACAGGCCAATCAATTGGGCGATCTGGTGATCGAACTGAAACAGCCGCATCTGGCCGTGATGATCGCCAAACGGGCGGCAACCACGGGCACCGTTCTGCCCGCAGCCTATTACCCGGTTCATCCCGTTGCAGATATGCGATTGCCGATGGCCAAGGAAATGACATTGGCCATCGCGCGCCGTGAAAGCGAGTTCGACCCGGTCGTCGTCAGCGGTGCGGGTGCACGCGGCCTGATGCAGGTAATGCCCGCCACGGCCAAGCTGGTCGCGGGCGAGCTGGGCATTCTCAGCGTCCATCAGACGGGACGATTGACCACGGACTGGCAATACAACGCAAAGCTTGGGGCCAACTATCTTTCTGGTCTGGCGGCCGATTTCAACGGCAACGTTGTGATGATGGCGGCGGGGTACAATGCGGGGCCACGGCGCCCGATCTCGTGGATGGAACGCTATGGTGATCCGCGCACAGGCGAGGTCGATATCGTCGACTGGATCGAGACGATCCCGTTCAACGAAACGCGAAACTACGTGATGCGCGTGACCGAAAGCCTGCCGGTCTACCGTGCCCGCCTGGGGCAACCCGCCCTTCCGGTTCCTTTCTCGCAGGAGCTGATCGGATCATCTCTGGCGGCGTTCGCGCCATAAGGTGAACAAACCTGCGGCCACGACGATGGTTGCGCCCGCCACGACTTCGGGGCGCAACGTTTCGCCAAAGATCGAAATACCCAGGATCGCGCTCCAGACCAGGTGAAAATATGCAAAGGGTTGAACCGCACTGGCTTCGGCCATCTCATAGCACTTGATCAACAGCCAGTGCCCGAACACCCCACTGACACAAAGCAGCGCCATCCAGAGCCAGTCGCCGCGCGCCATCGGCTCCCAGAACCACATGCCAAACACGGTCATCGCCACGGCACCGGCGACACCGGTCCAGAAAAAGCTGGTCGCCGCGCTGTCCTGACGGGCGACATATCGCGTCAAAAGACCATAGATCGCAAACAGCAAAGCGGAAATCAAAGGTATGACAGCCCATGGGTTAAAGACCCCGGCGCCCGGTTGCAGGATGATCAGAACGCCGATGCAGCCGACACCGATCGCGGCCCATCGCCGCCATCCGACCTTTTCGCCCAGCACCGGCCCGCTCAGCGCGGCGACAAGCAAAGGATAGCAGATGAAGACGGCCATACTGTCGATCAGGCCAAGGACCGTAAAGCCGAACACCGCAATGCAGATCTCGGCCGCCAGCAACAAGCCCCGCACGATCTGCAAACCCAACTGACTTGTCTTTGTGGCCGCCTTCAGCCCACCGGGGGCCCGCGCGGCCAGAGCGATAACAAAAGCCGCAAAGAACCAATAGCGGATCATGACCACCATGTAGGTGTTGTAGGTTCCGGCCAGATGGCGCGAGATACCGTCCTGCAACGCAAAGACAATTGTCGCGCCCACCATCAAAGCGATGCCCGCGCCGACATTGTTCTTCTGGGTCATGCTTTGTGTGCCCGTGTCATGTGCCGCTTGCGACCATAGCCGGGCATGCGGGTTACGTTGAAACCTGCACTCTCAAGTCCCCGGCGCACGAAACCCGCGGCCGTATACGTGGCCGCGGTACCGCCCGTGACAGTGTGGCTTGCCACGTCCTGCAACAGGTCCGCGCCCCACAATTCGGGGTTCTTGGCTGGTGAAAACCCGTCGAGGAACCAGGCATCTGCCATTCCGTCCCAGTTCGGCAATGTCTTGCGTGCATCGCCGATCACCACCTCAAACCGAAGCGAATCCAACATACATGTGCGCCCTGTCCAATGCGCCAAAAACCGGCTGCTCCACGGATGCAATTCGGGAAAGGCCCCAAGCGCGCGCTGCATGTCGTCCGGTGCCATGGGAAAGGCTTCGAAACTGGTAAAGCGCAATGGCCCTTTGTGACCGGATGCCTCCCATTCCGACCAGGCGGTCAGCAGGTTCAGGCCGGTGCCGAAACCCAACTCGGCAATATGAAACCCCGGTGCAAACCGCGCAGGCAAATCATTTCCCGCCAGAAACACATGGCGCGTCTCTTCCAGCCCGTTCTGCAACGAGTAATATGGGTCGTCGAAGCGGTCCGAGACCGGTATCTGATCTTCGGTCCACGTCAATTCGGCGCGCTGGTCTGCCATTGGGGAATCCTGTAGCTAAGCGTCGCGACACTGAACAAGGAAAAGGGAATTGGCAATGGTCGATGTGACGGTTCGCGGCGCAGGAATTTTCGGCCTGTCCATCGCCTGGATTTGTGCGCGCCGCGGTGCGAAAGTGCAGGTTGTCGATCCGTCCGGTCCCGGCGCCGGGTCCAGCGGAGGTCTGGTCGGCGCATTGGCCCCGCATGTGCCGGAAAACTGGAACGCCAAGAAAGCATTTCAGTTCGACAGTCTGATCATGGCTGAGCCATTCTGGCGACAGATCGAAGACACTGGCGGGGTCTCCCCCGGCTATGGCCAGCTGGGCCGCCTGCAGCCGATCCCGGACGCGCGTGGTCTGGAACTGGCCCGCCAGCGCGAAGGCACCGCAGATGAGCTTTGGCAAGGCCGGGCGGAATGGCGTGTCATCACCACGGCCCAAGCGGGTTCTTGGTGCCCACCCAGCCCCACAGGCTTTGTCATTCGCGATACGCTGACGGCACGAATGCACCCCCGGCGGGCCTGTGCCGCGCTGGTCGCAGCCCTGGAGGTCATGGGCGTCCACATTGTCAGTGAAGCCGAGGACAAGGGGCAGGTCATCCACGCCACGGGCCTTGTAGGATTGCAGGAACTGAACGACGCCTACGGCAAGACCGTCGGAAATGGTGTCAAAGGGCAGGCCGCCCTGTTGCGCTTCGACGCGGGGGAAGTGCCGCAACTATTCGCCGACGCGATTCACATTGTCCCGCATGCAGACGGAACACTTGCGATCGGATCGACCTCGGAACGGAATTATGAGGACCCGACCAGCACGGACGAAGCTCTGGACGACGTGATAGACCGCGCCACGCGCGTCCTGCCCCTGTTGCACGGGGCCGAGGTGATCGAACGCTGGGCCGGTGTGCGCCCGCGCAGCAAAAGCCGTGCGCCGATGTTGGGCGCCCATCCCCTGCATCAGGGGCAGTTCATCGCCAATGGCGGGTTCAAAATCGGTTTCGGCATGGCCCCCAAAATCGCCGAGGTCATGGCCGATCTTATGCTTGAAGATCGGGATACGATCCCTGATGAGTTCCGGCCCGAAGCCTCATTGTGACTGCACGACGGCTTGCATGCATTGCCGCCCGCCAGGGCCGCGCACCCACACGTTTTCACCCCTCCGGCACAACTGGGCAGTTTCGAAATGCATCAATGGCGAAGTCGCGCGGAACGAAAACGAGGCGAGCGGACCGATCAGGTCAACCGCGAAAAGCATCAGAAGCTGCGCCAGAAGCGGCCCGTGCACGACCAGCCCGCCATATCCTTCAACATCGCGCGCATAGTCCAGATCATAGTGAATACGGTGGCCATTGAAAGTCAGGGCCGAGTATCGAAACAACAACGTTGAATCGAACCCGACTTCGCGGCAATCGGTCTCATCGGTGCGCGCTCTGGGCGGTTGGGGCATTTCAGCATCCGGCGCAGGATCTTCGCGATAAACGAGATCCTGCCACTCTGTCACGCGCAACTGACCGTTCTGCCAGATCTCGTGCCGCAAAGTGACAAAGCCCAACAGGCCGGACCGCCCCACCTTGGCGCTTTGACTTTCAAGAACCGATTTCTTTTCAGCGGTGATCCCTGCGATCAGAGGAGCGTGAAAGGTCAACCGCCCGCCGGCCCACATTCTGCGCGGCAACCCCATATCCGGGATCAAGCCCCCAACCTTGGGATGCCCATCCCGACCCAATGCGGCGGCCGGTTGCGGGGTCCAGAAATAAAGCTGATGGAAGAAGGGCGGCAATTCCGAACCACTGGCGATCGTTGGCACACCACCCAGCGCGACCTGAAATGCGGCCGCGCGGGCCGGATCCAAGAGATCGGTCTGTCGCTCTTGCGTCATTTGCCTGACCCGCGATCAGAAACCGGCCTCGGCCCGGAGTTTCTGCATCAAGTCATGCAAGGACTTTTCGTACCGGTCCGAACGCAGCTTTCCCTGATCGTCGAATTCGTTCGAACTGTTCGCCAGATGGATTTCGGGCCCTTGCAGGATGCGCGGCTGAAATGGAACCATACAGGCCCGCAGGATCATCTGCGCCCGTTCCCCGCCTGCACGACCAGCGGCCGCCGACATTACCGCAACCGGTTTGTCGGCCCATGGATTGCCTTGCGTTCGGCTGACCCAGTCCAGCGCGTTTTTCAGAACGCCTGATGGACCCTTGTTGTACTCTGGTGTCGAAATGATCACCGCATCGGCCTGTGCGATCTGATTGGCTAGCGTATGAACCGCCTGGGGAATCCCTTCTTTGTCTTCCAGATCACCGTCGTAGAGGGGCAGGTTCAAATCCGCTTCGACAAAGCTTGCCGGATCGAACAACCGTGCCGCCTCGCGCAGAAGCTTACGGTTGGTCGCGTTCTGGCGCAGGGACCCGGACAGGCCAAGAAGGGTCGGTTGGGACATCGGGAAAGCTCCGTTTCTGTGTTTGGCGCAAGTTAGACCGAGATCACCCCGATCCAAACCCCATTTGACGCAAAGTCATTGCGCAAACCGAGCCGCCCATTGGGCGGCCCCGCTGTTCACGCCGCGCAGTGGTTACGCGTTCCCGCTGGGCACCACGACAATCTCGACACGCCGGTTTTGCGATTTTCCTTCCGGCGTCAGGTTGGACGCGACAGGGTTGTTTTCGCCCTGCCCGATCGTGCGAATACGGTTGTAGCCGACACCGTTGGCCTGAAGGATATCGGCCACGGCATTCGCGCGGCGCTCTGACAGGCCCTGATTGTAGGTTGCGTCGCCGTCGCTGTCAGTGTGCCCGATGATCTGCACGTTCGAATTCGGGTAGTTGACCAGATTCTGGCCCACTTTCACCAGATCAGACCGCAACGCCGGGCGCACAGTCGAACTGTCGGTGTCAAAGGTGATGTCATTCGGGACCGTCACAATCAGGCGATCGCCTGCGTTGACGATTGTAATTCCGTCATTTGCCAGTTGTTGGCGCAGCTCCGCAGCCTGCTTGTCCAGTTGATTGCCGATCACGCCGCCCCCGGCAGCACCGATTGCAGCACCGGCCAACGCGCCCAGACCGGGGTTCGAATTATTGGCAATCGCCCCGATTCCAGCGCCGACCAGCCCACCCAGAACGGCGCCCTGTTTGGCGTTCTGGTTCGGGTCGTCCTGTACTTTCAGCGTGCCCGGGTCGGTACAGGCCGCCAACACAAGGGCTGAACACAAACCTGTGGCCACGAAAAACTTGGAAATCGTCATGATATCACCTTCTGCTCCAGCACCCGTTATTCGGGCGTGCTTCGTTTTCCTCAGTATATCACTGTGCAGGCTTGGCGGCTCAAGCTACAATGCGGTGAAGTCGGCGAATACCCGCCAAACACTTATTCAAACCGCTTCAACGAACGTTTCTGCATTCTGCTGTTCCTGCCAGAGCTCGCGCAATGACCTGCTTTGTCCTGAAAAGCTATCTTCGGTGCATTCACTGGACCAGATACGGTCGGTGCGGAAATGGCGAAACCCGTTGCGCAATTCGCACCAGCCTGCCAACATCGTGCATTCGATGTGATAGATCAGCGCCACAGGGCGCACGACCCGAACCGTGCGTTCGCCTTCGCTATCTTCATAGGTGATACGGATTTTCCGCTCTGCCCTGATGGCTTCGCGGTAATGCGCGATCGAAACGCAACCCTTGTTTGGATCATCCGCCGGGGCACCCCATGGGGCAACCTGCAACCAATCCGCTGGGCAATGCAATGCGTCGATCTTCTGGCATATCCGGCTGGCGGCCCTTTGAAGGTGACTGTCGCCGGTACGCGCAAGAAGAGACAGGCCAACCCACAAGGCCTCAACTTCTTCTGCATCGAAATTGAGCGGCGGCAGATCATAGCCGCGCCGCATCACGTACCCGATACCGGCCTCACCTTCGATGGGCGTCCGTTGCGCCTGCAACTCGGCAATATCCCGATAAACCGTGCGCACGGACACCTCCAACCTTGCGGCCAGGGCCTCTGCCGTGACCGGAGCGCCCGCAGCCCGCAGGATCTGGATGATTTCAAACAATCGGGTCGAACGGCGCATTGCATCCTCCTGTCACCATGCTGACACCCTAGCACACCCCACTGACAAGAGGGTGTCAGGAGTGATGGGCCAGATTGAATTGGCATCGAAAGAAGGAGCACGAAAAATGCCATACCTCGACACCCATGTCATGATGACACTCAGGCTGGGGCAATGGTCTCAGGACCATACCCTGCGCGCCTTCGAGATCGAGCGCGAAATCGCCATGGCCCGGCAGTGCAAGCAGCCCGTTTCAAAGAAACGATCCAGACGATTTTCTTTGGGAAATCTGAAGATGCTCTGGACCAGCACGGCCTGAGATCAGAATTCGGGCCGGGCCCGAAACTTCATCGAAACCCCACCTTCCGGGTGTTTCAGGCGCAGCTCTTCCGAATGCAGCATCAATCTGGGGAAGTCCAGCGCATCGCCCGTCGCATAAAATGGATCGCCCAGGATCGGGTGGCCCAGCGCCTGCATATGAACGCGAAGTTGATGCGACCGGCCCGTTTTGGGAAACAGACGCACACGCGTCGTATTGCCTTCGGTCTTCACGACACGCCAGTCCGTCACGGCAGGTTTGCCCGTCGTATGGCAAACCATCTGTCTGGGCCGGTTGGGCCAGTCCACGATCAGAGGCAAGTCCACGGTGCCGGTCTTAGGTTCCAGCTGCCCCCAGACACGGGCGACATAGGTTTTGCGGGTCTGACGCTGCTCGAATTGCATGCTCAGGTTGCGCTGCGCGTGCGGCGTCTGGGCAAAGACCATGACACCGGACGTGTCCCGGTCCAGCCGGTGCACCAGCAGTGCTTGTGGAAATGCATCCTGCACCCGGGTCAACAGACAATCTGACAGATTCGCGCCCCGCCCCGGAACCGAAAGCAGGCCCGATGGTTTGTTCACCACGATCAGCTGTGCATCTTCATGCAACACATCCAGTGGGGTTTGAGGGGGTTCATAGGTGTCGCTCATGCAGGGTGCCTATCGCAGCTCGTGACCTCCCGCAACGTCGTCCTTGCATGCCCGCCGATGTTCGGTGACCTTCTCTTTAAAAGCAGAGGAGATGCCATGCACCCGACAATTGAACGCATGCAAGAGGTTGTCGCAAAGGGCGATGAGGCCTTGATCCATCAGCTCCTGGCCGAAGATGTGCAGTTCCTGCCGCCCACATACTACAGCACCTGGACAGGGCGCGCTCCGGTCGCTGCCGTTCTGGGGCATGTCGGGCAGGTGTTTTCAGATTTTCGTTATCGGCGCGTCATGGGCGACGGGAAAGACTGGGCATTGGAGTTTCAATGCAAAGTCGGTGATCTGGATGGTATCGGCGTGGATCTTGTTACATTGAATGACGACGGGTTGATCCAGGTTTTCGAGGTCGTCATGCGCCCCCACAAAACGGTAGGTGCCTTGCGCGATGCCATGATGGCGCGGGTCATGACAGACGCTCGTTTTCTGGAATTCAAAAACGCGCTGAGCTGACAATGCCTCGTTCCCTAGCTGCCGATCAGATTTTGCGGGTTCCGTTGCTTCCGGTGCTTGCCACGCAGGGGCTATCGGTGCGAAGGAACGCGCAGTTGCTGCCGGAACCGACTGGCCCGCGCGAAGGCCGCACAGGGCGCGGGCCACGTCTGCGGCTTTTGATCACCGGTGACAGCTCGGCTGCCGGAGTGGGCGCAGGCACGCAAGATCAGGCGTTATCCGGTCATCTGGTCAACCGTCTGGCCGGCCACTATGCGGTCGAATGGCGGCTGGAAGCGACAACCGGGCACACCACCCAGGACACGATCGACCGCCTGTCGCAAATGGACGGCGAGTTCGATGCTGTCGTTACGGCACTCGGAGTCAATGATGTCACCCGTGCCGTAACACGCCAGCAATTTGCGCGCCGTCAGACCCGCCTTATCCGCTTGCTTTCAGAAAACCTGGGGGCTCGTCGCATCGTCGTAACCGCTGTCCCGCAGATGAACAGGTTTCCGGCCCTACCACAGCCGCTGGCCTGGGTGCTTGGATGCCAGGCCGCGCGCCTGGATCAGGGGTTGCAAGAGGTTGCGGCTGCATTTCCGCATGTTCAACATCTGCCACTCGACCTGCCGGACGACCCGGCATTGGCTGCACCGGATGGCTACCATCCCAGCCCACGGGCGTATGCGCTCTGGGCGGATGCAGCCGCGCGTATGTTGCTTCAGGCCTGACCGCGCGCCTGCCGGATCATAGGGATCGAGTAAACGACCAGAGCCGCCCAGATCAGTGGGAACGCGATCATCCGGCCCGTGTCTATCTTCTCGCCGAACAGGGTTATCGCTGTAATGAAGATCATGGTCGGCGCGATGTATTGCAGGATGCCCATCGTGGACAGACGCACCAGTTTGGCGCCATTTGCATAAACCAGCAATGGCACCGCCGTCACGACCCCTGCACAGGACAACAACAAGGTGTCCGACATCGCGACACCGAAATGACCAGTGCCCCGCACACCCAGAAACGTGACATAGACCAGCGCCGGGATCAAAAGGATCAGGACCTCAAGCAGGAAACCCTGGTTCGGCCCAATCGGCAGCGAGCGCTTGAAGAACGCGTAGAATCCCCAACTGATCATCAACCCAAGAGCCGCCCAAGGCAAACGACCGGCTTCCACCACAAGTACCACCACACCCAGCGCGGCCAATCCGACCGCGAACAGTTGTGTCCGTGTCAGGGGTTCTCTCAACAGGATTGCCCCCAGCGCGATACTGAATAGGGGGTTGATGTAATACCCCAACGCCGCATCCAGTGCGTTGCCCGTGGAAATGGCCCATACGTAAATCGCCCAGTTCACGGAAATAAGCGCAGCGGTCAAAGCGGCCATACCCAACATCTTCGGATTGACAAGCGCGGCCTTCAGATCCCGGGTTCGGCCCAGGACAACCAGCAACAACCCGGCCACAGGCACTGACCAGATAACACGGTGCGCCACAACCTCGACCGCGCCCATATGATCCAGCGCTTTCATGTACAGAGGCAAGAACCCCCACAGGACATAGGCCGTGACTGCCAGCGCAAGCCCTTTTGGTGTGTCCGTGTTCTGTGAAGGTAGAAGCGTGTCTGCCACATCGGATCTCCGGTTGATACCGGTTCGGTTTAAGGCAGAAATGAACGGGTTGAAAACTCTGAAAACAGTGAAGTGTCACATAACAATGTTTGATGAGTTGTCAGACCACGCTTTTCAGGTGAGGTCTGAAATGCGAGGCTCTGCCTCGCGCTCCGGGATATTTGTGGCCAGATGAACAAGGGACCCGCTCTTCATCTGGCCGAAAATATCCCGGGGGAGTCGCCGAAGGCGGCGGGGGCAGCGCCCCCACCAAAACCCGTGGTCACACCTTCACCCGTTCGGATTTCGGATCATACATCGGCTTGAGCGACGCTTCGGCTTTGACCTTCACGCCACACACATCGATCTCGTAGCTCGAGGCCAGCACGTCGGCAGCCTTTTCCCCCTCGCAAGGCACATAGCCCATGCCAATCGCGCCTCCCAGCGTGTGGCCATAGTTGCCCGAGCTGAGATAGCCCACATACTCGCCATCGCGGATGATCGGTTCATTGTGGAACAGCAGCGGCTCGGGATCGGTCAGGCGGAATTGCACCAGGCGCGATTTCGGCCCGCTTTCCTTGCGAGCGATCACCGCCTCGCGGCCGATGAAGTCGCAGCCCTTGTCCACCTTGACGGCAAAGCCCAGCCCGGCGTCCACCACGTGATCTTCGCAGGTGATGTCATGGCCGAAATGGCGGAAACCCTTTTCGATCCGGCAGCTGTCCATCATGTGCATGCCGCAAAGCTTCAACCCCATGTCCTGCCCTGCCTCGTGCAGCGTTTCAAAGACGTGGCCCGCCATGTCGGACGAGACGTAGATCTCCCAACCCAGCTCGCCCACATAGGTGACGCGGTGGGCGCGGGCGAGGCCCATACCGATCTCGATCTCCTGCGCGGTGCCGAAGGGGTTTGCCGCGTTCGAGAAATCGTTGGGCGAAACCTTTTCCAGCAGGGCCCGCGTATTCGGACCCATCACCGCCAGAACGCCTTCACCCGCCGTGACATCGGTGATGACCACGTTGAAGTTCCCCGAATGACGCATCATCCACGCCTGGTCCGCCAGGCGCGTCGCCGCCGGGGTGACCACCAGATAGGCGGTCTCGGAAAGGCGGGTCACGGTGACATCCGCCTCGATCCCGCCGGAACGGTTCAGAAACTGCGTGTAGACGATCTTGCCATTGGGCACCGCATAATCGCCGCCACCGATATAGTTCATGAACTTCTCGACATCGGGGCCTTCGACCCGGATCTTGCCGAAGGAGGACATGTCATACATGCCCACGTTCTCGCGCGCCGCGCGGTGTTCGGTGGCCGAGTTCTCGAACCAGTTCTGACGCTTCCAGCTGTAGCTGTATTCGCGTTCCTGCCCTTCGTTGGCGAACCAGTTGGCGCGCTCCCACCCGGCCAGTTCGCCGAACACGGCACCGTGTTCATTCAGGTGGTGATGGAATGGCGTCCGGCGCACGCCCCGCGCCGTGGCTTTCTGGCGATAGGGATAGTGATCAGCGTAGAGCAATCCCAACGTTTCTTTTGAGCGTTCATAAAGGTATTTCTTATTGCCCTGAAACGGCTGCATCCGACCGATATCCACATCGCCCAGGTCAAAGGGTTTTTCACCGGCATCCATCCACTCGGCCAGCGACATGCCCGCGCCACCGGCGGACTGGATACCGATCGAGTTGAACCCGGCCGCGACCCAGACATTGTCCATCTCGGGTGCCAGACCCAGGTGATAGGCGTCGTCGGGAGTAAAGGATTCGGGGCCGTTGAAGAAGGTGTGAATACCCGCCTCGGACAGCATTGGCATCCGGTTGCACGCCGCTTCGAGGATCGGTTCGAAGTGGTCGAAATCCTCGGGCAGTTGGTCGAACTCGAAGCTGTCGGGAATACCGTTCATGGCCCAGGGTTTGGCATTGGGCTCGAATGCGCCCAACATCATTTTGCCCGCATCTTCCTTGTAGTAGGCGCATTCATCTGGCACCCGCAGAACCGGCATCTGGCTCAACCCTTCAATGGGTTCAGAGACGATGTAGAAATGCTCGCAGGCGTGCAGCGGCACATTCACGCCGGCCATCTTGCCTACCTCGCGCCCCCACATTCCCGCGCAATTGACAACCATATCACAGGCGATATGCCCTTGGGATTGCCCGTCATCACTGACCCAGTCGACACCGGTCGCGCGCCGTCCGTGCCGGGAAATCCCGGTCACCTTCACCCGTTCCTTGATCAACCCACCGCGTTGACGCGCACCCTTGGCCAACGCCAAGGCAATATTAGCAGGATCTGCCTGGCCATCGGTTGGCAACCAAACGCCACCTGCCACGCCGTCGAGGTTGATATGCTCATATCGCTCTTTGACTTCGGTCGGAGAAAGCTCTTCGACCGGCACGCCAAAGGCGCGGGCCATTGCCGCATTTCGGTGAAGCTCCTCCAACCGCTCACTGGTCAGGGCGACCGAAACGGACCCGACCTGACGTAGGCCGGTGGCGACACCGGTCTCTTCCTCAAGGCCCAGATAGAGCTCTGCGGAATAACGCGCCAGTTTGGTCATGTTGGAAGACGCGCGCAGTTGCCCGATCAGGCCCGCCGCGTGCCAGGTGGTGCCACTGGTCAGTTGCTTGCGTTCTAGCAGAACAACATCGGTCCAGCCCTTCTTGGTCAAATGATATGCAACCGAGCATCCGATGACGCCACCGCCGATGATGACCACTCGGGCCTTGCTGGGAAGATCAACCATCCTGAAATCTCCGCTGTGTCAGGTTTGGCACAGATTGCCATGAAAGATCGACGACAAATGCATCAAAAGCGTCACAGAATCCGCAGTTTTCACCGATGTGATGCGGCTCGCTTTTGCCGGCGTACGACAAAGGGCGTGACCCCGAAGAAGCTTTTGTACACGGACGAAAACCCGTTCGGAAAACCACAGGCCAATCCAATTTCGCGTACGCTCATCGTGGTGTTCAGCAACAGGTTATTTGCCTTGGCCAGTCGCATTTCCCGGTAGAATCCGTTGGGAGTGGTTCCAAAAAAGGTTTTGAACTTGCGCTCGAGGGACCGGTTCGACAGGTGCAGCGATTCGACGATCTGATTGATCGGCAGGGGGTCTTCGATATTGGCCTGCATGAGCTTTATGCACTGATCCAGCTTCGAATCGCCGGTCGCCGTCAACTTGGCCCCCGAGAACGGTTGCATCGAAGCGAAATCGCGGATGTTCTCATGCAGCATGATGTCGGCCACGGTCATCTTCGCAGGCCCCGAGATATGGCGCCCGATCACCGCCAAGGCGATATCCGTCGTGGCCTCCATCCCGGCGCATGTCACAACCGCGCCCTGTTCGGTTGCGATCGACAGCTTGGCTTCGAACCGGGCACCGCGTTCCCGCAGGAACGATGCGTTTTCCCAATGGGTTGCCAAGTCGGCTGTTCCCTGCTCGTCGATATAGCGGCTGGCGGCTTCGGCCAGCAGGAACACCTTGGCGTCCCGGAAGGTATAGTCCGACACCACCCGCCCCAACGACAAATCCGGATGGTCCGGATCTGAATTGCCGATTACGAACAGGTAATCCGCCCTTGGCTGTGACGGCACCGCTTCTGTTTGAACCACGGCGTCACTGCTGCTGGCAATCGGGCCACCTTTGAGCGAGCGATAGGTGAAGGAGAACGGAGGGCTTGGGCATACGCGGTTGGCCAGCCTCAATACCTCTACCAACGACGCCAGCTCCAACAGCACGAAACCCGGCGCGACAAGGATGTCGAAATGCCGGATGGCCTGCTTTGGAGCGTCCGAAGTAGATTTTGCCGCCATTTTCTTCAAACGATGTTATGACCGGCGGCCCGCAACCGGTTCGCCAGTTCTTCGATATGATCCGGCCCGATTTCGCAGCACCCGCCAACAATCGTTGCCCCCTGATTGATCCACCGCATCACCTGATCCGCATAAGCCCTGGGGCCAAGGTCATGCCGTTCTTGCAGGGAATCCACGGTCGGCGCATCCTGAAGGAAATCATCCGTAATATGCGTGAAGCCATTGGCGTAGGCCCCGTAAGGCCGGTTCATGCCGGACAGAACCTCGAGCGCCGCCGGGATCGCCTCGGGGCGCGAACAGTTGATTAACACGGCATCGGGCGAAAACTCCTCCATCAACGGTGCAATGTCCGCCAACGGTTCGCCGGACCTGAGAAGGCTGCCATCGTCATCATTGACCGACAGGGACAGCCAAACCGGTTTTCCGCATCCGACCGTGCCACGCAATGCGCCCTCGGCCTCTTGCACCGAGGACACGGTTTCGATCAAAAACAGATCGACCCGCGCGGCCATCATGGCCACAAGTTCAGCGAACTTTTCAGCCGCATCCGCAGGGTCCGGGTTAAGGTCGGGGCGATATGAAGCGAGCAATGGCCCCAGTGCACCCGCAATCCGCCCCCCGGTTGCCGAGCGGGCACGTTCGGCCTGCGTCAAGGCAGTGTCGATCAGGGTGGGCATCTGATCCTCCATCCCCACCCGCACCAGGCGAGAGCGATGCACGGCATAAGTATTGGTTGTCGCGACCGTCGCACCCCGGCTGAAATAGTCGCGGTGCACTTCCGCAACCAAATCGGGGTGATCGATCATCACGCGCGTCGACCACAGCGGTGTCGCCCGGTCGCCACTGCGTTTTACCAGTTCCTGCCCGATAGAGCCGTCCAAAAGAGTGATATCTGCCATGTCATTACTCCTCAGGGCACCAATACCAGTTTTCCCGGAAGAGTCTTTGACTGAAAATCAGCCTGTGCAATACCAATATCCTTCAACGGATAGGTCCGGGAAACCAGTGGCTTGATCCGTCCGGTATTCACCAGTTCGACAAGACGGGCAAAGACTTCGGGCGCCTGGTGCGTGCACCCATGTATGGTGATGTCGCGCAGATATATGTCCCGCAGATCAGCTTCGACAATCGGGCCTGCTATTGCCCCCGAAACGGCATAGTGCCCGCCGGATTTCAGGGAAAGGATCAGCGACGGCCAGGCCGGGCCACCCACAACATCGATCACCACATCGAACTTATCCTGCGGCAGCGGGTCGTTCCGGTCAAACGTATTCTCGGCCCCCTGGGATTTCACGATCTCGGCTTTCGTGCCCGCTGTTACAGCCCAAACCGACGCCCCGCGCAGGGCGGCCAGTTGCACCGCCGCCAGCCCGACGCCGCCCGAGGCGCCGGTGATCAGAACCTTGTGCCCGGCAGTCACGCCTGCGCGGGTCAGCAGGTTTTCCGCCGTCCCGAAGGCGCAAGGAATGGCGGCGATTTCCACGTCCGAAAGGGGCGAGGCGCTGACGTCATAGAGATCATCGGCTTCAACCAGACAATACTGGGCAAAGGCCCCATCGATTTCGGATCCAAGCGCAATGAAGCCCTGCGGGTTTCCCGGGCGCGGACGCGGCAGGTTTATCGGACAGGTCACGCGCTGCCCGGGTTTGAAGGCAACACCCGGCCCAACCTGTTCCACGATGCCACAAAGATCTCCGCCCTGAATGCGGGGAAAGTGCAATGCACCGCCCCAACCGCCCGCTTCGACCTTCTGATCAACGGCATCCGTCGCACCGGTGACGCCCGAGGAATACCAACCGACCCGTGTGTTGATATCCGTGTTGTTCACACCTGCGGCAGCGACCCGAACAAGAACTTGTCCTGCCCCGGGTTCAGGAACCGGAATATCATCACGCCATTCCAGAACCTCGGGTCCACCGTGACCGGTCAGGTAGACGCCCGACATGGTATTGGGAATCGTCATCTCAGACCTCACCATCAGAATGTTTCGGACCGTGGCTCGTGATCCTCAGCCCACATCAACGCGATCCACCATCAACAAAGAAACCAACCCCGCCTTCCGGAAAACAGAAAACCTCGGCATGGCTGTTGTGGCGATGAAGGCCAAGCGTACAGCTGGCCTTCACGTTGTCTTCCATCAAGGTGTAGGCCCCGCGCGTGCCCCAACCGGAAACCTTCACGAAGGTATGGTCGTTTTCCCAGTCAAAGTTGGGACCCTCACCGGGTTCCAGCCTGGAATATTGCGGACGCATGGGGGCCTCCTTAGGTCAGGCGCGCAGCCGCTCATTTGCGGGATCCCACAGCGGCTGATCCTGCTGCACCACGGCGCGACACTTCTGGCCGTAGATTTCCACCTCGAGTTCGGTACCGGGGTTTGCATGTTCTGACTTGATCATGCCCAGCGCGATGGATTTGCCGACACGGTACCCCCATGCGCCCGAAGTGGTCTCGCCCACGATCTGATCGCCCTGCCAGATGCACGACATGTAAGGCGCATCGCAATCACCTGCATCGACAGTCAGGGTGACGAACGACTTCTTCACGCCCTGCTGCTTTTCGTTCAGGATGGCGGCCTTTCCGGGGAAGTCCTGCGGCTTGTCCAGTTTGACAAACCGCTCCAAGCCCGCTTCCAGCAGCGAGTAGTCGGTGCTCAGATCACCCTTCCACGCGCGGTATCCCTTTTCGATGCGCAGTGAGTTCAGCGCATACATGCCGAACGGCTTGGCCCCGGCGGCAAGGATCGCGTCATAGATCGCGGGCATGTGCTCGTTCAGCGCGTGCACCTCCCAGCCCAGTTCGCCAGCAAAGGACACGCGGATCAGGTGGGCGGGTTGCCCGGCCACGGTGGCCGCCTGATGGGTCAGCCAGCCCAGCGAGAGGTCTGCATCGGTCAGGCCCGACAGGATCTCGCGCGATTTCGGCCCGGTCACGATCAGCGTGTCGCGGGCGGTGGTCACGTCCTCGACGGTGACGCCCGCAGGCATCGCGTTCCTCAGGATGTCGCGGTCGTGCCATTGCGCGGTGGCGGCGGTGATCATCACGAAATCATCCTCGCCCAGGCGCATGCAGGACATCTCGGTCAGGATGCGGCCACGGTCGTCGGCGATGTAGACCAGGTTGATCCGCCCCACCTTGGGCAGGCCACCGGTGACCAACCCGCGCAGCGCCTCGGCCGCGCCTTCGCCCTTGACGATGAAGCGCGAGAAACCCGGCAGGTCGAGCACGCCGCAATGGTCGCGCACGGCCTCGCATTCTTCCTTGATCCGCTGCTCCCACGGGCCGGACCGGCCCCAGGTGTGGGTGCCTTCCTCGGAGGTATCGTCGCCCGGCTGCGCGAACCAGTTGGCGCGCTCCCAGCCGTTGTAGACGCCCATGACGCCGCCCAGTTCCTTGACCTTGGCGTGAACCGGCGACAGCTTCTTGTCGCGCGCGGCGGGCCATTCATGATGCGGGAAGTGCATGGCGTATTCGTTGCCGTACACTTCCATACCCTTACGGTTGCAGTAGTCCTGATCGGTGTAGTCGGTAAAGCGGCGCGGATCGACGGCCCACATGTCCCATTCCGTGGCGCCATCCACGATCCATTCGGCCAGCACCTTGCCCGCGCCGCCGCCCTGGGCGATACCGAAGGTGAAGGTATGCGCCTCGAAGGCGTTCTTGACGCCGGGCATCGGGCCGATCAGCGGCAGGCCGTCGGGCGCATAGGGGATCGGCCCGTTGATCACGCGGCCCACGCCCGAGGTCGCCATCAGCGGCACCCGCTCCATCGCGTCGGTGACGATATCCTCGATGCGGTCCAGATCATCGTTCCAAAGCTGGAAGCTGAAATCCTCGGGCATCGGGTCATCCTCGGTCATCCAATGGCCCTTGCAGTTGGGCTCGTAGGGGCCGAGATTGAAGCCGTTCTTTTCCTGCCGCAGGTAGTAGGAGATATCCACGTCGCGCAGCAGCGGCAGCTTCCTGCCGCCGTTCTTCTTGGACCATTCTTCAACTTCCGGCACTTCGTCGGTCAGCAGATACTGGTGGCTCATGACCATTGCGGGCACGGTGCGGCCGCCATAGGGTTTGAACCACTCGCCGACGCGTTGCGCATAGTATCCGGCAGCGTTGACGACATAGTCGCAGTCGATGTCGCCCTTCTCGGTGTGGACGGTCCAGGTGCCGTCTTCATGCTGGGTGACGCCGGTGGCGGGGCAGAACCGGATGATCTTCTGCCCCATGTCGCGCGCGCCCTTGGCCAGCGCCTGGGTCAGCTGCGCGGGGTCGATATCGCCATCGGTCGGGTCATACAGAACACCCTCAAGATCATGAGTTTCCAGGAACGGGTAGCGTTCCTTGGCCTGCTCCGGCGTCCACATTTCCATCGGGATTCCCTGATAGCGGCCCATCGACATGGCCCGCTGGAACTCCTGCATCCGCTCTTTGCTGTGCGCCAGACGGATCGACCCCGAAACATGGTAGTTCATCGGATAGTCGACCTCTTCGCCCAGACGCGAATACAGCTCGGTCGAATAGCGCTGCATGTTCATGATCGCCCACGAGGTCGAGAAGGTCGGAACGTTACCGGCCGCGTGCCAGGTCGAGCCTGCGGTCAGTTCGTTCTTTTCCAGCAGAACGCAGTCGGTCCAGCCTTTCTTGGCCAGATGATACAGCGAGGAAGCCCCCACCACACCGCCACCGATAATGACCACGCGTGCTTTTGTCGGAAAATCACTCATGAGTTTTGGTCCCTGTTACTGTGCCCGTTGGGGCAGATCGTCCGTGATGTCGTAATAGTCGCCCTTGTCAGCCACAAAGATGTGCCTCGAGAGCTTTTGGCCCGTGGGCGCATCGAACGCGCCCATGGCAATCGAAATCGTGTCCTCTTCGGTATGTTGCCAGAAGAGGAATGAACCGCATTTGCTGCAAAACCCGCGCCGTGCGATGTCTGATGCACGGAACCACTTCAGCGTGTCGCGGGCCGAGAAACTCAGGTTGTCCTGATGGGTCGTGGTCGAGGCCCAGACGTGGCCGGATTGCTTTCGACACTGCCCGCAATGGCAGGCTGAAGGCGGAGAAAGGTCTCCGTCGATGGTGAAAGCAACTGAACCGCAAAGGCAGGACCCTCTGTACATAAGATTACCCCCTTGCCGCAGGCGCGGTGCTGGTTCCCAACAACACGCCGTAGATTATGAAACAGGCCGCCATCACCCGGCGCACCCAGATGTTGAATACTGCGCCTAGTGCCGCCTTGCCCATCAAAGCGCCCAAAACGGTAAAACCGGTATAGCTGAGCGTTGTGATTAATAGTGCGGTTGGCATAATCACGACCATCTGCTGCCAGATCGGCACGTCCGGCTGCACGAATTGCGAAAACGCGGCCAGATAGCCCGCGACGCTTTTTGGGTTGATCGTGGCCACTGCCAGCGCGTGCAGATAAACGTGCCGGGCCGGGCGTTCCGAGACCGGAGCGGGCTTGCCGGCATTCATCCATCCCCGCAGGCCCAACCAGATCAGAAAGCCCGCACCGACCAACTTGGCCACGAAAAACCCGGTCGGAGAAGCCGCAATCAGGGCTGTGACGCCCAGCGCGGATAGGATCAAAAACATGCTGGCCTGCGTCAGTATGGCCAATACACCCATCATGGCCTTTGGAAACGGCAGGCTCATCCCGTTCGAGATGCAGTTGACCGCGTTAGGCCCCGGTGTGGTGACGAATACCACCCAGAACAGCGCGAAAATGGACCACGCCTCGAATGACATCAGTACACCGGCGGAGCAATGACCCAGATGGCCACTGCAGGCTCTTCATAGGGGTTGGCCCATTGATAAGGTTCATGTTTGATCCGAAAACTGTCGCCCGGCCCCACCAGGAATTCACGCGACCCGATCGTCAGATTCAATCGACCTGAAATCATATAGCCCACTTCCTGAGTCGGGCGGTTGGCCGGTGTCTGCATCCGTGAATTTGGCTCGAAAGTGGAATGCACCATTTCGAAATCATCAGTCAGATCCGGCGACAGCAACTCTTCGATCAGCCCTTCTTCGCCCGACCCCATCGGGCGACGCGACCCGGCGCGCACAACGTAGCCCAATTCGTTCGCAGGGGCGGCTGAATGCGCAAACAGCATCGACATTGGCACGCCGAGGCATTCGGCAATCTGGCGCAGGTCCGAGATTGAAGGCTCGGACAAATCGCGCTCGACCTGGCTCAACCAACCGACAGAGCGATCCAGCCGAGTTGCGATCTCGGTCAGGGTCAACCCTCGGGCCTTGCGCAAGGCCCTCAGGTCAGCACCAAGGGTCGCGCTTTGGGGGGCTTGGCTGTTCACAGGCCGCTCCGAATCTTGTGAAATTCTTCCTTCGTTTTTCACGATGAAGCAAGCCGGTGAAATTTCCAAGCGTTTTTTCACGCCCGGTTTCATTTGGGTGTCGATCATCATCGTGTGCGAAAGACAGAATTGAGGAGCAGAAGGCGCACAGGCCCCTGAAACACCAGAAAAACCGCAGGGGCGCAGCAGCCGGATTTCAGTGTTTGCCGTACAAGGGCTTCATTTCAAAAAACAGCACATATCGTTGCCCCGTCGTGCTGCGGCGACATGCGAAACCCTTCGCGACAGAAACAGATCTGGAAAAACCTGGATCGTGCAAAGCCCGCCCGGCCTTAGAATTGAAGACCGGCAAAAACCTTCACTTCATCCAACACATGTTGAGGCCAACGACGGGTGAAACTGTCGGCGATCGTTTCGCGCTTTTCCGGCTCAAGCCCGGCAAGCAAGCTGGGAAAGCGGCGACGATTTCTGGGCAGCGTCCACATTTCGATACCATTTTCGAAACAGTAACGGGCAAAACGCACATCGACGAACTTCTCGCTGCCTTCCATGTATTCCAGTGTCGGGAACAGCGACCCGGACACCATGACGGTTCCGGTTCCCAGCTGGTGCACCCTGGTCGAGTAGGTCAGCCGTTGGTTCATACGCAACAACGTGCGCTGCCGTATCGACTTGGGCGTCGGGTTTGTGAACGTCGTGGCATGATAGCCGAAGACACGCTTTTCCAGTCCGACGCCCCGCGCCCGGCGTATGGTCTGACGGACATAGTTGTCCGCATATTCGATATCATCGTCGACCAGAAAAACGGTATCTGCCGGATCCGGTTGGAAAATGAACTTGCCGACATCCTTGTAATCCCGGTCGGGGATCACGGCGGTGACGTTGTCGAACTCACCCAGAAAATCGGGAACTTCCTGATATTCGTTCAGGCAGATGAAAACTCTGTCGACCTGATGCGCGATGCTTGCCACTGAATGGGGCAATACGCCGATGCGATCCGGGAATGTCGCCATATGGGCGCGTCTGATCCCTTTTCGAGGCGCTTCATCTGCGACCGTCGGATTGATGTCAGACTCTTGCATCCCTGAGAAACACCCCAAAACGAAACTTCGCTATGGATTCTGATAGGAGATCGCTTCGAAGCCTGCAAGATGAAGTCAGCCGGGCCCTTCATTCGCCCGGGAATCCCTTGGGTTGATGCACATCCGCAACGACCGCAGCGGTCAGTGCCCGGCAAACACTGCGGTCAAAATGCCTTCCAGATTTTGCGCATCCTGTTGCGTGAAAGCATCCGGCTGGTCGCTGTCAATGTCAAAAACGGCGATGACTTGTCCCGACGAATCCCGCACGGGCAGAACCAGTTCGGACCGGGTTGAGCTGGCGCAGGCGATGTGACCCGGAAACGCATCGACATCCGGCACCAGTTGCGTTTCGCCCGTTCTTGCGGCGGCACCGCAGACGCCCCGTTCGAACGGGATGACCAAACAACCATGCCCACCCTGATAAGGGCCGATCTTCAGAACGCCCGGTTCGGTGACACGATAAAACCCGGTCCAGTCAAACCGATCGTCGGAATGGTGAACCTCGCAGGCGACAGTCGCCATAAGAGCAACCTGGTCCGTTTCGCCTTCGGTCAGGGCCGCGATGGTTTTGGCAAGCGTTTCATAATCGGCAGTCATTGATTGCAACCCCTTCGGATGGTCGGGGGCACGGCCCCCGAACCCCCGGAGTATTTGGAAAAAGATGAAGGGTCAAACGCGTTCGATGGCAATGGCCGTGCCTTCCCCCCCGCCAATGCAGATCGCCGCGACGCCCCGTTTGAGGTTACGTTTTTCCAGCGCATTCAACAACGTAACGATGATGCGGGCACCCGAGGCACCGATGGGATGGCCTAGGGCGCAGGCACCGCCATTCACATTCACCTTGTCTCGTGGCAAGCCCATTTCGTGCATGAAAGCCATCGGCACAACCGCGAAGGCCTCGTTCACTTCCCACAGGTCGACGTCATCCTTGCTCCAGCCAATGCGTGACAAGAGCTTCTGCGCCGCCGGAACCGGAGCCGTCGTGAAAAGGCCGGGGGCCTGAGCATGACTCGCATGCCCCAAAATCCGGGCCCGAACCGTCATGCCCCGCGCTTCGGCGGTTTCTGCCGACGCAAGAACCAGCGCCGCCGCGCCGTCCGAAATCGAAGACGAGTTGGCGGCCGTCACCGTACCGTCCTTGCGGAACGCAGGCTTCAGCGTCGGGATCTTCTCGGGGCGGGCGGATTTTGGCTGCTCATCTGTCTCCAGCAGAATTTCACCTTTGCGCGTCCGGACGGTAACGGGTGTGATTTCCTGATCGAATGCGCCATTTTCCTGCGCAGACAGCGCGTTGGACAAAGATTGCAGCGCGTATTCATCCTGTGCTTCACGGGTGAACTGATACGCCTCGGCACAGTCTTCGGCGAAAGTCCCCATCAGGCGGCCTTTGTCATAGGCATCTTCAAGGCCGTCGAGGAACATGTGATCAACCACCTGACCGTGGCCAATGCGGGCACCGCCGCGCATCTTGGGAAGAAGATAGGGCGCGTTGGTCATGCTTTCCATGCCGCCCGCAACCATCGTATCTGCATGACCCAATGCAATTTGGTCGAAGGACATCATAGCGGCCTTCATCCCCGAACCGCACATTTTGTTCAGCGTCGTGGCGGGTACCTCTTCGCCCAATCCCGCCGCGAATCCGGCCTGCCGCGCAGGTGCCTGGCCCTGCCCCGCCGGCAAAACGCAGCCCATCAGCACTTCGTCGACCGTCTGCACCCCTGCCTGCTGCAAAGCCGCGCGGATTGCTTCGCCCCCGAGGTCAGCCGCAGCAACACCGTCAAACATGCCCTGAAACCCGCCCATCGGTGTACGGGCGGCCCCTGCTATAACAACGTCTCTCATCCGGGTTTTCCTCCTGCTTTCGGGCTCTTGAATACCGAATGGTAAGAATTGCCGTCTAGCGTATTTCTACGACTCAATTTCAGTTTGGAAGGCGGCAGGATCATGGGGTTGACCAGCAAGACAACCGGCGAAACTCAGATCATCACCGTTCATGCCGACCGGATCGATGCTGCAATGGCCATTCAGTTCAAGGAAGACATGCGCACCAATACCGAGGACAGCGCTCATCGCGTTGTGCTGGATCTGTCCGATGTCGAGTTCATTGACTCCAGCGGTCTGGGTGCAATCGTTGCTTCAATGAAACAGCTGGGAAAAGACCGGAGGCTTGATCTGGCCGGGTTGCAGCCAGTGGTCGAAAAAGTCTTTCGCCTGACACGCATGGATACGGTTTTCAGACTTTTTGAAACTCTGGATGACGCGTTGTCAGAGACAGACGCCTGACGGCAGCAGGGGATAGATGGCGTGGAGCCGATTGAAAACAAGACCTGCCTGGAATTGACCTTCCCTGCGACGGAATCAGAGGCCAGCGAGGGCATTGCAAAGCTTAGTGTCGGTCTGGCGGAACGGGGATTGCCCCCGCATAAAGCCGGCGATGTGAAGATTGCTTTGGCTGAAGCCATCAACAACGTCGTGGAACACGCTTACAATGGCATCGCCGCGGCCAAGGTTCAGGTCACCTGCCGGCTGGACAGGGATCTTCTGGACATCTTGATCTCGGATACGGGGCGCCCGCTGCCTGGATACCGACTTCCGGATGGCACCCCTGCTCCGATGGGAACGGATCTACAGGACCTCCCCGAAGGTGGGTTCGGCTGGTTCCTGATCCATCGCCTCACCAGTGATATCCGGTACGAGCGGCGCGGTGGATGCAATCGTCTGTCCCTGCGGTTTGATTTTGAACCCAACGGGTGATCGACCACAATTGGTCACAATAAGGTCATTTTCGAAACATTGTCGCGCCGCAAACAACCACCATACAGTGACTCGTAGCTCAGATAGCTTCCCTCGGCGCCACATATCACAGCCCCCACCCAGTGAATGGCGCCGAGGAACTTCCCATCCTGAAATCGCTGGACAATCGCTGATCAGTGAATAGCTTTCTCTTGTTCTAACGAGAGAGAATTCGCCATGCGTGATCTGCATAATCCGGGCCGATCCGAAGTTTTTGCCACGCAAGGCATGTGCGCGACGTCGCATCCGCTGGCGGCCAAAGTGGCCATCGATATCTTGGGCCAGGGCGGCAACGCGATGGATGCCGCGATTGCCGGGGCTGTTCTTTTGGGGATTTGCGAACCACAGATGACCGGATTGGGCGGCGATTGCTTCGTTCTGTTCAATCGTGCCGGCGAAAGCAGGATACGCGCGCTCAACGGATCGGGCCGCGCACCGGCTGCCGCGCAGTCCCAGATGTTGCGCAATCAGGGCCTGTCATCCGTACCTTTGGGCGTGCCGGATGCCGTGACCATTCCCGGAGCCGTCGATGCCTTTTGCCACCTGGCCCAGACCGAGGGTCGCCTGGGGTTGGGCGCGATTTTGAAACCGGCGATTCATTATGCTGAAGCGGGTGTTCCGGTGGCTCCTCGGGTCGCTTTCGATTGGAAATCAGGTGCCGCAACACTTCAGGGCGCCGCCCGCGACCACTATCTGATTGACGGGCAAGCCCCGTCGATCGGGCAGGTTTTCCGTGCGCCGGGACAGGCGAAGGTATTGCGCCAGATCGCGGCCCACGGGCGCGACGCGTTCTATTCAGGTGAAATCGCCGATGATATGATCACCGCGCTTTCGGAAAGGGGTGGTGTCCATTCCGCTGAGGATTTTCATCACACAAGATGTACTGAAACGCAGCCGATACATGGGGCCTACAAAGGTGTGGATCTGGTGGAACATCCGCCGAACGGCCAGGGCGCAACCGCGATTTTGCTACTGAATATCCTCAAGCATTTTGACATGGCCTCGATGGATCCATTCGGAGCGGAGCGTATTCATATCGAAGCCGAGGCCACCAAACTGGCCTATGACGCTCGAAACCGGTTCATCGCGGATCCCGACCACATGGCAAGAGTAGAGCGCTTTCTGGATCCGGATATCGCTGCCAGACTGGCTGTTTTGATCGACCCCCAAAAGGCGATGCCTGCTGCGGCGCCTCTGACCGAAGCGGTTCACAAGGACACGGTTTACATCACCGTCGTCGACCGCGACCAAATGGCTGTTTCGTTGATCTATTCGATCTTTCACAGCTTTGGATCCGGTATCGCGTCGGGAAAATACGGCATATTGCTGCAAAACCGCGGGGCAGGATTCACATTGCAGCCCGGCCACCCCAACGAACTGGGCGGCGGCAAACGCCCGATGCACACGATCATTCCGGGAATGTTGGCGCAGAACGGTCGGGTCACGATGCCATTTGGTGTCATGGGCGGCGCCTATCAGCCAACCGGACACGCGCGCTTCGTGTCAAATCTTGTCGATTTCGGGCTTGGGTTGCAGGAAAGCATCGATGCGCCACGCGCCTTCTTTGACGGATCGGTTCTGAAACTGGAGCGTGGCTACAGCGACGAGACCGCGAAACAATTGTCCGATATCGGCCATAATATTGAGATGCCGGAAACACCACTTGGCGGAGCGCAAGCGATCCGAATCCGAAAAGACGGTGTTTTGGAGGGTGCCAGCGACCCACGCAAGGATGGCTGCGCCCTTGGATACTGATCTGCGGCAGACCTACGCCCGCCGGTTCGGCGCACTTAGTTCAGGTGGAAATGCAGGGGGTATGCACCATCTTCGAACGGTCCGAACATATTGGGAATATCCGGGTGCTCGACCGGTTCGCCTGAATAGTCTGCAACCAGATTTTGTTCTGAAACATAAGCAACATAGAAGGATTGGTCGTTCTCGGCCAGCAGATGGTAGAACGGTTGCTCTTTCCTTGGGCGGCTGTCTTCCGGAATGGCCTGATACCATTCTTCGGTATTCGAAAACTCGGGATCCACGTCAAAAATCACCCCTCGAAAAGGGTGTTTCTTGTGACGAACCACCTGGCCCAAGCCGTATTTTGCACGTGTCTTTAGCATTGTATCAGCCCCCAACGCTTTTTTTACCCGTTTCTGGGCGGAAAAGCCAATCATTGATGTGAAAATCAGGGAAACAGTCTGTGAACCTTATACTGACAGTGTTCGAAATCGTGGCGCCGGTTTTTCTATTGGCGGCTGTTGGTTTTACATGGGTTAAGCTGGATTTCGAATACCGCCTGCAATTCGTCACCCGCTTTGCAACGATGCTGGCAATGCCCAGTCTGATCTTTGTTGCCCTGATGCAAACCGAGATCCCGGGCAATGATCTGTCACGCTTCACAATGGCGACACTGGTCGCAAATCTGCTGCTGGCGGTGTTGTTCTGGCTGATCGTTCGAGGGCTGAGACTGGACCCGCGAACATACCTGTCGCCTTTGATCTTCGGCAATACCGGAAATCTGGGCCTGCCGCTGTGCATCTTTGCCTTTGGTCAGATTGGTCTGGGATATGCTGTTGTCTTTCTGTCAGTTACCGCATTGTTTTCTTTCACTTACGGGATTTATCTGGTCGCCGGGAAAGGGGCGTGGGGACAGGTTGCGCGCCAACCAATGGCCTGGGCGACGATCCTTGGCGCAGTGTTTTTGTGGCAAGGATGGCAGACGCCGACATTTCTGACCAACACGCTGGAGCTTTTGGGGCAAATGGCCGTCCCGCTGATGTTGGTCACGTTGGGTGTGGCAATCGCCCGCCTGACTTCGCACAGCCTGGGGCGGGCGCTGTGGCTGTCAGCGCTGAAACTGGCGGTGTGCTTTGCGCTGGGATGGGGAATCGGACGATGGTTTGATCTGGATACGATCGCATTTGGCGTTCTGGTTCTTCAAATCTGTACGCCGGTTGCCGTAACCTCTTACCTGTTGGCCGAACGGTTTGGGGCCGATTCCGACGCCGTCGCCGGCATGGTCATGGTGTCCACCGTGCTTTCCGTTGCGGCGTTACCGGCTATTCTGGCTATCATTTTATAGCGATTGTGATTTCCTAAGCGCTCAATCTGCGCTAGAATACACAAAAAAAGGCACGAGGCACATGAGCAGAATTCTTTTCGTACTCCTAGGGGTGCTGCTTCTGGCATCCTGTGGGGGCGGCTCTAAACAGCCGCCCAGCAGATTAAACGATGCGTGCAGTATTGCGCGTGAAAAACCCGACTATATCAAAGCCTTCAAGAACACCGAGCGCAAATGGGGCGTTCCGGTTCACGTTCAGATGGCGACCATCTATCAGGAAAGCCGGTACAGGCATGATGCGCGCACTCCGCATAGATATGTATTGGGCGTCATCCCAATGGGCCGTCAAAGCAGCGCTTACGGCTATGGTCAGGCACTGGACGGCACGTGGGAACAATATCAGCGCGAAACAGGAAAACGTCGGGCCAAGCGCGATCGCATTCGCGACGCCTCGGATTTTATCGGCTGGTACATGAACAAAAGCTACGAGCGTAACGGTATCCACCCGGCAGATACGCGCAATCAGTACCTGGCCTATCACGAAGGCCATACAGGCTACGCCCGTGGCAGCTACAACAGCAAATCCTGGTTGTTGAACGTTGCCAATGACGTGGACGCACGCGCACAACTATATCAGGCACAGTTGGCGAACTGCCGGTATTGATACGTACAAGCGGGTCAGCGATTGCCTGACCCGCTTCTCTTTTTGTCCGAGAACAGCTTCTGATCAAGGCGACCGCCTTCATTCAGGGCGCCCAGCAATACCGTCGTCTGGCTGCCCGCATTGTCGTGAATCACCCACTTGCGCAGCTCGACCGGATTGTCCGTGAACATCAGTTCGATCCGACCCGCTTCGGGGTTCTTGGGATCCTGCGCGGTGACGACGGTGGCCGTGCCGTCAAAGCTGTGACCTACAACCATATTTGCCTGGCTCAGGTTCACGTTTCGCGCCAGCACGATGGACAGTGGTGTGCGCTTAAGCGGGTATTGCTCGGGCGGCTGGTTCGATTTCGGATCAAAGATCTGAACACTACCGGATCTTGCCAGCACCACGGCACTGTTGGGCGGGTCATATTCAAACCGCATCTTGCCGGGGCGCTGCATCCACAGCTTGCCGGTGCTCAGCGAGCCATCGTCATTCACCTGGGTGAATGTTGTCTGAACCGTCTTCAACCCGTTCAGGTAATTGGAAATCTGCGAGAGCGGCAGCTTCTCCGCCGCCCATGCGGCGGGTGCGGCCAGTGTCAAAGCAAGGGCAAAAGCAATCTGTTTCATGCGGTACAGATAGGTCTTCTGCCCTTGTTATTAAATATCCTATTGCTCGGGGACGAGGATTTCGCGTTTCCCGACATGATTTGCTGACGAAACAACACCTTCGTCTTCCATTTGCTCAACAAGCCGTGCAGCTTTGTTGTAGCCGATGGCAAGTTTTCGCTGAATATACGAGGTCGAGCATTTGCGATCCTTGATCACGATTGCCACCGCCTGATCGTACAACGCGTCCTCTCCGTTCGTATTGCCGCCAGTGTTCAGGCCCAAAACGGCATCGATATTGTCAGCCTTTTCTTCGGCCGGACCGTCGACAACACCGCCAATGTAGTCCGGTGGACCAAACTGTTTCAGGTGGTTGACGACTTCCTCGACCTCTTCATCCGAGACAAAGGGCCCGTGGCAGCGGGTAATCTTGGCACCGCCAGCCATGTAAAGCATGTCGCCCTGCCCCAGCAGCTGTTCGGCCCCCATTTCACCCAGAATGGTGCGGCTGTCGACTTTCGACGTCACCTGGAAGGAAATCCGCGTTGGGAAGTTCGCCTTGATCGTACCGGTGATCACGTCGACCGAGGGGCGCTGTGTGGCCATGATCAGGTGAATGCCCGAGGCCCGCGCCATCTGTGCCAGACGCTGGATGCAGGCTTCGATTTCCTTTCCCGCCACCATCATCAGGTCGGCCATCTCATCGACGATGACAACGATATAGGGCATCGCTTCGGGCGCGAATTCTTCAGTCTCGAACGTTGGTTCACCGGTTTCATCGTCAAACCCGGTTTGCACCGTGCGGCTGAACATCTCGCCTTTTGCCAACGCATCCTTCACCCGGCCGTTATAGCCTGCGATGTTGCGGACGCCCATTTTGGACATCTTGCGATAGCGATCTTCCATCTCGCCCACGACCCATTTCAGGGCGACCACCGCCTTTTTCGGGTCGGTCACAACAGGCGACAGCAGATGCGGGATACCGTCGTAGACCGACAGTTCCAACATTTTCGGGTCGATCATGATCAGGCGGCATTCATCCGGTGTCAGCTTGTACAGCAGTGACAGGATCATCGTGTTGATCGCCACTGATTTACCCGAACCCGTGGTTCCCGCAATCAGCAAGTGCGGCATCTTCGCCAGGTTCGCCACGACGGACTCGCCGCCGATATCCTTGCCCAAGGCCAACGGCAGTGCCTGGTTGCCATCGCCGAAATCACGGCTGGCCAGGATTTCGCGCAGAACCACCATTTCGCGATTTTCGTTCGGTAGTTCGATACCGATAACCGAACGGCCCGGTAGGGTCGAAACCCGCGCCGACAGGGCCGACATCGAACGTGCGATGTCATCGGCCAGGCCGATCACGCGGCTTGCCTTCAGCCCCGGAGCGGGCTCCAGTTCGTACATGGTGACGACCGGGCCCGGGCGAACGCTGACGATCTCACCCTTCACGCCGTAATCATCCAGCACGTTTTCCAGCATCCGCGCGTTTTCTTCCAAGGCTTCATCGCTCAGATGGTGGCGCTGAATGCTGGCCGGATTCGACAAAAGGCCCAGAGGTGGCAGTTCGAAATCCGAGTGCCGCTCTTCAAAGGATAGTGCAGGCTGTGCCTCGGCCTGTGCGCGGCGAGACGGTTGCGGTGTACGGCGTACCGGTTGCGCGACCACGGGCTTGCGCGGTTCGGCTACCGGGATTTTCATCGCCGGGCGCGGTTGCAAAACAGCTTCTTCGACATCCTCGAATACCTCATCCTCCACATCCGGCTCGGGCGCATAGGGGGTCTGCATAGGCGCGGGCGCGTTTTCAACCGGCGTGGATTCTTGCCACTCTGGCTTATCACCCGCTGTTACGGGTGGCTCGGGCGGCAGTCCTGCTGCTGTCACCGGCGGTTCCGCCGGCAAGCCATCGGGCTGGCTTGTGTTCAGGATCAGCGGCCCCGGGCGGCGGCCACGGCCTTTGGTCAGCGGAAGGTTCGGGTCGGGTTCGGGCGTCAACTCACCTGTGGCCACTTTGCGATTGCGCACAGCAGCCGAGATTTTCGAACGGATGCGATCCTCGCCCGGCATTTCGTCGAAACCCGCGATTGGTTCCGGATCGACCAGCTCTGGCTCGGGCATGGGATCGGGGCGTCTGATAAGTGACGGCATGCGCGCCAACAGACCGGACTTGACCGGAGGTTCGGGACTTTCCAGTTCGGGTTCTTCAAAGATTGGATCGGCATAAGCCAGATCATCCTCGAACACGGCTTCGGCCGCTGCGGTTCGCGCAAGTTTGCGCTCTTCCCATTGCGCGCGGCGATCTCGTGCTGCCTGCGCAGCCGAGGCTGCACCACGGCCCATCAGGGTCATCAGCATGTCATATGCCATCACCAGACCCAGCAAGAAGGCGCGGAAACCCCGCTTGACATCGGTTTTGGTGAAACCCAGCACAAAAATACCCAGCGCAATCATCCCGACCGCCATGGCCAGCGACATCAGCTTCACCAGAAAATGCGACGAAATCGGCAACAGCGTCAGCAATGCGCCCATGACCGTATCGCCGAACAAACCGCCCAGACCATAGCTGTGGGTCGCGCGCCAGCCTGCATCAGGAACGAGGGTCGCGGCATACACCGAGACGACGGCGATCCAGATCGGCGCAAAAATCAGACGCGCAATGGCGCGATCTTCCCCGAAATGGCCCGCAAACCGAAAACCCCAACCAATCAGAACCATTGCGATGCCCCAGCTTCCCCAGCCGACGATCATGAACAAGGGTGCGGCGATCGAGGCCCCAATCCGCCCCATCCAGTTCTGCACCGGCGCGTCGGTGGACACCATCCAGTTCGGATCATCGGGCGTGTAGGACCAGATCATCGCGGCCGCAGCCAAACCCAGCAGGATCAGGGCGATGCCAATCAACTCCTTGCTGCGTCGCTCCAGGGCTGCCTGCGTTGTGCTGTCCAGCAATGGATCGCGGTTGCGCGCGTTATATGATGCCATTTTGCCCTCGTACCTCACGAATAGATGCAGTCGCGGAGTGTGATCAGACCACGCTGCAACTCTGTTTTTGGGGCCACCAATGCAGCCCGGATAAATCCTTCGCCCGGGTTCTTTCCCGGATCGCCTTGTGAAAGATATGCGCCCGGCAGGACCCGGACACCGGTTTCCTTCCAGACTTTCAATGCGGTGTCTTCACCATTCTCGACCGGCAGCCACAGAAAGAATCCGGCCTCGGGCGCCATATAGCCCTGCACGCCTGCGAATACCTCATCCGCAATGGCGTATTTTTCCTGATACAGCGCGCGGTTTTCGCGAACGTGTTCCTCATCCGCCCAAACCTTTGCTGCGGCGGCTTGCAAGGGCAGAGGCAGAGGCGACCCGGCATAGGTGCGCAGCTGCTTGACCTGTTTGATCGTCTTTGGACCACCGGCGATAAACCCCGACCGCATACCGGCCAGATTCGAACGTTTAGAAAGTGAGTTGAACAGCGTGATCCGTTCAGGATCAGCGCCCAGTTCCTGCGCGACAGTCAGAATACCTGTCGGGGCTTCGTCACGGTAAATCTCGGAATAACACTCATCCGCAAAAATACGGAAATCGTACTGCTCGGCCAGACGGATCAGGTCGGCCCAATACTCGCGCGAGGCAACGGCCCCCTGCGGATTGGCGGGTGAACAGATATAGGCCACGGCGGTGCGGTTCAGCACGTCCGCAGGCAGGCCGGCATAGTCCGGCAGATGGCCCGTCGCGGCGGTGGCGGGCACAAAATAAGGCTGCGCGCCCACCGACAGCGAGGCGACCATGTAGACCTGATAAAACGGGTTCGGGCACAGGATGATCGGCTGCTGACCGTTCTTCTGTTCCGGGCACAAAGCCATGGCCGCGTTGTATAGCCCCTCGCGCGTGCCGTTCAGCGCCATCACGTTGGCATCAGGGTCCATCTGAACCCCATATCGCCGTTTGATCCAATCCGTGATCGCCGTGCGCAGGTCATCCGACCCTTCGTTCGGGGGATACCCTTGGAACCCTGCGGCGTTTTCCAAGATGACATCCGTCACCCAAGCCGGAAAATCATGTGTCGGCGCACCAATGGTCATGTGAACGACATCACCGCCCGGCTGGTGGTGATCCAACAGGGCGCGCAGACGCGGGAATGCATAAGCCGGTAGGTTCGAAAACCGCTCGGGGAAATCCATAATACTGCCTCAATATCGGGGTCATTGGCGCCCCGTTTTTTTGGCAGATTACAGCCCGGGTCCCTCTTCGTCCAGACAAAGAGGTTCCGAATCAGGGGATTGTGGCATTCAGGCCAGCACCGTTTCCGCTGCCGAACCCAGCCGCAACAACGCCTCTTCCGAGCCGGGATAGCCCAGCATCATCAACCCGCAGCCGGGCGTTCCGTTGGGCAGGCTCAGCGCCGCCAGCCCCATCAGATTGCCAATCCGCGTGTTCCGCAGGGCCAGAAGATTCTCGGTTACGTAATAGTCATGATCGCTGAGCAAGCGCTCCAGATTGGGCGGCAAAATCGGCGCTGTCGGCGCCAGAACCGCATCAAACCCGGCGGTTGCCGCGTCCCAGGCGCTGCGGCATGCCTTGAGTTTGGCCCAGGCCGCCACATAGTCGGGGCCCGAATAACCCATGCCAATGCGGAAGCGTTCGAGTATCTCGGGATACATCGCGTCGGGATTGGCCTTGATCACATCGCGCCACAGCCCATAGGCCTCGGTCGTGTATACGATGCTGGTCAACGTCATGGCCTCGTTCAACTCGGGCACTTCCAACGGCACGATCTCGGCCCCCGCGTCCGCAAGTTTGGCAACGGCTTCGTCATATGCTTTGCGCGGTGTGTCGCGCAGATCGTCTTTGGCGATGTTCTGCAAATCGGCAAAACGGCGTCCTTTCAGCGAAGCGCCACGCAGATCGGCAGGCGTCCCCCCCTCGAGCAGAGCCAGAACATGCGCCGCATCCTCGACCGAACGCGCCACAGGTCC
Organism: Ruegeria sp. HKCCSP346; assembly: GCF_017872595.1. Taxonomy (NCBI): domain Bacteria; kingdom Pseudomonadati; phylum Pseudomonadota; class Alphaproteobacteria; order Rhodobacterales; family Roseobacteraceae; genus Ruegeria; species Ruegeria sp. HKCCSP346. The sequence continues at coordinate 40,727 of NZ_JAEDOT010000010.1, forward strand.
AACCGTGTCAAACCGCAGGCAAAGCGGTACCACACCTTCCAGGCTGAGCCGCCCCGCAGTGGTTTTCAGCCCCACCAGATCATTCCATGCCGCCGGGATACGCACCGACCCGCCCGTGTCCGAGCCGATGCCACACGCCGCCAACCCCCAGGCGACCGAGGCCGCCGCCCCTGAAGACGACCCCCCGGGCACTGCTGCCTCGTCATGAATGCAGGGCGGGGTTTCGGTGATCGGATTCAACCCGAGGCCGGAAAAGGCCAGCTCGCTCATATGCGTCTTGCCCAGACAAACCGTTCCCATCTGAGTCGCGTTGCGCAGCACCAGAGCATCCGCTTCCGGTACGCGATCCTTCAACAGAGCCGAACCGGCCTCGGTCACGGTGCCGGCGGTGTCGAACAGGTCTTTCCAACTGATCGGGACCCCGTCCAGCAACGACCGGCGCAGGCCCAGTTGCGCGCGTTGCCGAGCGGCTTCAGCCTCAGCCCGGGCACGGTCATGGGTGACGCGGGCATAGATGCGGTCCCGATGCGGATGAGCGTCAATAGCGGACAGGTAGGTTTCCGTCAGTTCGACCGGATCGATCTGGCCCATGCCAATGCCACGGCCCAAATCACACGCGGTCATGGTCAACCAGTCCTGCATCTCATCCCTCCTGATTTTTAGGCTTTGGGTGACGGTAGCGACAGGACTGCACATGGACAATCCCGAAAGGGCGCGCATATTGCAGGGCATGACACAGGCTTCTGACATTCTGATCGTGGGCGGCGGGTTGAACGGCCCTGCTTTGGCGCTGGCACTGGCACAAACCGGTCATTCGGTCACGGTGATCGATGCGCTGGTCGAAAAGGCGCGCAAGAACGCGGCATTCGACGGGCGTGCCTATGCGCTGGCTCTGGCCTCACAGCGGTTGTTGGATGCCATCGGTATTTGGGACCGCGTCGCGCAGCACGCCCAACCGATGCTGGAAATCAAGGTCACAGATGGCCATGCCGGAACAGGACCATCACCTTTTTTCATGCATTTCGACCATGCCGAGATCGAAGAAGGCCCGATGGGGTACATGGTCGAGGATCGCCACCTGCGCCGTGCTTTTCTGGACGCGATGGCCGAAGAGCCGCGCATCACCCAGGTAAGCGGCAAATCCGTCGTTTCGCAACAGGCCGACACTGCCAACGTGACCGTGACGTTGGATGACGGCACAACCCTGGGCGGCATCCTGCTGGTTGGCTGTGACGGTCGCCGCAGCGGAACCGCGTCTCGGGCCGGCATCAAACGCACCGGTTGGGATTATGGCCAGACGGCATTGGTCTGCGCCATCGAACATGAGCTGCCGCATATTGGCATTGCGCATCAGTTTTTCATGCCACCCGGTCCGCTGGCGATTCTGCCGTTGACTGGCAATCGCAGTTCCATCGTCTGGAGCGAACGCACCGAAACCGCACAGCACATCAACGCCCTGCCCGAAGATGATTACGTGCAAGTGCTACGCCCGAGATTTGGCGATTTTCTTGGCAAAATCAGTCTGGCGGGTGATCGTTTCACTTACCCGCTGAACCTGACCATCGCCAATGCCTTCATCAGTGATCGCATGGCGCTGGTTGGGGATGCCGCGCACGGAATGCACCCCATTGCCGGTCAGGGCCTGAATGCTGGCCTGCGCGATGTCGGCGCTCTGGCTGAAGTTCTGACTTTGGCGGGACGGCGCGGCGAGGATATCGGCTCGCTCATGGTGCTGGAGCGCTATCAGGAATGGCGCCGTTTCGACACGGCCTCGCTGGCAATGGCGACAGATGTCTTCAACAAGATGTTTTCAAACGACAATCCGTTGCTGCGCCTTGGTCGTGACATTGGCATGGGAGTTGTCGGCGCTTTGCCCGGGCTGCGTCGCGGCTTCGTTCGCGAGGCTGCCGGGCTGACCGGCGATCTGCCCAAGCTGTTGCAAGGGCGCCCGATTTAATCCAGCTGCCGGGCCTCGTCGACCAGCATGACCGGAATCCCGTTGCGGATGGGAAAAGCCAAACCCGCCGCTTTTGAAACAAGTTCCCGCCTTTCGGCGTCATAGTGCAGGGTCGTATGTGTCTGCGGGCAGATCATCGCCTCGAGCATGTGACGATCAAAGGCGTGTTCAGGGTCGGTCATTGCAGTTTTTCCTCATTCGATCCGCCTCGCATGGCGAATTCAATCAGCGTCACCAACGTCTCGCGCCGGGTGCGCAGGCAAGGGGCTTCCAGCAGGGCCTGTTTGTCCTCGGGGTCGAAATCCAAAAGCATCGACAGGGAATTCACCAAAAGCTCATCCTCGGCATCTTTGAGCGAATCCCAGTCGGTGGACAATTGACGGGATGAAAAGAAACGCTCCAACAGTGTCAGGAACGCGTTGCGGTCAAACCCGTTGTCTTTCTCGGCCTTTCCCAGATCACGATCGAACCCGTCCCACGAGACCGCACACCTCCGGTAGGGCGTGAACGCGTCCAGCTCTGACAGGACCCTGAACCGGGATATACCGGTCAACGTGATCAGATACCGGCCATCTTCGGTTTCCGAAAACTGCGTCACCCGCCCTGCGCATCCAATACGGTGCAGTTTGTCCTCGTCTTTGACCGAAGGATTCGGCTGAACCATTGCGATCAACCGTTCCTTGGTTTTCAGCGCGTCGTCCAGCATCTGAAGATAGCGCGGCTCGAATATGTGAAGCGGCAAGCGCGAGCGGGGCAGCAGCAGTGCCCCGGGCAATGGAAAAACAGATACCGTTTCCGGCAGGTCGGCGGGATGCATCATGTACCCGACTCTAGCTCTGATGAGAGATTAGGCAAATATCATCGAACTGAGTTTGCGACGTCCGTTCAGAACAATCGGGTCATTGGGCTTGAGCGCATCGAAGATGGTGAAAAGCTGTGTCTTGGCTGCACCTCCATTCCATTCACGATCCCGGTGGAACAGTTCCAGCAATTGTGCCACGGCTTCTTCCACATTGCCGTTCGCGTGCAGCGCCTGCGCCAGATCAAAGCGGGCTTGATGGTTGTCCGGATCCGCCTCAACCGCTGCCGTCAGCTCGGCGACGGGGCCGGCATCTGCTGCCTGCTTTGCAAGCTCCAGCTGCGCATGTGCAGCCTCCAGCTCGGCCGATGTGGAGATCTCGGCCGGAGCACCGTTCAGGATCGCTTCTGCCTGCTCCAGATCACCGGTGGCGATATGCGCCCGCACCAGCCCACCATATGCAGCGGCGTGGTTCGGATCTTCGCCCAGAATTGCGGCAAAGGTCTGAGCCGCGTCCGCAGCCGCGCCTTCGGCAAGCATTTCCTCGGCAGCCTGCACAGCATCATCCAGTTGGCCCCCGGGGCTTTCCCCCCCTGCGGCTTCGATCACGCGGTCCACGAAGGCCTTGATCTCGGATCCCGGCAACGCGCCTTGAAACCCGTCCACAGGCTGGCCCTTGAAAAAGGCATAGACGGTCGGGATCGACTGGATGCGCATTTGCGCAGCAATTGTCTGCGCCTCATCCACATTGATCTTGACCATCTTCACCGCGCCTTTCGCGGCTGTCACAGCCTCTTCCAGCATCGGTCCAAGGGTTTTGCACGGGCCACACCAAGGTGCCCAGAAATCGACGATCACAGGTGTTTCCTGCGAGGTTTCCACCACATCGGCCATGAAAGTGGCCTCGGTCCCGTCTTTGATCAGATCGGTTGCTGGGGCGTTTCCGCCGTTCAGAAGGTCCATGGCAATCACTCTTTCGTTCGAACTTGCGCCCTATATGCAGCCGCTTGTCGCGGAAACCAAGGGCTGAGTTGCGGATCAGATGTCGAAACTGGCAAAGACCGGAGCGTGATCGCTGGGTTTTTCCCATCCACGGGCGTCCCGCAGAATACGGCTGGAATGGCCTGCGTTCGAGATATCGGCCGTAGCCCAGATATGGTCCAGCCGGCGCCCCTTGTCCGCCGCATCCCAGTCCCGGGCGCGATAGGACCACCAGCTGTAAAGCTGCCCTTCCGGGATGTCCTGACGGGTGATATCGACCCAGCCACCTGCTTCCTGTGTCTCGGCCAGATGCTCGACTTCGATGGGCGTGTGCGAGACGACCTTCAGCAGTTGTTTGTGTGACCAAACATCATCCTCGCGCGGGGCGATGTTCAGGTCGCCGACAAGGATGGATTTAGCCGGCTTTTCCGCACGGAACCAATCGCGCATATCAGTGAGATAGTCGAGCTTCTGGCCGAATTTCTCATTCACCTCCCGGTCCGGCACGTCGCCGCCCGCCGGGACATAGAAATTGTGGATAATGACACCATTTTCCAACCGCCCGGCAATATGGCGGGCATGTCCGAGACCCGCGAAATCCCTGTCGCCCACCTCTTCCATCGGCAGGCGCGACAGGATGGCGACACCGTTATACCCCTTCTGCCCGCGCGCGATCATGTGGGTGTAGCCCAGTTCGGAAAACCCTTCGGTCGGGATCTTCTCAACCGGTGATTTGCACTCTTGCAGGCACAATACATCAGGGGCTTCTTCTTGCAGCAATTTCAGCACGATAGGCTCGCGCAGGCGAACAGAATTGATGTTCCATGTGGCAAGGGTGAAAGGCATGTCGGGGATTCCTTTGTCGCGATTGGCGCAGGTTAACGTGGCACAACGCCAGTTGCCACGAGAAAAGGCAGCCCCGATGCCAGGACCACAGACCGGCAGTTAGGCGGGCGTCACATTCGTGCTTTCCCTTGCCCTGATATCTCGCCTGATGCAGACTTGTCTGCGAATGAGGAATGTCTGTTTCACCGCTGGGTCTGTTCGCGAACAGACCGGCCCGGCACCATGCTTTGGGAGGAGTGTGTCATGGCATCCGAGACCGCAGGTTCCACGCCACCAGAAAACCTGACGCCGCAGCAGCGGGACATGCCGCAGGTCAACAAGATCACGACGGATGACATCAGGGCGTCGCTGAAAGCCGGGTTTTCCGACTTTCTGGCCCGCCCTGTCCTGAGCGGCTTTTTCGGTCTGTTCTATGCAGTATTCGGAATTCTGCTGGTTTGGGTCCTGATCTGGCTTGGCCAGATCTGGATGATCATTCCCGCCATTGTCGGCTTTCCGCTGGTCGCACCTTTCGCCGCCGCCGGGCTTTATGAAATGTCGCGCCGCTTGCAAAAAGGCGAAAGCTTTGGCTGGGCTGAAATCCTCAGCGTCATGGCCAATCAACGCAAACGCGAATTGGGCTGGATGGCCTTTGTCACACTTTTCATTTTCTGGGTGTGGATCTACCAGGTTCGGCTTTGGCTGGCGATCACCCTTCAGAACGCATCTTTCTCGGATTTCGACGGGTTTTTGAACACCGTTTTCTTCACGCCGCAGGGCTGGATCTTCCTTGCCATTGGCACCTGTGTCGGCGCGTTCCTGTCAGCCGTACTGTTTTCGGTGACCGTCGTCGCCATGCCCTTGCTGCTGGACCGGGAAACCAACTTCATCTCTGCCATGTTGACCTCTTTGCGCGTCGTATCCGAAAGCCCGGCGGTCATGCTCGGCTGGGCGGCGATCATCTCGGTCACCATACTGCTGTCGCTGGTTCCAGCGTTTCTGGGCCTGATCTTTACCCTTCCGATCCTTGGCCACACCACGTGGCACCTTTACCAGCGCGCCGTTGCCCCGGCGGAAGGGTGAACCGCGGCAGAGCTCACCTCCGTCATTGGGCGAATATCGGTCAGTGCTGCTGTCTGCCTTCGTGTGGAAACCGCCCCTCAGCAGCGAAAAAAAGCCGGGCCATTCGGCCCGGCAGTCCAACAGGGAGGTACATGTCATAACCCGGACATGCACGGGTTGGGAGTAACCTAATTATGAGTACAGAGTATCACTTTGATCCACATCAATCCACAACCAGTTAAGACACGAGCCTATATCCACCCGATTCTGTGACCAAAAGGCGCGCATTGGACGGATCGGGCTCGATCTTCTGACGCAGACGATAGATGTGGGTTTCCAGCGTGTGGGTCGTGACCCCGGCATTGTATCCCCACACTTCGTGCAACAGCACATCCCGCGCCACGACACCATCGGTTGATCGGTACAGGAACTTGAGGATGTTGGTTTCCTTCTCGGTCAGACGGATCTTGCGGTCTTCTTCCGTGATCAGCATCTTCATCGCCGGCTTGAACGTATAGGGGCCAAGAACAAATACCGCGTCCTCGGATTGTTCGTGCTGCCGCAGCTGAGCGCGGATACGGGCCAGCAATACCGGAAATTTGAAGGGTTTGGAGACATAATCGTTCGCGCCGGCGTCCAGGCCCAAGATCGTATCGGCATCGCTGTCATGACCGGTCAGCATCAGAATCGGGCTTTTCACGCCCTGTTTACGCATCAGGCGGCACAATTCCCGCCCGTCGGTATCCGGCAGACCCACATCAAGAATGACCAGATCATAGATCGCTTCGCGTGCGCGCTCCATTGCGGACTGGCCGTCTGACGCTTCGAAAACGTCAAAGTCTTCGGTCATGACAAGTTGCTCGCTGAGCGCCTCACGCAGATCCTCGTCATCGTCCACCAACAGGATTTTCTTGAGTTGAGCCATTTCCCGATCCTCCAAACGCTTTTCCATCACTTGCGCGCGGAATATGCAATCAACAAGATTTGCTGCAACGGTTTCACGCCATCGTGTCAGAGTTGGCAGAAATGTTTCACATTTCCTTTCGAAACAGCTAGGAGAAGGGCTGAGCGTTATAGGGTAACATAGATGAGCCTCATTCCCGATATCACCGAACTTCTTGCCCGGGCCCGGGCCGATCTGCGCATGGGCGTTCCAGTGGTTCTGACCGATGACAGCGGCTTTAGCGTTGTGGCGATCTCTGCGGAAACGCTCAACCCGCAGCGCCTGGCCGATCTGAAAAAGCTCGGAGACCCGGTGGTGGCCATTACCGGGCGGCGGGCCGAAACACTCAAGGCGCGGGCCTATGACGGCGATCTTGCACGCGTTTCAATTCCCGCCGATGCAGACATCACTTGGGTGCAGGCGGTTGCTGATCCCTCTGACGATCTGAACGCGCCGATGAAAGGGCCGTTGATGACCGAGCGCCACGGTAACGCCAATTTGCACCGCATCGCGATTGCGTTGGCCAAGTCCGCGCGCATTCTTCCTGCCGCGGTCGTCGTGCCGGTCGAAGATGGCCGGGCCTTTGCGGTATCGCACGGCCTGACCTGCATTGACCACACGCGCGCCGCCCCGCATCTGGCGGACCGCAGCGCCCTGCACGAGGTGGTTGCCGCGCGTCTTCCGATGGAAGTATCCGAGGCCGGCCGTCTGCATGTTTTCCGCCCCGAAGATGGCGGAGAAGAACATTACGCAGTCGAAATAGGCCGCCCGGATCGGGACAAACCAGTGCTGGCCCGATTGCATTCCGCCTGTTTCACGGGCGATCTGATGGGCAGCCTGAAATGCGACTGCGGTCCGCAATTGCGGGGCGCACTGGCGCAAATGGGGGCCGAAGGGGCTGGCGTTCTTCTGTATCTGAACCAGGAAGGGCGTGGTATCGGGCTGGCCAACAAGATGCGTGCCTATTTTCTTCAAGATCAGGGTTTTGACACGGTAGAAGCAAACCACAGGCTGGGTTTCGAGGATGATGAGCGCGACTTCCGACTCGGGTCGGATATCCTGAAATCTCTGGGTTTCAACTCGGTGCGCCTGCTGACCAACAACCCTGCCAAGATCTCGATGATGGAACGCACAGGGATCGCCGTGACCGAGCGCGTTCCTTTGAAAGTGGGTGAAACCGCGCATAACCGGGGATACCTGGCCACGAAAGCCGCGAAATCCGGGCACCTGTTGTGACCCCAGACGATCTTGTGCTCACCCCGCGTGGTGTTCGCTTTCGTGGCAGGACGTTCCCCTGCTCGATTGGAAAAGGCGGATTGAGCAACACGAAACACGAGGGCGATGGGGCGACACCTACCGGATGCCATCGAATCGTCGGCATGCTCTACCGGCCTGACCGGCTGGTCGCCCCCAACTTCTGGGCGATCCCGATTGGGCCGCAGGACTTGTGGTCTGATGACGTCGAAGACAGCCACTATAATCACTTGGTGCTTGCCCCTTATGCGTTCAGTCATGAGAAACTGCGCCGGGCTGATCCGCTTTATGACCTGGTCCTGTTGACCGACTGGAACTGGCCGAATGCCGTTCCCGGCAAGGGATCGGCGATTTTTCTGCATCAGTGGCGCAGGCCCGGCTACCCCACCGAGGGCTGCATTGCCTTCCGTCGGGACCATCTGCACTGGATTGCAGGGCGAATTTCCCTTGGAACGCGCCTGATTATTCCTGAGGCTTGACCCGCTCGCCGAAAATGGCCGACCCGATACGAACATGGGTCGCGCCCAAGGCGATGGCCTGCTCGAAATCACCGCTCATCCCCATCGACAACCCCTCAAGCCCATTGCGGGCTGCGATCTTGGCCAAGAGGGCGAAATGCAAAGTGGGTTCTTCATCGACCGGCGGGATGCACATCAGCCCGCGTACCGGTAGATCCAGCGATCGGCATTCCGCGATAAACCCGTCCGCATCCGCAGGAAGAACGCCTGCCTTCTGGGCTTCTTCCCCCGTATTGACCTGAATGAAAAGGTCGGGGCAGTATCCCACCTCTTGCGCCAGCCGCGCCAGGGTTTTGGCCAGTTTGGGGCGATCGACCGAATGGATCGCATTGCACAGTTCCATCGCCTGCCTGGCCTTGTTGGTCTGCAACGGGCCGATGAGATGCAGATCGACGGCATCGAACTGCTCTTTGAAAGCGGGCCATTTGCTGGCCGCCTCCTGTACGCGATTCTCACCAAAACACCTGTGGCCCTGCTCCAGCACCGCCTGAACTCGCTCATTCGGTTGTACTTTGGATACAGCGATCAGTTTGACGGAACCGGCAGGGCGGTCCGATCTGGCTTCGGCATTTGCAATGCGTGCGGTGATTTCTTGCAACGACATGGGGCCCTCAATCTGTCTTTGGCGCAGAAAAACACCAAGTCGACGCAAAAGAAAAGGGCGAGTCCGAAGACCCGCCCTCAAACCTTGCGGTTCAGATCAGCTTAGAAGTTGAACTGAGCACCGAAGTCAGCAACGATTGTGTCGCTTGCGCAGCTGTCACAGTCGTTGCGGCCGATACCACCGCGCAGCGATGCACCGCCACCCAGGTCGTAGATCGCACCGATAGCAACCTGCTGAAGGTCAGCAGAGGCGTTACCGTCACCATAGGTGAACAGCAGGGTGGTTGCAGCGCCCAGGTTGTAGGCGGCCGACAGACCCCATGCAGTACCGTCGGTCGCTGCAACTTTGGTTGCGTCGTCCGCGACAAACAGAGTACCCGAGAAGTCACCCCATTCGCCACCCAGGGTCAGAACGGTCAGGCTCGGATCGCTGCCTGCACCTGCGTCGGTCTGACCATAGGCCAGAGCGGCAGTGATGTTGTTGAAGGTGTAGGTTGCGCTGATGTCCCAGCGGTCTGCATCGGTGAAGGTTGCCGGACCGGTCGGAACGCCAGCAGCAGTTGCGGGAACTGTAGCCAGTGTCGCTTGGTCGTACGAAGCGCCAAACGAGAAGTCGCCTACCGAATACTGGAAGAACACAGCGTTCGAACCCGAACCGGTCGACGAGTAACCCAGGAAGCTGTAGTTAACGCCCGAGTACTGACCTGCGAACAGTTCCAGACCTACTTCGTTGCCGTAGTAGTTTGCCAGGTTGTCGAAGGCACCTGCGACGTTGCCCGCGTCAACACGCAGACCACCGTAGATGACCGAGAAGCGTGCGCCGTTCAGGCCAGCGGAACCGGCTTCGCCGTTGCCGCTGTTTTCGTCGGCTTGCAGACGAACACGGCCTTCAAAGCGAACGCCACCATCGGTTTCTGCGATGCCGTCGATGTTCAGACGGAAACGCGAGACCAGGATAACGTCGTCGGTTTGGGTCGCAACGCTTGCGTTCGAAGTCTGAGTAACGACTGCGGTGCCGCCACCAGCAGTGCTAACAGTGGTCGGTGTGGTGCGAACAACGTCGTAGCTGCCTGTACGGTCTTCTTTGTAGCCGATACCAAAACGGCCGTAACCGCTGAAGTTAATCTCAGCTGCCGCAACGCCTGCGGTCGCGATCAGCGCCGTCGATGCGAAGAGAACTTTTTTCATCTTGTTTCCCTCGGTTTCATTCAAAAGAGTTATCTACTCGACACATGCCTCGGCATATGTCTCAGCACGGACACCGTTTCGCTCTTTTTGCCCCCATTGCGCAAGCTTGGCATAAACCCGGTCACGTCATTGGGGTCAGATTGGTGCAAGGATGCCACAGTTCGTTTTTGCCCGGATCAGGCTGACACGCTTACATTTCAGAAGAATAGGCTTGTTGCAGCGAGGGTCCTTGGCTAGGAGTATGCCCTGAATACTGCACAACAAGTGAAACAGGACCTGCTGACAATGCGCCTGCCTACGATTTTGGGATTAATCATGCTGACCACCACTATTGCGGCATGCGGGCAGAATCGAAGCACTTCGACATATTCCCCCAATCCCGCCAGCGGTAATTCCGATGAACGCGAGCTGAACGATCCTGAACGTACAACACTGTGGGACATTTTCGATCGCAGCACGGCCGAGCAGACCACCAATGTAAACCGGTACTTGTGGGCAGCTTCGCTGGACATTTTGAACTTCTTGCCTGTGCAGGAGGTCGATCCGTTTACCGGAGTGATCGTAACGGGTTACGGCACTCCTCCGGGCGGAGGACGGTCATACAGGGCGACCGTACACATCAGTGATCCGGCGCTTGCGGCCCGGTCTTTGTCCGTCGCCCTGCAATCCAGCGGGGGCGCCCCGGTAAGCGCGGCAACAACCCGTGCGGTGGAGGATGCGATTCTGTCCCGCGCGCGTCAGCTGCGCATCGCGGACAACAAGTTCTAGCACTCCGCCGAAAATCACACTAATACCACGCCGGGTTCCTACCCGGCGTTTTCATTCACGAAGGACCGCACAATGTCGCGCTATTCGGCCACCGAAATCGAAGCAAAATGGCAAGAAGCCTGGGACAAGGCAGGAATCTTCACCGCCAACCACAAGGCGGACAAGCCGAAATACTATGTGCTTGAGATGTTCCCCTACCCGTCCGGCCGAATCCATATGGGGCATGTGCGAAACTATACGATGGGCGACGTCATCGCGCGGCACAAGCTGGCCACCGGGCACAATGTTCTGCACCCCATGGGCTGGGACGCGTTCGGGATGCCGGCGGAAAACGCTGCCATGGCGATCGGCGGCCACCCCAAAGAGTGGACTTACGGCAATATCGCCGACATGCGCGCCCAGATGAAGCCACTGGGCCTGTCGATCGACTGGTCCCGTGAATTCGCCACATGTGATCCGGAATACTATGGCCAGCAGCAGGCGCTGTTCCTCGACATGCTCGAGGCCGGGCTGGTCTATCGCAAGAATGCCGTGGTGAACTGGGATCCGGTCGACATGACCGTTCTGGCCAATGAACAGGTGGAAAACGGGCGCGGCTGGCGCTCGGGTGCGCTGGTGGAACGGCGCGAGCTGACGCAGTGGTTCTTCAAGATCTCGGATTATTCCGAAGAACTGCTGAACGCTCTGGACACGCTGGAAAACTGGCCCGCCAAGGTTCGACTGATGCAGGAAAACTGGATCGGCAAGTCGCGCGGCCTGCAATTCGGGTTCGAGCGCACGGATGGTGGGGAACCGATCACTGTCTACACGACGCGCCCCGACACGCTGCTGGGCGCATCCTTCGTTGGGATATCGCCCGATCACCCGATCGCCAAACAGCTTGAGGCCGAAAACCCGGAAGTCGCTGAATTCGTTGCCGAATGCCGCAAGGGCGGCACCACGGAAGAGGCCATCGAAACCGGCGAAAAGCTGGGTTTGGACACCGGCATCCGCGTCAAGCATCCGTTGGACCCGAACTGGGAACTGCCGGTCTGGATCGCCAATTTCATCCTGATGGATTACGGCACCGGCGCGATCTTCGCCTGCCCGGCCCATGACCAGCGCGACCTTGATTTCTGCCGCAAATACGATCTGCCGGTGATCGATACGTTCTTTGCGCTGGACGACGACACACCGGTCGACAAGATCGCCTTTGTCCCGCCAAAGACCGAGAAAGTCCGCTGGGTGAACCATTTCGCAGGCCTGACCGAAGCAACCGGAGAAGAGGCGATCAACACCACCATCGATTTCGCCGAAAAAGCCGGTTGGGGCGAAGGGGTCACGAAATATCGCCTGCGCGACTGGGGCTTGAGCCGTCAGCGCTATTGGGGGTGTCCGATTCCGGTCGTTCACTGCGAAAGCTGTGGTGTGGTCCCTGAAAAGAAAGAGAACCTTCCGGTTCGCCTGCCCGATGATGTCACCTTCGACAAACCGGGCAACCCGCTGGACCGTCACCCGACCTGGCGCGACTGCGCCTGCCCGAATTGTGGCGCCCCTGCCAAGCGCGAGACCGACACGATGGACACGTTCGTGGATTCGTCATGGTATTTCGCCCGATTCACCGCTCCGCGCGCGGAAACACCCACCGATCTGGCCGAGGCGGAATACTGGATGAATGTAGACCAGTATATCGGCGGGATCGAACACGCGATTCTGCACTTGCTGTATTCGCGGTTCTTCGCCCGCGCGATGAACATCACCGGGCATTTGCCGGACAAAGCCATCGAACCCTTCGACGCGCTGTTCACCCAAGGCATGGTGACGCACGAGATCTACCAGACCCGCGATGCCAACGGTCGTCCGGTCTATCACCTGCCCGAAGAGGTCACGGACGGAAAACTGGCTGACGGCACACAGGTCGAGATCATCCCATCGGCCAAGATGTCAAAGTCCAAGAAGAACGTTGTCGATCCGGTCAGCATCATCTCGGCCTTCGGCGCAGATACCGCGCGCTGGTTCGTGCTGTCCGATTCGCCACCCGAACGGGACGTGGAATGGACGGCTGCGGGGGCCGAGGCCGCGTACAAGCATCTCAACCGTGTCTGGAACCTCTGCGACAAGATCGGCGCCATGGACCCGAATGCCACGGGTGAAGGCGATGAGGAACTGCTGCGCGAGATGCACAAAACCATCCGCGACGTGACATTGGGTGTTGAAAGCTTTGGCTTCAACGCGGCCATCGCCAAGCTTTATGCCTTCACCAACACGCTGGCGAAATCCAAGGCAGGTGCTGCGGCCCAAAAGCAGGCCATCAAAACGCTGGCACAGCTGATGTCGCCGATGACACCGCATCTGGCGGAAGATATTTGGGCCCATCAGGGCGGCGAAGGCCTTGTGGCCGTTGCGCCATGGCCCGTCGCCGACGAGGCGATGCTGGTTGATGACACCGTCACCTTGCCGATCCAGATCAACGGCAAGCGTCGCGCGGAAATCAGCGTGGCCAAGGATCTGGACAAAGCCGAGGTTGAAAAAATTGCGCTCAGCACCGAAGCTGTTCAAAAGGCGCTGGAAGGGAATGCGCCGAAGAAAGTGATCGTCGTTCCGGGCCGGATTGTGAATGTTGTCGTTTGATCGCAGAACGTTTTTGCTGATGCCGCTGGCGCTGGCCGCCTGCGGCTTTGAGCCCGTCTATGCACCTGGCGGATCGGGTTCGGCCTTGTATGGCCGCGTCGAGGTGTCGGCGCCCAACACCGTGGAAAGCTATTTGCTGGTGCAAGATCTGGAACAGCAACTGGGGCGAAGCGCCGGGTCGGTCAACGACTACAAGCTGGACGTTCAGGTTTCGACCGTGACGCGTGGCGCAGCAATCACCACCACAAACGAAACGCAACGCTACACCATCGACGGAAGCGCGCAATACACGCTGCGGTCCAACGCAACCGGTCAGATCATCGCCTCGGGCTCGGTGGCGGATTTTGTGTCATATTCTGCCGCAGGATCGACCGTTTCCACCTTGGCGGATGAGCGCGATGCCAAGAGACGGCTGATGATGATTCTGTCGGGTCAGATCATGAACCGTCTTTACGCCACACCGGGTCTGGCTGCATGAAGTTGAGCCCGCGCGAGGCTGAGGGGTATTTTGCCAAGCCGGACGCGGACAAGACAGGGCTGCTTATCTATGGCGCGGATGCGATGCGGGTTGCGCTCAAGCGGCAACAGGTGCTGGCCGCTCTGCTTGGCGCCCAAGCCGAAGAAGAAATGCGCCTGACCCGCATGCCCGGTGGCGATCTGCGTGGTGATCCCGCCCTGCTGCTGGACGCGGTCAAGGCGGTCGGCTTCTTTCCCGGCCCACGTGCCGTTTTCGTGGAAGACGCAACCGAAACCGCGGCGCCGGCAATTCTGGCCGCACTCGAAGATTGGGCCCCCGGAGACGCCCAGATCATCGTGACCTCGGGGCAATTGAAACCCAGCTCGAAAATCCGCAAGGCGTTCGAAGGCCACCCTGCCGCCTACGCAGTCGGCATTTATGACGACCCGCCCTCACGCGCCGAAGTGGAACGGGTTCTTGCCGAGTCGGGTATGAAAAACGTGCCCCGAGATGTCATGTCTGCAATCAGTGAATTGGCCGTCAGCCTCAGCCCCGGTGATTTCGCCCAAACGATTGAAAAACTGTCTCTTTACAAGCGCGGTGACAGCGCTGATTTGACGATCGAAGATATTGAGGCCTGCGCCCCGCGCTCGACCGAGGCGGCGCTGGATGATGTTCTCAACGTCGTTGCCGAAGGCCGCGCCGGTGAGATCGGGCCGCTGATCCGGAGGTTGCAGGCGCAGGGCACCAACGGCGTGACTCTGTGCATCGGAGCGATGCGGCATTTTCGGACACTCTATGCCTGCGCGTCCGATCCCGGCGGTGCTGCGCAGGGCATCGGTAAGCTGCGTCCACCGGTTTACGGCAAACGGCGTGACCGTATCCTGCGGCAGGCACAAGGTTGGGGCGCGACCAAGCTGCAAACCGCACTGACGGTTCTGACCGATACAGATTTGGCGCTGCGGTCGGCCGGGCAGACAGCCCCTGCCATGGCGCTGGTGGAACGCGCGATGATCCGATTGGCGATGTTGGCACGATCCCGCTAGGTCACTCAGCCTTTTCCAGCCAGTCGGCGGCAGACCGACCGGCCCAGCGCCCGGTCGCCAGGCAAGCCGTGAGCAGATAGCCCCCGGTCGGGGCCTCCCAGTCCAGCATTTCCCCAGCGCAGAACACACCCGGCAGGGCCGTCAGCATCAGCCCGTCATCCAGCGCTGCCTGTTTGACACCACCTGCGGTCGAAATGGCTTCGTCCATCGGGCGAAGGCCGACATGCCGGACAGGCAGCTTTTTCAACATGCTCACTTGCACGGATTGAGGGTGGCCACCGCGTTTTGCCATTTCATGAAACAGGGCGATTTTCTGAGCAGACAGATTCAGCGATTTCCTCATCCACTGGGACAGCGTTGTTTTCGACCGTTTCGCGGACAACCGCGCCAGCAGAGCCTGTTGGTCCAGATCTGGCGTCAGATCAGCAAACAACGGTGTCCCCGCGCGCAAGGCCGGTGTCAGCTTATACAGCCCTCCGCCTTCCAGACCGGTTCTGGAAATCGCAGCCTCTCCTCGGCTCTCCAAATCACCTGCCATCAATCGGATCGATTTCAATGCGGCCCCGAAATGGGGCTGCATATGTGGGCTCCAATCAACGGAAATGGCTGAGTTTGCGGGTTCAAAGGGTGCCAAAGCCACGTCTTTTCCGGCCAATATCTGCGCCCAGTGACCGTCCGAGCCAAGGCGGGCCCAGCTTGCACCGCCCAGTGCCAGCACGGTGACATCCGTCGAAACACTGCGCCGCCCGTCCGGAGTGTCAAACACCGGCGCATCACCGTCCCAGCCTGTCCAACGCCAGCGGGTCCTGATTTCGACCCCGGCCTTGCCCAATCGTGCCAACCAGGCCCGCAACAAGGGCGAGGCCTTCATTGCTTGGGGAAACACGCGCCCCGTCGAGCCGACAAACAGCGTCTGCCCCAACCCGCGCGCCCAGTGCTGAACAGCTTCGGCATCAAAGTCAGACATGATCGGGCGCAACCAATCTGCCGCTTCACCATAAGCGCGGATCAGGTCATCAAGCGGCTCGTCCTTGGTCAGGTTCAGCCCCGATTTCCCGGCCATCAGGAACTTGCGCGCGACCGAAGGTTTGGCCTCGGCCACCAACACGGAATGCCCGGCTGCGGCGAGCTGTTCGGCCGCCATCAACCCGGCGGGGCCTGCTCCGATCACCACTGCCTGCGCCATTCGCACCCTCTTGCCTTCGCCCGTCACAGGCGCAAGTTTCACATCATCATGACGAACAGCGATCCAATCTGCCCGCTTTGCGACCGCCCGATCCCCGACGGGGGTGGCAGCCTGCATCATCTGATCCCAAAACTCAAAGGAGGCAAGGGCGGACCTACCGTTCTGCTGCATCAGATCTGCCACAAAGAGGTGCACGCCACCCTGACCGAAGCCGAACTGGCACGCAGTTTCAACACGGTCGAGGCCCTGCGTGCGCATCCAAGGCTCGAGAAATTTCTGACTTGGGTTCGCAAACGCCCACCCGGATTTCGTTCGAAAGTTCCGGGCAAGCGGCGCGGGCGCTGATCAAACTGGCAGGATCTGGTCCCCGACAATATCTGTAAGAGGTTCGGACAGGCCTTCGATCACGATACCCTGAAAGTCCGGTACATGCACGAATTGTGCGCCCGCAACATGTTGGAATTCCAACGTCGTATAGGCGCGTTTCCACAGCCATTCGCGGTTTTCAACAGCCCAAAGATCAGGATTGGGCGGGGTTTCGTCCGTAAAAGCATAAAAATGCAGGTCAAAGCCGTAAGGGGCGACCTCCTGCATCGACAACAACGACATGCCCTGGGCGCGCCAGAACGCGTCTTCGGCGGCAATATCGCCGGTTCGAAGGGTAATCTGACCGATCCGAGCCTGCGCAAAAGGCGCGTCAGGGTCCGCTGCATGCGGCGGTCGGTTGCCTTCGAAATCATGTTGCAGCAGCTCGATGACGAACCCTTCGGGATCCGCAAGATGGCACATGTAGCCGATGTCCAGAAACTGATTCGGCTTGCTCACTGGAACGTCAAACCTGCGCAGATGAGCCGCAGCAAGATCGACATCCGGCACGGTGATTCCTATCTTCCAGTAGCGCTGCCCCTTGTCATGGGTGTACCCTCCTCCACCCGGCAGCAACAAAATATCTGCGTCTGCACCGTCATAGCCGACACGGTGGCCGGTTTCTGTTCGGCCAACGGACATGCCCAGAATGTCGCGATAAAACGCGGCCAGCCGATCCGGGTCAGCGACCCGCAGGCGCAGTGCAGACAGCCTCATGAGCACAACCTTGCGATTCCCGCCGCGATCTCGGGGTCGGCGTTCACGCTGTCGGCAACCAGATCGCGTGCGGTTTGCATCAGGTGATCGGGATCGACAATCCGGTCCACCAGGCCAAATTCATACGCCTCTTGCGCGGTGATCTTCTGACCCGCCATAAAGATCAACTTGGCCCTTGCCGGTCCGACCAGAGCCGCCAGCCGCGCGGGGTCGGACGGTTGTGGCAGAAACCCCAGCTTCATCACCGGATAGAAGAACTTGGCCGACGGCACGGCAATGCGCAGATCGCAGGCCAGTGCCATACCGTTGGCCCCGCCTGCCAAAGTGCCGTTCAGTGCGGCAACGGTCAGACAGGGCAACGCAGCAATGGCGCCGGACAGCCTTTCCCAGACATCCGATTTGGCCAGACCGGCGCGCGCTTCGTCCAGATCTGCCCCGGCGCTGAACACTTTGCCCGCGCCCGTCAGGATCAACGCCTTGGCCTCTGTCGCGGATTCGGCGATCTCGGCCAGTTCCGCCAGCATGGCCCCCGTCAGGGCGTTCGCCTTGCCGGGATTGTTGATCGTGACGGTCCACAGGCCACCTTCTTTGGTCAAATCGATCATATCAGCCCGGCCCGTTTGCGAATGTCTTCAAGCCGCAGCGAAATTTCAGTGCCAAGAAACTCATCGGCATCATCCGAGCACATCCACAACAGCGCCCGTGCGGGCCAGTCCGCAGGGATATGCACATCCCAGTCCAGCTGACTGACGGGATTAATGCCGCTGGCCTTGATCGACCGCTGCATATCGGTGGCCACCGTCCCCGGTGACAGGCCCATGGCGCGAATACCATTATGGGCTTCTTCCAGATGCAGACATTCCGTGAGCATCTTGGCCCCGGCCTTCGAGGCGCAATAATGGCTCCAGGCTTCGACCGGGTTCGACGCTGCACCGGACGAGATCGTCAGAATGCTCCCTCCTCCCGCAGCCCGCATCACCGGCAACGCCGCGCGCATCCCGTAGAAAATACCTTTCAGGTTGATGTCGATGGCCTTGCTCCACGCCTCGGTGTCAGCATTCGAGAGATGAAAGATCGGATCGATCACACCCGCGTTGCCGATCAGAACATCCAACCCACCGAACCGGTCCACGCATGTGGCCACGGCTTGTTCCACCTGCGCGAAATCGCTGACGTCACAGGCCAATGCGATGGCCTTATCGCCCAATGCGGCCGCCAGAGCGTCAATCTGATCCTGACTGCGAGCCACCAATGCGACATTGGCGCCGGCTGCGGCAAAAACGCGCCCTGCCTCGGCCCCAATTCCTCGGCTGGCCCCGGTTATGAGAACAGTTTTTCCTTGCATTTGCCCTTCCTCACGCATTGCAATCTCTGTCGGCTACAGCCGTAACGCGTAAACGGGGAAAGGGTCCAGCCCTTGCCCCCTTGACGATACCCGCCACAAAACCGACCATGCGCCACAAATTGATCAAGAAGGGTTACCTTATGTCCGTTTTCCTTCGCCGCAGCTGCGGCGCTGCCTTGGCTTATGCCGTTGCCACCCAAGGGGCGTTTGCCGATCTGTCGGCCGATGACGTCTGGTCCGATTGGCAGAGCTATTTCACCTCGATGGGTTACACCGTCACAGGAGACGAAAGCACTTCGGGCGACGTCACCACGATTTCCAACATGACACTTTCAGTGGCCCTTCCCGAAGAGGACGGACAGTTTCAGATGGTCATGCCGGAAATGACATTGACCGAAAATGGTGACGGGACCGTTACCATTGACCTGCCGGAAAGCTTTCCCATGGAAATCACCGGTCAGGCCGAAGACGAAAACTTCGCAGCCACTGTCACCTATTCCCACAGCCAACTGAACATGGTCGTGTCGGGCACACCGGACGACATGACCTATGACTACAAGGCTGACAATCTGGGCGTGAAACTGGATTCGATTGAGGTCGATGGCGAGGCGCTGCCCAATGATGTGTTTGGCATCGATGTCCAAGCAAGCGATCTGTCCGGCAGCTCGCGGATGCAGATCGGCGACAATCGGAACATCAGCCAGACGTTCAACGCAGCCACGTTAACTTATGATCTGAACTTTCAGGATCCTGAAAGCGGCGAAAACGGGTTGATCAACGGTCAACTCGATCAACTGGCATTTGAGGGCAACAACGTCGTCCCGCCGGATTTTGACTTTTCGGACCCAGAAGCCTTTTACAAGGCTGGTTTTTCGTTTGACGGCACCTTCACCTATGCCGCAGGCAGCACGGATCTGAGCGGGACCAGCGAAGGTCAGGCGTTCTCGATGAACAGCACGTCCGAAGGCGGGCGTTTTGCAGCCAGCATCGATGCAGAGCGTATCGTCTATGACATTGACCAGAACAGCACGAAAATGGCCGTTACCACGGCGGGCCTGCCGTTCCCGATCGAACTTTCGATGGCCAAGGCGGGCCTGAACTTCGAATTCCCCATCCAGCAATCGGACGAGGTTCAACCCTTCGGCTTTGGGCTGAACCTGACCGATTTCACCATGTCGGACGTATTGTGGGGCATTTTCGATCCTGCGGGCGCGCTGCCGCGTGATCCGGCGACGATTGCGCTGGATGCGACGGGAACCGCGAAAGTGCTGATGAATATCTTCGATCCTGAAATCGACGTCGAATCCGACGAAGCGCCGGGGGAACTGCACTCGCTGAAGATCAACGAACTGCTGGTTTCGCTGGTTGGCGCCAAACTGACCGGTACCGGTGATTTTGCTTTCGACAACACCAATACCGAAGAGTTTGATGGCCTGCCCAGCCCAAGCGGCGTGGCGAACCTTCAGCTGGTTGGCGCCAACCAGTTGATCGACACCCTGATCGGCATGGGAATCATCTCGGACGAAGACGCGCTGGGTGCCCGCATGATGATGGGTCTGATGGCAGTTCCGGGCGCAGAACCGGACACACTGAACTCGAAGATCGAGTTCACCGAAGACGGCCAGATCCTGGCGAATGGTCAGCGTATCAAGTGACAATCAACGGAAAGGGCCGCGCAACATGCGGCCCTTTCTCTGCCCTGCCAACCCTTGCCCAAACCTCTGAAACGGCACGGGTTCACCGCGATCCTCAACGCACAATCTGGTCACAGGTCTTGCGAGACGGGCGGTCCAAGGCTAGGTCCTTGGCAATCAACCCGGAGGCCTCATGACCTGCTCACCAGAAGAAATCAGCCATCACTTGCTTGACGTGGCCCGCAAGGCAGGCGCGGACGCGGCGGATGCCATCGTTATCGACGGATCCTCTGTTTCCGTCGAAGTGCGGGGCGGCGCGCTGGAACATGCCGAGCGCTCGGAAGGGACTGATTTGGGATTGCGGGTGTTTCTGGGCAAACGATCCGCCATTGTGTCCAGTTCCGACAGCCGCCCTGAAACCCTGCGCGCCATGGCGGAACGAGCTGTCGCAATGGCCAGGGAGGCCCCCGAAGATCCGTTTTCCGGGCTGGCTGACAAGGACCAGCTGGTCACAGACTGGAACATAGAGTCACTGGAATTGTCAGACCCCGCCCCGGCCCCGTCTGCCGAAGCCCTGATGCAGGATGCCCTGACGGCCGAGGCCGCAGCGCTGGCCGTCGCCGGCGTCACCCAGGTGTCGGATGCGGCCGCAAGCTATGGAACCCACCATGTGCATCTGGCCGCGACAAACGGGTTCACCGGCGGGTACGCGCGCAGCAGCCGGTCGGTTTCCTGTGTTGCGATCTCGGGCGAAGGCACCGGGATGGAACGGGACTATGACGGTGACAGCCGGACGTTCCAATCCGACCTGCGCAGCGCGGAAGAAATCGGGCGCACAGCAGGTGAACGCGCCACGCAACAGGTTGGTGCGCGCAAACCTGAGACGGGAAGTTTTCCGGTTCTCTTCGACGAACGGATCTCGTCTTCGCTCATCGGCCACCTTCTGGCCGCCAGCAATGGCGCGGCGATCGCACGGGGCGCATCTTGGATCAAGGATTGTTTGGGGCAGGACGTTCTGCCTGCGCATCTGTCCCTGATCGAAGACCCGCACCGCCCGCGCATTTCGGGCTCGCGTCCCTTTGATGCCGAGGGTCTGCCGACACGACGCCGGGCAATCGTGGAAAACGGCGTTCTGACCGGCTGGACGCTGGACCTGTCAAGCGGGCGAAAACTGGATATGGCGTCCACGGGAAATGCCGCGCGAGGGGTCTCGGGCCCGCCATCGCCCAGCAACTGGAACCTGAGCCTGACACAAGGTGACCAAAGCCGCGCCGACCTGCTGCGCGATATGGGAACCGGGTTGCTGGTCACGTCCATGATCGGTTCAACGATCAACCCCAATACCGGTGACTATTCAAGGGGTGCATCGGGCTTCTGGGTCGAGAATGGCGAGATCACGCATCCGGTCAATGAATGCACCATCGCAGGCAATCTGCGGGACATGCTGCGCCGGATCATCCCGGCGAACGATGCCCGCCCATACCTGTCGCGCGTGGTTCCGTCGCTTCTGATCGAAGGAATGACACTTGCCGGCAACTGATCTGCCCCTGCTGATCGAGGCGGCGCTGGAGGCCGGCAAGATCGCCACGCGCTATTCCGGCACGCAAGCACAGCGCTGGGACAAACCCGATGGCGCCGGCCCAGTGACCGAGGCGGATCTTGCCGTGAACACGATGCTAGAGGAGCGGTTGTGTTCGGCGCGACCGGGCTATGGCTGGCTTAGTGAAGAATCCGAGGATTCCACCGACCGGCTGGACCGCAACAGCACTTTCATAATCGACCCGATCGACGGCACCCGGAGCTTTGCAGAAGGCGCGCGCACCTGGGCACATTCCATAGCCGTCGCCGATAACGGCGTGGTGACGGCGGCGGTCATTTACCTGCCGATGCGGGATTTGCTGTACACGGCGGCCCAAGGTCAGGGCGCGTCTCTCAATGGTAAGACGATCACGACCTCGGACACCGCAGAGCTTTTGCAATCAGAAATTCTGGCCGCCAAGCCGAACCTTGACGCACGGCATTGGCGCAATGCGCAGGCGCCAGAATTCGAACGCGCGTATCGTCCGTCACTTGCCTATCGCATGGCTTTGGTTGCGCAGGGGCGGTTCGATGGCATGCTGACCCTGCGCCCCAGTTGGGAATGGGACATTGCCGCCGGCGACCTGATCATCCGAGAGGCCGGCGGCGTGTGTTCCGACCGTACGGGTCAACGGCTGATCTTCAACAACATGCATCCCAGGTTGAACGGCGTGATCGCCGCCAGCGCCTCGATTCATCAGCAACTGTCGGCACTGCTGGATCCGGCCGGGCCGGGAATCGGAACATGAGCAAACCGCGCTCACTCAGCTTGGCCGCCTACAGGGTGTTGTCATGGGGGTTGCGCAACGGGGTTGCGCCGCAATCCAACCTGCCGCGCCCCAAAGGTGAGTTGCTATGGATCCATGTTGCCACACCGGATCGGCTGCGGGCTGTGACCGACTTCTGCCGTCGGCTGTCGCAGGTCAGGGCCAAGCTGAATTTCCTGCTGACAGCCCCCCCGGATGAGGATCTGTCCAACTGGCCGGACAGCAGGTTCCCTTTGATCAACCTGCCACAGGAACAGAGTGGAGCCGCCCGCGAGTTTAACGAATACTGGCGTCCGAACATGGGGTTGTGGGTCGGTGGCGATCTGATGCCCAACATTGTCACGCGCGCTGACGAAAAAGCGATCCCGCTGGTCCTGTTCGACGCCCAATTCAGCGTCACTCTGTCCCGGAACGCCCGTTGGCTGCCGGACATCACACGGGTGACCTTTGACTGTTTCCACAAGATTCTCACGCCATCCGCCGAGACGGCTCGGCAGATCCGCCGCCTCGGAATCCAATCCGGAAAAGTTGCGGAATCACCGCCTTTGCGGATCAGCCCCAACCCTCGGCCCTGGCCAGAAGACGAACTTATCGAGACCACTCATACACTTGCCGGGCGCCCGGTTTGGCTGGCGGCATGGGTTCAGGACAAGGAGTTCATCTCGGTTCTGACAGCCCACCGTCAGGCACTGCGGATGCTGCATCGGCTGGTTCTGGTGTTGCACGTGGCAAACGAGCCGGAAGTCTCGCCGCTGAGACGGCGGCTGGAATCGATGGACCTGCGCTGCGTCAACTGGGATGAAGGGGACATGATTGAAGATACCACGCAGGTCGTCCTGACATCGGACCCCGAAAACCTGGGCCTGTGGCATCGCATGGCACCAGTGACCTTCATGGGCAGTTCACTGGAACGCGGCGCGGGCGGTCAGGATCCGTCCGAAGCAATCGCGCTGGGGTCTGCGATCATGTTCGGACCATATGTGCATCGCCATCAGGAATTCTATTCCAGCCTGCAACAGGTGAACGCCGCCAAAGAGGTTAAAACGGCAACCGAACTGGGCGACGCCGTTGTGCAGCTTCTGGCGCCGGATCAAGCTGCCGACATGGCGTTGGCGGGATGGCAATTGTTGACCGAAGGCGCACCGCAGGCTGACGCCCTGATCGAAATGGTGCAGGATATTCTGGATCAGCGGAGTGCGGATCATGCGGGCACCTGATTTCTGGAACACGACCCCGGACCAACCGGATCTTAGGGCGCGTATGCTGGCACCGTTGGGGCGCCTGTATGCAGCGGCAACCGCCCGTAGGATCGCCTCGGAATCCGGCGAAAAGCCGGGTGTGCCCGTGATCTGTATCGGCAACCTCAATGCTGGTGGAACCGGTAAGACACCAACGGTGATCTGGACCCTTGAACAGCTTCGAGGCGCCTGGCACGAACCACATGTCGTCACGCGGGGGCACGGAGGCTCTTTGGATGGGCCGGTGCAGGTTGATCCGGCCCGGCACACGGCTGCCGAAGTAGGAGACGAGCCGCTGCTTCTGGCGATGTTTGCCGAAGTCTGGGTTGCCAAGGACAGGGCGGCGGGCGCACGGGCCGCCGCAGCGGCGGGCGCCACGGCAATCGTGCTGGATGACGGTTTTCAAAACCCCTCGGTGGCCAAGGATTTCTCGATCATTGTTGTCGATGCTCAACGCGGGTTCGGAAACGGTTTGTGCCTGCCTGCCGGGCCACTGCGGGAACCGGTCGACATCGGATTGAAACGGGCCGACCTTGTGTTGTCTCTGGGCGATGAGGCCGCGCAAATGGCTTTCACCGGTCAGTGGGGCGACAAGTTGTCTGTTCCCCATGTCACCGGAGCAATCGAGCCCCTGCAAACCGGCATGGACTGGACCGGCACACGCGCTTTGGCATTTGCCGGTATCGGCCACCCCGAGAAGTTCTTCAAAACCCTGCGACAGCTGGGCGTAGACCTGGTCCGCGCCGAAGCCCTGGACGACCACCAGCCTCTGTCTCAGGCACTGATGGCCCGTCTGGAAAACGAGGCGCGCCAACTGGGTATTCAGATGATAACGACCGAGAAAGACGCCGTACGTCTGCCCCCGGCTTTTCGGAGCAAAGTGATCACTCTGCCGGTTCGTCTGCGAGTGGGCGAAACTGACAAGGTCCGCGACATGCTATTGAATGCAGCACCTGCACCAAAATAGGCCCGGTCGGCCCCTACAGGGCCAACCGGAAAAGGGTTTTTAGCCGCCCAGTTCGTCTTCGATCAGCTTTTTGAAGTCAGCGTAGGACTGGTTGTCGACTTTCTTGCCGTTCACAAGGAACGACGGGGTCGACTGAATACCATCTCGTTCGGCGTTTTCCTGATACCACGCAGCCAATGTCCGCGCCTTGGTACCGTCTTGCAGGCAAGCCTCAAGCTGGTCGCCATCGATGCCGGCCAAACGACCGATCTTGCGCAGCTCATCCACGATCTCGGCCGGACCACCTGCGCGTGTCCATTCTGCCTGCCCTTCATAGATCAGGTCTGTGATACCGAAGAACTTTTCGGGGCCAGCGCAGCGTGCAACCATCGATGCCCAAAGGCCGTAGCGGTCAAAATACACCTCACGATAGGTAAACTTGACCTTGCCGGTGTCGATGAAGTCTTTCTTGAGCTGCTTATACGCGCCTGTGTGGAAGTTTGCGCAGTGCGGGCAGGTATATGATGCATATTCGATGATTTCGACAGGTGCATCCTCAGCGCCCTGCACCATCTCGACGATCGTCGAAGTATCCAGGTCTGCCTCCTGCGCTTCGGCGGCACTGACCAGTGGAATGGTGACATTGGTGTTCGACCCTGTCAGCCAATAGCCGCCAGCGGCCACGGCGACGGCCGCACAGATTACGGTTGCAATACGGCTCATTTTCAGCCCTTTCTCAGCGTTTCTGTTTGGATAAAACGTTGCGCCCGAGACGTTCAAGGGCCGCGCGCAAATCTTCATCATTTACATTGCGTGACACTTTGTCAGCCTCGGCGGCAATGTCAGGCGCAATCTGGGGTTTGGTTTGCTTCGGCTTGTGGTCGAAACTGGCCTGCCCCTCGGCAAATCCGGTCGGAGCGGTCTGGGTAATGCGGACGCGGCTGATGGCGTTGTAGCCATAGACCGCATTCACCTTTCCGCGAATCTGTTCCTTCTGCATTTCCAGCATCGGAGCTTGTGGCCCGGTGGTCAGAACGGTCAGGGTCGCGCCAAAACCGCCCTTGCCATAACCCACTTTGACCGGGCGTGCGATGGCGGCGATTTCCTGGCCGACGATCTCGGCCCAATGGGTCAAGAGCCGCGACACGGCAAACCCCCGGCTTTCCCCGGCGCGCCTGATCTGATCGTTCAGCACGGACGCGGTGCGTTTGAACCCACGGGTCGAAGAACGTCTGCGTTGCATCTGGTTTCCAGCTCCTACACCTCTATTGTACTGAGCAGGGCACCGGGTGCCAGAGAAACCCGACAGGGAGATGGATAAAACTTGCGTGACTCTGCTGAATTGACCGTCAGTGATGCGTTGCTGGAGTGGTACGACCGCCACGCCCGCGAAATGCCTTGGCGCACGGGTCCGGCGGATCGCGCCGCCGGCATACGCCCCGATCCCTATCGGGTCTGGTTGTCCGAAGTGATGCTACAGCAAACAACAGTTGCCGCCGTTCGTGACTATTTCCTGCGTTTCACCACCCGTTGGCCCACGGTTCAGGCCCTGGCCGCCGCACCGGACGAACAGGTCATGGGGGAATGGGCCGGGCTTGGCTATTACGCCCGCGCCCGCAATCTGTTGAAATGCGCGCGTGCTGTCACGCAGGATCACGATGGCCGGTTTCCCGACAGCTTTGACGCCCTGCTGAAGCTACCCGGCATTGGCCCCTATACTGCGGCTGCGATCTCGGCCATTGCATTCGATCAGCCCGAAACCGTGCTGGATGGAAACGTCGAGCGTGTCATGGCCCGGCTCCACGACATTCACGACCCGTTACCCGGCTCCAAACCCCTGCTGAAGGAAAAGGCATCAGCCCTGACCCCGGCCGCACGCCCCGGCGATTACGCGCAGGCGGTCATGGATTTGGGGGCCACCATCTGTACGCCGAAGTCGCCGGCATGTGGCATCTGCCCCCTGCGTGACCCCTGTCAGAGCCGCGTCGCAGGCACCCAAGCCGACCTGCCACGAAAAACACCCAAAAAACCCAAGCCAACCCGCTATGGGCACGTGTATGTCGCGCGTATGGCAGACGGTGCCATGGTGCTGGAACGCCGGCCTGACAAAGGTCTGCTGGGCGGAATGCTGGGTTGGCCCGGATCAGAGTGGGACGATGCCCCGACCGAACGTGCCCCGTTCCCTGCGAATTGGAAGATGTTGCCGGGCGAAGTGCGCCACACATTTACACATTTCCACCTGATTTTGCAGATCTGGACCACGGATGCCGCTGATCACGACGTACCCGAACATCTGACGGTCGTCGACAAGCACAGCTTCAGGCCCGGCGACCTGCCAACAGTGATGCGAAAGGTCTTTGATCTGTGGAGAGGACAATAAGTCCGCTGTGCAAGTCTTCGGGCCATGTCTAGGGTATGTCCAAAAAGTCGGAGCAGAAAAGATGATCGCAACTGGCACATTGTCCCGCTGGCAATCTGCATCCCCTTTCTGGGTGTCGCTGCTGCTGATCCCGCTGGTCTGGTTTTCAGCTGCTACCGGTGGATGGTCACTGCTGCTGGTTCCTGCCGCAACCTGGTGGGCTTTTGCAGTGCTGGACCGGATCAGCGGGCTCAACACTCAAAACGCCGACCCCGAGACGCCGGACACGGCGCTGCAATGGTACATATTGCTGACAAAACTCTGGGTCCCGATCCAGTTCGTCACCCTTTTTGGTCTGATCTGGTACGCAACCCACGGCACCCATCTGTCAACGCTTGAGAAAATCGGCCTCTTCTTTGGCATGGGCGTCATTTCGGGCACGATTGGGATCAATTACAGCCACGAGTTGATGCACCAGAAAAGCCGTATGGAACGCTGGCTGGGGGACATCCTTCTTGCCATGGTGCTGTATTCTCATTTTCGGTCTGAGCACCTGTTGGTCCATCACCGCCATGTTGGCACCCCACGCGATCCGGTAACGGCGCGCTACAACGAAGGTTTCCATCGCTTCTATCCCCGCGTTCTGTGGCAATGCTGGGTTTCGGCCTTCAACGCCGAGCGCAACAAGCTGGCCCGCATCGGCAGACCGTGGACAGATCGTTCAAACCCGTTCTGGCGGTACTGGGCGCTGCAAGGTGGGATGCTGGCACTGGCCGGCCTGATCGGAGGATGGTCCGGCGTGGCGTTATTTCTGCTTCAGGCTGGTGTCGCGATCTGGCAGCTCGAGCTGGTCAATTACGTCGAACATTACGGCCTGACCCGAAAACACCTGGGCGACGGACGGTACGAGCATGTCCTGCCACGCCATTCCTGGAATGCCTCGCAGAAAGCTTCGAACTGGTTGCTGATCAATCTTCAGCGCCATTCGGACCACCATTACAAACCCAATCGCCGGTTTCCGCTGCTGCAACATCACGCGTCGGGCGCAGCCCCACAATTGCCCTATGGCTATCCCGTCATGACCGTGTTCGCTATGATCCCTCCGCTTTGGCGGCGGGTCATGAACCCGCGCGTTCGCGCGTGGCGACGCCACTATTATCCCGAGATCACCGACTGGCACCCCTACAGCAAATCTTTGAACCCCATGCCCAAAGCGTGACCGCAGCGCGCACTGGCGCGCTGCTTGACCCAACTGTCAGCACTGCATCTGCGATCCTGTTCTGACGGGCGGGAGGCCCTCAGCTTTTCATCACCCAGACATCCATCGGCGCCTCGACCCCTCGCACGGTTTGGTCGCGGCAGGCACCAAAACCGGCCATGACCTCCGGCGCCTGCGGGTTTTCTTCCTCAACCCGCAAACGCACGGCATCGCTGACAACGATACGCGCCTTGAAATCACGCGTCAGTGCCTCAAGCTTGGCCGCCACATTGACCGCATCGCCAATCACCGCGAATTCCAACCGGTTGGCACCGATATCCCCAAGTACGACCGAGCCGTAATGCACCCCAACGCCGACATGGATTTCGGGCTCTCCCACCCTGCGACGTTCCAGATTCCAACGGTCGATCACACCCACCATCGCACGCGCGCAGTCCAGGGCATTGCTCGCGTCCAGGGGCGTTGGCACCGGAGTGCCGAAGGTCGCCATCAAACCGTCGCCCAGATACTTGTCCAAGGTCCCGTGGTGCCGGAATACCTCGGTTTCCATACGGGCATGAAACCCGCGCAGAACCTCGATCACTTCATAGGGATCCCGCCCGGCGGCGTATTTGGTGAACCCGACGATATCGATGAACAGAACGGCCACATCTTCTTTGCGGACCTGTTTCAGCGGTTCATCGTTCTGGCTCAGCTCATCCACCACATTGGGCGAGAAATACCGCGACAGGTTGGCCCGTTCACGTTCCAATCCTGCGTTGTTCATCAACAATTGATTGAGACGCCGCATCGAAATGCCCAGCGTTACCGCGACCATTATGAATACGATCACTTGCTGGATACGTTGAGGGACCATGAAACTGTTGGGGTCCAACAGCTCGGCAACATCCGGATAGCCCTGCAAGGCCTCTGCAACCTTTTCGCTGATCCCCGGAATCGGCGTTGCCACCCACGAGGCAACGATCCAACCGATCGTCCACATCAATGCCGTCCACGAACCGATGGCAATGACCGTTCGCCAGGAATAAGCTAGGGTTCCAGCCGCCAGGATGACGAAAAAGTACTGAAAATTGTCGAACCGGTATTGCATGGCCAGAGGGCGAACATCGTCACTGAACGGGTTGGGCACGATCATTCCAAGGGTCATGATCAGCAGATCCACGAAGATCAAAAGAAGCTCGACCCGCGATTGCCCCACCCGACCGGAACGGCGGATCAGCCAACCGTTGGCGCAGATCAGCAGCAGAATGAAGTGATACCAAAGCACCTCCCATTGCGGGTTCAGGAAAACCAGAAGAACCCCGGTCAGTGCCATCGCCACCCAGCGCGCGCGGACGGCCAGTTCCAACCCTTCTCGCTTGTGCCGCTCCAACGCGGCCTCGGTGTATTTGTTGTCCAGATCGAACGTGTCAGGTTCCGTGAAAAACAGACTGCGGCGGGGCTGCGCGGTTGTCTCGGTCATGGCCGTGATCTTTCTTGCAGTGTCAGGGTCAACAACATGCAATCACTGTTGATCCGAAAACAAAAGACCCCGCCGTAGGATCGGCGGGGCAAGGCGTAGTGCCTAGTGTCAGGCCACAGGCACCGGCGGTGTTCTTTGTATCAGTTCATCTCGGCCCGGATCTGCTGGCGCAGAACGTCGATCGGAACCGTTTTGCCGTCACGCTTGAAGCACCAATAGGTCCAGCCATTGCAGGATGGCGCATTTTCCAGATGGGCGCCCACCTGATGGATCGAGCCTTTGACGTTGTCACCGACCAATGTGCCATCGGCCCTGACCTTGGCTTTGTGGCGCTGGTTCATGGAATACAACTCTTCGCCCGGGCGCAGCATGCCACGTTCGACCAGTTGCCCGAAGGGCACGCGCGGTTCGGCGCGTTTGCTGGCACTAACTTCCAGAGCCTCACGATCGAACTTGCGGACCTTGGCAATACGCTTCTCGGCCACCTTGCGGTAGCTTTCCTCGCGCTCGATCCCGATGAACTCGCGACCCAGCATTTTGGCGACTGCACCGGTTGTACCTGTGCCAAAGAACGGATCCAAAATCACATCGCCCGGATTGGTCGAGCCAATCAACACGCGGTGCAGCAGCGATTCCGGTTTTTGTGTCGGGTGTGCCTTGTCGCCGTTTTCATCTTTTAGACGCTCATGCCCGGTGCAGATCGGCAGCACCCAATCGCTGCGCATCTGCACGCCTTCGTTCAGAGCCTTTAGCGCCTCATAGTTGAAGGTGTATTTCGCGCCTTCGCGTTTGCTGGCCCAGATCATCGTC
The DNA here is from genome assembly GCF_017872595.1 of Ruegeria sp. HKCCSP346. NCBI lineage: Bacteria > Pseudomonadati > Pseudomonadota > Alphaproteobacteria > Rhodobacterales > Roseobacteraceae > Ruegeria > Ruegeria sp. HKCCSP346. The sequence goes on from NZ_JAEDOT010000010.1 coordinate 71,365, forward strand.
TCATGCGCGTTGGTAAAGCGCTTGCCCCGGAAATTCGGCATCGGATTCGACTTGCGCCAGACCACATCGTTGAGGATCCAATATCCTGCGTCCTGCAAAGCCGAGCCTACACGGAAAATATTGTGGTAAGAACCGATCACCCAGATAGCGCCGTTGGGCTTCAGCAGACGGTGTGCTGCCTTCAACCATTCGCGCGTGAACTGGTCATAGGCACCAAAGCTGGAAAACTGGTCCCAGTGATCATCAACCGCATCCACCTGAGAGTTATCCGGGCGGTGCAACTGGCCTTTCAGCTGCAAGTTATACGGAGGATCGGCGAAAATCAGGTCAACCGACGCCTCGGGCAGACTGTTCATCACTTCGATGCAGTCCCCGGATAGAATCGTGTTTAAAGGGAGCGCTTTTGCGCCCTTTTTGGTGGTCGTTGTCATATCACTGCCTCAAGTATCCACGGCGCTTTTGCGCTCATTTGGTTGAGACAAGGATGAGTCAAAGACGATTCGCCGTCAATTTCTTTTTTGAATCAGCGACTTACGATTTACTCTTGATACAAGATATTGTGCACTGGCTTGAACGAACGTCTATGGTGTGGGGTCACGCCAAGATTTTGCAGCGCTTCCTTGTGTTGTTTTGACGGATAGCCGGCGTTGGTTTCCCATCCATATCCCGGATGCTGTTGCGCCAAATCCACCATCACCTGATCGCGCCAGTTTTTCGCAAGGATCGAGGCGGCTGCAATCGACACCGATCGGGCATCCCCCTTCACGACGGCCTGCGACGGGATTTTCAGGCCGCGTGGAATCATATTCCCGTCGATCAGCAGGAAATCGGGGGCCGGCGACAGTGCCTCAACCGCGCGCAGCATCGCCAGATGCGATGCCCTGAGGATGTTGATCTCGTCAATCTCGGCGACCGAGGCTTCGGCCACGGCAAACTCGGCGCTGTGCCGGATCTCGGCATCCAGGGCGGCCCGACGTCTGGCCGTCAGCTTCTTGGAATCATTCAACCCTTCGGGGATGGCCTGTGGGTTCAGGATCACCGCTGCCGCGACGACCGGGCCGGCCAAAGGGCCGCGCCCGACCTCATCCACGCCCGCGATGCGGCAATGGCCCCGGCCCAGCAGCGCCTGTTCAAGTTCGAAATCTGGTTTTGTCATGCCTTTGGAAAACCGTGTTTCACACAGCGCCGCAAGAAAAAAAGAGAGGGCAGCCCACACCGCCCTCTCTCACACGGCGCTTCTTTGGCGCCGCTCCTGCTCAACCGGTGTTACTGGTAAACGACACGGTATCCTTTCTGGCGCAGGCACGCGGGTTCGTATGCCCGCTTGACCTTTTGCCCATTCCAGAAACCGACTTTGCACTCTTGCGGCAGGCTATTGGCATGTTTGTAGTGCTTCTTGAGGCATTTCGGCCCAAGCAGCGGATGATCCTGTGAATACCCGTTGAATGTGCGCAGGCAGCGCTGGGGCAGATCATAACGCGCCACGCGCGGCGGCAGAGGGCGCACCGGCTGCGGCGTGTAAGGTGCCGGGGTATAGGTTTGGTGGCGAGTCGCCCGATCCTTTTTCTTTTCCTTGTTGTAATAGTGAACCCCGGCCCCGATGATCGCGATGGCGGCCAGCCCGCCAAGAATGTCCTTTGCGTCCGCAGCCCGTGCCTGAGACGCAGACACCCCGGTTATTGCAACCGCGGTCGCAACGATGAATGCGATGAATTTCTTATGCATGATGCGTGTCCTTCATAGTGTTTGGGCGACCGTGTGACGGAGCGCGTCCTGATTGCCCTGACACTGGGGGCGACCGGCCCAGACAAGCAATAACGGCCCGGTGTTATCGGATATCAGAACCCGCAAACCCCTTGGGTTATTGAATATCGCGGCGACTCGTGCGCAGGATGCAGCCTATGAAACAGATCCTCTCTTCTCTGACCCTTGCGGTCCTGATATCGCTTGGCTCTGCTGCGTCTGCGGCGGATTGCTATGCGGATTACAAGGCCAAGAAAGACAACCCGCTGCGTTTGCATTATGGGGTTATCCAGGTCTCGAACTGCGACAAGGGCCAGGCCCAAGCAGAAATCGCCCAGCGCCTGAGCGCGTCAGGCTGGACCTTGCTTGAAGTGCAGTCCGTTTTCGGGCCGGAAGGGTTGGATCAGAGGAAAGGCAATGCCGGACAATTCTATCTCCGTTTCTGACGCACGCCGGTCGGGGGTCCGTCTGGTTGTGCTGGGCGTCGCAGCCATTATCGCCATTCTGATCACCGCTGCCGTTTTCCTGTTCTGGACCCTGCCGGACGCGAACGCATTCAACGCGCGGGTCGAGCGATTGTTCATCGAGACCGATCTGACTTCACAGACCGAGATTCGCCTGCTTGAAGTTCTGGCCCAGTCTGGCACCGCCTTCGCCGACACCCTGTCCAGCTATCGGATGGTGATCTATGTGCTTCTGGTTTTTGCCTGTGCCATGATGGCCTCGGCATTGGTCTTTCTGGTTATGCTGGTACTGCTGAACCGACGCATGGCGCAAATCGAACGCACCGGCATTCAGGTGACTTCGTTGCTGATCAGCCGCGAGGAAAACACCGTCTACCTCAACAACATGGATTTCAAACTCACGCCTGCCGCCATGGAAACCTTATCGGTTCTGGCTGAATCGCGACTGGATGATGAGGTTTTGTCCGGCGCCCAGATCGAGGCGATGATTTCCGGCCGTAATGAAGCCGATTGCGACGAAGCCGCAGGCGCGACGCGGATCAAACGGTTGCGGGATGCGCTTGGCAATCAGATGGTCAGTGAACTTCTGGTCAAAAACATCGCCAAAAAAGGGTACATGCTGTCCATCGAAAAAGACGTCATACAAATGGTCTGAACCTTGCTGCATGACCGTATGCGTTGGCACTTTTCCCTTCTGCGCCTCTTGGAATGTGGGATGCAAAGCCCCATTCTAGAAAAAACCCAGGCAAGGGAGGTCGCATATGAACGTCCACGCCGCACCAAAAATCAATGGGTATGGAATATCGGTTGAATCGCTGAATGGCAGAATTGCCATTTATCGCAATGATGTGCTTTTGGCTGAAAGCACAGATGCCAAGGTGATGTATGAAACGCGCCTGCCGCCCACGATCTATGTTCCCCGCGCGGATGTCTGTGTTGATTTGAGCGAAGAAACAGACCTGCAAACATTCTGCCCGTTCAAAGGCACTGCCACGTATCACGACATCAATCTGGGGTCCGAAAACCTGGCCAATTCTGTCTGGGCCTATGAGGAAGCCCTGCCCGAAAGCGCGGCCATTCAAGGCTGTATCGGCTTTGTGCCCGGCGCCTATACGAAGATCGATCTGGGCGACAACCGCCTTCGCGAACCTGAAGACGGCAACATCAGCGGGCCCCTGATTGATTGGTTGATGCGTGGTGCTTCGACCGCGGCAACGCCCGAAAGCTTTACCGAAGCGCTGGCCGAAAAGATGCTGGAGCATGGCATCGCAATACAAAGGCTGAGCATTCTGGCCTGGTCCCTTCACCCCCTGATCGCGGGAAAGCACTATATCTGGGAAAAAGATGAAGAAGAGATTCTGACCCGGGCTCCGACATACGAAATCTATGATCACCCAGCTTTCATCAACAGCCCCTTGCGGCATGTCTCGAACGGCCTGGGTGGCGTGCGGCAAAGGTTGAATGATGAAAACCCGCATAACAGCTTCCCGATCATGGAGGACCTGCGGGCCAAGGGCGCAACAGATTACGTGGCCATGCCCTTGCCGTTTTCCGACGGGCGCACCAATGTTCTGACGCTGACCTGCGATCACCCGGACGGGTTTACCACCGAAAATCTGGGCCTTGTCTTTGAATGTTCCTCGGTAATCGCCCGTTTCTACGAAGTGTTCATGCAGCGCGAAAACGCGCAGGTCCTGCTGGAAACCTATGTCGGCAAACGCACCGGCGCGCGCGTATTGGGCGGCGAAATCAGGCGGGGTGACGGGGATGAGATCGACGCCGCCATCATGTTCTGCGACCTCCGTAATTCAACGAGCCTGGAAGAGAAGCTGGGCCGGGGCGAGTATATCAATCTGCTGAACGAGTTCTTTGAAACGGTCTCGGGCATTGTTCATGACAACAACGGAGAAGTCCTGAAGTTCATTGGCGACGCTGTGCTTGCCGTCTTCCCGGCAACGGACGAGGATGCCAGTACGGCCCGCACCAATGCCCAGCGCTCGGCGATCAAAATCGTCGAAACTTTGGGAGAGCTGCGAAAAGTAGGTACGGACAGGCATTGCGACTGTTCGATCGGCGTCGCGTATGGGCGTGTCACCTACGGCAATGTGGGATCTCGCGAACGGCTTGATTTCACAGTTATCGGTCAGGCCGCAAACATCGCCGCACGTTTGGGCGAGTTCGGCAAGTCGCAAGGGCACCGCATTGTCGTTTCAGAAGACATCGAACCCGCCTGTTCCAATGCTGTACCGCTGGGAGACGTCAATCTGCACAATGTGTCCCGTCCCGTCAGATCATACGCTTTACGAACCGCAGCCGATGAGATTCTGAACGGTTGAGGCCTGTCGTTTGCAGTTCTGAAGAAACCCGCATTGCCTTGATCAACGTGACGCCCTTGCGATCATGCTTCACCGATCACTTCGATCCGGAGGCGTTCTGCTCAAACGGCCCCCAACAAGATCAATGCGGTCTGCGCCGGCGAGATCGTGTTCTGAAGTTGCGCAATCTGACTTCTGGCCAAATAGGTGTCGGTCAGTTTCTCAACAGACTGTGGGTTCGAAAACTGTGCCAGGTCATCCGAGCCGGTCAGTTTGAGCAACCTAGCCTTGAACTCGACCAGTTGTTTGTCAATGTCCAGCTGCGCAAAGGATGACGGCAGTCCAAGTGCCGTTTCCATCATGCTGCGCAAAGGTGGCAGCCCCATAAGATCAAACCACTTTGTGTCTGCGCTTGAGGTCCTGTTGGCAAGATCCGAAAGCTCTCGTTGTGCATAGAGCGAAATTCGCATCGTTTCATCCGACTCGCCAACGGCGATTTCAAACCTGGCCGTCAAATTGGCCTGGGCGATTTGCTCCATGTCGGACGTCCGCGCGGTTTTTCGGACAGCTCCGGGACCAAACCCAAAGGCGTCAGAAAATGCCCGGTATCGCTTGTCGGCCAAACGATTGGACAACGCGTCATCCGCCTGTGTCCCATCCTCGAGGATTTTGCGTATGAAAAACCGGTTGTCCAAATCTCCTTCCAAGCCGAACGCACCCAAAGCGACCTGCAACAACCTGCGATCCGTAACCAGCTCTTCAGCGGATTGGATTTTCCCGATGTTGTCCAGAAAATACTTTGTCTCTCTTTCATTTGCTGCTGACGACGAAAAACTCTGGAGCTGACTTTCATAGGTACGTTGCAGGAACCGCCAGCCCACGATTCCGCCGCTTGGAATGACGGGTTGGAATGTCATTGCTGGTAAGCCATCAGCCGCTCTTCGCGCGGCAGAAGCGAGCGAAGCGATTTGAGGCACTTGTAATAATGCTCTGCAACCAGGGCATCCGTGGCTTCGGCCAAGACCCGACGGCTATCTGCATCCGTAAAAACCTGGCTCAGCTCTTCCACGCGGCGCAACAGTTGCTGACGTGCTTGGCAAGGTTCGATGTCCCCTGACAATACAAGCTGCGCGGCATAACAGACGCGGCGCACCGGCGTATTCACCTCATCCGGATGAATCGCGTCCCGCAATCGAAGTACATTTGCCTGGGGCGTCATAATCGAAAACCGGCCGCGGCGATCGCCGTTCTCAATTACGACCCCGTTGATCAGAACCCTTTCTTTCGGGGCAAGCTTTAGGACCAGACCGCTCATCAAGTTGCCCTCATTTGGCGCAACCCGCGCAGTACGGCCGTGTTGATTTCCACCAACGGCTCAACGGTTGCGCCGTCTCCCAGAACGCGGCTGCTGTGTTGTTCGGTGAATTCGGCAAGGTAGAAGATCCTGGCTCTCAGGTCGTTGGGCAGGGCATTCTCGGAATCGGCAACGCCGGTTGCGAGCACCCCCCATAGCCGCCGGTTTTCGTGCACGGCCTGAACAAAACCCGAAAAATCCGTTGCCTTTTGTGCTGTTGCTGCCTTCAGGCGCCGTGTGATCCTTGAAATCGCTTCGTATTCTGTGTCTCGAGGCGTCCGAGTCGGCGCGGTGGTTTGCGCATAAGTTTGATGGGCTAGGGTTTGCGGTGTCACTTGAAATCCTTCCAAAGGGCCGTCATCAGGCAGTCATTGATGGGGCGCGAAGAACGCGCCCCAACCGATTTCGCGAATTAGCGGAACAGCGACAGAATCGACTGCGGTGCCTGATTGGCGATCGAAAGCGACTGTGTTGCCAACTGTTGCTGAACCTGAAGCGCCTGTAGCCGCGCCGAAGTCTCTTCCATGTCCGCGTCGACCAGAGACCCGATACCTGACTTGAACGAGTCGGACAGGTTCGAGATGAACTCTTTCTGAGTTTCGATCCGGCCTTGGGAGGAACCGAAAGCAGCTGATGCATCGATCGAAGTATCGATCAGCGATTCAACGGCGGCCAGGGCAGCGGTCGCACCCGCACCGGTCGATACATCAATGCCGGCCAGCGCGCCAAGACCACCTGCGCCGGCGTTCACGAATTGAGCCGAGAATGAAATGTCAGAGCCCGTACCGTTGGTGATGGACAGGGTTCCTGCTGTACCCGAGTCATAGTCGACGGTCAGACCGGTAATCCCAAGCTCTTCAATCTTCGATTTCAATCCAACGGCAACCAGATCACCGGTTGTTGTCGCGGCGGCGTCTTCGGCAGACACGGTATAGGACACGACCTGATCGTTGATCGCGACGACAACCTTGTCGCCGGCGGCAAATGCACCGCTGGATTCGTCGGTGACCAGCGCGGTCGCAGCAGTCGCGCCGTTGTCGATGGTTGCGCCGACGCGATCGTTGCCTGCCGATGCGCCGGTCGAACCGTCAAAAACCTGCTTGGTGACATAACCGCCGGTTGACAGGTTCTGCCCTGCAACGGTGATCGACGATGCGGTCACGGCCCCGGTATTGTCACGATCCAACGACGCCAGAACCGAAGCGGAACCAGCAGAGCCGTCAACCAGGTTCAGGCCATTGAACTGCGCTGCGCTGACAACGGACGCAATCTGATCTTTCAGAGCAGTCACATCATCATTGATTTTGCCTCGATCAACGTTGTCTTCCTGCGCGGCGACGATCTTGCCTTTCATCTGGGTCAGCAGATCAGTGACGGTTTCTGCGGCATTCCGGGCAACGGCGACGGTCGATTCGCCAAGCGCGAGGCTGTCCTTGATGGCGTTGAAACCTTTGACGTCCGACTCCATCACTTTGGAAATCGCCCATACTGCCGAGTTGTCCTTGGCCGTTGCGACATCCTTGCCGGTCGAGATCGCGTTCTGGGTCATTGCCAGGTTCTTGTTGACCGACTTGAGGGTTTGCAGCGCAACCATCGCGCCATTGTTTGTCAGAATGCTGGACATAGCTTTCATCCTTTTCGTTCGGGCCATTTTGCCCATGTTCACCCCGCACTATTTGCGGGCATTGGTGTCTTTCTGACCTGTGCGACGCGCCGCGTGGCCGTTCGCGCCACCTGTTGATCTCAGGTGCAACACCACTTTTGAACTCGATCCCCTAACGGAGTGCTAAAGCGTCCGGCCCAGAAATTTCGGATTTGAATCAAACTTCTGCCTATGCCCGCTTTTCCAGCTTTGCCGTGCTGCGCACCGCGAATTCACTTCGCTGTCCGTCTGCACCATAGGTGCTAAATTCCTGCCGAACGCGCCGCAATTCAGCCATTCGGCTGGCGACCGCCCGGATGCCTTCAGCCGCGCTGTTCAGCAGCGCCTGATTGCGCTCGGCTTTCTGTTGAACGCGAATCAGTGCCTCACTTTCCAGCACCTGAAGATCATTGATTGCCCCGATCAGCTTTTCTTTTTCAGGCACCATGCTGGACAAACGGTCCAGATCCCCCTGCACAAGTGCTGCACGTTCCAAATCCAGGACTTCTTCCAAAGACTTGATCAACGCTTTATCGGCCTTAGAAGTCATCGGTTTTCTCCATCAGTGACTTGAACAGAATTTCGGAAAGGCCCACGCCGCCGGACCGGGCCAGTTGCTGCGCCTGATGTTGAACAAGCATCGAAGAAAACTGATCCTCACCGGCGCCACCGCCAAAGGACTGACGGGTCTTTCCCAACCCGGCAGATTTCAGCGTTTCGGCCAGAAACGCGGCCTCCAGCTCTATGGCGGCGTTTTTCAGCCGGGTCTGGGGTGACTGTAATTGAGATACGTGAGGAAGGGTGGAAACCTTCATGGCATTCTCCGAATTTGCTTCGAACTTTCTCGATCAAAGGTGAAAGCGGTTAAAATAAACGTAACTTCCTACAGGCAGTGTTCCGACCAGTCACACGGAGCCGGAGCAAAATGCCCAACCCCCTAACGCTGGCGAACGCAACGCCGACCACAACCGAGAAAGCCGTCACATCTCGTAAGGCTCCGGGCCAAAACACTGGCTCGGAGAGCTTTCAGGATATCCTCGGGCAAGAGGTTGGTGCCACCGGCCGCCCTGAAGGCGAAAACGCTGCCATCAATGCCGAGCTGAAAATTGTCGAATCAGAGCCCGAATTTGTGCCGGAGACAACGGCCGAGGCATCTGAAACGGCCCATCCCACCCCGATTTCAGAACACATCGGCGAACAGCAACCCCCTTCTGCATTTCTGGAAACCCCGGACCTGGACGAGGTAAAGGTGGTGCCGGTTCAGTTGGCGGAGGTAAATCAAGCACCCTCGGAAACTCTGAAACAACCACCGGTATCAGTACCAAAAGGTTTGCCCACACAAAGCGACACGCCTTCCCAGATTCCGGCGCTCTCGCAGAAGGCGCTGGGTCCGACGACCCAACCTGTGCAAGTGACAGCCATGACCGAAATCGGCCAGATGTTTCATCAGCTTGCAAAGCCCACAGGCACGGTCGAACAAATGGGGGCCGTCCCCTTTCCGCTGGACCCTGAAAAGAAGCCGTTGCCCGAAGTGAACATTCCGACGCCCAAACCGTCAGCGCCTGACCGGGCGCCCTCGGTGGCGCAGCTTCAGCTGATGGCAACTGCCGTTGAAGCCGAACCCGTGGAACCCGTTATCGAAGCTGAGGCCCTGCCGGCCGCCAGAGAGGAACCTTTGCCGCTGACCTCGCGTGAGTCCGCGCCTCAAATTACGGTTCCGTCCACTGCTGCCCGAACGGAAATCGCCCGGTCGATTGCTGGTCAGCTGTCAGCAGCTGTCCAGACTCGTATCGGATCAGGAGCAACGGAAATAGCGCTGAATCCGGAAGAGCTTGGGCGTGTGTCGATTGTTCTGAACGGTCGGGAGGACGGCCTGCAAATCACCATTGCGACCGAGCGCCCGGAAACCCTCGAATTAATGCGGCGTCATTTGTCCGTTCTGACAGAAGAGTTTCAGAAGCTGGGTTATGGGGATCTGAGCTTTGACCTGGGAACCTCTTGGGGTTCTAGCGCACATCAAAAGGATGCAAACGACGCTGACACACAATCCCCTTCACATTCTGAAGCTGCGCCGCATGAACGGATTGATCACACAACTTCCCAAACACAGTATCTGGCCTCGGGCCAAGGCATCGACATGAGGTTTTGACCAATGATTACGCCTGTCAACACCGCGCAGCCCTTTGCGGATCAACAAAAGGCCGGGGCATCTCAGAAATCCGCGATTACGTCCGACTTTGAGACTTTCTTGCTGATGCTAACGGCGCAGGCAAAGAATCAGGATCCGCTGGAGCCGATGGATTCGACCGAATATGCGTCTCAGTTGGCGCAGTTCTCGATGGTCGAGCAACAAGTCCAGACCAATGACCTCTTGTCCAACCTGGCCAACGCATTGGGCGGCACAAAACTGAACGAGCTTGCAAGCTGGGTGGGCATGGACGTCCGTTCGACATCAGCCTTTCACTTTGCCGGCCAGCCCGTGACATTGTTTGCCCAGGCCGACCCTGATGCGGACGCGACGAAATTGGTGATCCGCGACAGTGACGGCACGGTGATCGATAATGTCACCGTGCCCACGACAACTGAGGAGTTTGTTTGGGCCGGAGTGGATTCTTCAGGCAATCCATTGGCATCAGGCAACTACACCGCAACTCTGGAAAGCTACAAGGGCGACAAGTTGCTCTCCGAAAAACCTGTCGCCGCCTACAATCGCGTCGTCGAAGCACAGGTTGGCGACGATGCTGTTTTGCTGACCTTGCAGGGCGGTCAGGTGGTTCCCGCAACTCAGGTCACCGCAGTCCGAACTGGTGCTTGATCTGTCGGGCGGGACGGGCCAAACCTTGGCAAATCGACTCGCCATAAGAAGTGATGGAACCTCTGCCCGACCTGCCTGCCCCCCCTCGTGATCTGGTTGACCATCTCCACGCGCAAGGATTGGTCAACGCGCATCCCCGGTTCGAGACCTTGTACGGCGGGCGCACCAACAGGGTGTGGAAGGTCAAGGGCCGCGACAGTGACAAAGTCCTGAAACTCTACAGCACAGCGTTGCGCAATCCTTTGTTTCGCAATGATGCAGAGTTGGAGGCCCAATGTCTGAAGGCGCTTGGCACCACGGGCTTCGTGCCAAGGTTGCGGGCCACAGGGCAATACAAAGAAGCCCGTTGGGTGTTTTACGACCACGCCCCCGGAGCTCCCTGGCGGCAGGATTCAGCCCAGGTTGGCGCCTTGCTGCGCAAGCTTCATACCCTGCCCATTGCCGTCCAGGCGCCAGCCGGATGCAATGGCAGCGCAGACTTGCGCGCTCATGGAAAAAGAATTCTGCAAGGCTGCACGTCAAACGGGCGCGACGAACTCGCTGATTTGCAACCTTCAAATTCGGTCGCACCCACGCAACAGACGTGCCTGATCCATGGCGACCCCGTGGCAGGCAATATCCTGGTGGCGACCGGTGGTCTGACCTTGATCGACTGGCAATGCCCGGCCCAGGGCGATCCCTGCGAAGACCTTGCGCTGTTTTTGTCGCCTGCTATGCAGCAGCTTTACCGAGGCTCACCGCTGTCGAAGAAAGAGGAAGACCAGTTTCTTTCGGCCTACGGCAGGCCCAAAATCGTCGCGCGCTATGAACAGCTCAGGCCATGGTATGCGTGGCGCATGGCGACGTATTGCCTCTGGCGCGCTGAAAATGGTGCGCCCGATTACGCGACAGGTTTGAACTTGGAAACCGCAATTCTGTAACGCCCCGCCTCATCGCAGGTCGGCCAGTGCCAGCATGGCGTAGGCTGGCGGCATGAGCACACGGCGCCAGCGACCCAAAGGAAACCGACCCGGTGTTTGCGTCATCACGGCCGGCAGCCTGGAGTCCTGCCCCAGAACCAACCGCGCCAATGCTCGACCGCAATACGTGCCCATGGCGACGCCGTTGCCGTGATATGCAAAACCGGCGAACATCCCCGGTTGATCCGGAACGGGGCCGACAAAAGGTGTCAGGGCCCGCGACAGGCACACCAAACCGGACCAGATATGAGTGACCTCGACCGTCGACCAAGCAGGAAACATATGTTTGAAATCCTGCTGAACCTTTCGCCGAATGGCTGCTTCAGCTTCGGCCGATGACCGCAGGCCGCCCCTCATACCAAACAGAAAGCGCCCGTCCGGCATCAGGCGGAAATAGTGCAACAGATTGCGCGTGTCATAGCACATCTGATCCGATGTCCATCCCTGTGCCATCTGTTCGGTTTGGCCAAGGGGTCGCGTTACCATGACGGTCGACTGGGCAGGCATGTATCGTCCGCACATCCAGGCCGGGATATCCTCGCTGGAGTAGCCGTTGGTACACACCAACACCGCCTGCGCTTTGACTGGCCCGCTCTGCGTTTGCAACACAAAGCCGGACGCCGTTTTTTCAACGCTCAGAACTGGGGAATTCCGGAACAGATGCGCGCCCATTGCTTCGGCGGCTCGGGCAATCCCGAACAGGTATTTGCGGGGATTCAACCCGAAACCAACCGGCGAAGTGTATCCACCATGAAACGCGCCACCCATGCCCTTCGCGGGCAGGTCTCTGGCTTCGTGCAGGGTTCCCGCCTCGTCGGCATTGCGGCGCAGCATGTCCATCGCCCGCCTGGAATGCGCCAGCTGGGTTTCCCCGCTGGAGTGGGTATCCGCATCGATCTGATGCTGTGCCAACAGATCAGCGACCAGTCGGACCGCTTCCTGTTCCGCTGCCGCATAGTCCAAAGCAGCATCGCGGCCAAATCGGCGCTGCATGGATGCGTGGCCAAGTTTTGAGCCGCCAAGACAGCAAAACCCGCCATTTCGGCCCGAGGCACCCCACCCCGGTGCGCCGGCTTCGAAAACCGCAACCGAAGCATCTTCAGCCAAATGCAGAGCAGCCGAAACGCCTGTAAATCCACCGCCAATAATGGCCACATCCACATGCATGTCGCCCTGGAAGTTCGGCCAATCCGGGCTGGCAACAGTTTCGTCCCACCAACAGCCGTCGCGAGGTTCGCTGCCATAGGCGTAGTCTGGAAAAATCCGCTTCATTCGGTGCGCGCTGCGGCCATTTCGTCCTGCTGCTGACGTACCATCGCGCGTTTGGTCACAAGCGAGGCCGTGATTACCCCGACCGTCACCACAGCGATCATGATCGTCGACAACGCGTTGATTTCCGGGCTGACACCAAGGCGCACGGCCGAGAATATCTTGATCGGCAATGTCGTCGCCGACGGCCCCGAAGTGAAGGATGCAATCACCAGATCATCAAGTGACAAGGTGAAGGCCAGCAACCAGCCCGAGATTACCGCAGGTGCGATGATCGGCAGGGTAACAAGACGGAAGGCTTGCGCGGGCGAACACCCAAGGTCCAGCGCAGCCTCTTCCAGCGACCGGTCAAAGGTGATGAGGCGCGAGGATACGACAACGGAAACGAAACACATCGAAAAGGTCGTATGCGCCAGAACGATGGTCAGAATACCCCGATCCAGGCCGATGCCAATAAACAGCAAAAGCAGCGACAGGCCGGTGATCACTTCGGGCATGACCAGCGGTGCATAGATCATGCCGGAAAACAGTGTCCGGCCAAAGAAACGCCCGCTGCGGACCAGTACATAAGCGGCGGCCGTTCCAAGAATTGTCGCCAGCGTCGACGAAAAGACCGCGACCCGGATCGTGACCCAGGCGGCATCAAGGAACGCTTCGTTCCGCAGCAGCTCTCCGTACCATTTCGTCGAAAACCCGGCCCAGACCGTGACCAGCTTGCTTTCGTTGAAGCTGAAGACGATCAGGATGATCATCGGGATGTACAGAAACGCAAAACCCAGCGTCAGCGAAACCGTGTTGAACCAGCTCAATCTGTTCATCCCTCGGCCTCCGCCTGTTTCTGCTGGTTGCGCTGGAACAGCACGATGGGAATGACAAGGATCAGCAGCAGCACGATGGCCACCGCACTTGCCACCGGCCAGTCACGGTTCGAAAAGAACTCTTCCCACAGAACCTTGCCGATCATCAGCGTACCGGAACCACCCAGAAGGGATGGGATCACGAATTCACCGATCACAGGGATCATCACCAGGAAACACCCTGCAATGATACCGGGTTTGGATAGCGGGATGGTCACCAACCAGAAGGCCTGCAAACGGGAACACCCCAGATCCTCGGCCGCTTCGATCAATGATCCGTCCAACCGTTCCAACGCAGAATAGATCGGCAGGATCATGAAAGGCAGGTAGGTGTAGACAATGCCGATATAGACGGCAGTTGACGTGTTCAGGATCGTCAGCGGCGTCGAGATGATACCGGTCCACAGCAAGATCTGGTTGAGGTACCCTTCGTTCGACAGAATGCCCATCCAAGCGTAAACCCGGATCAGGAACGAAGTCCAGAAGGGCAGGATGACCAGCATCATCAGTGTCGGTCGCCATTCCTGAGGCGCGCGGGCCATGCCGTAGGCAATGGGATAGCCCACCAGCAGTGTCAGGAAGGTCGAAATCAAAGCGATCTTGACGCTGGACAGGTAGGCTTTCCAATACAGGTCGTCCTCGGTCAGCCAGACATAATTCTCCAGATCAAGCTGGCTGAAAAACTCCTTTATCCCCGCCCAACCGGCAGACAGGTCCAAAGTCGGAGCATAAGGGGGTATGGCAAGCGCGGTATCCGACAGCGAAATCTTCAGAACGATGAAGAACGGCACCAGAAACAGTGCCAACAGCCAGACGTAAGGAATGGCGATCAGAACGGCGCGGCGCATCAGTTGGCCAACAGAACCGCAGCCGTGGCTGTCCAGGACAGCCAGACCGGGTCTTCCCAGGTGAAAGAACGGCGCGAGATGCGGCGGGTGTTGGCCGTCTGCGCCTTGATGATTGTGCCGTTTGCCAATTCAACGTGATAGGTGGACAGATTGCCCAGATAGGCAATGTCGTGAACCTTGCCCTGCACGGCGTTGACCGCATCGACGGGCCGTTCGGCAGAGATTGTCACTTTCTCGGGGCGGATCGCCAGATGGCAGGGCTGGCCGTCTGAGAAACCGGCAGGCGAAGATGCCGTGAACGGGGCCTGACCTTCGGCCCAATCGATCTGATAGGCGTCCTCTCCGGATGGAGTCGCGCGGCCTTCGATTATGTTCACATCTCCGATGAAGTCAGCGACATAAACAGATTCAGGGTTTTCATAGATGCGATCCGGGGTGGCCACTTGCTTTAACTGGCCTTGATCCATCACCGCGACGCGGGTGGCGACTGTCATCGCCTCTTCCTGATCATGAGTGACGATGACAAAGGTGGTGCCGGTCTTTTCCTGGATATCCATCAATTCGAACTGGGTATCCTGACGCAGCTTCTTGTCCAACGCGCCCAGCGGTTCATCCAGCAGCAGAAGCTTGGGCGCTTTGGCCAACGAGCGCGCCAGCGCGACGCGCTGCCTCTGACCGCCCGAGATCTGATGCGGTTTGCGACGGGCGAACTGTTCCAGCCGGGTCAGGCGCAGCATCTCTTCGACCCGATCTTCCAGATCGTGCTTGGGCATGTTGTCTCGGCGCAGACCGAAAGCGATGTTTTCCCAGACACTCAGATGCGGGAACAGGGCATAGGACTGGAACATCATGTTCACGGCCCGTTTGTTCGGCGGGATGGGGTCAATATCCTGCCCGCCCAGCAGGATATGGCCTTCGGTCGGGGTCTCGAACCCGGCCAACATCCGCATCATCGTTGTTTTGCCGCACCCAGAAGGGCCTAGCAGGGCAAAAAACTCACGTTCGAAAATATCCAGAGACAGGTTGTCGATCGCCGTGAACTCGCCAAAGCGCTTGGTCACGTTCTGGAACTGGATCAAGGGTTTCGCCTGTGGGTCATTCCACGGCGCAAAAACGTCAGAACTCAAAGCAGCCCCCGCATGGTCAGTTTGGACAATAGTGCGGCGGGGCGATCGCCAGACCGCCCCGCGCTTTTGACCGGATCAGGTGCCTGACTTGATCTTGGTCCAAAGACGGGTCACGACCCGCTGTGTCTTCGCGGGGTACGGAGTCGTGATGTACAGGTTCTGCATCGTGGCTTCATCCGGATAAATTGCCGGATCGCCGATCACGTCTTCCTCAAGAAACTCCTGAGACGCCTTGTTGCCGTTGGCGTAGTATACGTAGTTGGACGCAGCAGCCATGTTGTTGGCATCCAGAATGAAATTCAGGAACTTGTGCGCACCTTCCGGATTCGGCGCGTCGGCAGGAATTGCCATCTGGTCGAACCACATCAACGACCCTTCTGCGAACGGGTGGTATTCGATGTTCACACCGTTGTCGGCTTCGGCCGCGCGGTCCCGCGCCTGCAAAATATCACCGGACCAACCCACGGCTACGCAAATATCGCCATTGGCCAGCGCGTTGATGTATTCCGAACTGTGAAACTTCTGGATGTAGGGGCGAACGCTTGTCAGAACGTCTTCGACCTTCTTGATCACTTCCGGGTCATGGCTGTCGGGGTCTTCACCGATGTACTGCAAGGTCATCGGTATCATTTCGGCTGGCGCATCAAGTAAGTGAACGCCACACGAGGCCAACTTTTCCATATTTTCTGGCTTCAGAACCAAATCCATGCTGTTCAGGGCCACGTCGTCACCCAAGACTTCCCTGACCTTGTCGACGTTCACGCCGATGCCCGTCGTTCCCCACATGTAGTTGATCGAGTAGGCATTGTTCGGATCATATCCTGCGGTACGCTTCTGAATCACGTCCCACAAATTTTCCGCATTCGGCAACTTGGCCATGTCCAGTTCCTGAAACGCGCCCGCCTGAATCTGGCGTTGCAGGAATGTGCCCGACGGCACCACCACATCGTATCCCGAACCACCGGCCAGCATCTTGGTTTCCAAAACCTCATTGCTGTCGAACACATCGTAAATCAGGGTCAGACCGGTTTCTTCCTCGAATTTGCTTAGCAATTCTTCGTCGATATAGTCGGACCAGTTATAAACACGCACCTCTTCGGCGAATGCCGCCGAAGTCCCCAATGCGATGACCGCTGTCATGGTCAGCGTTTTGATTGTCATATTCTTCTCCCTGCAAGTGTACGGCTATTTTCCCGTTTTTTTGGATTTGATCAAGTTTTGCGTTTTCCCTCGATCCAGCGTATGGTTTCACGAGGTCTGTCACCTGACAAGTCAGGGTTAGTCGAAATGGGAAGAACCGATTGGATTTGATCAAAAATAAGGCATCTGCGTCGATAGTCGACAAAGGGAAACAGCCCGCGCATGAGCAGGTTTATCAAACGCTCAGATCACAGATCCTGTTCGGCGAATTGGTTCCGGGCCAGCCTGTCACGATCCAGGGCCTAACTGATTCGCTGGGTGTTGGCATGACACCGGTGCGCGAAGCCATCCGCCGGTTGATCTCGGACGGGGCATTGGTGTTCCAGGGCAATCGGCGTGTAAGTGTGCCGCTGCTGTCCCCGGGCGATATCCAGGAAATGATCTTTGCAAGAACCTCAATAGAATCAGAGCTTTCAAGGCGCGCGACGTCGAATTTGCAGGCCGAGGATATCGATCATCTTGAGCGCCTCGACACGCATTTGGACCGTATGATCGCCGACGGGGATGTGGGCGGATATCTGCGTCTGAACCAGGCGTTCCACGAAACGCTGTACTCTCATGCAAACGCACCGATTCTCAGTGATCTCGCCGAAAGGCTTTGGTTGCGGTTCGGCCCTTCGCTGCGTGTCGTGTGTGGTCGATTCGGGACTCAAAGCCTGCCGGATCGACACAAGGATATCATTTCCGCCTTGCGCGAAGGCGACGCCGAAAAAGCGGCAAAGGCAACGGCTCAGGACATCGAACAAGGCATGGAATTGATGTCGGACGCCCTGACTTCCGCTTAACTCAGCCTGATTCGATTGACAGCGATGAATTTGATCATATTGTGATCCGCAACTGCGTTCTTGTAGGAGATTCTCCGATGTCCACCATAACCAACCATATGCCGACCGCCGAATTGCAGGCGCTGGATGCGGCGCATCACATCCATCCTTTCTCGGCCAATGGTGCGCTGGGGCAGGAAGGGGCCCGCGTGATTACACGCGCCAGCGGGGTTTACCTGACCGACAGCGAAGGTGAGGAAATTCTGGACGCAATGGCAGGTCTTTGGTGCGTCAATATCGGTTATGGCCGCGATGAGCTGGCCGATGTCGCGGCGCGTCAGATGCGCGAACTGCCCTACTACAACACCTTCTTCAAGACGACCCATGTGCCCGCAATCGCACTGGCGGCCAAAATCGCCGAACTGGCACCAGGTGATCTGAACCATGTCTTTTTCGCAGCTGGCGGGTCCGAGGCAAACGACACCAACATCCGCCTCGTGCGCACATACTGGGCCGAGAAGGGGCAGCCGGACAAAAATATCATCATCAGCAGGAAAAACGCGTATCACGGGTCTTCTGTCGGGTCGGCTTCGCTGGGCGGCATGGCAGGTATGCATGCGCAGGGCGGCATTCCGATCCCGAACATTCACCACATCAACCAACCGAACTGGTGGGCCGAAGGCGGCGACATGTCGCCCGAGGAATTCGGCCTGGCCCGCGCGCGCGAGCTGGAAGAGGCCATACAGGAGCTGGGCGAGGACCGTGTCGCGGCCTTTATCGCCGAGCCGGTTCAGGGTGCAGGCGGCGTGATCGTGGCGCCCGATACCTACTGGCCGGAAATTCAGCGCATCTGCGACAAATACGATATCCTGTTGATTGCAGACGAGGTGATCTGTGGGTTCGGCCGAACCGGCAACTGGTTCGGATCGCAAACCGTGGGCATCAAACCGCATATCATGACCATCGCCAAGGGGCTCAGCTCGGGCTATGCGCCGATCGGCGGGTCCATCGTGAATGATGAGATCGCCGAAGTGATCGGCGGGACGGAATTTAACCACGGGTACACCTATTCCGGCCACCCCGTCGCCGCTGCCGTGGCGCTTGAAAACCTGCGCATTTTGGAAGAAGAGAAGATCGTCGAGCATGTGCGCGATGTTGCCGCCCCCTATCTGAAACAGAAATGGGAGGCGCTGGCCGATCACCCGCTGGTGGGTGAGGCGAAGATCGTCGGAATGATGGCCTCCATCGCTCTGACACCCGACAAAGCCAGCCGCGCCAAGTTCGCGTCCGAGCCCGGCACGGTCGGCTATATCTGCCGTGACCGTTGCTTTGCCAACAATCTGATCATGCGTCATGTGGGCGACCGCATGATCATCTCGCCGCCGCTGATCCTGACCCCGGCAGATATCGACGAGATGTTTGTGCGGATTTACAAATCTCTGGACGAAGCACAGGCGGAAATCATCGCTCAGGGGCTGATGAAAGCCGCATCCTGAGATCAGAAAAAGGTTCTATTAAGGGGCGGCCCGTCTGGGTCGCCTCTTATCGTTCACCGCAACCGCTCCAAAAGTGTCGCAGTTGGATAGCCGTCCGGCACCAAGCCCTGCGCCAGTTGGTAGGCGCGAACCGCATTGATGGTATTCGGCCCTGTACGCCCATCGATACCCTTTGTATCGAACCCCGCATTGGTCAGGCGGGTTTGCAGTTCTTTCTTCTCGGTGAAGCTTAGCGCCCGCTCCCCTCGGGGCCAGTCGGACTGAAACGGTGCGCCACCCGCAAGCCGGTCGGACAGGTGTCCGATACCGATCACGTAAGCGTCGGCCCCGTTATAGGCCTCGATCACGCTGAAATTGTCGAAAATCATCAGCGCCACGCCATGCCTCCCGGCGGGCAAAAGGATTGCGGCTTGCCCGTGATCCAGGACCGGTTTGCCGTCACGCCCGACCACGCCACGCGCCGCCCAATCTGACGGCAGCAGGGTGAAGTCCCGTTTGGCGGTGGCATAGTCAAACCCTTCGGGCAAGCGCACCTCGACGCCCCAGGGCTGCCCCTTTTTCCAACCGTGTCGCGCCAGATAGGACGCGGCCGAGGCCAGCGCATCCGTCGGATCATCCGACCAGATGTCTCGCCGACCATCGCCATCGAAATCAACTGCGTGATCCAGATACGAAGTTGGCATGAATTGCGTGTGCCCCATCGCACCTGCCCAGCTGCCCAGCATGTTTTTGGCGCTGACATCGCCTGCCTGCACGATCCTCAGCGCGGCGATCAACTGCGTTTCAAAGAACTGCGCCCGCCGTGCATCAAAGGCCAGCGTCGCCAAGGAACTCAGCGTCCGGTTGCTGCCACGATAAGAGCCGAATGATGTTTCCAACCCCCAGATCGCCGTGACCACTTCCTTTTCTACGCCATATACCGCCTCGATTTGCTGCAACACCTGCCGATGTCGTTGCATCGCGGCACGACCATTGGAAACGCGCGTGTCCGAGACGGCGGAATCCAGATACGCCCAGATCGGTTTCGAAAATTCAGCCTGATTGCGGTCTCGTTTCAGGATGTCCTCGTCAAAGATCATGTCCGGGAACACCCTGTTCAATGTTCTTTCCGATATACCCTGCTGCTTCGCGCGCTCGTGAAACGCGCCGAGCCAGGCCTGAAACCGTGCGGTCACGGCCGCGGACACCCGCAAAGCCTCAACCGTCGGGCGCGGGACCGGACGGATCGAAACCGCCACATCCGCCGAGGCCAGCTTTATCGTTTTGCCGGACACTGCACTGTCTGGCCAAGTCGTATTTTCTGATATGTCCGCCTGCACCATGGATGCCCACAATGCGACGGTCATGACGCCGCCTACGCATTTTTGCATTCCGATTTTTCCTGATTACTGCTCGACCTCAGGGTAGCGCAAAATCGGCGAATCACAAAGTCTCAGGCGTCCTCATCGCGTTCTTGCGCGTCGCGCGCTGCGCGGATTTGCGCCAAAACTTCGCGCAGCATGGGCACCCGGTAAGGTCTAAAGCTTTGATCTGTCACGGACATGTCCTGCATGCGATCCAACCGGAAGACGCGAAAATCCTGTCTCAGATGGCACCAGCCGAGCAACACATTTGATCGATCCATATAGACGATGCTCAGCGGGTTGACCCGTCTTTGTGTGGCACCGCCCTTTGCGTCCGTATACGAGAACTCGATCGCGCGTTCGTCCCACGTCGCCTGCCGCAAAATGGCCACGTCGATTGTTGGCGCGGGCGGGCGATTGAACCGTGTTGCCGCCAGAACCGCGTGGCTCAGCCGATGGGACTGACGCTGTGGCAATCGCCCCTGCAATTTCCGCAGGGCGGCGCTGGCTGCATCTGACAAGGCCGGGTCACCAATCACCTGAACTTCGCGCAGGCCAAGAACCAGGGCCTCAAGCTCGTCATCGGTGAAACCCAATGGCGGCAAAGTGGCATCTTCGATCAGGGTGAATCCAAACCCTGCCTCACCGTCGATAACGGCCCCCAGACCACGCAGCGCGTCAATATCCCTGTGTATCGTTCTGGCAGAAACACCCAGATCCTGCGCCAGTTGTTCAGACGTTCTGGGCGATGGGCCAGAACGCAGGGCTTGCATCAGTTGGAACAATCGGGCGGTGCGGGACATGATGAACCCTAGCCTATCCCTAATGACAAAAACTGTCATCAGCTCGGTTTACTCATCCGGCACGTCAAATATACGGAGCCACGCGATGCTGACCCTTCTCACCTATCCTTCCGCCTTCGGACTGTTCAGCGCCAGTCCGTTCTGCGTCAAGACAGCCTTGATGCTTCAGCACTCCGGTCAGGTCTGGCAGCGTTCGGACATGCTTGACCCCCGCAGGATGCCGCATCAAAAACTGCCAGTGCTGCGGACGCCAGAGCGGTTGATTCCGGACAGCGATCTGATCCGCGATTGGCTGGAACAGAAGGGGGCGGAGTTCGATCAGGGGCTTTCGGATGTGGAAAAAGCGCAATCCCGCGCGCTGGTACGAATGGCCGAAGAGCATCTGTATTTCCACATCGTTCTGGACCGCTGGGGCAATGACGAGGTCTGGCCAATCCTTCGCGAAACCTTTTTCACCGGAATTCCGACCCTGATCCGAAAGCCGGCGTCCAATGCGATCCGAAAATCCGTTCTGAAAGGAATCAGGTCACAAGGGATCGGCCGGTTCTCGTTGCCTGAGCGCCTGGACCGGGTCGAACGCGATCTCGAGGCGATCTCGGCCCATCTGTGGCAATCCCGCTTCCTGCTGGCGGATCAACCGACTTCAGCAGATATGAGCGTCGGCCCAATGCTCGCCGCCATGCGCGCAACGCCTGCCGATACCCCACTGACCCGAAGGATCAAACAAGATAATCTGTTGAACAGTTACGTAGACCGGATGGAACAGGCGATACCGATTGCATGAAACCTTTTGATGACCCCACAGTCGCCTCGGCCTTTGAAGCCATGCCCCCGCAAGCACGCGCGGGGGCCCTGGCGCTTCGCGATCTGATACTGAATACAGCAGAGTCTCTGCCCACCGCCACTCCATTGCGAGAAGAGCTGCGCTGGGGCCAGCCCGCCTATCTTGCCCCCAAAGGGTCAACGATCCGGCTGGGGGCTCACAAATCCGCGGATTTCGCACTGTTCGTGCACTGCCAAAGCCGATTGATCGGTGATTTCACCACGGCCTTTCCGGGCGAGGACCGAATCGACGGGAACCGGGCCATTCTGTTCGATGACCCGAGCCAGATCGATGAAACCCGCCATGGCTGGCTGATTGCCCGGGCGCTGACCTATCACCTTTGACGGCGCTTGCGTTCGACCTTGCGCTTGATCTTGTCCTTCTTGCGCTTGGTGCTGGCTGCCTTGCGTCGCGTCGACCGCTTGGCGGGCCCGCGCCCGCGCGGCAGGGCCTGATCGTCGATGGACAGCAGTTCCAGCTCCAACCCGCCGGTCACAGGTGTCGCCTCGGTCAGCCTCACCGTGACCCGCTGGCCGATGGCGATGATCAGCCCGGAATCCGAGCCCATCAGCGTTCCGGCCTCTCGATCAAAATGGAAGAATTCGCGCCCCAAAGACCGCACCGGCACCAGGCCATCCGCGCCCGTTTCGTCCATTTTCACGAAGGCCCCGAACCGGGCAATGCCACTGATCCGCCCGGTGAATTCGTTGCCCACACGTTCGCTGAGATAGGCCGCCAGATAGCGGTCGGTCGTATCGCGCTCGGCCATCATCGAGCGGCGTTCGGTATCCGAAATATGCGTGGCCGTTTCTTCGAGCCGGGCAATTTCGTCCTCGGTCAGCCCGTCCTTGCCCCAGCCATGGGCCGAGATAAGCGCCCGGTGCACGATCAGGTCTGCATAGCGCCGGATGGGCGAGGTGAAATGCGCGTAATTACGCAGCGCCAGCCCGAAATGGCCGAAGTTTTCCGGGCTGTAATAGGCCTGCGCCATCGACCGCAAGGTGCTGAGATTGATCAGCTCGGCATCCTCGGTGCCGGCGGCGGCATTCAGCAGCGCGTTCAGGTGACGGGTCTGGAGCACCTGCCCCTTGGCCAGATTCAGCCCGGCGGCCTGCGCCGTCTCGCGCAGGCTTTCCAGTTTTTCGGGCGCGGGTTCTTCGTGCACCCGGAACAGCAGCGGGCTGCGCTTGGCGATCAGCGTCTCGGCGGCGGCCACGTTGGCCAGGATCATGAATTCCTCGATCAGCCGGTGCGCGTCCAGCCGGTCACGGAAGGCCACGCTTTCGACCTCGCCCTTGTCGTTCAGAACGATCTTGCGCTCCGGCAGGTCCAGCTCCAGCGGCTGGCGATCAGCACGGGCCTTTTTCAGCGCCGCATATGCAGCATAAAGCGGTTTCAGAACGCTCTCCAGCAGCGGGCCAGTCCGGTCATTGGGGGTGCCGTCGATGGCCTCTTGTACCTCGGCATAGTACAACGAGGCCGCCGAGCGCATCAGCCCGCGCACGAACCGGTGACCGATCTTGTTGCCATCCGCGTCGATCTGCATCCGCACCGCGATACAGGCGCGCGGCACGCCTTCGTGCAGCGAACACAGATCACCCGACAGACGGTCGGGCAGCATCGGCACGACGCGGTCGGGGAAATAGCTGGAATTGCCGCGCTTGCGCGCCTCGCGGTCCAGCGCGGTGTCGGGCCGCACATAGGCGGCGACATCAGCAATGGCGACCCAGATCACATGACCGCCCGGGTTTTTCGGGTCGTCATCAGCATGGGCATAACAGGCGTCGTCATGATCGCGCGCGTCCGAGGGATCGATCGTCAGCAAAGGCATATCCCGCAGATCCTCGCGGCCTTTCAGGCCGACAGGTTTGGCCTTGTCGGCCTCGGCAATCACCTTGTCGGGGAAATCATCCGGGATGCCGTGCTGATGGATCGCGATCAACGAAACGGCCTTGGGCGCAGTAGGGTCGCCCAGCCGTTCCACGATACGCGCGCGTGGCAGCCCCATGCGGTTTTTCGGCCCGGCTTGCTCGGCCTCGACCAGTTCGCCGTCCCTGGCGCCCAGCGCAGCGCCCTCGGCCACCAGCCATTCGGTCGATCCGGCCTTGTCGATCGGCACGATCCGCCCGCCTTCGGCCCCTTTGCGGAAGATACCCACGATTTTCCGAGGGTTCGTTCCGATACGGCGGATCAGGCGGGCTTCGTAATTGTGATCTTCCTCATGCACCACGGTCAGACGAGCCAGAATGCGATCACCTTCGCCCAGCGCCGGGTCGCTGGCGCGAGCGATGATCAGAACGATGGGCTCGACCCCCTCGCCATGCCATTCCAGCGGCCGCGCGAACAGGTCGCCATCGGCACTCGGCGCCTTTACCTGCAACACGCTGACCGGCGGCAGGCGATCCGGGTCGCGGTAACTGCGCTTGCGCTTCTCAAGATGGCCTTCGGCCTCAAGCTCTTTGAGGATACGTTTCAGATCAATCCGATCCGCGCCCTTGATGCCAAAGGCTTTGGCGATATCGCGTTTTGAGGTCAGGGTGGGGTTCGCCGAGATCCAGTCCAGGACCTCCTGCTTGGTAGGGATGCGAGTCATACGTCCGGCCTAGCACGCGTTTGCGACCGCGTCATGACCAAAAAGCCTCAGGGGTCAAGATCGGCAACCGTATCCACATCGCGCAGCTGATCAAGCAATGACACCCGACCGCCAGAAATCGAGGCCAGCGTGTCAGCCAATGCGTGTTCCGTCGACCAGCGCACGTTTTGGAACAGACTTGCCGGCAAGGCTGCATATCGTTGCGCGCCGACCAGCCAATAGCCACCATCCGGGGCTGGCCCAAACACCATTTGAGAACACCCCAATGCGTTGAAAGCACGGGCAATATGGCGGCGCGAAATGCCCGGAATGTCCGCACCGATCAGGCAAACCGGGCCCTTGGGCATCCCGCGCAGCATCCGCCCCATACGATCCCCCAGGTCCCCACGCCCCTGCGCGGCGCGCGGCAGGTCAGCGGGCCATACCCGGCTGTTCAGACCCTGCTGATCGGGTGAGACGGCCAAAACGATTCGCCAACGGGGATCACGCAGCCGCCGGATCAAGGTCCGAGTCTGGTGCCGAAACCACCACGCCGCCGCGACCATGCCGATTTCTCGCCCAAGCCGCGTTTTGACGCGGCCCGGTTGAGGTTCCTTCACCATGATCACCAATGTGTGCTGCATGGATCAGGCGAAATAATCGGCCAGGATGCGGCTATAAATCGATTTGAGCTGCTGGATCTGGGCCACCTCGACGCACTCGTCAACCTGATGCATCGTGCGACCGACCAGACCGAACTCTACAACCGGGCAATGGTTCTTGATGAAACGCGCATCCGACGTACCACCGGTCGTCGAAAGCTCGGGCGTTGCGCCTGTTTCCGCCTCTGCCGCCTTGGCCACCAGATCCGACAAGGGCCCCGGCGGGGTCAGAAAGCTTTCGCCCGAAATCTTGATTGCGACATCTATTTCAACGCCGAACCGAGCGGCCACCTGATCTGCTTCCGACTTCAGCCAGTCACTCAGGCTGGCCCCGGAATGCAGATCATTGAATCGAATATTCACCGTTCCCTTGCACTGCGCCGGGATTACGTTAGTGGCCGCATTCCCGGTGTCGATTGTCACCACTGCCAATGTCGAAGCATCGAAGTGGTCCGTGCCCTGATCCAGTTCGTGCCCCGCCAGCCGATCCATCAGCTGCGCCATGGCTGGCAACGGGTTTTTGGCACGATGCGGATAGGCCGAATGCCCCTGAACCCCGGTGATCGTAAACCATGCGGTCATCGACCCCCGACGGCCGATCTTCATCATTTCACCCATCTTGTTCGGGCAAGTGGGCTCACCCACCACACAGACAGACATATGTTCATCGGCGCCGTCCATGTAATCCAGCAAGGCGGTCGTGCCATCCAGCGCGTCGCCTTCCTCGTCGCCGGTAATCGTCAGAATGATGGCTCCGTCCGGCGGGGTGTCGCGCACGAAATCAATCGCCGCAGCCGCAAATGCCGCAACACCGGATTTCATATCCGTTGCCCCACGCCCATACATCACACCATCCCGTATTTCGGCCCCGAAAGGCGGCATCGTCCACGCGGCCTCGTCGCCGACCGGCACAACATCAGTATGGCCGTTGAACCCGAAACAGCGCGGATGGCCTTTCCGGCCCCACCGTGCGAACAGGTTGCTGACGCCACCACGGTCGACACGCGTGCATTCAAACCCCGCATCCGCCAGCACCGACCCCAGCAGAACCAGCGCGCCACCCTCGGCAGGTGTGACCGATGGGCAACGGATCAGATCGGCTGTCAAATGGACGGGGTCGGTCATGCAATGGCCTCTGGAACAGTGTCTTTCGCGGGTTCGCGCACAGATTCAACGAATTGGCCGATTTTCCAACCCCAATTCGCAAAAATATCATTTCACCCAACTGAGCAGATATTAAAGCGACACCCTAACAAATCATGGCGGTTTACCCGGCGACCATCTTGCCGCCCGCTGCACAATCGCGTTACAGGGCCGCGAAACAGGTGAATGAAAATGAAGCGCGCATTCTTCGCACTGATCTGCCTGACTTTCGCCGTCCAAGCGCAGCAGAGCATGGCACAGTCCCTAACGGTCACGACGGTGACCCGCCCCCCGTTTTCCTATGTCGAGGACGGTGCGGAAACCGGCTTTTCGATGGATCTGCTCGCCGCGCTGGCAGAGGCGCTGAACTGGGACTATTCCATCAATCGGGTCGGTTCATTCTCGGAAATGCTAGAGGCGGTTCAGAATGGGTCCGCAGATCTTGCAGTTGCCAATATCTCGATTACTGCGCTGCGGGAAACGCAAATGGACTTCAGCCAGCCGATCTTTGAGGCGGGCCTACAGATCATGGTCCCATCGGAAGCCGCGCGCCAGCCTTCGCTGCTGCATGCGCTGCTCTCAAAAGAGCTGTTTATCGCCATCGGCCTGGCCTTCGCCATTCTGTTGGGCGGCGGCATGTTGATGTGGAGCTTTGAGCGCCGTGCCCAACCCTATTTCGACCGCAAGCTGAACGAGGCCTGGTTTCCCTCGTTCTGGTGGGCGCTGAACCTTGTCGTGAACGGCGGGTTCGAAGAGAGGATGCCGCGCACGCCCTTCGGCCGACTTCTGGGTGTCGTTCTGGTTGTTTCGTCACTGTTCATCGTGTCCGTTTTCACGGCCCGCATCACGTCGGTGATGACAGTGGATGCGATCACGGGCAGCGTGAATTCGGTGAATGACTTGTATGGCAAAAACGTCGGGACAATCTCGGATTCGACCGCAGCAAGTTTTCTGAACCGGCGTGAGATTGAATTCACCGGCTATCCCGGGCTGGAGCAGATGCTGGATGCGTTCCAGTCCAAACAACTGGATGCCGTCGTATTCGACGCGCCGATCCTGTCTTACTATGCGGCCCATGAAGGCCGGCGAACGGCGTCGATGACAGGCGGCGTCTTCCTGCGCGAGAACTATGGCATCGCTTTCCCGACCGGGTCGCCTCTGGTCGAGGATGTCAACCAGGCCCTGCTTTCGTTGCGTGAAGACGGTACTTATGACGAAATCTATCGCAAGTGGTTCGGTATGCGGAACTAGGCCGGCGCCTCGTCCCCGAAGAACGGTGTCATCTGCGCGACGATCACGGCGTTTTCATCCAGGGCACGCTGCATCAGGGCACGTTCGTCAGGTTCGATGTCATGTCCCTGTGCCTCACGCTCGGCCAGGGTCCCGTAGCCGGTGACATCCAAAGGCGCGGTGTCGGCCTGCTTCAGAATAGCCACCGTCTCGCGCACGGCCTCGGCTTCGTCCACGCCGCTGGCGTAGCAGATCAGTGCCGCCCCGGTCGCACCGTCCGGCAGCCCGTCGCCGTCCTTGCGGCCGATCTGGACCAGAAGGGTATAGACTTGCTGACGAGAGGGCTTCTTTTGCTTTTCCATGGGCCCTGCATTACGCGCGGTGTTTTGGAGGGTCAACTGCTTCCATCGATCCAGGCTTTGAGCGTGGGATCTTCCGCAGCCCCCTGCCAGGCCCACAAGCCTAGAGGATTTGCAGGAATGCGACTCAGCAAAGCCCCTTCCCCATTTTCGCCCAAAAATTGAGCCGCGCTTCAACTCCATTCCTTAAGTTGAATCGGGCACATTTTTGCCACATTTTGACCTCAATTTTAGCCATTTCCTGCTGAGTTCGACGCGTTTCCTGCCTTTCACAACGGTGAAGAGAAGCCAACCCTAGGATGGTCCCACTGCGTAAGTCATTTTTTTACAGGAGAATTAAAATGAGTGTTCTGTCCAAGTTAATGATGACAACTGCAAGTGTGATTGTGCTTTCCGGAGTACCTGCTGTCGCCGTGCTGTCTTTTGTGACGCCAAGTGCAGCTT
This sequence comes from Ruegeria sp. HKCCSP346, assembly GCF_017872595.1. Taxonomy (NCBI): domain Bacteria; kingdom Pseudomonadati; phylum Pseudomonadota; class Alphaproteobacteria; order Rhodobacterales; family Roseobacteraceae; genus Ruegeria; species Ruegeria sp. HKCCSP346. Next base: position 99,597 of record NZ_JAEDOT010000010.1, read on the forward strand.
ACGCCCAAGACGGCGGTGGCGATAGCGAAGACGGGGGCGATAACGAAAGCGGCGGCGACAACGAAGGCGGCGACGATAACGAAGGCGGCGGCGATAACGAAAGCGGCGGCGACAACGAAGGCGGCGACGATAACGAAAGCGGCGGCGACAACGAAGGCGGCG
>NZ_JAEDOT010000011.1:0-87321 GCF_017872595.1 Ruegeria sp. HKCCSP346
CTGCGCCCTTCCTGGTAAAGCTAATCCGGATACTCCCCTATTTCCCAAAAAAAAACAACGAATTACAGTTTGGCTTTAACGGCATTATCCCCGCAAGCGCAGCAAATCGTGGCATCTCAATACCAAAAACAATCTCACCAAGTGCCATGAGCACACCAATGCAACCGGTTCTGGCGCGGACTTTTGATCGTTGATGTTCCTGGCTATATCGGGTGGTGGCTCCAGGATCAGGGCCCATCTCTTTCTGGGTCACGACGTAATGCCCGCAAAAAATCGAGCGTGCAGCGTGCTACAAGAGAACCAGGCCTCTCAGCCTCTGTTTCGCGCGCGAAACATCATGTGCCGCGCGCGTGCAGCCAGGCTTTCAGCTCCGCAAGAAATGTCTCGGACATTCCCTCGCCGGACAGGGTGACCTGTGCACCGTTTCGACTCTGTTTCAACTGAATGCCGCCGAATGTCTCTTTCAGGGGGGGCTTGGCAGCAGGTGGGTTTTCCCCATTCGACCCCAGGCCGTTCACTGCACGGGTCAGAGCTGAAATCTCGGCTTCCCCGCTCTGAGGCGCGGCCTTCCGCAGAGCGGTGGTGATCAGGGAAGCTGCTTTTGCCTCCTCTTTCAGAACTTTCGCAATCGACAGCCCCAACCGTTCAGGAATAGCTGACGCAAAGCGCAGATGGTCATCCAGGGCATGATAGATCGCGATGAACGAGCCGATCTTGGATCGCTTCGCCCGGCTGGCCGAGGCGAATAGCCCGCGCAGGGCCGCAGTCTCATCCGGGTAAACGCCCTGCTCTGCCGCGCGCGCCACGATCCGGGCGCGCTCGTAGTAGCTCAGCCCGACACGGATTTCATTTTCCTCGACCATGGCCACATAGGCATCAGATGCGCTCTGCGGCTGCCTGAGAAAGGCACGCACGGTCTCAAAGCGGGCCTCGCCCGTAGTATCCTGCGCCAAAGCCCGCAGCGCTGTCAGACGCCGCCAGCCCGAGATCAACCCGTACCGCCCGCCTTCCAGTTCCACGACCTCGATCGGGGTTTGCTGGCCTCGGGTCTTCAGGCTTTCCTTCAGCGCCTCCATGTCCGCGTCATCTGCCGCCATGCGGTCACGCACCAGGTAGGTTTCCTCGATGGCGTCCAATGGCAGATCCTGCACCAAGCGCCCTTCGGCCCGCGCAGCACGCAATTCTCCGGACAGCTCTTCCAGCGCTGCCTGAACCGCCGTGGCCCCGGCCACCTGCGCAACCGGCGGCGTGGTCCGGGGGGCGTCTGTGGGGAACATGGGGTTCAGCCCGGGGGCAGGGCGGCTGTCTTCCAGATAATCCGGCCGGGCAGGGGTCAGTCGTTTGCGTTTTGCCATTGGTTTCTCCTTTTCCTGCGCGGATCAGACTCGGTTTCGGGACGTGGCAGGCGTGTTTCGCGCGCGAAACATCGCGATCAGAGCGACAATTCCGGTGTTCCCGCCTCTTCGGCCTGCCGGGCCCGTTCTTCGCCCCGCCAGACGCCGATCAGCAGCTTCTTGAACGAGGCATAGGTGGCATCAAAGGTTTCCCGCCCGCGCACATAGGTCTCGCGGTTGAAATCGCGGTAATCGGCCTCGTAGATACCGTTGACCTGTTCCCCCGCCTGCCCGATCAGCGCCGTGTAGCCCTGCCAGTGCGGCGACAGGGTCCGGCCCAGATAGGCCTGCATCAGCCCGGCCAGTTCCGCTTGCTGGCTGCCGTCATAGCGGGTGATGATCGTGCGCACCGCATCCCACTGAAACGCCATCTCGGGCCGCCCCAGGGCACGGGCAGCCATGTTCTCGCCATCCTCGATGGACTGGAAGGTGGAATGCAGCATGTCAAAGAACCGGCCAGTGGAATCAAACTCCAGGAACGACGCCCCCATGGGCACCAGCAGGATATCCGAGGCCGCAAGCCCGTTGATCGTCAGATAGCCAAGGGCAGGGGGGGTATCGATGAAGATGATGTCATAATCGTCCAGCACCCCATCTTCGTCCAGCGTATCTGTCAGCGCATCCCACAGCTTCCAGCTGCGGCCCTGCATCCGCCAGACGGGTATCTGGAATTCCGCCCAGTAGAGGTTCAGCTGCGCGCCGATCAGATCGATATTCGGCCAATGGGTGGTCTGGATCAGATCGCTGCTGCGGGTCTTCAGCGCCTCGGACAGGGTATCGTCGATCGGATGCGGGGCCTCACCCCGGTCAAGACGCCCCTGATTGTCGCGGCGCAGATGGGTGGCGTAGTGACGGGCGAGCAGAGGGAACACCGTCTGCCATTCATCGCTGACCTTGCCGCCAAAGATCGACGTCATCGAACCCTGGCTGTCCAGGTCGATGACCAGCACCTTGTAACCGTCCAGAGCCGCCGACATGGCCAGATGCGCGCAGGTCGAGGTTTTGCCAACACCACCCTTGAAATTGGCCACGGACACGATCTTGGCGGGCAGACCCTCGGGGCGGTAAGGGCGGTATTCTTTTGCCTTGGATCCTTCCGAGGCGAAATGTGCCCGCAGCCGCAGAACCTCATCCAGCGTGAACCATTTGGCACCGCCTTCGGTTTCGGACTGTCCCTGCGGCAGATCCGGATTGCCCTTCAGGACCCGGCGAAAATGAGCAGGCGCGACAGGGATCAGATATTTGGTGATTTCCCAGGTTGAAAACAGGCGCAGCTTTTTCTGACCGTTTTCTTCCAGCCCCCGGTTCGCCAGGTCGCTACGCCCCCGCGCACAGGCATCCGCGATTTGCGAGAACTCATGTGTTCCGGTTGGGTCGCCCAGTTCAGCATAGGCCAGATCCGGGTCGATATTGAAATACGGGGGAAGCCCCTCGGACGTTGCTGCTCGCATTGAAATACTGCCCATGTGCTATGTTTTAGCCAATATACCACAAAAGGAAGCATGTGAAAGCAATATGAGCACAAAACTGGATTTTCTAAGCAAAATTAAGGGGTAGAAAGCCTTCGAGACGCTGCTTTTGGGCCTATAGCAAAAAATGTTCAGTTAGAATCCTGTTATCTTATTAGTTACGGCTGAATTTGAATTCTATTAAGTGTAAGAAAAAAAAGCGGTTTTTGTATTTCTCGTAGATCATACTGAATCTGATCCCACGATAGGGTGACTCTGATCCCACGTTGCAGTGACTCTGAACCCACGTTCCGGCGGCTTTACGCATCTTGTGGATAACTCTACGGTGAGCGTCAATAAAACCACGAACAAAGATTCGGGCAGGACATATGGGCAGGGCAGTATGAGCGGGTCAGGGGCGTTGTTGCCTGACCGGCACCCAACGGGCGATTTTTTTGTATGCGATATCTTCGATGCGCTGCCCAAGACAGATATGGGTTCGATGGAGCATCCTATGTTTTCGCTCTCGACCCGGCCGGACCGGCGCATCCTCAATTACGAACATAACGGGGTCGAGATCACGGTGACGCCTTCGGTGCGCGGTCTGGCGACGATCCACGACAAGGACATCCTGATCTTTTGCATCAGCCAGCTGATGGCGGCGATCAATGCGGGCCGGACTGTCAGCCGGGTGTTGCATCTGAAGGCGCATGATCTGCTGGTGGCCACCAACCGCGAAACCAGCGGTGACGGTTACAAGCGTCTGCGCGAAGCGTTCGAGCGGCTGGCCGGCACAAGGATCACCACGAACATTGTGACCGGTGAAACGGAAACCACCACGGGGTTCGGCCTGATCGAAAGCTGGGAAATCGTGCGTCACACAAGGGCGGGGCGGATGGCCAGCGTCAGCGTGAAACTGTCGGACTGGCTGTTCCGCGCGGTGCTGGCGAAATCGGTGCTAACCCTCAGCCGCGATTACTTCCGCCTGCGCAAACCGCTGGAGCGGCGGATTTATGAGCTGGCACGCAAACATTGCGGGCGTCAGCCCGAGTGGCGGATCTCGGTCGAGGTGCTGTTGAAAAAGTCCGGCTCGGCCTCACCCCGGCGGGTGTTCCGCAAGATGATCCGTGACATGATCGCAGCCGATCACCTGCCCGATTATGAGATGACCGAAGAGCCGGGCGACCTGATCCGGTTCTCGCGCCGGGGTCAGGTGGTCGAGGGGCCGGACAAGCCGATCCTGCCGCCGCAGGCGCTGGAGGAGGCCAGGGCGATGGCGCCTGGCCACGATGTCTATGCGCTGGAAGCGGATTGGCTGGCTTATTGGGCCGCGTCAGGCCGCCTACAGATCAGAAATCCGCAGCGGGCGTTTCTGGGCTATGTGGCCAAAAGGGTCGCCGGACGGGACTAGGCGCTTAGCTGGAATAGGCGGGGTTTTGTTTCTGCACGCGTGTCTTCACGATTTTGACAGCGCCGATAACAATGAGGGCTGCAATGATGAACAGCCAGCCAAAGAGGATGTAGCTGCCCAGAGCCATCAGGATGGACGCACCGGAAATCAAAGCAAACCCGCCGGCGCACAGGCCAACTAGAATGGCTATCCCGATAATTCCAATCATCTTCTCCAAGTCCTCCGGCTATGGTCTTGGTCTGGTCAAACCCAGGTGGGCGCCGTCATGCCATTGAGCAGATGCCCAAAATGATTCCGCGATGAAATCATGGCAAAACTTTGAACCACCAGAGGTTAAAATTTGGTTATTTTTACCGGAAGGAGCATTGCTCCACTACTCGTGCGACACTGCGTGTTTTTTTGTTGAGACATGAACATGTCTTGCTTTTCTGATGTGTAACTTATGAGGGGCAGCCATTTATGGCAATGGAGGTTCGTCAAGACGTGCAAAGGTCCGCCTATCTTGATTTCAGAATGCAGCCGGTTTCGCCCATGGCCATTTTGACCGGTGCCGCCAATTCTTCCGTGCTTTTCCGATGGCCTTATTCAAAGGCAAGCAAACGCCCGGGACTCAATCAGAGTGCCGAACGGAGAGAGGCGCGAACAGAGCTTCGCCCCATGCCGCCAGAAGGGCGCTTGGATCTACCCCAACAGATCCGTCGCCGGGTTTTCGGCGATATCCACGTCGTCATAGTATTTCTGCGCCTGCGCCACAGATCGGTGCAGCGACAGGCGCATGGCGGCCTGGATCGGCGCACCGTCCAGCGCGGCCTGGGTCAGAAAGCCAGACCGCAATCCATGCGGCGAGGCGAAATCCTCGGGCAATCCGGCCAGCCTGAGACGATGTTTGACAATCTGATAGATTGCATCCGGGGTCAGGCGGCGTTTCAGCACCCGGTCCGCCTTGGAGATGGGGCGGAATAGCGGGCCACCTGTAATCTCACCAACCTCGATCCAATGCACCAGCGCCTGCGCGGCGCGGCCTTTCAGGATCAGGCGTGGCGTCTCTCCCTTGGCCGTGGTCTTGGTTTCCAGCAGCGACAGCCAGGCGACGCCGGATGTGTCGAACTCCTTCAGCGACACGTCCTCGCGCATCAATCCGGTGATCTCGGACCGGCGGCGCCCGCCGCTGGCCCAGCCCAGCATCAGGATCGCCCGGTCGCGGCAATCGCGCCGCGAGCCGCGGCAGGTGGCCAGCAACTGTTCCAGCACGCCACGGGTGATGGGATGGGCGGATTTCGGGGCAGGGGGCCGGGCGGCCGCCCGGCGCGCCTTGGCCCGGGCCTGTTTCACCTGCGGCGCATCAAACGGGCTGGTCAGGTTCTTCATCCGGTGAAAGGCCAGCCAGGAGGCAATGCGCCGGTCCAGCGTCGACGGCGCCGGGCAGGCCAGCGATTTGCGCAGCCCCCGCGCAATCAGCACCTCCGCGGTTTGACGCGCAATATCTTCATCGGGCGCATCACCCAGATCGCGCGCATGATCAAGGATGAAGGCCAGCGCCGTGGCCTCACTTTCGGGCCAGTCCAGCGCCACCCCGAAGCGCGCCATTTTCCACGCCGTCACATAGATCAGATCGCGTTCATAAGCCCGCAGCGTATTGGCGGGGGTGCCGCGGATATAAAGATCACTCAGCGCGTCCTGATCTGCCTGCGACAGGGCAGGGGCGGCGGCGGGGAGATATGGGGCAGGGGGCTTCATGGCGGCCACTCTGCGCGCAAATCGGCGGGAAATCAATCACATCTGATAAGGGATACTTATTGGGTATGAAAGAAAGATATTTGGCTCGAACAACAAGTAAACAAAATCAAAAGATAATGAGCGTAATAATGGTAGCACCCCTAATCTGGCGGGCCTTCTGAGGATCTGTTGCAACTTTTAGCCATTGACGTTCTCGGAGTTAGCAAGTGAGTAATTGTCGGTCGTATCAATTCGAAAGCAAGTTCATGATTTCTTCCAGATCACGGCACGACACCAAATAACGCAGGTAAAGGAAAACGGCGTGCAATATTATTTCCTTTGGAAAATGCGCGCCCTTGAATGACATCGTCACAGTTTGACTTTTCCGAAATCCGCCGCGCCACTTTCACGAGGACCAACCTCGAACAGAGGGTCTCAAAGCTTGCGACAGAGCCTTTATGGTCGTTGAGGGTCGATCCTGTCTGCCCCCTCCGGCAGGATACGCCCGATTAGAAACTCGTTGTTCGAAAATACTGTGGTGACGCAATCCGCTGCGGCCGTACCTGACCGAAGCCGGATTACGGCGTAATCCGCGCGCAGCGCAGTGTTCTTGGTACATTCCCCGTCAAAGAATGCGCGACGTGCCTGCAATAGCTGATACCAGCGCACTACATCAGGTTTGCTGGTTGGAATGTATTTGAAATTTACGACAAACCCTCGCCCACTCAATCGTTCCATCCCGCCGGGAAACGGATCGCCCTCCAGAATTGATCCTCCTGCAATTGCCTCCTGCACCACGATTGCCGCATTCGGTGCCGTGTTGGTGCGGATCCATGATAGAATATCGCGTTCGGAGGCGCTGAGAGCGGCTTCGAGCCTGATATGTGGGGGATACCGCGTGACGATTTGCGCCAGACTGCCCAAGGCCTGGGGCAGTAAGAGCAACAAAACTGCGGTGCAGGTTGCCAGAGCGAGCCGCGGTCGCTGGTCCTGCTCGACCAGTTCCGACAGCATATGCGCCAAAGCCAGAAGCGACATCAGACAGATTAGCCCGGCAGGACGCAGCAGATAGAAGGGTGCCAGCAAGTAGCGGCCATCGTCCAGCATGTAGATAACAAGCGCCAGAAGGACATATACATTCAGCCCGATCAACCAGATCAGCAAAGCCCGGTCCCTGAACCGGTCGCGTAGCATTACGAGCGCAATCAAAAGCGCCAAATGCACGCATGCACCGGGCAGCCAGGCTTTGAGGAAATGGCGGATGCCATCGAGAAGGGGAGCAACATGGAAGTGCGCTGAAAGTTCTGTGTAGATCGCGTTTAGCGAGCGATCGAGGCCCGAGGTATCGACCTCCACCCCGATCCGCTCCCGGATCAAGACAAAGAATAACGGCAGGATCAGCAGGAAGAATCCGATCGCGAGACGTGCGGATTGCCACATGCGACCTGTTTTCAGAAGGTGCAGCAGAACCAGTGTCACAGCCCAGAAACCACCGACCAGAAAATGCATGTAGGTTGCCACTGCCAACGCGATCATAGCCATTATCCAGCGGCCGTTCAGCGCTGAGGTGATCGCGAGGAATACCGCAGCGTAGGCAAAGACCTTCGCCTCTATTGTGTCGAACATCCATTCATTGCCAAGAATACCTTGAGCGCTTTGACAAAATATCAGGAGTGAGAGAGCCAGTTCGGCCACCCGCAATCCGAAATCGCGTGCGATGGCGGCAACCCCCAAGGCAGAGAGCAACCAGAGTGTCAGTGCGAAGATCGTCTTAGCGGCTTCAAAGCCTGCCAGTGTGATAACGTTGCCGATCAGCAAAAAGCTGACGATGCGTCCCTTTGAATCGTCGAAAACCGCATGGCTGTCTGTGAATGCGTCGGGTTGCGCAAATCTATAGGAGAGATCGAAATAGTTGATCTCGTTACCCGACCATTGCACTGGCCACATAAATGGACCGATGACTGCGATTGCGGTTAGAGCAAGTAACCAATAGCTACGGCTCGTTGCAATGTCGCCGACCTGCCCCAGCGCTCCTTTCATCAGCCCCCCCATAGCACAGGTTGCCATTGCAGTTGCAATTGATATCCGCATTCATCTTCCTATGCGCATGCGGTCGCGGTTTGGTGAGATATAACATGGTGCTGTAAATTTTTTGAAATATTTATATAGCTTTGAACGCTGGAGGTGATTTTGGGAGGCGTGGTTTGGTGTTTCGCACCCTGAAAACTGGACCGTTTGAAGCTGGAGTTTTCCGCTAAGCTTCCCAAACTGGGATAGGAGCGGAATCGCATGAAGGCATCAAAGTCCACGGGGATGCAATAGGCGTTCATCCTGAAGCAGGGCGAGTAAGATCGCTGTTTCATCAAGAGGCTCACCTGGTCGATGTTGGGTGTCAAAGCCTTCGTATCATCCGCAGTAAAATCAACGAGCCTGGAACGGGGGCGCAGCGACCTCCAGATGCTCCAACACATCTACTTGCAAGCGAAAGGAAAAGGTGGTGCTCCGCCGGTGCGGCTCATTGACGGATTTTATAACATTCCACGGTAGATCGAATTTGTAACACAACCACCTTATCCTGTCATACTCTTCAATAGGAAGTCGGGGGTGATTTTAGAAATCCGTATTTTCTATAATTGTCCTCGGAACAGTTTTGCTCTTGGAGGCAAACTCCACGCCGGGATAAGGGTCCCGCGTCTTTCTTAACCAGCAGGCGTGTGTCCGTCGTCAGGGATTTTGGGACAGATGGCGACGTGAGCTATGAGAAGATCGTGTCGCAGTATTTCTATGTCTTCTATGCGCCTGACAAACTGTCGGCGGAGCAATTTGAAAACATTGGAAACTTCTCACTCAATTCGATTAAAATGCTGGAATCCCGGGTTCAGGAAATCCTGCTTAGTGTGATTATGGGGAACGAGTATATGGACAAAGATTTCAGTGCAGCAATGGAACGCTTTAGCACAGAACTTCTGCCGCAACCTTCCTAGGATGCCGAAGGCAGACGCCTCGCGGGCCTTGATGCGCCATGTGGGTTCCCTCTCTGTCGACGATACCTTTGACGTATTACGCACCTGCCATATGATGGCTGTGTTTCAACATGGCTCAGCCTCGTACCATATCAGATCAACGGTGCTGAATCTGCAATCGATTTGGTAAAACCTTTCCGGGTGGCGGGTTTGTGTGACGTCCGCATGTGCCCCGGACAAGGGGGTAAGGGGTTTCGTCTATGGCCTATGTTTCAGGGCAACCAGAGCAGGAGGTGGATATTGCAACCGGACGTTCCACCCGGCCACTACGCGTTCTGCAATTGGGACCTGCGTTCGAACGAGGTGGAATTCAGCGCCATATTCTGGACCTGACGAGTTATCTGCGGGATCGAGGGCATCATGTCGAACTGGGTGGACCGCCCGGTCCATGGGGCCGGGAAGGGCGCGATGTCGGGTTTCATGCGTTGGACCTGAAACGTGTATCGGAAGACGAGGGTCTCAGTATGATGAGACGGCTAGGAGCCGCCGTGGGCTGTGCGCAAAAACTGCGAAAGATTGTCGCCCGCGGCCGTTTCGACCTTGTTCATTCTCACGAAACCGCCCCCGCACTTGTCGCCCGGCTGGCGCTTGCCGGCCAGCCGACCCGCCGCCTTTTCACCTTTCATGGTTCAACGCCCGAACGGTATGGCGGGGTGGCGCGCAGTGCTCAGTTCGCAGCTCATGTCACTGCTTGCCCCAGCCATAAAACCCTTGATGCATTGATCGATCGTGGCCTGCCGCGGGCGCGCACAGCCCAGCTTGGGCTTGGTGTGCCACCGCCACCGGATCAGGATCCCGCTGCAGTTCTGGCGCTGAGACAGGAACTTTTGCGCGACGAGAAAGGTGTGTTGATTTTCAGCCCGGCCCGGCTGGATCCGCAAAAGGGTATCGACCTGATGATCGATGTGCTGGCCCGGCTGGTGAAGGTGCGCCGCGATATCGTGCTCGCGCTGGCAGGTCATGGTCCTTTGGAAGATGTGATTTCGGGTTGGATTGCCTCGGCGGGGGTGAGTGAAAATATCCGGGTTCTGGGGCCGATCGATACCGTCCCCCTGCATATGGCCGCCGCGGATTTCATGCTGCTCACGTCCCGTTGGGAGGCGCTGCCGATTTCAATCGTCGAGGCCTTTCACGCCGGTTTGCCCGTGATAGCGACCGATTGCGGCGGTGTGAGTGAACTTGTGTCTGAACAGGTTGGGCGGCTTTGCCCGGTTGGCGATGCCGAAGGGCTGACTGCTGCTGTGCTGGAGCTTGCGGGGAACGAGGAACTGCGCCGGGAACTGGGGTCCAACGCTCGTGCACTGGCACGTGAGGACCGTTTCGACCCAACCCATGTGCATGAACGGATCGAACAGATTTATCGGCAGATGCTGGATGGGGTGGCATGACAGAGTGCAGGAAGTAGAAACAATAAGGGAATATTTTGTATATTATCGAGTATTTGGGCTGCTTTGAGGTGAAACCGCCTGCATCCGAGCCTTGTGTCAGTATGCGCCCCGGATACGGTGGGGTGCGAAAGAAGGACCGGCACCTGCATGCGCCGCGTCCAGGCCGACGATTTTGCCGGGTGCCTGACCTGAACCGAGTGGACTGGAGAAGCCCATGAAACAGCCTTCCCCCGCGCTTGACCGCAACGATCTGGCAATACTCCTGTTCATTCTTCTTCTTGCCGCAGTCCTCAGAAGCGCCGGGCTGAACGCGCCCCTGTGGTATGACGAAATCCGGACCGTCGATACGCATGTCAGCCTTCCGTGGAATGAGATGATGCGCGAATATTCGATGAACCATCATTACTTTTTCAGCATGAAGGCAAAGCTGGTTTCCCAGATCTTCGGAGATCAGGCCTGGGCATACCGGTTTCCGGCCGTCCTGTTCGGCGTCGGTCTTGTCGGGGTAATCTGGTGGCTGGCAAAAGAGGTTGCAGACAGCACGATTGCGCATGTTTCTGCCTTGCTGGTGGCCCTGTCCTATCATCAGGTCTGGTTCTCTCAGAACGCGCGCGGATATACCGAGCTTGCATTCTGGAGCACGCTTGGCTTCATTTTCTTTCTGCGGGGGATGCGCCAGCCAGCGACCGGCACCTGGGTTGCATTCGGCTTTACCGCCGCGGCCGCTGTTTTCACGCATCTGACCGGTGCATTTTTCTTTGTTGCACTGGGTCTCATCTGGCTGCTTTCCCTTGTGACCGGGTTCGGCCGGGGCACTTTGACCCGCGAATGGGTGCTGCATCCGCTGGTGGGTGTTGCGGTTGCGCTGGTTCTGGTCCTGCTTGCATATCTGCCGATCTTGCCAAGCATAGCGGGCACGGTGAGCGAGGTTTCGGCGACATCCGCCGTGGACCCCATGCAGGAATACCAGAACCCGCTCTGGACAATTGTCGAAGGTTTGCGGACCGCGGTTGGGGATACCGGCCCGCTGATGTTGTTCATCGCGATCGGTGGGCTGGCCGTCATCGTCTTCGGTGCCGTGGGGGCGCATGCGGTGCAGCCGTTGTTTTTCCCGTCCATCGCCATGCATATCGCCGTGACGCTACTGCTTCTGCTGTCGCTTGAGATGCGGATCTGGCCGAGGTTCTTTTTCGTCGATATCGGGCTGATCATTATTCTGGCCGTTGTGGGGTGTCGATACGGTGCTGATGCGGTGGCACGGTGGGCTCAACAGCCCCGGTTTGGATCGCCGCTCTTTGCGTTGGGCGTTCTGGCGATGATCGTGGTGTCCGTGTTCTTGGTGCAGCGGAACTATTCTGCTCCGAAACAGGATCTGGCGGGGGCTTTTGCGCTTGTTGAAGAAACCCGCAGCCCGTCAGAACGGGTATATGCGATCAACCCGGGCGGCCCCCTTTTCGAAGACCACTTCGACGCCGACTGGGGAACCATCGGGGATGCGCAGGACTATTCCGAGGCCATGGCCCAACCTGGCCCTGTGGCGCTGGTTGTTCTGTTCCCAGACCGGATGTTCCGTGCCATTCCTGATCTGCAACGTGATGCGGAAGGGCGGCTGGAACGCGTGCACGCGTTTGCCGGGACGCTGGGGGACGGGCAGGTTCTTGTCTACCGGCGCAGATGAGGCCGAGGGATCAGGATGAATGACCGTCCAGGGGCTCAAACCCCAGGCTGCTTTCGACAATGTAAAGCGGGCGTTTCTGAGCCTCTGCATAAAGCCGCCCCAGATATTCCCCGATGACGCCCAGCACGACAAGTTGCAGGCCACCGATCAACAGCACTGCAACCATCAATGAGGCATAGCCGGGTACATCCACCCCGTAGACAAGGGTGCGTGAGATCAGGAAAACACCATAGATGATCGCGGCCAACGCAGTCAGCATGCCGACATAGCCCGCAATCCTGAGAGGTACGGTGCTGAACCCGGTAATACCGTCCAGCGCAAAGTTCCAAAGGCGCCAGTAGTTGAATTTGGTCTGCCCCGCCGCACGCTCGGGGCGGTCATACGCCACCTCGGTGTGCCGAAACCCGACCCAGGCAAAAAGGCCCTTCATAAAGCGGTTGTGCTCACGCAACTGAACAACAGCCTGAACCACGCGCCGGTCCATAAGGCGGAAATCGCCGGTATTGGCGGGTATCGGTACCCCCGAAAGCCGGTTGATGACCTGATAGAACTTCAGCGCTGTCCAGCGTTTCATCGCGGTATCGCTGTCGCGGTGGCGCCGGACGGCATAGACGACATCGAACCCTTCGCGCCATTTTTTCAGAAATGTCTTGATCAGTTCGGGGGGATCCTGCAAATCCGCGTCTATCGGAACAACGGCTTCACCCGCAGCTGCATCCAGCCCCGCCGTCAATGCGATTTCCTTGCCGAAATTACGTGAAAAATTCAGCACCTTGATACGATCATCGCGCTCATGCGCGGCGGCCAGAAGCTTGGCAGTTGCGTCTGTGCTGCCATCGTTCACGCAGATGATCTCGTAGCTTTCCCCAAGCTGATCGAGGAATTGCCCCAAACGTTCGAACAGGGCCGGCAGAACCTCTTCTTCATTGAACATGGGCACGATGATGCTGAGCGTCGGAGCGCTTTGGTCCAAGGCTTTTTCCCGGGACGGAATTGTGGGGGAACTCATGTTTAAATTTACCATAACGCGTAGCCTTTCCCGTGCGTCCGGGGATAAGTGACCATGGTTTTGCCTTGGGCTCAAAAAGTTCTGTGTGCGTGCGTATTTTTTCGAATTTCAGTGTCTTTTCACAGTCACTAAGCACCTCACGCCGTGCATCGGTGATGACAAAGTTTTTAGTTTGGCGTCATTTGGCCAGTCAGGCGCACGCCTTATTCTAGGTTGCCGGATGGATTCTCTATCGCGCCAAGTGTCAGCTTTTCGGACCAGGTGACTGCACCATCCCCGTTCACCATTGATACTTCGATCTCATTTGGTACCTCTCCGTTCCAACCTGCGGTATAGAAACACCCGCCATGTATGGTGTGGCCATGGTCTTGGATTGCGCTGCGAACGGTTGGCATCGCGGTGCTTGTAACGTCAATTCTGTCCCCTCGAAGGGGGGACGCACAGATCTCCGAGAGCCGCAGAACTGCTTTTGGCGTGACGCAGATACGACCGATTTCGGGCTTGTCGCTGTCAGCGCACATGAGGTTGCCGGAAAAGCCGGAGCTTTGCGACAGGCAGACATAGGCGGCACCATGATGCAGATAGACGGAATTTTCGGCTGGGAAGGCCTCGCAGGCCAGCGGTCCTTCATACAGCCCGCCCTCGGCGTACCAGTCCAGGTCATACATGTCCTTGAAGATGCCCGGGCGGGAGTTGCCAGCGTGAAATACGGTCCAGCCAATCATGTCCCCCCAAGCCAGATCGGGGTAATCTGTATGGCCGACGATGCGGAATGGCGCGCCGTCATACCCTTCCAGCTCCGCGAGCCGTGTCATGATTTGTTCGGCAAGCGTCTCATCACGGTCCCCCATTTCGGACTGATCGCTCCAGACGAAAGGCGCCATGAAGGCGTATGTGAGTGCAACGATCAGGGGCAGGCCCAGAATGACCGGTGCCGTGAACCCTCTTGCCCGTATTTCGGCATCAACGGCCAGGTAGAACACCGCAGCCAGTAAGCCGACATAGGCTACGGCCCGTGACGGTATCCACTGCCCATCGTAGGAGAACCAGATCAGCAAAGGCAGCAAGAGAATACCGGTCATGCCAATCAGGATGCGCAGGGCATGCACCCAATTGTGCGGGTTCCGTACAAGGACAGAAATGCTCAGCCCAACGCCCAGCAAGAACCCAATTCCGATATAGGCGCTGTTCAGGGTCTTGATTTCCCAGGGTATTCTTTGTAGCGACCCCCGCCAGATTTGGCCAAGCAATTGAAGGGCTGTTTCAAGCTTGCCCTGCAACTCGTGGAGAGAGGGCATCGCGATACGGTTGGTCGTGGGGACATGATCATGCAACTGGGCAGCCAGATGGGCCTGCGCAAAATAGACCAGAAGGCCAAGACATGATCCAATTGCCGACAGCAGGATGAATGTGCCCACATCTGTGGTCTTGTATCGGTCGGTTCGGATCATCGAGACAAACAGGATCACGGCGCCAAAAGGGACGAAAGGCTGATAGAGTGCTGCACAAAGCGCGATGCATTGCGCACCGATCAAAAGCCAGATCACCCGCGCGCCAAACGCATGAAGGATGCCGCGTTCAAAACATTTGAAACCGGCAACGGAAAGCAGCAACGCCAGTGGGAACGCAAACACGTGGCTCGAAAAAGTAAGGGCGTTGATCATGTAGATGTGATGAACGCCAAGCGTGAAAATCAAAAAGGTCGCGAAGGGCCGGGTGTCACGATCGCCGGACTGCCGCGCCAGAATCCACGACAGCAGAAGGAAAACGCCTGCCGCTAGTCCAGTCTGCAAAACGGGCAGAAAACGTTCCTGGAGAACATGGACATACAGCACCTCCATCGCCCAGCGACCTTCCTCGGTCGTCCAGTTAAGAGGCATCCCGCCCTCGGGTGCACCATGGACCTGACGCCAGTCATCGGGGTTTCTGCCATCCCTGATCAGGCCCGGTGCGGTTGTGAGTGCATAAATGAGCAGGCTGGCGGAAATCGCATGCGGCCAGCGGAACCTAGTCGAGAGGATATGTGCGGGTCGTGCAATGCTCATGCTATACATTTCCCACAAGAAACGTGCACACAGCTGTCTCTGACCCGGTCAAAAATACTCTTTCAACCTGCGGGCGCGCTTCATGTTGGATGGCAGCGACACGATGTTTCGTACCAGCCTGGCTGCGGCACGCATCCCCGGAATGGCCTTGAGCGCCGAGAGCCCTTTGGATGTTTTCAGAAGAGCTTCGTAGGTCTGATTGTCCGCATGCCTGAAGTCTTTGGCATGCAGGTCCTTGCCAGCGTTTTCTGTGGGCGCCGATGCGACCGAGGTCGCCTTGCGGTTCACGTCAAAGACGACAAAAGACTCAAAGAAGCTAATCCCCCAGGCACGCTTTTCCGAGGTGTCAGGCGTCAGCCGCGAGAACCGATGGTTGATACGGTCCACCATGTTCATGGCATATTTGATGAAGGAACGGTGCCTGAGGCCGAACCCTTCCATGTAAGAGGTATGCGTGTCTTCGACCACAAGCATCCCGCCATCCTTGATGTGTGGCAACAGGCATTCCGTCGTAATGATCTGTTGTTCATAGGTGTGGCCGCCATCATCCAGAACGATGTCGATATCACCGACTTCCCTTACGATTTTTTCAAGGAAATCCGGATCGCTCTGGCTGCCGATGAAAATCTCGAACCCTTCCTGTTCCCAGCGCTTTGCATCGGGGTTCAGTTCAACGCCGATGATGCGGGCCTGAGGGCCAAAGAATTCCCGCCACATGAAAAGAGATCCACCACCCAGAACGCCGATCTCAACAAACGTGATATCCTTTCCGATGTAAGGAGAAAAAAGTTTGTCATACACATCGAAGTAAGTGGAATGCTTACTGCTTTTGTATGGGCTGTTCATATAGGCCTGATAACTTTTCGACTCTAACATCTCTACGTCCTCGGATCTCAACTTGTCATGCGCTCCACCTGTCGAAGCGGGTATTCATAAACTGGGGCGTCAATTCCATTACTTCGTCTGTTTGGCTGTTTTGTGGCTCCGCTCTTTCCACAGCCTCCGGTCTTGCTGGTTTCCTGTCAAACGCCGTGGGCCCGGTCTGGGGCACTTACTTGCGCGTTATGATGATGGCATAGGAAGAATAAACCGCCCATTGGTGCCGGGCGCACAGGCGCGCCAGCCCGTTATCCAGCTGCCGCAGGCCGAAAATCTTATCATAGTAATGGTGCCCGTAATATTCATGTACTTCGATGCTCGAAAACCCGACATCCGCCAACGCCTTTCGCATGTACGGGGTCGAGCCGCGACACAGTGAGTAATAGGCGGGGAATTTGCCGGTATTCTGGCCATCAAAGCGCCGGGGCTGCAACAGTTGAACCGCCTTGCGTGTCAGTTGTTCGGGAAACAACCAGTTGATCAGGAACGGCGAGGCGAAAATGGTCGGCACCAAGTGAACAGCAACGCCACCATCCGCCAGAAGGTGATGCATGTTTTTGTGGAACTGCTTGCCGTCGGGCATATGCTCGCCACAAAACTTGGACATGATCAGATCGAACCTCTGATCCACATGGCTGACATCGCCGCAGGCGTTGATCTGAAGGGTGTCGAACTCATCGGAAACATGGGAAAGTTCTTCGGCACTTATGTCACTGATCGTGAAGGATGTGACATGATCGGGCAGTGTCTTGTCGCCGGTCGATCGGCTGGTCGTGCCACCGATTTCCATGATCCGGGCCGGTTTTTCATCTGTTATGATGTTCCAGACCGTATCCAGATAATCCTGTCTGCAATCCGTGTGCCAGCGTATTTCTGACTGTACCATTTACTCTCCCAAAAAACCCGTAACCTTGCGCGGCGTTCGAAACGGGGCCAAATCGCGATAAAAAGATTTTTGCAATACGCCTTTTAAGGCAGTGACATGGCTGTTTGACCAATCTTTAGATGAATGCTGGCAGCATTCAAAGAACGTATGCACCCAAGCTTACATAACTGGCAATGCCGGTGGTCAGAATAGATATGGGCGGGTCCGATTTCCCGGAACCCGCCCATACAGTAGTGATCAATAAGTTGCTTTTCCGGCGATCTTTGCCGTTACGCGAACAAATCGGAATACGGCTCGACAAACGGGGTCTCGTCACCGATCGCAAAGGTGTCGACGCTATCACCAACGTACCAATCCCTTTCCCGACCGCCGGCGAAATCGAAATCCGTATTGGTTTCGTCCAGGACAACGGCACCATCGACCAGAACCTGAAGGCGATCGGTGTCCTGATCGACCATCAGAGTGACCTGATGTGTTTCACCGTCGCTCAGATCGACATCCGTGATCTTGAAGCCGTCGCGGAACCCACCATCATTGTTGTCGACTTTTGCGACCAGATGCCCTTTCTTGTTCAGCTTCAGGCCGAAATTCGAGTGGTTCCACACAAGCCGCTCGGCTGTTGTGTCGCCTTCTTCCCGCGTCACGTCGATCGAGAAGCTGACCTGCTCAGCGTCAGAAATCCCGTCCAAGTGCCCGATGTTCCCCCGACTGTCCTGATTGGTGATGTCGATCACCGACATTTCGTCTTGTGAGCTGTCAGCAAGGACAAGTTCGGAGTCGGTGTCAGGCTGCTCTGAACCCGTGTCGGGTTGTTCCGAGCCTGTATCAGGTTGCACGGCGCTTGTATCGCCTTCGGCCTGCGTCGCGTCGACCGGGGAGGAGACTTTGCTGATGTCAGAAATTCCGTCCTGGTACTCAACGCTCTCCGGGCTGTCCTGATGGGTTATGTCGATCATCAGTTCGCCCTGCGGTTCGCCACTAATAGGCTCGGACCCGGTGTCGGGCTGTTCAGACCCGGTATCAGGTTGCTCGGACCCAGTGTCGGGCTGTTGGACTCCGCTGTCCGGAGACGTGGTGCCACTGTCGGGAGACGTGGTGCCACTGTCGGGGGACGTGGAGCCGCTGTCCGGGGACGTGGTGCCGCCCTGCTGCGGAGTGGTGGAGCCCGAGGCGCCATACGAATGGGCCGAACCGGCGTTCAGTGTGTCAGCCAGGCTGCCTGGGATGACGACATACTGGTTGTAACCATTCCCCTGCGCCGTTGCCTGATAGGTGAAGTTCTGGTCGTACTCACCGGGCTGGATCAGGGCGTTGTTGCTGACGTTCCAGTCGGATTGCCCGTTATACCCTACGATCTGAGATGTAATGTTCTGATCGATGGTGACGTTTGTGGAACCAGAGGAAACGTTGATCACCGGAATCTCGATCCCGCCGGTCAGCGTCTTTTCGTCCACGTGCAGAACCGAATTCTGGGTGATCGTAAGCCCATCCACACCATAAAGGGAAATGCCGTGGAAGTGGCCATTATAGATCGTGTTCCCTTCGATCAGCACGTTGTGGTGGATCACATTGGGATCGTTGATATCCTTGCCGTCACCACCAGCCCAGATGGTTTGGGTAAAGTCCCCGTTCCCCATGTCGAACACGTTGTTGCGGATGGTGATGTTGTCACTGCCGCTGCCGTTGGCGCGCTGAATCTGGATCATGTCGCGGTGATCGCCGGACCCGGCTGCGCCGCCGAAATCGTGAATATAGTTATTCTCGACCAGAATGTTGTCGACATTGTCGAAGACCAGACCGTCGGACCGTATCGTGTGGATATCACTGCCGGTTACGCTGACCCCATTGGAGTTCACGGCAATGACTGCTTTCCACCACTTCAAGAACTCGGTGTTGTCGATAGTGACATTGGTCGAACCGCTGATTGTCAGGCCTGTTCCATAACCGGTACCATCTGCGGATGTGCCTGTGCCGCTGGCAACGTCGCCATCGAAGATCGAGTTTTTGAACGCGATGTTCTGGCTGTCATAGACACTGAACGGACTTTGGAAATGGTAGTCGCCACTATTGTAAGTGTAGTCGAACTTGATGCCGTCGAATGTGACGTTCGATGATTGCTTGACGTGAATACCGGAAAAGCTGGCTTGCGCATTCGGATCCGCGGATTGGATCGTCACATTCGATGCGAAATTCGTGTAGTGGAGGTTGAGCTGACCGTAATCGCCCGCCGCAAGCAGTATGGTTTCCCCACCTGTCGCCTGAGACAAGGCCTGGTTCAGCTCTGCCGCAGAGGTTACCGTGATTGTCGTCGACATATTTCACCTTCTGTTTCATAGGCGCTGTGAGTGGCAGCGCACGAGTTCCCGCACACCCAGGACGGATGGAACAGCCGCCCGAGGGCGGCAGAGTGGCCGAAATATGGCTATGTTTGGAAATTGTTGCCTGTATCGGGACAATTCTGCCCCTGTGCGTTTATTTCCGAGTGAACTCGATACTCGATACCGGGAATTGTTCCACTTCCCTTAGCGGTTGCCTAGGGTTTGGCGAATTGATTCCCGTAGGGCAACAATGGCCACAAAATAGCCATCATTCAGGCATGTCCTTGCGTATGGGCGATAGGCATCGGCAATGAATTGCCCGGTGCCGTAAGGGAAACCTGGGCGTTGCAAGGGCTATTCGGACGTGCCATGGCGCCAGACGGGCAAGCAGGCGCGATAGACAGTGGAACCCGCCTTGCCTACACTTTCCTGCAAGTGTGGTTATCAGAAAGGTGCGTTATGGCCGGGTCCCGGATTCTCGTCTTGGCAGGGGCGCTACTGCTCATGTTGGGTTTTGATGTGGCGGCCCAGCCCCCCTGTCAGGGGCGAGACGTGCGAACGCACCTTCCCGCAACTCAGACCAAGGGGCAGCGGGTCGCGAATGCCGCCGATCTTGGCGCAGCCCTGCAAAATGCCCGGGGCGGGGAAATCTTTCTTCTGGCGCCTGGGAATTATGGAACCCTTAGGATGAACACGGCATACCGGTCACCCGTGGTGATCCGGTCCGCCGATCCTGCCGCACCGGCCTGCTTTACCCGTCTGGTTCTGGAAGGAGCCAGGAATGTGCATCTGGATGGTGTCTATTTCGATTACACCTACAATGGGGGCGATCCGCATTTCATTGCCTATTTCGTCATCCTGAACAGTACGGACATTGTGATATCGAATTCCGTGTTCGACGGTGGGACTGCAAGGGGAACAGGGTCCGAGGCGGACGGGTACAGTATCGGGATCGGCCTGAAAATCGAGCGGGGCGGGAACCTGACCCTTTCAGGCAACGAATTTCGCAGATGGTGGACAGCAGTTCTGTCCGTGCAGTCGCGGCAGTTTGTCTTTACGGGCAACAACATTCACACGATCCGGTCCGATGGGGTTGACGTCGATGCTGCGGATGGCCTGAGAATCGAGCGGAACCGGTTTCACGATTTTGGCGGTGCGGCTGGATCTCAGGATCACCGCGACATGATCCAGATTATGCGGGTATCGCCCCGGGGATCTTCGGACATCGTCATCCGTGACAATATATTCGACATGGCCGGCGGCGATTTCACACAGACCATCTGGGCTGGCGGAGACGGCAAGGACCTCGGCAACCCAGTCATGCGACACCGCAATGTGCTGGTTGAAAACAACATGATCTACAATGGTCATATTCACGGCATTTCGATCCATGGCTCGGACAATATCTCGATCAGAAAGAACTCGGTGATCCATGTGCCCGGCGGTCATTCGGTTCCGGTCATCAACATTTCTCCGGATTCGACCTCGGTGGTCATTGAGCAGAATGCGGTGGCCAATGTCATCGGGCACGAGAACCAGCGCGATTGGGTTGTGCTCAACAATGCGTTGATTCAAGATCAGACCCCCTCTCAGGGTGGGCATTATGACAGCCAGTTCATCTATTACGCGCAAGGCAGGAAAGACGGATACAACGAATACGGCGTGCGCCCCGGCAGCCAGCTTGATCGCCTGAATGCGGGGTCCAGCTTGTCGCAATCCTACCCCTCGCGATGAGGACATTGCGGGCAATGTTGTGGAAAAGTGATTGGCTTCGGGCGCGCGGCCAGAATACTGACAATATGTTGGTGCAATCTGTAATATGTTATCCGTTTAAAGGCAGGAATTTTAGATGACAGCCGTTTTGTCAGCGAAAGCCAGCGCCCCGGCGACAAAGCCGGTCGTTCTCGCCTTGCTCATTGTCTCCTTCGCGATGCCGTTCTATTTCCACCTGGGGGGGCTCAAGCTCAGCGGGTATCGGGTGATCCTGCTGCTGTTCATGTTTCCTGCGATCATCGGATGGCTGAGCGGCAAGGCCGGAAAGATCAGGGCCGTTGATATTCTGGCGATCATGTTCAGCTTTTGGTCGGCCCTGTCCATTTCTGTCAATAATGGTTTGGCGCAAATGTGGCAGTTCATCGGGATGTTCATGATCGAAACCCTGGTGCCCTATTTTATTGCCCGAACCTATATCCGGAACCTGGAATCGTTTCGGTACTTCGTGAAATGCCTGTTTCTGCTTATCCTCATTTTGCTGCCCTTTGCCTTGTTCGAATCCTTTACGGGCAAGACCCCGCTGTTGAACCTGTTCGGCAAGGTTCTAAGCGTTTATCAGAAATGGATTTTCGAACCTCGGCTTGGGTTGCTGCGGGCGCAGACAACGATGCCGCATCCCATCCTGTTCGGCGTGTTCTGCGCGCCGGCCTTCGCGCTGACCTGGTATGTGCTGGGATGGCATAAATCGTTCTTCAAGAAGGTTGGCCTGACCTCGGTAGTAGGGGGGGCGGTGTTCTTTTCCCTTTCATCGGGTGCGTTTCTGAATGTCGTCATTCAGTTGGCGTTGATGGGATGGAACTGGATTTTTAGTTTCCTCAAGAAGAAATGGAAAGTTCTGCTGAGCATATTCTGCGTTCTGTATTTCATTGCCGAGATTGGCTCGAACCGGAGTATGTTCCAGATTTTTGCAACCCATTTCACGCTGACCCCCGGTACGGCATGGGCCCGCATCCATACGTTCAATTTCGCATCCGACGATATTCTGCGAAACCCGATCTTCGGTATCGGCCTGAATGACTGGACGCGCCCCCACTGGATGGTACTGCTGAGCAGCGTCGACAATTTCTGGCTGGTGGTCACATTGCGACATGGTTTTCCGGCCCTGTTCCTTCTTGTAGGCGCGATGATTGTCACGTTCTTTAAGCTTGGCAGCAGAAATCTGACCGGGGCAATGGCGGATGCGCGCCTTGGATATCTGATTTCGCTTCTGGGCCTTTGTGTATCTGCGGTGACCGTCCATCTTTGGGATGCCACGTTCTGCTTTCTGATGTTCCTGCTGGGTGCGGGGGTCTGGTTTTTGGATGCGGATGACGGGTCCGGTCAGGATGGGGACCAGGCCCAGGCCGAGGAAGGAGGGCGGAAGATGCGGTATACCCGGTTTCCCAAGGCCCTGCCCGGAGAACTGTCTACCGGGCGTGTCGCACGCGCCCGCTAACCTGTGGTCGTCCAGCGCCGACGGGTCATGCCCAATGCGCGCCGAAAGCGGCGCGCGAGCGGCATGTGACCCGACAAGATCGCCTTCAAATCCTGATCGCTCATATCCTCGCGCAGCGATGTGCGGGGGCGTATAAATGCGTTTTTGCGCCAGATGCCTCCGTCGCTTGACCAAGCCGTAGTGTAGCCCGCATCGCGCAGCGCACGTAACACCCGTGTATCGTAGCGGCCAAAGGGAATGCCCGCTTCGACCACCGGGCAGCCGCATATCATTTCCAACTGCGCGCGGGATTCGCTGAGTTCTCGGATCAGAGCAGCGTCATCCAGTGTCGGCCAGGCAAGATGGTCAATTCCATGGCTGCCGATTGTCATATCCGCATTCTGCAAGCGACGCAGATGGTCTGCATCCAGTGATCCGGCCTGTCCGATCCGTCCGGTCAGAACAAAAAACCGGGCCCGCAGGCCTCGGGTAACAAGTGCTGGCAGGGCGATGTCATGATCAGAAAGATTGCTGTCATCGAAGGTGATGGTGAACCGGCTCGGATTGGGGGCCGCAGCGATCCGGTCCAGAACCCGCTCAAACTTGCCAACGGACAGCCAGTAGGGGGCCTCGCCCGGTTCCAGAGAGCGTTTTGGTGTTCCGATGCCGTGAAAGTTGATACCGATGGGCTTTGTCATGAGCGCAGCTTCTTCAGGCGGGCGTGAATGGTTTCGGCGATGCTGATCAGGGCAGAGCTTGCGCCGGCAGGGCGGAACTCGTACGGGCCCGCTGCGCGCAGCTCTGTGCCGCCCGTGCGCAGCTTGTAACGTGTGACGGAAGGGTTGGCTTCAGGATCTATCCCGCCCAGGTCGAAATACTTCAGGCCCAGGTCGCGACAGCGCAGCATGGAATGCCACATCAGATAATGCCCGGCATTCAGGCGCCGCCCGGTGTCCAGAGTGGCCCCGAACAGATAGACGGCATTGGACCCAGCCCGTCCCAGCGTCATCGCGGCAATGTCGGCCCCGTCCTTGCGGGCAAACAGAACCTCATGGGCAAAATCAGCCCCCTCAAGGCCATAATAGAATTCTGGCGGGATATCCGGCCGAAAGCCTTTGGCTGCCTGAACCTCGGTATACATCGGATGAAACCGGTCGGCTGCCTGTGCAATCGGCACGATATCCAGATCAAGGCCGGCTTTCAGCGCATTGCGCAGGGGGTTGCGCCATTTTCCGTGCAGGGCACGCATCAGTGTATCTTCGTCCTGGGTACAATCCACGACCACGGTTCGATAGGTCGGGGATCGATCGGTGGGCAAAAACGCTTCGCTACGGGCCAGCTGATCCAACAATGCAACATCATGCCAGGGTGTGGCCGGAAACCGCAGGCGCAGGATATGCCCGCTCTCCTGAGCATACGTACGCAGTGCGGACAGCACGGCACGCAGTGTTGCAGCGTCGGGATCAGGCCGATCGACATGCAGCACCAGCGGTCCGGCGGCAAGCCATGCAATGCCACGCCGCAGGCCAGGAACATGTTTGATGCGCAGACATGCGGCGGCAACAGGCTGCCCGTCCGGGGTGGTGAGCATCAGGAACTGTACGTCTGCCCCGATCCGGCGGGCCGCCGCGCGGGCATAGGTCAGGCTGTGTTCAAGGGTCAGGTCGCGGAACGACGCGCTGAGGGCGGGCCACTTGTCTTCAGGCAGAACCCGTGCAGAGAACTGATATGCGATCATATCCGCCTCATATTCTTGTTTTGATCCAGCTGGACCACAGCGATTTGTTTTTCAACGGGATCACGGCCCTCAGCCGGGGTGCAACCCGCCCGAACCAGAGCCTGTAATAGACCAGGTGCAACACACGCGCCCAACCAAGGCAGAGCTTCAGCAAGACAGGGGATATTCCTGATCGCCGTGAGACGATCAGGCGATGAGTGGGCACCGATTCACCGCCATAGACCAGCTTGTAACCATATGCGCCAATCCCGGCTTCGATCCGCGTCACGCCAGCGGCGATCAGCTGTTCGATCATCTGAACCAAGCCGATTTTCCCAAGGCTGAGGCGTTCCAGTTCCGGATCGGTCGATCTGGCGGGCAATCGCCAATGGCAGGTCTGTCCCGCGACCAGACAGAATTGGGTGGCAAGGGGGCCGTTTCGACCATGTTGTTCGACGAACCAGGTTTCCTGCCCCTGCTGGGTGGCGTCTGCCAGATCGCAGTAGAAGGCGGCGCTGCCAGGCCAATCCGCGAAATGGCCTCCTTTTCCAACCTCCTGCCATTGCCGGTTGTGGAAGGAGACGAAATCCCTGAACTGATGCGCATCAGGATGGACCATCCGCGTTGTCAGGCCGTGGTCATTCTGTAGATGTTTCAGATCCCGTCGATACTGACTCCGCCGTTTCTTGGACAGGTTGGCAAGATAGCCCTCAAACGTATCGGGCAGTTCAAAAACCGTATGGGTGCCAGCCGGCGTGTCGGTCAGCGCCAGCCCCGGTGCCACCCCATTGCGGATGGCTGCCAGCATGGTGCCGCGTTCCGAGGCGGGGGTGAAACTGACCAGATGCGCCCGGCCATCGCCGAGAAGGCCGTTCAGGGCCTCGGCGCAGCTGTTCTTTAGCGCGGTTTCCGTGGCGGCCAGTTGGAAAATCACCGTGTTGGGATCGGTTGCGGCCAATTTGGCGATACGGACCCTCACAGGCCCCAGCCAAACCGGATAGATCATGAACGGCAGCAAAGCGACCAGCTGCCCCTGGGCGTCATATGCCACAAGGGTCCGGAGCGTTTTACCGCGCCCGAAATGAGCCCACCAGGTCAGGACCCAGACCGGAGCGGCATAGATGTCCGCGCCGGTCTGTCGGGCCAGTGCGGCCCACGCATCGGTCATGCGTTCAAGGCCCGTGACCCCATCAACCCATTTGAATGTCAGCCGGACGTCTGTGTCGGTCACTCTGTCGGCTCCTGGCTGGTCAGGTGATAGCGCAGCGAGGCCCGGGCCAGACGCCGCCGCGCGGCAGCTTCTTCCCGCCGATTTGCGACCGACATGACAAAGCGCAATACGGATGACCCCACAAACACCATCCGGCCGCGGAACAGGCCCCAAAGGCCATAATGTTTGCGCAGATAGATCATCTTGCTTTTCTGCATCTGTACGTACATCCGCGAGCGGATCTGGGCGGTGCTTTTGCCGCCTCCCTCAAGGTGCAGGATGCGCGCTTCGGGGGTGAACACGCATTTCCAGCCTGCATCGCGGATGCGACGGCACCAGTCGGCCTCTTCCGAGTAGACGAAGAATGCCTCGTCCAGAAGGCCCACGGCCTCGAAGACACGACGGGGCACAAGCATGAACATGCCCGAGACGACGTCGACCTCGCGTTGCGAACGCCGATCCCAGTCTCCGTACTCGGCGCGGGCCAGAAGCGGATTGCGCCGAGACAGGCGGTGCAGCCCAAACTCGATCAGCGCCAGGTTTCCCGGACCCGGGTCGGCAAAACAGGTGCGCTGAATGGTGGTTTCATCTTCCAGGACCTGACATCCAGCGCAGCCGACATCCGGGTGCTGATCCAGCCAGTCCAGCATGGTATCGATCGCACCATCCAGAATGATGGTATCGGGATTGAGCAACAGCAGATTGTCACCCCGTGCGATTTCCAGACCCTGATTGTTGGCCGCGGCAAATCCCCGGTTCGTGTCATTGGCGATCAAGCGAACATCAGGGAATTCGTCACGGACAAGATCGACGGATCCGTCGCTTGATGCATTGTCGACGACGATGACCTCATGCGGCTTCCGGGTCTGCCGGGAAATCGATATCAGGCAGTCCCGAAGAATGTCCCGGGTATTCCAGTTCACGATGACAATGGAAACAGCGCATTCGCTCTGCGTGCCGTGTGACGGTGAAGTCATGAAACCCTGTTCTCGTTACTCACTTACATTTTCAAATTGTTTAGCCATTGTTCTGATCTATGAATACACTCAACGTCATTAAGCGACGGCTGTTGTTAAATAGTAGCTGTGAAATTCAGAGCGAATAAACCGGTATATTGAGGTATTAGTTTGGCTGTGCAGGAACTTGAAGGGCAAGATAGTGTTGCGATTGAATGCACTGAAACCCTGACCGCAGACCGGAATGCCGAATGGATGACGTTTCTGAATGCGGCCCGGCATCAGCATCCGCGGCAATCTCCGTTGTTTACGAATTCGGAACAAAGATTGAAACGCAAGGTGATTTATGCCTCGGCGCGCCGGGATGGGGCGCTTGTGGGTGTCGCTCTGATCTCACTTGAACCGCACCCGTATCTGCCCGGCGCCTGGGCCCGGGCCCGCTGCCTGAGCGGCCCGGTTTGCGACGATGCCGCCGACATGGTGACGTTTCTGGATGGCCTGTGCCGACAGCCGGGGTTTTCAAGGGTCGGCAGCCTGACTGTCACCCCGTTCTGGACCGAAGAAGAGGCCGACACACTGGATGCCGCGCTGTCTTGTGCAGGTTGGCGCGTGGCTGAAGAAGATCAGTTTCGTGAAACCGGATGGGTCGACATATCGGTCACGAGCGAAGAGATCATGGCGGCGTTTTCCAAAAGCGCCCGTCGCGAGGTCAGGCGCGCCGAACGGCAGGGCGTGACGTTCCGAAGCGCGCGAACCCCGGAAGAGTTCCGCATTTTTCTCGAGAGCATGAACCGGTTGCGCGTCTCGCGCAGGCTGCCCGAGCTGAGCCTTCCCGCCTATGAGGCGATGTTTGAAGATGTATTGCGGCCCGATGAGATTGGCACCGTGATCATGGCCTGGCAGCAGGAGGCCTTTCTTGCCGGGCTTTTGGTGTATCGCAGCAGGGACATTGTGCACGGCCGGCATTTCACCACCGAGCCGGATCATCTGCGGGCGGCGGGCAATCTGCGTATCGCCCCGGCCTTGTGGTTGGAGGCCATGAGATGGGCCAAGGGCAAGGGCTGTAGCACCTTGGATGTCGAGGGCTATCACGTACCGGTTTCGGGCGAGAAGAAGTTCAACATTCACAAGTACAAGTCAGAGTTCAATCCGCGTGTCGTGCAGCGGATTTCAGCACGTGAAAAGGTGTTGAACCGGTCTGTGTACCTGACGGGAAATGCGCGTGATCTGATCCGGGGGCAGTTGAAAAAGCTCAAGAGGGCAGCGGCGGGTTAGGTCCCTGAACGATTGGTAAGGCGAAGTATGAATCTGGCCAAGAAAGGCAAATTGCAACTGATCCGGGGGGCCGCGCGACGTGGGCCGGTTGTTCTTGTCCGGCAGCTTTGGCTGGCCCTGATGGACAGCTTTGTGCGCAAACGCCATCTGGTATTCCGGCTGGGCGCGACCAGTTGTGCTGCCCACTCACAAGCCGGGCAGGACGCGCAACAGGTGCGGGAAATCCGATCACGCGAAGACCTTACCAGGGACGAACTGGCCAGCCTGACGGACCCTGAGGCGGCGCATGACTGGGGAATGCTGGAATGGCTGGACGCCGGGTGGCAGCTTTGGGTGCTGACGGAAGAGGGGCGCATCCAGGCGGTGGCCTGGGTTAGGGATGCCGCGCATAGCCGCGATTTCTTTGTGCCCCTCACTGATACGGAAGAGCTGTTCTGGCATGTTTATGTCCTGCCGCAATACCGCGGCAGAAATTTGCAGGGCCGGCTTTGGGACGCGATTGTTGCCAGCAAAATATCCGCAGGAATCGACGGGTTTTATACCAATTGCCGGGATTACAATTTACCTTCCAGGCTCAATATCCTGAAAACGGGGTTTTCACCGGTTGGGCACTGTAATGAATACCGCCTGACACATCATCGGACTTGGCGGCAGTATTGAAATGCGGGGTTGGCATGAGCAGCAACACACATGAGACCACGCTTTATTGCGGCGACCCGCCCATGCAGTTTGCCAATCTGTTTCGCCGGGACCCGGCAGGCGGATATACGGCCCTGTTTCGGAAACGCCCGGTTTTCTGGAGTTTCAATACCCGCGTGGCGATCCGGGCGGCATGTGATCTTTTGGCCTTGCAGCCCGGGGACGAGGTTTTGGTGCCAGCCTATAATTGCGGCTCAGAGGTTGACCCGCTGATTGACGCGGGTCTTTCGGTCCGGCTGTATCCTGTCTCAGACAATTTACTGGCTGATCCGGATCGCATTGCACCGCTTATCACGGAGCGCACGCGGGCGATTTACGTGACGCATTACTTCGGCGTGATCCAACCCTCACTGACCGGGCTGCGGGCGCTGTGTGACCGGCACGGGTTGCGGTTGATCGAAGATTGCGCGCTAAGCCTGCTGAGTGGCCAGACCCCCGCCGAAGGCCGGGTGGGTGACGTTTCGGTCTTCTGTTTTTACAAGTTTGTTCCGGTTTTGGGCGGCGGCGCCTTGGTGATCAACGCGCCGGATCTGCATGCTGAGCATCCGTTTACACGCCCGCCCCCCCGCAAGATGGTCACCAAGATGCTGCTGCGGGCCGGGCTGGGCAATGTGCTTGGTACAGCGCGCCTGAAAGGGCTGGTGCAAGCGTTGCGGGGCGGCGAACAAATACCCGTGGACATGTGCCCTGAGAGAGAACTGGAAGATATTCCAAGCCATTACTACTTTGATCCGGCTCTGCGCAGTACCCGCATGAGCGCGTTTGCGGCCCGCCCCTTGCGGGCGTTTTCCGTATCCGAGGCCATCGCAACGCGCCGGGCAAACTGGGAAAGGTACCGTGAACTTCTGACTGATGTCGCGGGTGTGCGCATGCTTGTGCCCGAGCTGACGGTCGACACCTGCCCGCTGAACATGCCGGTGTTGGTGGAGGAGCGCGACCGTGTCGTGCAGGCTTTGCAACACGGCGGGATCGGGGCAACACCTTGGTGGGCGGGATTCAACCGTAATCTCGACTGGACCGGACAGGCCGAAGCGATGGCGCTTAAGAATGACGCCGTGTCACTGCCGCTGCACCAGTATCTTTCCGAGGCGCATGTTGATTACATCGTCTCGGAACTGAAGCGGGCATTGCAGGGGTGAGTGTGTCTCAGGACACCCTGGCGACAATCCTGTTGCGCAGTTTCGATGCGAGTTCGAGCGTCAGGCTTTCAAATCCCTTTGGGCGCCCCGACAGCTGCCAAAGCAACAGATGGGTCGCGATATAGGTGAACACGCCGACGATGACCTTGACGGCAAAGCGGATGCGCAGCAGGGGCAGGTCTTCGGCTGAATCGTAAGCCCAGCCGATTGCGTCGCCACTGCCATAGGCGCTGCTGACGATGAGAACCGCGGTGACCATTGCGATGGCCGCGGCGAAGGTGCGCCAGGCCATGAGAATGGGTGTAAGAAGCCCCCCGGTTCCAAAATCCTTGGCCATGACCAGCGCCAGGCCAATCGCGAACAGGCTGGCTGCGCCGGATCCGAGGATCGCGCCCACAAATCCATAGTTGGATCCCAGCAGCACCAGTATGGTTGTTACGACCAGCAGGATACTGTTGCGCAGGCACAGCCGTTTCGTGTCACCCTGCACATAGCTTGCCGAACGGACATTGGCTTGTAGCGTTTCAATGGCCTTGAGCGGGGCGAGCACCCAGATGACCTGAGAGGCTGCCAGCCATTCATATCCGGCCACCACGACGATCAGGTGATTTGCGACCAGCGCCATTCCGACACTGACGGGAATGATGATGCCCAGCAGAATGGCATTGGCCTGTTCAAAGGCTTCGCGGTCGTTGCCCTGAGTTCTGGAGATGCTGGCGAGCCCGGGATAGATCACCCGCTCAAGTGGCCCGATGACCTGGCTGGTGAACAGCGACACAAGGCGAAAGCCGATTCTGAAAATACCCGCATCCGCCAGCCCCAACGTGGCTCCGATAATGATTTGCGGCATGTTGGTCGTCAGGAATTGCGTGATCTGTGCGCCCAGTGACCATGATGATACGTCGATACAGTCATGCCAGCATCTGAGCGTCAGCTGGGGCCGCATCGGTGCGACGGAAAAGGACCAGATGACGCGTGCGACCTGAGTCAGGAAATTGGCTGCCACAATGGCCCAGAAATCGCGCCAGAACCAGGCAAGGCATACTGCGAACAACGTATATGTGATGCGGCTGATGGCTTCTTCACCAGCCACGAATCCAAACCTGAGATCCCTTTCCAGCAAGGGAAACCGTGTGCTTTTGAGCGAACTGACGATGGCGATCAGGCATAGGGCGGGTATCAGCTCGGTCAGGGCAGGCAAGCCCAGAAACCCCATCAGGGGTGCACTGATCCAGATCAGGCCAGCGGCGGAAGTGCCCAGCAACAGCTGCATCGTGAAAACTGTATTGAGGTGCGCTTCGGTTACCTCGGGTTGCCGGATCAGGGTCATGGAAATCGCCCGCTGCGCGATTTCAAGCAAGGCCACTGCGATGACGAAATAGGCGATTACACCGAAATCCGTCGGGGTCAGCAGGCGGGCAGTGACGATAAGCGTCAGCAGACCAAGAAACTGGCTGAAAACACCCGACGCAAACAGTGCTGCGGCCCCGACGACAAGGGGTGAGCCGCGCGGGACTGCGGCACCGGTCGGTTCGGATTTAGGCGAAGGCTTCAACAGCTTTGTCTTTCCACATTCAAAACAAACAACAGAATACCGGGTTAGTGTTTCCTTTTTATCTCCTCTCTCAGGTATTCCAACCAGATAGAGAAGTGCCGTTCTGGCAATTGGGCGGGGTCGCTGCTACTCAAGGAAGACCGCGCTTTTTTATGTCGAAATCACATGATTTTCTTTCAATGTCAGAAGGTTGTTTCATACTCGGTGATACCTGCGGGTCTAGTGTCCGAAAGTTATCTGCTGTTTCAAGGAGAATTTCTGGCCCAGTGTCTCAGATCAGGCTCCTCATGGGCAAGCGCGTCAAGTATGTGATGCCTGATATGTGTCCGGTGGCGGCCAGTGCCCGGAAGCCGGGGTTCAAAATGGTGTAATGGTATGAAGATTGCGATTTTTGGTCTGGGGTATGTGGGGTTCACGGCAGCGTGCTGTCTGACCCGTGAGGGGCATGAGGTGATCGGCGTCGATGTGAATGCCGACAAGGTCTCGGAAATCAATGCCGGGCAGCCTCCGATCAAGGAACCCAAGGTGGCCGAACTGCTGACCGAGGCGCTTGCAAAGAACCTGATCCGCGCCACGGTTGAAATCCCCGACCTGTCGGATGTGGATCTGGCCATCGTTTGCGTCGGCACGCCCAGTTCCACTGACGGGTCGCACAACATGAATTTCGTGGCCGAGGTGACGCGGCAGATTGCCAAGGCCGTTTCGCCCGACCGCGCGCGACCGCTGACCGTGGCGTACCGATCCACCTTCCGGCCGGGCACGGTGCGGCAGCTGATCGAGCCGATCTTCCAAAGCTATCTGGGCGATCGGACGGGTCAGGCGATCGAGATTGTCTATAACCCCGAATTCCTGCGCGAGGCTTCGGCGGTGGATGATTTCTTCAACCCGCCCAAGATCGTTGTCGGCACGGCAGACGGAAATCGCTCGGCGGTGATGGACGAGATGCACGAAGGCCTGAATGCGCCGGTGTTCTATACCGCGTTCGAAGAGGCCGAGATCACCAAATTCGTCGACAACACCTGGCACGCGACCAAGGTGGCCTTTGCCAATGAGGTGGGCCGCATCTGTCACAGCATGGGCGTGTCGGCAAAAACCATGCACGAGATTTTCGTCTCGGACACCAAGCTGAACATCTCGGCCTATTACACCCGTCCGGGGGGCGCGTTCGGGGGGTCTTGCCTGCCCAAGGATGTGCGTGCGCTGCAACATATCGCCGGTGAGGTGGGGGCGCATACGCATCTGATCGACAGCCTGTTGCAGACCAATCAGGCGCATAAAACCTATCAGGCGCAGGATATCATGGCGCGGCTGCCCGAAGGGGGCCGGGTGCTGATGGCCGGGCTGGCCTTCAAGGCCGGAACCGATGATCTGCGCGAAAGCCCCAATGTCGATATCGCCCGGCGCCTGTTGCAGGCGGGCTATCAGCTGTCGATCTATGATCCGGCCATCAAACCGGCCGATCTGCGGGGGCAGAACCTTGGTTATGCCTTTACCCACCTGCCCAACGTGGGCAGCCTGCTGGTGGACCGCGCCACGGCCGAGGCCGGGCCTTGGGATCTGGTGGTCGGTTCAAACCGGATCGTGAATGATCTGAACCTGGGTGATGCAGAGGTGGTAAGAACCTATGAATATGACTAGCCCTGTGCCCGCCGTTCAGCCGATCTCGTTCGAAGAGCTGCGCCAGAGCCAGCCCCTGAAGGGCCTCAAGGTTCTGATCGTGGTGGAAAACCTGCCCGTCCCCTTTGACCGCCGCGTCTGGATGGAGGCGCGCACGCTGGCCGCCGCAGGCGCGCTGGTCTCGGTCATCTGCCCAACCGGCAAGGGCCATGAGGAACGCGTGTGGGAAGACGAGGGCATCAAGGTCTATCGCCACCCGCTGCCGCTGGATGCCAGCGGGGCGCTGGGGTATCTGCTGGAATATGGCGCGGCGCTGTTCTGGGAAAGCTGGCTGTCACTGAAGATCAAATTCACCCGCGGCTTTCACGTCATCCATGGCTGCAACCCGCCCGATCTGATCTTTCTGGTGGCGCTGCCCTTCAAGCTGTTTGGCGTGCGCTATCTGTTCGATCACCACGACATCAACCCCGAGCTTTACGAGGCCAAGTTCAACAAGCGCGGTTTCTTCTGGAAACTGATGAAAACGTTCGAGCGGCTGACCTTTGCCTCGGCCCGTGTGTCGATTGCCACCAATGAAAGCTATCGCAAGATCGCCATCGAACGCGGCGGCATGGCGCCCGAGGATGTGTTTGTCGTCCGCTCGGGCCCCGACCTCAGCCGGTTGCAGCATCTGCCGCCGAACCCGGCCTGGCGCAACGGGCGGAAATACATGGTGGGTTATGTCGGCGTCATGGGTGATCAGGAAGGGATCGACCTGCTGCTGGAATCCGTGGCGCATCTGGTCAAGGTTCAGGGCCGCGACGATATCCAGTTCTGCCTTGTGGGCGGGGGGCCCAGCCTGGACAAGCTGCGCGAACAATCTGCTGAAATGGGCCTGTCAGAGTATGTCACTTTCACTGGCCGCGCCCCCGATCATGATCTGTTCGAGATCCTGTCAACCGCCGATGTCTGCGTGAACCCGGACCGGGTGAACGAGATGAACGACAAATCCACCATGAACAAGATCCTCGAATACATGGCCTTCGAGAAACCCATCGTTCAGTTCGACGTGACCGAAGGGCGGTTCTCGGCGCAGGAGGCCTCGCTTTACGCCAAGGCCAACAATCCGGTGGATATGGCCGACAAGATCACCGAATTGCTGGCCGATGACGAACGTCGCGCCGCCATGGGCCGCTATGGGCGTGCCCGGGTCGAGTCCGAGATGGCCTGGCCGCATCAGGTGCCCGCGCTGATCGCGGCGTATCAGCGGATCTGGAAGGGGTAAGGTCTGCTATTCAGCAGCCTGTTTGGTCTTCAGGGGCTTTTGAGCCTTCCGGTGCCGCAATTGCATGGCAGGGGCCTCAACATAATGCCATGACAGCATCGCGCAGATCATCGTTAGTGGAAATGACATGGCCATGTTGACGATGGGGGTGGTGACCCCGGCCTGCGCCACCAACTGCTGGATGGGAAAGGCATAAATATAGACCCCGTAGGAATAGTCGCCCAGCTTGTTGTAGTGCAGCAGCAGAGGCGTTTTCGCGTAACCCAAGAAAAACACCACATATGACAGGCAGACGGCAAAGACCGGCAGAAACAGCGGTGTGAACCAGGCCACAATGGACAGCGCCGTTGCCGTGATGAAGAGGGTCGGGGACAGCGGGATGTGCTGGCGCCAGATATAAAAGACCATCCCCGTGAGAAAAGGGAGGCCAAGCCGGGTGAGCTGCTCGATGCGCGGGTTCAGATCGGTCACCATGGCCACCGCATAGACGACCAAGAACAGCAGGGTAACAACCGCAAAGATTTTTTTCCGACCCAGAATGCCGAGGATGCCGCAGATCAATACACCGATATAGCAGGTGACCTCGTAAGACAGCGACCAGAGTGAGCCGTTGATTGCAGGGCCGTACGGGTTGGATTCGAACACGCCGGGCAACACGTATTGAATCTTGAACAGCAGCATG
Organism: Ruegeria sp. HKCCSP346; assembly: GCF_017872595.1. Taxonomy (NCBI): domain Bacteria; kingdom Pseudomonadati; phylum Pseudomonadota; class Alphaproteobacteria; order Rhodobacterales; family Roseobacteraceae; genus Ruegeria; species Ruegeria sp. HKCCSP346. The sequence continues at coordinate 34,497 of NZ_JAEDOT010000011.1, forward strand.
TTGCGCACAAAAAATTCCCCGGCCTGCGCCCAGAAAACGGATGCAGGGGCCTGTGTCAGTATGAACCCGGCAACCAAGAGCGTAATCCCTGTCACGACCGCAAGTGCCGGAAACAGACGCAGCGCGCGGGCGATCAGAAATGAACTGGCAGAGCGTTTTCTATCGAAGCTGCGTGTGATGAAGAATCCTGAAATGGCGAAGAAGATCCATACGCACACCATGCCCAGGGACAGCCCGTGAAGAGCAGTTTCAAACGGTTGACCAACCGCGCCACCCCAACTGAGCGGATAGGCGTGCGATACAAGCACGCCGCTGGCGGCAAGAATCCGGATCAGGTTGAAATTGTTGTCCCGCCCGTCTGCCCGGTCCGCGATATAGCAGCGCGCAGGATTGCCCGAGGCTGCATGCGCATCCTGGTCTTTCATCCGCGAGTCCTCTGGGTTGGTGGCGTAAACATATGGGTCCGCAATTATTTGGAAGTTATCCTTTGATACAATATCCACGGTTCAGTTGCTGCAAGTATCTCGAAACCCTGAACCTGTGGCGGAAACGATTCCGTGGAACATGTCACGATTGTATCGGCTTTGGCGTTCGATAATGCATTCAAGGCCGATGGCAGCGTGTGATTGGCCTCCAGCGCAATTTTCTGAACTGCGCCTTGCACACTGGCTAACGGACCAACTATGCGCAGCGGTTGCTGCGTGGGGTTGGCAAAGGTCGGAACTGCCGTACCATTGAAGATCATGAGAAAGGACAAGGGTCTGCAACTGGGCTTGAAAACCCACGAGTCCTTTGCGTCTTCCACATAAGCCCCGGCGCCCAGACTGCGCGTGTCGTGGAGGTTCAACGCCTCAAGATAAGAGGCGTAAATTTTGCCATCCTGATACCACCCGACGGTCAACATCAGATTGCGCAACAGAAACAGCCCGGCGATCGCCGCAACAGCTATTTGTTGTGATCGCAGCCTGGCGCTGGGATTCAGAGACAGGCTGGCGGCCAGAAGGGCCAGCATCAGAAGCGGGATCCGCTCACTCAGATGTCCGACGCCGAACAGGTTCGGAGGGGTTATCAGGATCAGCAAACCGCACAGCGCCACGGCAAGCTTCATACGCCGGTCGATCCGCCATATCCCGGTGATGAGGCCACCGATCAGCACGCCCCATAACAGGACGCCAAAACCCCAGTCGAACGTGCGCCATGTGGATTCAGCCACGCGCAGGAACCCGTCAACGCGCAGATAGGCCTCGGTGCTCAGGCGTGCCCACAATGTTCCTTGCTCGGCATGAGCCAGTAGGTTCGAGACAGGCGTGGCGACGCCTCCGCTTGCGGTTTTCGTTTGCAGGAAGATCACGGCCGGTGCGATGGCGATCGATGCAAGTCTTGCGGCTTTACGCAACAAAACCGGTAGCCCGGGATAGCCTGATCGGAACGCAAGCGACAGTTCGACCATACCCAGCAGCAGCCCCCACAGCGCAAAGGCCAGCCCGTGAATGAAAAACAGGATCAGCCCCAGGCAAGCCGTGACAGCCAGTTGCCGGACGGGGCGGTCCTGTGTCGCAATCCAGTATCCGATTGCGCCCAGCAGAACCCCCAACCCAAGCAGGAAATTCGAAAAACCCCAGATCAGGATATGGTTATACGCCACCAAACCGGCCAGAAATACGGTCAGTGCCGAGAGGCGGCCGTGCAGAACACGTGACAGGTACAAAATTCCCGCGAACGGGGCCGCAATGATCAGGCCAGCGATCAGCTTGGCACCCAAAAGCGGGGGCAGCACTTTCATGATACCCGTGCCCAGAACATCCAGCCCGAGATTGGGCAGCAGTTGCCAAGCCGCCTCATAGTTCTGTTGCAGTGTGGTCGAGTCCGGAAGATTGGCCAGAATGTAGTAACGGGCGATATGAGCGTAGAAATCCGTCAGTGGCAGAACGGGTGTCACGCACAAGGGGATAAGGCTGGCAAGCAGAGTCAGTGCCAGAACTGGTCGCAGAGAACGGCTTTGAGGTGTCGTAATCATTTCTGCCGCAGGCACTTTTCTAACCATATACTAGAAACTAAAAACTGATCCATCAGGTACCGATAGCACATCATTGTGCAATCTATTTTTCTTATCGCGACCACTCAAAATCCAACTGCGATGACTTGGCGTCAAAGGCTTAGAAGCCTGAGCGCCGAATTTCCTCCTCAAAACGGTACAAAGCGGGGCAGGCGGTTCAGGCTTGGCTCCATGAAATGTTGCAACCTTGCATCCGCATCCGCTTCGGTTTCACCGGGCAGGATGGGGGTCACAAACCGGACCAGAGCGCCATCGGTGCGCCCCATGGTGAAGCCGTCCTGAATGACGCTCATCTTGGCGCGGAAATCATTGACCATACGCTTGCCGCGTTGTTCGAACCAGTAATAGACCAGCTGTTTTGACAGCTCTTTCTGGATCACGGCGCGGTTGACCGTAAAGCGGCCATAAGGCGTGTTGCCCGGGTTGATCTCATACGGTTCAAGGCTGAAGATTTCCCAACCGCCCACCGGCAGGCACACTTCGGGCGAATGGATGCCGTCGCCGTCGGTCTGCTTGTCGTAAAAGGCCACGAACATGTTCACGAAATCGCCCGATCCGGTGTTGATATAGGTGGCATTGAGGTAATCGCTGGCACCCAGAACCTGTTCAACCTGTGGATCCAACGTGGTGGGCGACCCGGACCAGGGGCCAAGCTGCCGTGGATAGAGAACAAACGGGTCACGTTCCACAGGCCGCACTTCGGAAGCGGGCCGCAGGGTCCAGGCGGTTGAAACCGCCAGCGTCAGAAGGGCCGCAACCGCCAGCGCCACCGATGCGCGAATGCCAAAGATACGCAAGGCAACAGAACCCAGCCCCTGGGTATCCAGATCAATGGTCTCGGCAAAGGGTTGCGGATTCGGCGCCAGGCGCTGCAAGCCGATGGCCATCAGGAACAGAATGGCGACGCAGAGCAGGAAGATGATCCAGCCTTCAAAGAAATGCATGAAGCCTTCAGCCTGCTCGATGCCGTGCTGATTGACCAGCACGCCGATCACGCCAATGCGGATCGAGTTCATCAGCACGGTCAGAGGGGCCGCCGAAACCAGCAAAACCACCTTGTGCCAGATCGGGCCACGGTAAAGCAGGGCAAAGAGATACGAGAAGCTCAGGATCGGGAACAGATAGCGCAGCCCGGAACAGGCCTCGGCCACCTGCAGTTTGTAGACCCCCAGATCGATGATGTTGCCTTCGATGAAAACCGAAACACCGGCCATCTGCACGAACCAGACGCCCAGTTCGGACGAAATCCATTGCAGGAAGATCGTGAGCTTCCAATAGACGAACTGCGGCAGCGGCAGCATGAACACCAGATGCAGCACGGGCAGCTGGTGGTATTTGCCCCGCTGCCAGCCGAACACGGTCAGCATGACGCCGCCCACCCAGATGATCATGGCATAGGTGACGATATCGGGAATACGGGCCAGGTTGCCCAGAATGGCGATGATCAGGGCCACGGCAATCACAAGCACGCCCGGCCAGCGATCATGCACAACCGGGTTGGGGGGCGGCATATCCCGCAATTCACGCAGGAACAGATACAGCGAGATGATCGGGATCAGCGGGCCATGGCTGTATTCGGGGGTGCTCCAGGCGGCGCCCAGAGACACGATCCCGATCCAGAAGACGGGTACCGATCCAAGCAGCAGCAGGACAAACCAGAACAGCCCGACGGTGTTCAGGACCGGCAAGCCTCTTCTGGCCGCTTCAAGGATATTACTGCGGCTGTTTTTCGAATCGAGGTGATGCATCACGGTCCATCATGCACAATAAGGTGTGGCCTGAAATTATGACGGCTCAAGTTCCCGCTATTTTGATCCGTTTTCGGGACATTGGGCGCGGGATGTCCTGATTGTCGATATCATGAACCGCGTGAATGAACGTCAGGGTTTGAGAGAAAAGCGTCGGCCCAAAGTCAGAAAGACCGAGTTTGAAGTTGCCTTAAAGCCGTTCTGATCGTCCATTTCATATTGGTACCCCACGTTTACAGCCCAGTCTTTCGTGACCGCCCGTGTATAGGACGCACTGAACGTACCGCGCTGGCGCGGGTTGGGTTGACCGGTTCCCTCGTCTTCCTGGTCGATGTAATCGACGCTGAAAGACAGACCCGATACCGGGTTGATGAAATAGTCATATGTCAGAAACACCAATGTTTCACGTGTTTCTATGCTCTGCGTACTGGTGCCGACCCGGCGTTGCACCGTTGCTCCGATCCGGGAACTGGCCAGCTGATAGCTGTAGTCGAGCTGCCCGATCGGTGTGACTTCGTCGAATGGTCCTCTGGTCAGGCCCAGGTTGAAGCTGAATAGTCCGTTGGCGCGCTGAAAACTGCGGCCGGCCGTTGCGTTTATCCGTGACCCATTGACCCCGAATGTCTGGTCAATCTGAAAATCCGCCGAACCATCTGGCAGGGTTTTGTTCCATGCGAAATCCCAGACGAAATCCTCGGTCACGGTGTTGGTATTGGTTGTGCGCTGCGTGTCATCCACCTGACTGTAACCGATATTCGCACTGACGGTGGTGACAGGGGATATGTCATAGGTCCCCCCTACTGTCACAACCGTTGTTTGCTCATCGGTTCGCACGTTGTCTTCTGCCGAGAAATCAGTGTAGCCGAGACGCAAGTTGGCTTGGAAAACCGGTGACACCCGCAATGTCGTGATCGCCGTGTAATCGCTTGATTTGTTGTCGAACAGGTTCGGATCGATCGTGTTTGTATAAGTGCGTTCGCTATAGCCGTAGATGAATTGGAACCCGATTGGATCATTCAGGCCGGTTTGCCAATTCAGGTTGCCCAAGGAGTTGACCTGATCCCCGATGGTTCCGGTCACATCGGCGGCATCGATTCTGCCATCCAGATTGGTGTCGGTCAGTGAACGATTAAAAGCCAGATCCTGTTCGCGGTAATCCAATAGCAGGTCAAGCTGGCTGTTCTGGCGCGACCGCTGATACGACAGGCGGGCAGACGGGTCCGCAAAGCTGGAATCCGTCCCGATAATCGGCTCATTGGCGATCCGGTACAGTCCGGAAAGGTCAAGAGCCAATCTCGAATCCGAGGTCTGCTTCAGAATACCCAATGCCAGCGTATTCTCCCACCAGGTCGTGGACCCAAGCGAAGGATCGGTCAGGCGAAGATTGCTGTCATGTCTGAGCGACGAGAGATAATCCAGGGTCACACTCAGGCCGGTCCCGGTCCCAATCTGCTGACCGGTCGGCAGGCCGACCCTTCGGGCCGGGTTTCGCTGTGCCCGTTGTGCGATCAATTGCTGGCTGGGTGTCTGCTGCACAACTGTCGGTGCGACGGTTGTCTGCTGCACGGATGTTTGCTGTGTCGAGGTTTGTGTTTGCTGCGCAGTCGTTTGCTGTGTCGAGGCCTGCTGCCCGACAGCTGGTGTAAACGAACTTATGACAGCGATCCCGCCCCCCAGAATGGTGGACAGCCTGCTCCTGGATTTCCCCACCTGTATCAGCCCCTATTCGAACAAGCGGCGTGCTGGTACGACAACCACGTCTCCGGGTCTAAGCACTGTATTGCCTTGGATGCCACCGCCCGAGCCTTTGTAGTTATAGGTGTATTTTCTCATCACGCCTGTTTTACTGTCAGCCCGGCGCAATTCGATGCGCTTGCGAGCCGCGAAATTGGTCAGACCACCGGCCTGAGCCAAAACCTGAAGAATTGTCGTGCCTTCGGTTGCCAGATGCTTGCCGGGCACATTGACCTCACCCATGATGAAAACATCGATGGTTGGTCCGGATGCGGCCTGTCCGCCCAGAAGCGGCGGCGGAGCCAGCGACGCCACTGAAATAAAGACTGTCGGCGGCGTATTGAAATTCGAGGCCAACGCCGATGAGAGCGACGCGCTTAATCCGCTGGTCGACTGACCGGCCGCACGGATCGAGCCGGCAAGCGGAAAGTTGATGGACCCGTCCGGCAGAACCAGAATGGTCCGATTCAGGGTGGGGTCTTCGAGAACTTCAACCTGCAGCGCATCACCCGGTTGGATTTGATAGGATTGCGCCCATGATGCGGTGGCCACGATCATGGTAATGACAAGTGCGGTCAAGGACCCGATGACTGTACGCATATTCAAATCTCTCACTTTTTCCTACTTATGCCTTCCCACAAGCTGCAAAACAATCAGCAGGGAGTCTGATACATACAAGATGCGGCAGAAATGCAGCGGCGGCGCGCGTGCACTCTGTGCGCTTACTGACCTGCGTTGCTCATCGTGACCAGCCGTTCGATCTCGGCCTCTATGGATGAGGCAATCTCAGCCGAGGCTGCCCCGGTCGCTTCAGCTGCACGAAAACTGCGCAAAGCTTCTTCGTGCCGGTCCAGAGCGGCGTATGTTTTGCCCAGATGGTACAAGACCAGAGGATGCCCAGAGAAAACCTGTGCCGCAGATTCCAGGTACTGGACGGCCTCTTCATAATTGCCGACCTGATACGCCACCCAGCCATAGGTATCTTGAAAGGCGGGCTCTTGCGTGCCCCGCAGACGCTGCGCCAAAACATGCGCTCGTTGCAGGCTTTCGGCATCGTTGCGCTGGGTTGTCAGCAGGCTGGCAAGGTTGTTGGCAACCAAAATCGACTGACCACTGAGGGGGTAGAGCTTTTCGTAAACGGCAATGGCCTGCTCCATATCGCCGGCCTGTTCGTGAAGCGCTGCCTGCACAAATAGCAGATCGGGATTTTCGGGCAGGGCAATCAGTGCCTCGGCCAGGACATCCTGGGCTTTTTCGATATTGCCACGCTCGGCTTCCAGCATGTGAAGCGCGACCCATGCCCGTGTTATGTCAGGGCGCTCATCGATGATCGCGCGATAAATCTGTTCGGCCTTGTCAAGTTCCCCTTCTTCTGCCAGCGCACGTGCCTTTACAAAGCGCAATGGCAGGGAATCCGGGGTTTCCGTAAGTTTCCGATCGATCCGGGCAAAGGCTTCTTCGTGTTTGTCCTGAGCCAGCATCAGTCGGATAACCGCGATATCAGCGGGCAAGCCGAATTGGGGATCTGCGGCCAATTCGTTGAGAAATTCCATCAGGTCGTCAGAGCGGTTCTGGGAGGCCAGCATGTATGCCCTGAGCTCGTTCGAAAGGCGTTGCGCGTTGGGATCTGTCAGCGCTTCGAGCGACTTCAGAACAGCTTCAAGGCGGTCCCAGTCCTGCTGACGCATATAGGTTTGGGCAAGCAGAGACAGCAGGTCCGGATTTTGCGGGCTTTTACGCAAGGCATCCAGCAACACGCTCTGGGCGATTTCCAAGTCATTTTTTGACAGCAGATATTGACCGTAGCGCGCAGCCTCGGTTCCTGCGTTCTGGGACATCTCCGCAGCCAGGGCAAGCATTTCGCCCATCAGTTCGTGATCGCCGTTGCGCTCGTGAGCATTGGCCATAAGGGTCATCAATTGCGGATCGCGGGGGGTCTGGCTCAGGGCTTCGCGCAGCAGGATAATCGCATCACCGGTCTGATTATCCTCAATCAACCAGGCAGCCTTGAACTTGAGTGCCCCCACCTGTTTCGGATCTTCTTCAAGAATCTTTTCGACCAAAGCACGAGCTTCTTCAGATTCCCCCTCGCTGAACAGCATCCGGGCAAATTCTACTTCGTTTTCCCGTGTTTGTGCGGTTCGCTCTGCATCTGCCAGAAGATTGCGCATTTCAGAAAGCGCGGTTTGCGTGTCCCCGCTGTGAAATTTCAAAGTGGCCCGCCATGCGCGGAGCTTTGCGGCGTTTGTACTATCCTGCGCGATGATTGCATCAATTTCGTTGATAGCGGCTTGGGGACCGCGATGGTCGTTCAGGAATGCAATAAGGCGTTGAGTTGGCATGTGATCTTCGGCCTGAGGGTCGATCTTCCCGCGCAGAATATCCTCAGCCGCATCCAGCTCGTTCCAGTCGATGTAATGCTGAACCAGCATCGCCTCGACGCCCTCATCCTCGGGGTAAAGCTGAAGCATGCCTTTGAGCTGTAAAGCTATCTCTTCGTGTTTGTTCTGAGCCTGTAGGGCACGCAGTCGGATCGCGTACAAATTGTCCTGCTTCGGCACTACGGCCAGTGCGGCATCAATCTCGTCGATAGCATCATCCCAGAGCTCGTTGCGGACAAGCCAGTCGATCACGATTTTCCGCGCGCTCATCAGATCGGGTTTTTGGTCGATCATTTCGCGTGCGGTCCGAATGATGGAATCCGTTCTGGCCACATCCCCGTTACGGATCGAGTCGGTATAGGCCAGGCTGTTATTGATGGACTCGACCTCTATATTGTCGGGTTCCAGTTCGGCGGCTATCGCACCATGGCGTCTGACAGCGTCCCAGTTGCCCAAGTCAAACGCCATCTCGGCCAGTGCGAAGTGGCTTTCGAAATTGTCCGGGTATTGTTCGACCAACAACAGGTACTGGCCGAATGCGACAGGGATGTTCTCTCGATCACGCTCAAGCCGGGCATAGGTCAGGCGCGCCTCTTTGTGCTGGCCGTTCAGTTTGAAGACGTTGCGGAATTCGACCAGAGCGCGCTCGACGTCGCCCTCTTCCAGCAAGGCCAGCCCGGCCTGGTAATGTTTCTCGGCCCGCTCTTCAGCGGTGTCACAGGCACTCAGGAACAGGAACGCAGCACACAGAAGCGATGCAAGACGTGGGAGACGGGAAAAGACGGACTGGTTCATGGGTAGGTTTCCACACGATCTGGGCGCAACAAGGATACAGCCATCCCAAAAGGCTGCAAAATGACCGTTTCAGCAACCGGTCCCACGCAGAACCGCAAAAATTGTCCGAAACAGGATATGCATGTCCGTCTTGAGCGACATATCCTTCCAGTATTCCACATCATGCTGCGCGCGCTCGGCGAATGTCGAGTTGTTTCGGTTGGAGACCTGCCATGAGCCGGTAATGCCGGGGCGCATTCTGTAGTACATGTTGTTTGGATAAAGCTCTTTCTGGCAAACCATCATGGGGCGGGGCCCAACCACGGACATTTCGCCAACGAAAACATTCCAGAATTGCGGCAACTCATCCATCGAGGATTTGCGCAGGAATGTCCCGAACTTGATGATGCGCGGATCATTCCGCAGTTTCTGGTCGCGATTCCATTCCTCACGGGCTTCAGGGTTTTCTTTCAGATGTTCTTGCAGCACATTTTCGGCGTCATGCACCATTGTGCGTAGCTTGATCATCTTGAACGCCTTGCCGTTCTTGCCCAGCCGTTCCTGCCGATAAAACGGAGTCACGCCCTGGAATGCCAAAAATGCGGCCAGCATAAGAACAAAAGGCACAACGAAAGGTGCTGCGAGCAAAGCGAACGCAATGTCAAAAAGACGCTTGCCCGCACTTCTGTACACCCCTCGACACGGCAACGGAGTGGGTACAACAGAAATACCGGAGTAGCCCGCGCCAGCGTTGGCCACTTCTTTCGAATGACTTGTCACTATTTAAACCCCCAACACACACAATTACTCACGAACCACTCACCAAACTTACGAACCGAACACGCTCGACCTCAACCACACATATTTAAAATCTTATATTTTTATACCACTTCGACCCTGCACTTACTCACTTGCGAGGCCGCTTTCCCGTATCCAACTGTTAACAAATTCCACCTGCCTTGCAAAACATTAATGCTGGCGAACGTGTTCTCTGGTCGCTGAATACAGGTGCTTTTTTATAGTATCGTGAAGATGCGATCAGCTGATTGGCCGCAAATTCATGAACTTTCGTTTCCCCGTGGGACACAATGAGCGAAAATTTCACCCTTTGGGTTTGATTCCCGCCCTTAGAATCTTTTTTAATGTGTGATCACATCAGGTTCTGGTCGCCTCTTTTTTGGTCAACCTAATAAGGACACAACGGAAACAATCGCACCGATCACTCCAGATTGAGAAAGCGGAAAGGTCAATTCACCGCGTGTGCAGTTTAGTGGTGCCTGCTATCTTGATTTTGTGACAAACTAGTACCCAAGTACTTTTTGTTTATGTGATGTGTTCTTTGTGTAAGGGATTTCTGGTGGTTCAGAGCATGAGTTTGGATAATCTCCGGGGGGCCAGTACGAGGTTTGACAAGGCAGAAGGCAACCGAGGTGCAATGGCGTCCAGCGACGGGTTTTATCTAGATTATTTCGGGCTTGACCGACGGCCCTTCACGCTGCTTCCGGATCCCGGATTCATGTACTGGTCGCCGCTGCACAAGCGCGGTTACTCGGTCCTGCAATTCGGCATCATGAGTTGTGCGCCCATCACCGTGCTGACCGGGGAAATCGGGGCCGGGAAAACAACCCTGATACAGCATCTCCTCAGCGAGATGGAGCAGTCGATCACCGTAGGGTTGATCTCGAATGCGCAGGGCGGTCGCGGAGAGCTGCTGCAATGGGTCCTGCACGCGCTGGGTCTGCCGATCGAGGCGGATGCAAGCTATGTACAGATATTCCGGGCGCTGCAGGATTTCCTGGTCGCGGAATATGCCGAGGGCCGGCGGGTGGTTCTGATCTTTGACGAAGCGCAGAACCTGACCGTCGAAGGGTTGGAAGAAATCCGGATGCTGACCAATATCAACTCGAATACGGATGAGCTGATCCAGCTTGTTCTGGTTGGTCAGCCTGAATTGCGCGACATGGTTCTTGATCCCAAGATGCGCCAGCTGACACAGCGCGTTGCCGCAAGTTTTCATCTTGAACGGATGGATGAGTCTTCGGTCAAAGCCTATATCAGCCATAGGATGAAAACGGCTGGCGGTTCAGGCGATGAATTCACCGAAGAGGCCTGCAAGCAGATTTTCAAACAAACGCGCGGTGTTCCGCGACTTGTAAATCAGTTCTGCGACTTTGCCCTGCTTTATGCCTGGACGAATGAGGCCGAGAAGGTGGATGAAGAGGTTGTGGAGCAAGTGGTCAAAGATGGCGTGTTCTTTGGCGGAAACTCACTCGAGAAGGAGCTGACAGTCTGATATGGGCCCGGTTCGCTATTACTTTTCCATTTTCCTGAGACGGTTTCCGTATTTTCTGATCGTCGCACTCATTGTCTCTGTGGCATCGATCATCATAGCACGGGCGCTGCCCCCGACCTACCTGTCTCAGATGCGCCTGATCGTGGAATCGCCCCAGATTCCAGGCAGCCTGGCCGCGAGTACTGTGACCACACCTGCAGCAGAGCAACTGCAGATCATCGAACAGCGCCTGCTGACCCGGCCAGTCCTTCTTGATATCGCCCATGAATTTGAGGTTCTGCCTGATCAGGACGAGGCAACCCCCGATCAGATCGTCAACGCCATGCGCAAGAGCACCTCGATCTGGATCACCGGAGGTCTCAATCAGGCCAATCTGATGACAATCACCTTCGAGGCGCGCAGTGGCCAGATTGCGGCAGGTGTGTTGAACAGATACCTGACGGAAATCCAGAAGCTGGATGTCACCTATCGCAAGGAACGCGCGACCGATACGCTGGCCTTCTTCCAGTTGGAAGTCGACCGCCTCAGCGACGAACTGAGCAAACGTAGCGCCCGTATTCTTGAGTTCAAGAATGACAATTCCGATGCGCTCCCCGACAGTCTACAGTTCAGGCTGGCGCAACAAGGGGCGTTGCAAACCAATCTTGAACAGACGGACCAGCAGATATTTTCCCTCAAGGCGCAGCGAGAAAACCTTATAAGCATCTTCAGCTCGACAGGTCAGGTTGTCGGTGTTTCACCACAAAATCAGACCCAGGCACAGCAGCAACTCAGTCAGTTGCGATCTCAACTCGACAACCAACTCGTGGTCTATTCCGAAAACAGTCCGCAGATCAAACTGCTCCGCGCCAGGATCGAAAAGCTTGAGCAGGTGGTAGCTGCCGAACAAGCAAACGCCCCGGCACCATCTAACCAGACAGGCAATTCGTCCCTTGATCTGCAGTTGGCGCAAATCGACTCGCAGATTGCGGCGCTCGAAGATCAGCGCCGCGTGCTTCAGGACCGGCTCGACGCACTCACCCTGACGATTGATCAGACCCCGGCCAATGCCATCACACTATCTGAACTGCAGCGCGAACATGACAACATCCAAACCCAGTACAATGCCGCAGTCAGTCGTCTGGCCGCAGCCTCGACCGGGGAACGGATTGAGGTCACGTCCCAAGGGCAACGTATTTCCGTCATTGAGCATCCCTCTACGCCAAGCGAGCCTTCGAAACCCAACCGCCTGATGATTGCCGGAGGGGGATCGGCCTTTGGTATCCTGCTGGGGCTGGGGCTGGTGGTTTTGCTGGAGGTCCTGAATCGGTCCGTGCGCCGGCCCGAAGACCTGATCAACAAGCTTGAGGTCTGGCCGATCGCCACTATTCCCTATGCTCCATCACGCGGTGAAGTGTTGATGCAGCGCGCGGTATGGGGTGGGATCATACTGGCCATTCTAATCGGAGTGCCAGCCGGGGTCTGGGCGGTGCATACCTATTACCTGCCCCTCGATCTTATTACCGAGAGAGTGATGGATAAACTGGAGACATACTGGTGAGTATTGTTTCGATTGATTTGGTGAATGTGTGATGGACCGTCTTCAGAAAGCGATTCAAAAGGCGCGCGAGGAACGGCAGAGCCGCGAAAGCCCGCCGCCGGTCATGGAACAACCGCCCCGTCACGCCCCGTCAGAAGACACTCGTGACGCCCGGTGGCAAAGCGTGCCCGAGATACAGATCGACCCAAAGCTCGCAGTGCGCAACCGGCTTGCATCTCTGGCTGGCGGCGCGGACGCCACCCCCTACGACATGTTGCGGACCAAGATGCTGCAGCAGATCTTGTCCAACAAATGGCGCAGGGTGGCATTGACCTCCCCGTACAGCGGGTGCGGCAAAAGCACGACGACGGCCAACCTGGCGTTCAGCCTGGGGCGGCAGGAAGATCTGCGGACGATCGTGATCGATTTCGACATGCGGCGCAGGGGGCTGGCCGAGATTCTGAAGCAAACCGGCAACCACAGTATGGCCGACGTCATTCAGGGGGCGGTGCCGTTTCATGAACATGCGCTGCGGTATGGCAAGAACGTGATCTTCGGGCTGAATTACACGCCCACGCGCAACCCGGCGGAGATCTTGCAAAGCCGACGGGCAATCGAATTCCTCGAACAGCTTGAGGCGGATTACAAACCCGACGTCATTCTGTTCGACACGCCCCCCCTGATGATGAGCGATGACAGCCACGGGTTTCTCAGGAATGTCGATTGTGCCCTGCTTCTGGCGGCCGCCGAAGAAACCAGCATTGACCATATTGACGTTGCCGAACAGCAACTGGCGGAACTGACCAGCGTCATGGGGATCGTGCTGAACAAATGCCGATACATCAGCGGGACGTTTGGCAATGAGTACGGATCCTACTGATACGGCCCCGGCCGATGCAGTGATCATTCCCCATTACAACGATTTGCCCCGGCTGGAACGATGTCTTCTTGCCCTGAGAGAGAATGATCTGACGGCAACTGAAATCGTTGTCGTTGACAACAACTCTCCGGTGTCGCTGGATACGATGCGCCGGGCCTTTCCCGAGGTGCGTTTTGTGGTGGAAACCCAAAAGGGCGCGGCCCATGCCCGCAATCGCGGAGTTGCAGAAACCAGAGCGCCCCGACTGTTTTTCATTGACGCCGATTGCGTACCCGCGCCGGACTGGTTGAGCGTCGGGCGTCAGGTCGCGGATCAGGCCGATCTGATTGGTGGCCGGGTAGATGTTTTTGACGAAACCCCACCCCCGCGCAGCGGCGCAGAAGCGTTCGAGGCTGTTTTTGCATTCAACTTCCGCAGGTATATTGAGGTTCAGGGGTTCTCCGGCGCCGGCAACCTGCTGACCCGACGCGATGTGTTCGATGCGATCGGCGGATTCATCAACGGTGTCTCGGAAGATCGGGAATGGACCATGCGCGCGGTCGCGCGCGGGTATAGCCTGATCTACCGGGATGACTTGCGTGTCAGCCATCCATCCCGGCAGAACTGGCCCGCGCTCAAGGCCAAGTGGCGGCGCACGACACAAGAGGCATATCTGCTGCACGGCACCAACGCGGCCGCGCGCATGCGGTGGGCGATCCGTGGATTGGCCATGCCGGCCAGTGCAATTGTGCACACCCCGAAAATCCTCAGCAGCGACAAGCTGTCCTCGGCGGGCGAAACCAGTCGGGCGGTCATCACGTTGTTCCGGCTCAGATGTCAGCGGATGATCTGGATGTTGCGCCAGGCGGCAGGTGGCAACATCTGATCAAAAGAAAAGGGACCGCGAAACGGCCCCTTGTCCTGTTTGTCAGGTTTGTGTGTCGCTCAGGCGGCTTTGCGGCGACGCGTCAGAGCCAGACCACCAAGCGCGGTCAGAAGCAGCAGACCACCGGCGGGCAGCGGAACTGGTGCGACGTCGAAATCAAACGTAACCGGCACCGGATTGCCATTGGCATCGGTCGCCCCTTGAGAGTTGGCCCAGCTAAACACCAAATTCTGGCTCAAGGTGTTCGGGCTGACGCTGCTGAACAGCGTGCTGAGTGTCGTCTGAACACCACCCAGAACCGACGTCGATGCCAGCACGTTGGCCGGGTTCAAGGCGTCGACCCAGCTCACCGTCAGACCTGTGAACGTGTTCAGCAGATTGATGGTGATCGAAGCGTTCGCAACACCAAAAAGAGGATCAATGGGCGACTGGAAGTTGATCATGTAAACCCCGGGTCCACCCATCGTGGAAACCGTACCGGAGAAGAGCGTGTCGGAGGTGATGTCATATCCACCCCCTGGCAGAGGACCACCACCCGCTGACACCGAGGTCAGAGCGCTGGCCGATCCGGCCATCATCACAGCAGTAGCAAGCCCCGCCGCCATCATCTTAAAAGTTCTAAACATACAAAGTCCCACCTTTGATTTTTATACACACAACCCGCTCGAAATCTCGGCAGGGCACCTACTGCATTTATTAATAATTCATTTCTATTTGATTGCGAAGGATTTTTCTCGGAATTGTGGCTTTTTTTGGGCGCAAAGGCCGATTGCTCGGCACAATGGGCGCTCGAATTATAGTTTGTTTCCCCATCGTGAACCAGAATCACCCGAATAAGGCGAATCTGCGTCTGGAGAACATGCCAACTTTCCGGCGATTCCGAGCGTTTTCACACTGCACCAAACATAATCCAAACCGGTTCAGGCAATGCAGAACCAACCCCGATCACTCTGTCATGAAATGCAACCGGCACGCCTTTTCACATGACGGGCGCCCCCGTTCTGCGCAAGGCGAGAAACAATACAAACCATTTCAGCGCACTGTCTACTTTCGGACCGCCGCAAGGACCCTGCGGATCACAACAGAAGGGAAAAAGGCCACAAACCCGGGTTCCACCATATTTATTCTTCGACGGTCCGAAAGTTTCGTGTAGCTTTGGATTGTTATTGTACCAAGTTCAGGCACGCATTTTCAATCGGAAGCCCTTGTTTAGCCGTTTGTCCATTGTGCCTGCCTATTTAGCGAGGAGACATTGCGCATGGGCGTTGGCCAGAACATAGCCGCTGAGAATGCGAACTGGACCTTTGGGGGCAGTGTTCCCGATACGTTTGTCGACCACATCAAATTGTCTGTTCCTCTTTATGAAATGGGTCACGGCCTGATCTGTCAGGTTTCCGATTTCTTCGTCCGCAATGACAGTCTCTGCTATGAAATCGGCACATCGACCGGAGAGTTGATCCGCAAGCTGGCAGAACATAATGCGGGAAAGCCTGACGCACGCTGGATCGGCATCGATGTCGAACCTGAAATGGTGAAAGTCGCCGAAGCTCATTGCGCGGATGTCCCGAACATTTCCATTCTTCATGACGATGCCCGTCATATGGAGATGGAAAAGGCGGACATGATCGTCAGCTATTATACAATGCAGTTCATCCCGCCCCGGTACCGGCAGGAACTGTTCACCAAGATCTACAACACCCTGAACTGGGGCGGTGCGTTTGTCATGTTCGAAAAGGTCCGGGGGCCGGATGCGCGGTTTCAGGATCTTGTGACCCAGCTCTACAACGAATTCAAAATCGGCAATGGATTCTCAAGCGAGGAAATCGTCGAAAAGGCGCGCAGCCTGAAAAGCGTGCTGGAGCCGTTTTCCACCCAGGGCAATCTGGATCTGCTGGGCCGGGCCGGTTTCAAGGATGTGATGAGTATTCAGAAGTATATTTGTTTTGAAGGTTTTCTTGCTATCAAATGATTGCTTAACGCCATGCCGGCAGAGACCGGAGTGGGATAACACCGCTTATGGCCCGATTGATGGAGGCTGCCGAGGACGCTGATGAACGCGCCTGATTTTGATCCTTGTGAAATGGCACTGGAAGACGGGCT
Organism: Ruegeria sp. HKCCSP346; assembly: GCF_017872595.1. Classification (NCBI taxonomy): domain Bacteria; kingdom Pseudomonadati; phylum Pseudomonadota; class Alphaproteobacteria; order Rhodobacterales; family Roseobacteraceae; genus Ruegeria; species Ruegeria sp. HKCCSP346. The sequence goes on from NZ_JAEDOT010000011.1 coordinate 50,847, forward strand.
GAATGCAGTAGTTGCTTGCTTTCAGCACACCGTACTTGCGGCGAAGCTGGTCGCAGAACGGATATGACCGTGTCGGCTCTTTCGGATAAGCCATCTTGGACGGTCGGGGCTTTCCTCCTGTTGATCGCGGCGCTGCTGGTCTGCCTGTCCGTTCTCATAATCAATGGCGGGCCGCTTTATTACTTCGATACCGGCAGTTACATCCGGCAGGGAAATGTGGCCTTGAGCAGTTTCCTTCCGCCGACAGCTGACAGCGTTGCGGCAGGTGTAACCCACACCGCCGATGAGGATAACACCGCAACCGGATCACGGTCACTGATCTATGGCCTCATCATGGCTGCGCTTGTTCGGATCGATGCCCAGTACGTCCTTCCGGTATTGCATCTGGTTGCTACGCTGCTGGCCGTCTGGATGCTGGCGCGAACCGCTGGCCGGGCGCCGGGCGGGGCACCGAACACAACCATTATGACCGCAGTGCCTTTGTTGGTGGCAGCCAGTACTTCATTGCCGTTTTATGTCGCCTATATGATGCCGGATATTTTTGCACCGGTGCTGCTGATCGTGATTGCCTCACTGACGGCCTTTGGGCGGATGATGCAAACCTGGGAACTGTTTTTGGTATCCAGTCTGGCCCTGTTCAGCGCCCTTCTGCACCCGTCTCATCTGGCGGTTGCGGCGTTAATGATACCTTTTGTCGCTTTGGCCGCGCTCTGGGGGAAAAGACCACGGCGCTGGCGCGCGACAATCTTGATGATGATGGTTCTGGCGCTGGCACTGGCCGAGCGCAAGGCCTTTCAGGTCACCGTGGAAATCGCCACCAACAAAGAGGTCGTCTATACGCCGCATATCACCGCGCGGCTCATCGTTGACGGGCCGGGCATGGATTATCTGGACGAGGTCTGCCCGAATGCCGAAGTGCCCACCTGCGCACTACACGAAGCGCTGTCGTGGTCAGATGATCCCTACAGGCTGACACCCTCCCATATCATTTTCGAACGCTCCCCCAACCTGGGTTCATTCCGGCTCATGTCACCCGAAGATCAGAAACGGGTTGCCCTGTCCCAACGGGAATTCGCCAAGGCGGTTTTCCTGTCCCGGCCTCTTTCCACCTCGTTGGCACTGGCCCGGAACGGCTATCAGCAGGTATTGCGCTATAGCATTGCCATGACGATCCCAACGGATGTGGAGCTGGAAAACGCCCGCTGGTTGGCCAGAATGGAAGATATCCGGCCCGATATGTTCCAAGGCGGTTCATTGTCTCAGGACAGGGGCTGGATAGAAACGGCCGATATCGTGCACGGCGTGATCTATGCCGTCTCTTTTGCCTTTATCGTGTTTATTCTGCTGCGGCCGGGTAGTGTGTCGCGTGACATGAAGCTGTTTGCGCTGTTCATCCTGATCGGAATAGCGGTCAACGCTCTGGTCTGCGGGGGAGTATCACAACCCGCAGATCGTTACGGCGCGCGCGTGATGTGGTTGTTGCCCTTTACAGCGGCCTTTCTTTTCCTTGTTCAGCGCTCAGGCGCTTCGCGTATCATTGCCGGAGATCCTTCGTGAGTTCAGATCACCCCCTTTCCATCAGCGTGGTCATGCCGGCCTACAATGCCGAACATCTGCTGCCGCGCGTTTTGCCGCCATTGATTGAAATGTTGAATACCGGACAGGTGCAGCAGGTTCTGGTGGTGGATGACCAGTCCCCCGACGGTACCGCGGCGCTGGCACGGGAAATGGGCGCAACTGTTCTGACCACGCCCGTCAATGGCGGGCCAGGGGCTGCCCGCAACCTGGCCGCCCAACAAGCCACGGGCGATATCCTGTGGTTCGTGGATTCCGATGTCATCGCCTGGCCGGACGGGCCTGACCATATTCGCCGGGCGATGTCCGAAGACAATGTGGGCGCCGTGTTCGGATCCTATGATGATGCCCCGGACGGGCAGGCCTGGTTTTCACGCTACAAGAACCTTCTGCACCGCTATCACCATCAACGCGCCCGCCGCGAGGCGCGCACCTTCTGGGCCGGGTGTGGCGCCATCCGGCGCGACGTGTTTCTTGAAGTCGGTGGGTTCGATGTCAAAACCTATGAGGTGCCTTCGATCGAAGATATCGAACTGGGCTACCGGATAGCGGCCACCGGTCGCCGTATCCTGGTCGAGCCGCTTTTGCAGGGCAAACACCTGAAGGTCTGGACCATCCGCAACAGCCTGAGCACGGATATCTTCTGCCGTGCCCTGCCCTGGGCCCGGCTGATGATCTCGCGTGAGGGGTTGACCGATGATTTGAACACCTCGATGGCTGAACGTGCACGGGCCGCAATTGCCGGGCTGTTGCTGCTGTCGCTTCTGGCCCTGCCGTTCTGGCCGGGAAGCTGGCCTTTGCCTTTTGTGTTACTGGCTGCGGCCTTTGTCGCCAATCTGGATCTGGTGCGCGCCATGTCCGGGCATGGCGGGCCGTGGTTTGCGTTCAAATGTCTGCTCTACCATCAGGTCTATTACGTCTATTCGGCCACCATCTATGTCTGGTGCCTGTTCGAATATCACATGCTGGGCAGACGGCATAACTTGTCGGTCAGGCGAAGTTAGCCTGTCCGGTTTCACCCGTCGGAAACCGGGCAAACCGATCAGTTTGCCCTGCGCAAGTTTCCTTTGAGGGACCGCGTTCTGGGCTTTCTGGCAGCTTCAATCTGGCCCGGCAGCGTTACCGAAACGCGCGCACCACCCAGAGAGGATGTTCCGATACTGACGGATCCGCCGTAAAGTTCAGCGATATCCTGCACGATCAAAAGCCCCAGCCCATGCCCCTCGGTCTCATCTGTATTGTCTTTCCGAGCCGACCCCTCTGATCTGCCCGCCCCCATTCCGGGGCCATCATCCTCGATACTCAACGTGATCATGCCCGGCTCGGGTGCCGTCACGGATATGCGCACATGGCTCTTGGCCCAGAGACAGGCGTTTTCAAGCAGATTGCCCAGGATCTCCTGAATGTCGGCCTCCTCGCCCCAAAAGGTGGTTCCGGCGTCTATGGCGTTTTCGATATGCGGCATCCTGTTTCGGAGTGTGATGCCAAGTGCAAACGATACATCTTCGGCGCAGGCATGCACCGGAGAGGATTTTCCATAGGGGCGTTCGGTACGCGCGCGGCTAAGGTTGCGTTTGATGACACCGGTCATACGCCCCACAAAATCCGTTATCTGATCTCTTTTATCTCCCTCAAGCTCTTCGGCAACGCGCGCCAATGCCGCCAGCGGCGTTTTCAGGCCATGCGCCAGCTCTGCGTTTTTTCGACGGTGTTTTTCGATGATCGTGCCGTTGCGCCAGTGCAGCTCGCGCAGTTCCTCGACCACGGGAACCAGATCGGGGGGCCATTTCTGATCGTCTATGATGGTGTCGTTTTTACGCATGACCTTCACGGAATTGCTGAGCCGCTTGAGCGGCATCAGCCCCCTGTTCACAGTGATGTAGACCGAAACCGAAACCACTATGGCAAGACCAATGAAAATCAATGCAATCAGCTTTGCAGCCCGGTTGGTTTCTTCCGTGACATGCATCAGTGGGGCCGCAATCCGGAAGGTCAATGTCTCATCCGGTTCCATCCCGGGAAACGCAGCCCGCCTTCCACGCAGAACATCTCCGCCCGGGATTACGAAATTCCCCCCGGCTTCCGGGACGTCCAGAACCCAGCTTTCTGCGGTGACAGGGCCAAGTGACGGGGATTGCAGCAGGATTTCGTCAGACCCGTCACGCGTCAATTGCCAGAACCATTGCTCATTGGTCAGGTCATAATAGCTCGGGCCAACGCTCTCGAGCAGTTCAGCCTGTGCCCCGTCATAGGCGACCCGCCGGGCTTCGATCAACAAATCCTGCCCAAGCAGCAAATCCATTTCGCCGATTTCATGAGCCCGGTAGACCTGAATGCAGATCATGGCCCCGATACCCAGTATGGCGCAGCAGATCGCTATCGTGGCAATCGAAACGCGACGGGGGATCGTAGCCCAATTATGCGTCATCTACCGGAATCCGATACCCATGCCCCCGCACGGTTTCCACCATTCCCGCCGAAGTCTTCCGACGCAAACGTGAGACAAGAACATCGATGACGTTCGATTGCAGATCCATATCCTCGGCATAGATATGTTCGATCAGATCTGCCCGGCTGACGACAGATCCCGCATGTCGGGCGAGATGCTCCAGCGCCCGGAACTCGAAAGCGGTCAGCGATACGCTGCGCCCTTTGAAAAAGGCAGCTTTTTCATCCGGCATAACCGAAAGATCTCCGACATCGATCGAGGGCGTGCCACGCCCGCTTGCACGGCGCACCAAGGCCTCGAGCCGCGCCAGAAGTTCTTCTGAATGAAAAGGCTTTGACAGATAATCATCAGCCCCGCTGCGCAGCCCGGAAACGATATCGTTCCAGCTGTCACGCGCCGACAGGATCAGAACCGGTGCTGCAACCTTGCGGCTGCGCCATTCCCGCAGGATCGACAACCCGTCCAGCCCCGGCAGCCCCAGGTCCAGCACGATCGCGTCCCAATCCTCGGTCTCTCCCAGAAACAGCGCATCATTGCCGTTTCCTGACAGTCTTACGATATCACCCCGGGCGCGCAGCAAACATTCAAGATCACCGCGCAGTGTATCGTCATCTTCCGCAACCAGTACCTTCATAACCCCTCATACGGGACAAACGGTCCAAACGTGAACACAGCATGACAAGACCCGACATGCACCGTTCACCCCCCCTTTTATATATTTCACCAGATCGGTTGTCGAAAGCGATCCGTTTCAGAACCCGAAATTAAGTTTTAACGATTTGAGGTGCCGGATGTGCGGTCTGTTTGGAATTTTCCCAGAGGATACAACCTCATCCCCTGATGTCACACGGCTTCGTCAAAGCGGTTTCGCCATTCGGCACCGCGGCCCCGATGCCGGCAATATTCTGAGCGAGCCCGGTCTTGGCCTGGCCCATCAACGCCTGTCTCTGGTTGATACCGACACCCGGTCGGATCAGCCCTTTACGGACCCAAGCGGCCGCTACATCCTTGTCTACAATGGCGAAGTCTACAACTTCAGAACCCTGCGCGCTGAACTTGAGGCATTGGGCATCCCGTTCCGCACCACCTCGGATACCGAAGTGGTGCTGCACAGCCTGATCCAATGGGGCGAAGATGCGCTTGCCCGGTTCGATGGCATGTTCGGACTTGCCTTTATCGACCGGCAGACACACCGGGTTCTGCTGGCCCGGGACCGGTTTGGCATGAAACCTCTTTACTGGATGCAAGGCATGACCGAACAAGGCCCCGCCTTTCTGTTCGGTTCAGAGATCAAGGCCTTCGAACCCTGGATAACCCTGCAACCCGATGTCAACTCGATCGCGGCTTACCTGATGAAATTCGGAGGCCCGACCAGCGGCCCGACCTTCTATCAGGGGATCCGCAGCCTGACACCCGGCACTTACCTATGGCATGACGGATCGGGCAATATCGACACCGCCTCTTTCTTCCACCTGACCGACTTTCTCGATCTTGATGAGATGACCCGTCTCGATGGCCTGTCGGCTGCCGATATCGTCGATGAATATGCGGATCTCATGCATAAATCCGTGGCCTCACATTTATTCGCGGATGCACCGGTTGGCGCGTTTTGCTCTGGCGGGGTGGATTCATCCCTGATCGTTGCTATCGCAGCGGCCCAACACCAGAATATCGCCCTGTTCCACGCCAATGTGAAAGGCGCCTGGAGCGAGGTGGACGCCGCCTCGGAACTGGCCAAAAGCCTGAAACTTGATCTGCATGTCATCGAGGCTGAAGAGCAGGATTTCGTCGACATGATCCCGCGCGTAATGCGTCACTACGAATACCCGTTTTCCTATCATCCCAATTGCGCGCCATTGATGATGATCGCCCAGCTCGCGGCGGGTTCAGGGATCAAGGGGCTGTTGTCAGGCGAAGGATCGGATGAGCTGTTTCTGGGCTACCCCTGGCTTGGCCGCAAACGCCTGACAGACGGGTATGAAAGGATGATCAGCGGGTTGGGTTCGGCCATACGCGCAATACCGGGGGTTGGCCCGATCCTGGCACCTGACCGGATGGGAAACATGGAAAACGTCCGCGACATCCTGAATGGTCGCGAGATGGCGCAGGACAAGCGGGCCGTAGCCGACAGCCTGGCACAGCTGCCTCGCAAGTTTCAGGAAAGAGGCCGGCAATGGAGCCTGGATTACATGCACCACCATCTGCGAACGCTTTTGCATCGCAACGATACAATGGGCATGGCTGCCGGGATCGAGGCGCGGTTCCCGTTTCTGGACACACAGGTTGCCCGGTTCGGGGTCAATCTGCCGGCACGCTTCAAGCTCAGAGCCTCTCCGTTCGTTTTCGAGAAGGCACACCCCTTCATCCGCGACAAATGGGTGGTCCGCGAGGTTGCCAACCGCTACATCCCCAACACCCTGAGCCAGCGCATCAAGATCGGGTTCTGGACGACGGTGTTTCAGCGGCTTGAGATCCGGCCGGAATACTTCAGGAACGCCCATTTGGGGGATCTTTTCAGCCTGACCCGGACACAGATGACAAACACCATCGAAGAGGCCGGTCCGGATCTGCGGCTGCGGTTGCTGCTGACCGAGGTGTGGCTGCGATGCCGGCTGGATCATCAGGACGAAGATTGCGAAATCAACAGATTACGCGATCACGTCAGCATCCGGCCGGACAGATTTCGCCCCCGACCCTCCTCTGCCAACAAACCTGTGGGCGCTGCGGTCCACAGTTGAAGGGCTGCCCCTTCCTCAGAGGGCCCTGCTTTTGCGGACGGCGGATTGCGGGGCCGCCTTTTTCTTGGGTTTGGCTTCAAACTCTTCGTGATAGGACCGCTCAACATTGACATCCCAGACGTCATGATTTTCACCCAGGATATTGCGCGCCGCGTACATCGCCGACAGCATTGAATGATCCTGGTTGTTGTAGCGGTGCAATCCATTGCGACCCACGGTCTGGAAGTTTTCCAGCGTCTTCAGCCAGTCGCTGACCGTGTCCAGGGCGTCCTTGTATTCGCTGTCATAGACCGGATAAGCCTTGGGCTGCCGGATAACTGCGTGATCGATGACATCACTGGCCTTGGCCAGACCAAGCTTTTCAAGCTCTTCACTGGCAAGATGCCTGAGATCCTCGTCACTTGACGACCACAACCCGTCACCCTTCTGGCAGAAATATTCCATCCCGATCGAGGCAGTGTTCTGATCGGGCAGCATTTCCGCGGACCAGGCGCGGAAATTCTGGATGCGACCCACCTTCACCTGCGGGCTGTGGATGTAGATCCAGTTGTCCGGGAACGGATCCGCGTGATCCAGGATCAGGGTCACGATCAGGAAATCACGATACCGCAGACGGTCTGCCGCCTCGACGACCTCGGGCGGTGGCGGCGGATCAAAAGCATGGATCAGATCACGAACGGCCATCGAATTGACGAACTCTTCACCCTCCACCCGCTCGGTGTGTTTTTCGCCATCTTCAGTCCAGTGGCGCACATCGATCGAGGTGACGCGATTGCCATCACGGTTCACCTGGATCACTTCGGAATGGGTTTCGACCGAGCCCCCCTTTTCCCGGATCAGGTCACGGGTCTTTTCCCACATCATGCCGGGGCCCAGGCGTGGATACTGGAATTCCTCGATCAGGCTGGCGGTGTCATTGGCCCCCGAAATCGCATTCCAGACCGCCTTGGGCAAAGACAGGTTCTTGATCCGCTGCGCGGCCCAGTCGGCGCGGATTTCGGACGGCGGAATACCCCAGACCTTCTTGGTGTAGCTGTGGAAGAAATGCATATAAAGCCGCCCGCCAAAGCGATTGACGACCCAGTCTTCGAACGTGTCTTCCTGCTGGCGTGGACGAATCTTCCATTTGATGAAGCTGCCGATGATCTTGTAGGTCTCGTAGGGGCCGATATTGCCAAGGGCGTTGAAGATACGCAGCGGGTAATCGTAGAATTTGTTGCGATAGAAGATGCGGCTCAGGCGTTGCACGGTGATGAAATCATCCCCCATCACCTCGTGCCACATATCCTCGACTTCGCGCACCTTGGTGAAAAACCGATGCCCGCCAATGTCGAAGCGATACCCTTTGTGCGTTTCGGTTCGCGAGATGCCACCAACCATGTCCGAGGCTTCGAACACCCTGGGAACATGTGTGTCGCTCAGTTTCTGAAGTTCATAGGCTGCTGTCAGCCCTGCTGGACCACCACCAATGACGACAACGGGAACAATATCTTTTTTCAAATGACTAACACCCATACCAAAACACTGACCTAAAGCTACAAGAGGTTATCCGAGATTCACAACAAAATCCTGTCAGCCCCCGAAACGGGGCTCCTGCGCTTTGAGTTCCACCCCTTCCGTGCAGAAAAATCAACCATTCCGTTTGACGAACCGCACTCGCGTCCTTCTCTGCAAATCGATGGCAAAACCCAAACCGGGTCGCCTGTACCGAAAGCCGGTTTGGGTTTTGCGAAACCGACGGTCTTTCACACCGCCCGAAACAGCACGCGTTTTCCACAATGCCCTGAAACATAACGATGATTGCTGACTGGCACAGCCAGCCGAAACTCCCCGCCCGGAAGCGAAACATAGATTGGATCCATACACCTCTTGCACGGCGCCTGACCTGAACCATGACCGTTTTTTTCAGGCTGCGTCTGTGATGTCCTTCACTGTATCGACGGACCGAAAGGGCGCATCAACAATGCTGTGACTTTCCTCGCATTGTGTATAGTTGAGCGCCAGAGCAGCAGGAAATTCAGCACCTCACGACTCGTCGCTTGGTGAATCTTGACAGGGTGGCACCGCTGCCGTCCTAATACGTGAGAATGTTTGCAAAACCCAGGTGTCTCAAACCTGGGGGACGATGAGTGAATTGGTAGCCAGTCTCGTTGTTAACGAGGGAGCGATTTTATGAAGTGTGTTATTCTGGCCGGCGGCTTGGGAACCCGGCTCAGCGAAGAAACCGTCAAGATTCCAAAACCCATGGTCGAGATCGGCGGCAAACCGATCATCTGGCATATCATGAAAATCTACGCGGCACACGGCATCACGGATTTCATCGTCTGCCTCGGCTACAAGGGTTACGTGATCAAGGAATACTTCGCGAATTTCTTTCTGCACAGTTCAGACGTCACGATCGATCTGGCCAATGGCGGGCTTGAGATTGCAAACAGTAAATCGGAACCGTGGCGCGTGACGCTGGTCGATACCGGAGAGGACAGCCAGACCGGGGGGCGGCTGCGCCGTGTCATGCATCTGCTCAAGGATGAAGAGGCCTTTTGCATGACCTATGGCGACGGGGTCGGGAATGTCGATATCAGTTCGCTGGTCGCGTTCCACAAAAGCCACGGCAAACGCGCCACGCTCACCGCAGTCGTGCCACCGGGGCGTTTCGGCGCGTTGGAGCTGGCTAGCGATCAGATCGAACGTTTTGCCGAAAAACCTGGCGGTGACGGTGGTTTTATCAATGGCGGGTTCTTCGTGCTGCATCCTTCGGTTGGTGATCTGCTGGACGGGGACGGCGCAATCTGGGAACGCGCTCCGCTTGAAACGCTGGCCGCAGACGGCGATCTGATGGCGTTTCGCCACAAGGGATTCTGGCAACCGATGGATACGCTGCGCGACCGCCGTCAGCTCGAAGCCCGCTGGCAGGAAGGCAATGCTCCATGGAAGGTCTGGGAATGACGCTGGGTTCCACTCCGAAAATCATCCTGCTTGGCAATCTGGGCTATATTGGTCCGGTCGTGGCGGCGGCCTTGCGGAAATCCTATCCCAACGCCAATCTGATCGGCCTTGATCCCGGGTTTTTCTCGGACCGGCTGACCACGCATGATGCGTGGCCCGAGCGGGTTCTGAACCAGCAGATCATCGCGGATATTCGCGATATCGATGCGTCACTGTTCCAGGGGGCGGATGCGGTTGTTGCACTGGCGGCCATCTCGAACGACCCGATGGGTGCCCGGTTCGAAACAGTCACCACGGAAATCAATCAGGATGCCATCGTGCAGGCCGCTCATCTGGCCGCCGAAGCCGGGGTGTCGCGCTTTGTCTTCGCCTCCAGCTGTTCGGTCTATGGTTTCGCCGAAGGCGATGCCAGATCCGAGGACGCGCCCCTGAACCCGCTGACCGCCTATGCCCGCAGCAAGATCGGAACCGAGCGCGCGCTGGCGGCCATGGACACGCCGGGGATGCTGCGTACAGCGCTGCGTTTCGCCACCGCCTGCGGGCCGTCGCCCCGGCTGCGGCTGGATCTGGTGCTGAATGATTTTGCCGCCTGTGCGGTCACCGCTGGCAAGATCACGGTGCTGAGCGACGGCAGCCCGTGGCGGCCGCTGATCGACGTGCGCGACATGGCCCGAGCCATCGACTGGGCCATCACCCGGACCCAAGATGCCGGGGGGCAGTGGCTTGCGGTCAACGCTGGATCGGATGTGTGGAACTATCAGATCCGCGATCTGGCGCAGGCCGTGGCCGAAGCGGTCCCCGGGGCCAGCTACTCGATCAATCCCGATGCCTCGCCCGACAACCGGTCCTACAAGGTCGACTTTTCGCTCTACAAACAACTGGCACCCGAACATCAGCCGGTGCAGACGCTTGAAGGCACCATCCGGGATTTGTTGCAATTGCTGAACGATATCAACTTTGGCGATGCCGATTTCAGGTCATCTCCGTTGATGCGGCTGAAAGCGCTTGAAGAGCATATCCGCACAGGCACACTGAGCGAGGATCTGCGCTGGAGGATGCCGCAATGACACACCCCGCTTGCCGGAGCTGTGGCGCAGCCCTGACCCAGACGCTGGTCGATCTGGGGCTTTCGCCGCTGGCCAATTCCTATGTCCCGCCCGAGCGCGCGGGCACGGCCTGTCCGCGCTATCCGCTGCATGCCTGGGTCTGCAACGACTGCTATCTGGTACAGGTCGAAGACGCCGTACCGGCGGATGAGATCTTCAATGCCGATTACGCCTATTTCTCGAGCTATTCGGACAGCTGGCTGGCCCATGCCAAAGCTTATGTCGAACAGATGGTCGACCGGCTTGATCTGGGACCCGATGATCTGGTGATCGAGATCGCCTCGAATGACGGGTATCTGTTGCAGTATTTCGTCGAGAAAGGCATCCCGGTTCTGGGGATCGAACCTTCGGGCAGCGTGGCGGCGGCAGCCGAAGAAAAAGGCGTGCGCACGCTGGTCGATTATTTCGGCGAGGCGCTGGCCCGCAAGGTGGCCGCGACCGAGAAACCTCCGGCGCTGATCGCATCGGCCAATGTGCTGGCGCATGTGCCTGACATCAACGATTTCGTCGCCGGGATCGCCACGCTTCTGACCGGCGATGCGGTCTATACGGTCGAATTTCCGCATCTTCTGAACCTGATCAGAGAAGTGCAGTTCGACACGATCTATCACGAACATTACTCCTATCTGTCGCTGCTGGCGGTGGAAAAGATTTTTGCCAAGGCGGGCCTGCGTGTCTTCGACGTCGAGGAACTGCCCACCCATGGCGGTTCGCTGCGGGTGTTCGCCTGTCTTGAGGGTGCCAGCCATCCCGAAGGGCCCGGTCTGGCCAAGGTCCGCGCGGATGAGGCTGCGGCGCAGTTCGACCGACCTGAGGGCTATATGAATTTCACCATTCAGGTCGAAGCGCTGCGCGACGGGCTGCTTGGCTTCCTGCGCGAAGCAAATGCCAGGGGTGACACCATTGCCGCCTATGGCGCCGCCGCCAAGGGCAACACGCTGCTGAACTATGCCGGGATCGGCCCCGACCTGATCTCTTACTGCGTTGATCGCAACCCGGCCAAGCAGAACACGCTGCTGCCCGGCAGCCATATCCCCGTGCATGGGGTCGAAGCCCTGCGCGAGACGCCGCCGGATTACGTGCTGATCCTGCCCTGGAACATCCGGGACGAAGTCACGGATCAACTGTCCGACCTGAAGGCACATGGCACCCGCTTCGTAACGGCCGTGCCAGAGATCAGGATCAGCTGATGGCACGGGTTCTGCTGACGGGCGCAACCGGATTGATCGGGCGCGCGACAGCCACGGCTCTGACAGAGGCGGGCCACGAGGTGGTGACGCTGGGCCGCAACCCGGCAAGCGACATCACCTGCGATCTGCTGGACCCCGATGCCATCACGACAGCCCTTGAAACAGCCCGCGCCAACTATCTGGTGCATCTGGCCTGGCATGACGGCGCGCGCGACCGCTGGACTTCTGGGGCCAATCTGGACTGGATGGCCGCCACCCTGCATCTGGTGCGGGAGTTTGCACGCACAGGAGGCCAGCGCGCGGTCTGCGCCGGAAGCTGTGCTGAATATGACTGGTCGGTACCGGAGCTGATCGAAACCAGCCCCCTGCGCCCACGCACCCTTTATGGGGCGGCCAAGGCCGGAACCGGTCTGGCACTGTGCGCGGGCCAGCAGACGCTTGGCCTGTCCCTGGCATGGGCCCGCATCTTTTTTGTCTACGGGCCGGATGAACCGCCGGGGCGACTGTTTGGCGATCTGATGTCAAACCTCGGGGCGGGACGGCCGGTTGATTGCACCGATGGGCGGCAGGAGCGGGATTTCCTGCATGTCGATGATCTTGCCCGCGCCTTGTTGCGCGTGCTGGAAAGCGATCTGACCGGCCCGGTCAATGTCGCCAGCGGTACGGCGACCCCGGTTCGAGACCTGATTGCAGAGGTGGCAAACCAGATGCACCGGCCCGATCTGATCCGCTTGGGCACCATCGCCCGCGCAGCGGACGATCCGCCCCGGCTGGCGGCGGACGTGACCCGGTTGCGGGACGAGACCGGTTTTATGCCACAATATGACATTGCTTCCGGAGTCGCCCGGTGTCTTCGGTCAAGGGAGGAGGCCGTATGAAATCTTCATCCTTTCTACGCAAGCAATCCTTCATGCTTTTTGCCCTGGTCGGCATCGTGAATACGGCCTTCGGGTATGCGGTTTTCTCGGTTCTGAGCCTGTCGGGGTTGCCCGCACAGGCGGCTCTTGCGATCTCGTTCGTCATCGGCGTGTTGTGGAATTTCATGACCCACGCCCGGATCGTATTCGACACCAAAGGGTTCAGGAAATTGCCCTTCTACCTGCTGGCATATGTCATGGTTTACGTTTTCAACGCCTTTTCGCTCGAAGCTCTTCTGAGCACGGGACTGCATCCGATCCTTGCACAGGGCCTGCTGGTTCTGCCCGCGGCCGTTCTGGCATTCATCCTTGTTTCCCGGGCGCTGACCGATCGCTTCCCGTGGCAGCAGGAGGTCTGATATAATGCCTCAAAACTACAGACATAAACACTTTCGATCCGTAACCGGTCCATCTGATATATAGTAGGATATGGACTGTTAAATGTATTTGGTACCAGTGCTGGAAGGATAATCGTCAATGCGTCTTTATCTTGCTGATCTTGGACATAACCTCGTTACTGCCACGTCGGACACCTACCCGTTGGGTGTTGGAAATCTTGCAACCTATGCCCAGGCTCATGCAAAAAGCCCGACACCGATTGAGGTCGCGATCTTTCGTGATCCGCAGGAATTCAAAGCGGCCGTCGACACAGCTCCGCCCGATGTGGTCGGCTTTTCCAGCTATTCCTGGAACCACCATCTGGCCCTGTCCTTTGCCGACTACGTCAAGGCGGTCAATCCCAACAGCCTGACCCTGATGGGTGGTCCCAACTTTCCGCTGACCGAAGAAGAGCAGGACAGCTGGATCCGGACCATGCCACAGATCGACATGCATGTGCGCGGCCCCACCTATGAGGGCGAGCGCGCGTTCCTCAGCACGCTGCAACGCTTCATCGATGTCGGCGCCCGACGCGAAGGCATGTGGGAAGAGGCCGTCGATGGCGCGCTTTACGTGCACCCAAAAACCGGAGAGATCCTGCGCGGGGCCGAGCCGCCCCGCATCCGCGATCTGGATGAAATCCCCTCGCCCTATCTGGCCGGGCTGATGGACAAGTTCTTCGACACCGGCCTGTTTGCACTGATGCAACTGGCACGGGGCTGCCCGTTCACCTGCGCGTTCTGCAATTCGGCGGTCAAATCGAACTCGAAGGTGTTCCGCCATTCGTTTGAACGCACCAAGGCCGATCTGGATTACGTCGTCGCCCGCATCAACCATGCCAGCCCGCTGTGCTTTGCGGATGACAATTTCGGCATGTATGTGCAGGACGAAGAGGTGGCCGATTACCTGGGCCATCTGATGGATCGGTACGACTGGCCCAAATACATCCGGACAACCACGGGCAAGAACCGCGGCGACCGGATCATCAAGGTGATGCGCAAGGCCAAGGGCCGGTTGCCGATGACCTCGTCGGTTCAGTCTCTGAATCCGGAAGTTCTGAAGAACATCAAACGCGACAATATCAGCCTGGACACCTATGCCGAGGTACAGCAGGAGCTGCATTCAAAGGGCATGCAATCCTATGGCGAGCTGATCCTGTGCATGCCGGGTGAGACCCGGGAATCCTTCATGGATGCCGTCGATCAGCTGATCGAAACCGGCGTCAGCCGGGTCGCGGCGCACCAGTTGATGCTGCTGCACGGCGCACCGCTGGCCAACCCCGACAGCCGCGAGAAATTCGGCTTCAAAACCCTCCATCGCGTGGTTGCCCGATGCCTGGGCAAATATACCGGCCCAACCGTGGTCGAGACCGAGGAAATGGTGGTCCAGTCCGAGAATTTCTCGTTCCAGGATTATCTGGACACCCGTGTTTTCCATCTGCTGCTGACGATCTTCTATTACGAAGACAATTTCGAAGAAGCCTTCCGGCTGGCGCGGTCCCGTGGCATCCGGCCCTTCCTGATCGTCAAGCATATGCAGGACATTCTCGATCAGGCCCCCAAACCCTTCCGGGATGCGGTGGCCGGTTATCTGGAGGAAAACCAGCAGGAGCTGTTTGAAACCCGCGCCGACTGCGTCGCCTGGGCGCAGGAAAATTATGACGACCTGATCAGCGGCGAATTGGGGGGCAATCTGCTCAGCAAATATTCGATGATTGGCCGGTTCATCGTGCTGGACGAAGCACTTGATTTCCTGAAACGGGCCATCAGCGACCTTCTGGACAAGGACGACCACGAAGCGCACGAGATGCTCGACACGATCATCAATTACTACAGCGCCGTGATGCTGCATGTGCCCTTCTCGGAAACCCTGGAACACGAACCCGTCTGGAGCTCGTCTTTCGATGTCGAGGCCTGGAGGAATTCGGGATATCAGGGCGTGCTGCAGGATTACCAGTTCGATGCCCCCCGCGAGTTCCAGACCCAGGTCGATCAAAGGGTGAAAACCACCTTGCTGTCACGGATCGAAACCTTCGGCGAACATGCCTCGGGGCTGGGCCGGTTTACCCGAACGATGTTCGCCAATGATTTCCGGCGCAACTTCGTGTCAGGCGAAAGCCAACACGCAGCCGAATAGGTCTGGCTTTGGGCTGGGCCTATTCGCCATCCCCCAGATAGACAACGTCGCGGCCCGGGAAGGCCGCGATGATGCCTGCGTTCTGCTCGGGGCCCATATCGCGCAGGAAAATCGGTTTGCCCTCGGGCAGGAACGGATCGTTGAGATAGAGTGCAGACCCGATATCGCCCTGTGTCGAAACAAAGACCAGAGAGTTTCCAAGCCCGGCAGCCTGCCGCCGTATGTCACCGGTATAGCCACCATACCCATTGTATTTCGACACCCCCCGCCATGGGGTGAAGCTGACAACAGACACCGCACACAGCAATAGGATGACGCAGTGCAGGCGGCCACGATGCCGTTCGGGCAGCCGGTCCCGGACGGTCTCGATCCCGGCCGCCGCCAAAGCCAGCGCCGGCAACAAAGCCGTATGCCAGTAGCGCGGCCCAAGATAGAACGTGCCCGTAAACCAGTAAAAAAACAGGGCCCCCACAAGGATCGCGAACACCACCAGCATAGCCCGGTCGAACCCGGTCAGCTTTCTGCCCCATATGAACGCAATCCAGACCGGAACCAGGGACCCGAATGTCCAGCCCAGAAGTTCGTAATTGAGCGCGGCAAAACCATTGATCAGATTCAGCAGACCCTCGGCCGGACTGTGCCCGACCCAGATGTCGAGCGCGCCCCAGCTCTCGGCCGGTGGCCCTACATTGGGACCAAACCCATAGGCATTCTGCGTGTCGGGCCATAACCGGCTCAGGTAATCCGCTTGCGGGGTCAGCAGCGCGTCTCCGGTGATCATCAGGTTGAGCAGTAAAAAGACGCCACCCGACAGAACACCGCCCAAGGCGCAGGCGATCACCTGTCCGATCCCCCCCGGCAGGCGCCGCAGCAACCACAGGCCGGTTAAAACGCTTATGATCAACCCATCAAGCTGTCGGGTGACAAAGGCCCAGCCCAAAGCCAGACCCGCAACAAGCGCAAGCAAGACATCCCTGCGCGTTGACCCCTCCCCAGCCCTGAGCAGACACCACCATCCCAGCAGCACCATCACCAATGTCGTGGAATGTGCCATCAGCGTGCCACCGACGGCGAGCACCCAGGGCGACGTGGCCATCAGCAACGCCACCAGATCGGCCCGTTCGCGACTGACGGCACGGCACACGATGCCATGCGCCAGCCAGACAGAGATCCCGGTCAGCACGGGGTTGACCAGCCAGGGCGCCCCGGCCAGCACGCCCAGGCTCAGCACGATGGCCCAACCCTGTGCCGGCACGCCGATCCACTGATCGCCGCGAATGTCGAACAGGTAATATTCCAATGCGGGCTGCGCCGCTGCGGGGGGGGCCGGGCTTCCGAGGACGCCCGCAGCAAAGGTACGCGCCTGAAACAGATATGCCACCTCATCCTCGACATGAGGCACGCGGTCGAACGCCGCCCAGGCCAGAGCCGCGCTGGCCAGCATTGCAAAGACCGCGAGGGCAGCCACCGGAATGCGGGGTGCCCGGTCAGGCCCGGCAACTGTGAAAACGGCGACCAGCGTCGCCATCTGCACAAGGTTCAGCGCACCGCCGATCCCGATCTGCAAACCGAAGGCCAGATAGTACCCGTAAGCCACGTACGGCGTCGCAGAAACGCAAAAGGCCGCAGCCAGCCCCAGCAAAAGGATCAGCCGCCACCGTCCTGCTTCTGCCATCAGGCCCGTTATGGCCGCCCTTCCCTGCGGCCGCACAAGCACAAAGCCCGTCAACACCGTCTGCCCCGCCAGTATCGCCAGCATGATCAGGTTTTCAGGAGGGTTCGCGGAAATCTCGAGCCGTGGAAACCAAAGGGGTTGGGTCAACCACAACCGGGCCGCACTGCCCAGAAGCAGCGCCGCGCCAAGCAAGCCAAAAAGAAACTGGCCACACTGCCGGAAAACACCCCCCACAAGCAACGCAGCAATCACCACGGCCGCATACCAAAGGCGCAGTTCCGCCAATGTGGCATTGCTGCCCGGCAGGTCCGCAGCCCAGGCCGAGCTGCCGCACAAGGCCATCGCCCCGGCAAAGAGCCACATCACCCGACCTGAACGCATATTCATGCCATATGCTCGTCTTTGACAATCGCCGGGTCCCGTGCAGGACCTTCGATATTGATGCGTTCCTGTTCAGTGACGATCGGACCGCCCCGCACCTGATTGTGGATCGAGGTTATGTATTCCCCCAACATGCCGATAAACAGCATCTGGATACCTGACAGGAAGAACAGCGCGACGATGATTGTCGTGGTTCCCCGTGGAGCCAAATCCGGATTGAAGAAATAGAACACCACTGAAATGAGGGAAAACAGAATACAGCTGATGGCAATCACCAGACCACTCAGCGTGCAGAACCGCATTGGGGCACGTGTGAAAGAGAAGATCGCATTCAGCGCCTGATCGGTCAGCGCCATCAGATTGTGCTTGGAAACACCTCTTTTGCGGGCCCGCCACACATACGGAACGATGATGCGGCGAAACCCGCAACTGGCGATGATGCCGCGGATATAGGGGTAGTGGTCGTTATGCGACAGCACCGCATTGAGCACTTTGCGGTCAATAAGCTGGAACTCACCCACTGATGGCTCTAGCCAGACATCGGACAGCCGGTTGACGATCGTATAGAAGATGCCGCGCGCCGCGCGCATCACGATCCCCTCTTCGCGGGTGGTGCGGGCACCGGCCACCACATCGTAACCGCTTTCCCATAACTGCACGAATTCCGGGATCATGTCCGGCGGGTCCTGAAGATCCACCGGCAGGATGACGACCACGGCATCCCCTTCGGCATAACGCAACCCGTTGAAGGCGGATCGGAACACTCCAAAGTTGCGGGCGTTTACGACAACTTTCACATTCTGATCTTTTTCAGCGATCTCTCGCAGGATCTCGACAGTCCGGTCGGAGGATGCATTGTCGACAAAGATATGCTCGCACCTGTAGCCTGGCAGCTTTTCCTCAAAAATCGCTTTTACGGTTTCATAGCAATTCGCCACATTGTCTTCTTCGTTGTAGCAAGGCGAAACAATGGAAATTGTTTTGCGATTTTGTTCTAAATCTGAAGACACCAATTACCCAACCTCCAAGTTGGAAACGATTGTATCACCCGGTGCTGTATCGGATTCGCACATCGCCCAAAGTACAGGAATATTTTGCAATAACGTGCGCACACCGCCACATCTTTTGCCGATTTCACGCATTCACAACAGTCAGTTTTCTCCGACCCCTTGTTTCTTGAACATCAGTTTCATTTAGTGTGCCGGTAAATTTATCAGCTGTCAGCGTTTCAGATGACCCGAACCTTTCGCAACTGGCTATTTTCCCTGCACACCCGCCTGGGATTGCACCTGTCGATCTTCTTCGCCTTTATGTTCCTGACGGGGGCAGTGCTTGTCATCGGCATCGAGGTTGAATCCATTGCCCGGCCGGAAATCTGGACCACCATTGCCAAAGAAGACCGGACGGCCAGTTTTGCGGAAATCCATGACGGCATTAAAACCGCCCATCCCGAAAGCGCTGTATTTGTCATCGAAAAATACCCCGCCCCGTGGTTCGCAGATCGAACCTTCGGACGAACCGGCTGGGGCGAAAACATCAGCTTCTGGACTGACCCGGTGACCGGAGCAGTCGTTTACGAAACGAGGGATGGCGGGTTTCGCGACATTCTGCGCGATCTGCATGATACGTTCCTGACCACCAAACGCCCCATCTTCATCCTGATCTCGGCAACATCCGTTCTGCTGCTGTATCAGATCGTCAGCGGGCTGATTACCTACCGACGTTTCTGGAAAGGGTTTTTCCGCTGGCCCAAACGCTCCGGGGGGTTCAGATCCTGGGTCGGCGCCACGCACCGGCTAACGGCCCTTTGGGCAGCGCCGCTTCTGATCCTGATTGCAATCACCAGCTTTTATTTCATGCTCGGCGGTCTGGGAATCGAAGGCACAACCCCAAAACCTCAGCCCACTTCCCCCCGTGACACCGCCCTGCCTATCGGCTTCAGTTCCGACACCCTTGAACAGGCCGAGGCAAACGCTGTTGCCGCCTTGCCGGGCCTGGAGCCGCTTGTCATGGTGCTGCCGGGAGATCCGGCTGGCACTTTTGCCTTTGAAGGCCCCGTGGTCGGTTTTGCGAAGACGAGTGGATGGGGCAGCGTATCGGTTGATCCAGTGACCCTTGAGGTGCTCGGCGCGTTCACCCCGGATGATACACGCGGCTTCGCACGCTGGAAGGCATTGATGAACACATTGCATTTCGGCACCTGGGGTGGTGCGTTCTCATTGGGTCTCTGGGTTCTGTCAGGCTTCGTGGCCACCGGCGTTGCCCTGACGGGCGCCTTGATCTTTGCGGCCCGGCTGGCTCCTGAGGCCGCACAATACGGCCCGATCCGGCGCATCTGGCGCGGATTGGGGCTGTCCCGCTGGATCTATCTGTTGATCGTTCTGGGTATCCTGCTGACCGCGTATCAGCGCTTTGGGCCGGGCAGCTACCCGAGAGCTGGGGTCTTCCCGACCGACGCACCTGCTGCGGTGGCCTATCTGATCCTGCCCGCACCTCTGCGCCGCGATACCCCGCTTGATGTCGAAATGCTGGTTGGGGAACCCGGCATCACTGCGGCGTCAATAGCAACAGATGGGGGGGCAGAGCAGCCCGTCGAACTGGTACGGAACGGTGAAAAGGCGCAGGCATCTTTTCGCATCACCCCCAATGACACGGCCAACCAGATCACAGCCCGTCTGACAAAACCCGATGGCACTAAAAAAACCGTCACGTTCCGGCTGGGGCAACCGATATGGTAAACGAAACAACACTTCCTCTGACGAATGAGAAGGCGTTTCAGGAACGGCTCAGCATCCTGCAAATGTGCTCGTTTTTCACATTCGGAGGCGGCATTCAGCGCCACATTACCGATCTGGGCGGGTCCCTGATGGCGCATGGGCACAAGGTGATCAAGGCTGGTGCCCCCGGCGAGCTTGGCGAGACCGCGGATGGCAGTGTCTTTGTACCTTTGCAACTTGACCGGGTCAGCGACCACAGTGCGAATGGCAAACTCAACCCGGCCCTCAGAATGTACTGGCTGGTACGTTCGGCCCTGACCCTGCGCCGGGCGCTCAAGGACCATAAGGTCGATATCATCCATGCGCATGAAACCGCCCCGCTTCTGACGGCTCGTCTGGCCAGTCTGGGAATGGGAATTCCCATTGTGATGACCTATCACGGCTCGTCGCCCGACCGTCTCAACGCGGTGGCCCGCGCCTGCCGACAGCAAGCCGATCTGGCGATCTGCCCCAGCGAAACCGTCATGCAATCCCTGCTGGAACGCCAGGTCGATCCCGACAAGGCGCGGGTGATGCTTTTGGGGGTACGTCCCAACCCGCCCGCCGATCCGGCAGCTGCGGATGCCCTGCGGCGCGAACTGTTGGGCGCAGATGGCACACATCTGGTTCTGTCCTTGTCCCGTCTGGACCGCCAAAAGGGCCTCGACGCGATGATCGAAGTGGCCCGGCGTGTGCGGCAGGATCTGCCCGGTCTGCGGATCATCGTCGGGGGCGAAGGCGTGCTGCGCGGCCAGGTCGAAGCCTGGGCCGAACAGGCCGGGGTTTCCGACATCATCCGTTTCCCCGGGGTGATCTCGGATGTCGCCACCTATCTCGCGGCCTCGGATCTTTATATGCTGACCTCCCGGTGGGAGGCCCTGCCGATTTCAATTGTCGAGGCGTTCCGCGCCGGGCTGCCGGTGATCGCCACCGATTGCGGCGGTGTGCGTGAATTGGTGGATGGCGATGTCGGGCGCCTGTGTGCGGTCGATGATCTTGATGCCCTGTCTCAGGCGCTGCGCGATCTTTGCATCGACCGCGCCGAATATGACCGGCTAAGCGCCAATGCCACGGCGCGCGGTGCAGAAGACAGGTTCTCGCCAGCCCATGTGCATAGCGGGTTTGAAAAGCTGTACCGGCAACTGGCCGGGCGGGGATAACCCCCGGTCAATCCGCCGCGCCGTTCTCGAAAGCACCAGCTTCCAAGGCATGGGCCAGATTGGCCCGCCCTGCACGATGCGCGGCCTGCGCGAAAGCCGCGCCGAACCGGCCCAATACCTGATCTTCACGCCAGAGCGTCTCAAACCCCTGCCGCGCCGCTGCTGCCATCTGATCCCGCGCGGCACCTCCGTTCTGAAAACGGCGCATGGCTGCAATCAGATCATCTTCGGTTTCGAACAGTTCCCCGCCCCCTGCCCGCTCCACGATCTCGGGGAACGGACCCAGCCGCCGGGCGATCACCGGCGTGCCCAGCCGGAAGCTTTCGATCAGGATGATGCCGAAGGTTTCATAACAGACCGAGGGCACGATCAGCCCCAGTGCGCCACGATAGTAAGCGTTCAACTCGTCCGGCGTCTTGCGGCCCAGGAATTTGATCCGGTCATTGCCTGCGGCCTGTGCCTTCAACTCATCCGCATAGTCACCATCACCCAGGATCAGCAGATCCGCGTCGGGATAGCGGTCAAAGGCCGGGAACACATCCTGCAACCCCTTGATCTTTTCCAACCGCCCGACAAACAGGAAATAGGGGCGTTCCTGCGCCGCCGGTTCCGGCAAGGCGCTCTGATCCAGGTCGGGCAGGAAATAGGGCAGCACCTGCATGTCCTGCCGCAGGCCGAATTCACGATGTTTGGCGCGGCTGAATTCGCTTTTGGCAATGATCAGATCCATGTGATCCAGCGCCCGGTCCAGCGCACCGGTATACCGCCAGAGCTGCGGCGGACGTTTGTGCTGCAACACGCAGCGCAGGCACTGGCGCTCATCGCACAGCTCGCGCCCATGCCGCCACAGAACATGGGTGGGGCAGACCAGCCAGTGTTCATGCGCTTCATAGATTTTCAACCCCTCGCCCATCGGCAACAGGCCGGGGCCGCCGATCAGGGATGTGTTGTTGTGCCAGATGATATCCGGCTTCCGCTCGGCCAGTAACTCGCGGATGCGGGCAGCATGGACAACCGGACGGCCCAGTTGCTGGGTCAGCAGGTTCGACATCATGCCGTTGCGGCTGCGCAGCCCGATCCGCCGCACCCCGTCAGGGGTGCCTTCGGGCTGCGGTTTGCCGCCCAGAATCAGATAGCTGTCTTCGTCATGCACCACCGTCACGTCGTGCCCGCGCGCCACTAGCGCCCGCGCCATGCGCTGAATGCCGATGGCGTCACCGCCAAAGGAATAGGGGGGATAAAATGTGGTGAACATCAAAATGCGTAACGATTTCATCTATCTCTCAATTCCTTGAGTGTCAGCCGCAGGCAGGTGCCCGCCTTGCGGCCCAAGCATCGAAACCAGCAGGCGCAGCCTGTCCCGCTGGAACAGAAAAGCCAGCAAACCATAGGCCAGAACACCCGTCACCGTACCGGCAAGTAAAAGCAAAGCCGGGGACAGGCCGTCCAGTTGCCACATGACCCCCTGCACGGCCGCCACCACCCCCCCTGACAGCAGAAGCGGCGCAAGATGCTGCCGCATCAAAGCCGGCCCGGACAGCCCGGCAATATGCCCCAGATTGGCAAATTTGAGCGGCCAGACCAGCAGAAAGACAGCCACAAAACCGGCTGTGACGACCGGCAACCCATACGGGGCCAGCACCACAATCACCCCCGCCGCCAGCGCCACCTCGACCCAGGACAGAACCGCCAGACGACCGGGCTGACCGGCCGCCAGACAAAAGGTCTGCTGCACCTTTTCGGCGCACAGATACATGCCAAACACCGACATCAGGCTCAGGACCGGAGCCGCCGGAGCCCATTTCTGACCGAACAGCAGCACCAGCGCCGGTTCCGACAGAACCGCCAGCCCGGCAAAGGCCGGAAAGGCCAGAAACCCGGTCAGGCGCATGACGTCGATCAGCAAATCCGTCGCCGGACCACCATCGCGCGCCGCCGCACCAAAGGCAGGCTGCGCCACGGTGCGCAGCGGTGTGATAATCAGGAACGAGGCGGTCTCGATCACGCGCCAGGCGATTGCATAATACCCCGCCGGAACCGGCCCCAGCATCGCGCCGATGATCACCGCAGGCGATTGCACCGCAGCCAGTTCGGCCGCGCGCAGGCCCAGAATCCGGTGACTGAAATGCAAGACCCTGCGCATGTGATCCCGC
The DNA here is from genome assembly GCF_017872595.1 of Ruegeria sp. HKCCSP346. NCBI lineage: Bacteria > Pseudomonadati > Pseudomonadota > Alphaproteobacteria > Rhodobacterales > Roseobacteraceae > Ruegeria > Ruegeria sp. HKCCSP346. The sequence continues at coordinate 74,407 of NZ_JAEDOT010000011.1, forward strand.
GACGCATGGAATGCCGGGCGCCAGGAGACCGCCCCCCAGGCCATCACGATATTGGTGGCTGTCATCGCCAGCCGCTGACCGACCAGGCTCCAGACCCCGTATCCGGACAGCGCCATGCCAATGCCCACGACCCCTCCGACCGCCGCGCCGAGCGCTGCACGGATGGCCAGAACACGGAACCGCATTTCCCGGCGCAGGATCGCAACCGGCACCGCCGTCAGTGAAATCATCAGCACCGTTGGGGACAATCCGATCAACAATTCGCGCGCAACCGGCTCATTGTAGAAATATGAGACCGGCCCCGCCCCCAGATACAGCGCAACCGTCAACACACACCCCAGCAGCGCCAACAGCCAGAAAACCGAGTTCAACCGCTCTGGTGACAGCGCCTCATGGGTCAGCAGAATGTCGGAAATCGTTTCACGGACCAGGAATTCAGAAAACAGCACAAAGGCTGCAACCATCGCCAGAAGACCAAAGGCCTCGACCCCTAAAATACGGGCAAGAATGGCAAAAATGATGAAATTGAACGCCTGCTCGACCCAGATACCGGCCGACATCCAGGCAACTCCGCTGCTGAAACTCTGCCGCCCTGACACCCGTTTCCTTCCTGTTGCCCGAACCCCGCCAAGTGCCGATGGACACATGGCTCAAACACTCACACCTGTTGCGCACAGTATGCGCAATTGCAAACTTGACGCCTTAACGGTCGAATTTGGTCAAATTTATTGTCTATGTTCAGTCTGTACGTGTTCGAATACTATACGCAATACAGGGAATTATGCCCGTCGCGTTCCATGCGCCACGCAATTCTTGCAGCGGGGGCTGGGGCAGGGATTATTGAGTGAATAAAAGGTTTTCATTTTCATGAACAAAGTCGCAGAGCCGATGGAGACGAACAGCACCACACCCGAAGAGCTGATCGCATCGGAAACCGCCGGCATGAGCCTGAGCGTGGTCATCCCCGCCTATAACGAGGAAAACGCCGTCCGCCACACGGTCGAAGACGTGCGCACCCATCTCGAACCGCTGGGCATTCCCTACGAGATCATCGTGGTGGACGATGCCAGCCAGGACAACACCCGCGCCGAGGCCGAGGCCAGCGGTGCCACCGTCACCTTCAATGATGTCAATTCCGGCTATGGCGCCAGCCTCAAGCGCGGGGTGCGGATGGCGCAGCATGAATATGTGGCCATTCTGGATGCCGACAGCACCTATCCCGCGCGCTACCTGCCCGGAATGCTGGCCATGTGCCGCGATCAGGACATGGTCGTGGGCGACCGGGGCGCGGCGATGAAGAACGTGCCGCTGCTGCGCCGGCCCGCCAAGAAATTCCTGTTCGCCTTTGCCTCGTTCCTGGCCGAGCGCAAGATCAACGATCTGAATTCCGGCCTGCGGGTGTTTCGCAAATCCGAGCTGATCCCGTTCCTGCCGCTCTTGCCGCAGAATTTTTCCTTCACCACCACGATCACGCTGTGCATGACCTCGAACGGCAAGCGGATGATCTATACGCCGATCGAATACGGCAAGCGGGTGGGCAAATCGAAAATCCGGCCGATCGACTTTCTGAACTTCATCATCCTGATCCTGCGCATCAGCACGCTGTTCAATCCGCTGCGGGTGTTCATTCCGCTGGGGCTGGCGTTTTTCACGCTGGGCACGGTGAAGTTCATTATCGATATGTTCTACTGGAACCTCAGCGAAACGGCGGTGTTCTCGTTCCTGGCGGCGATCATGATCTGGTCGCTGGGGCTGATCGCCGACATGATCTCGCGGCTGCATCTCAGACCGTGACATGAGCGGCGGTATGCTTTCCGACCCACATCAACGGCGCTGGCTGATCCGGGTGGCCGGGTCGGCTCTGGTGCTGGCAATCCTGTTCTGGATTCTGCCGGCCGACGCAATCGTAACAGCGCTGAGGGCGATCCCGATCTGGGTCTTCCTGTCCGTGTTCGTTCTGTTCCTGTTGGCCCATGTTGGCGCGGCCCTGAAATGGTGGCTGCTGCTGAACCGGGGGCTTTCGCCCCTGCTGGCCATCCGGGCGCATTTTGCCGGTCTCGCCGCCAACCTGTGCCTGCCCGGTGCAATTGGCGGCGATACGGTGCGGGCCGGTCTGGCGCAGGCGGCGATGAAGGACGGCGCGCAGGTTGTTGCGGGCGCAACCGTTGACCGGCTGATCGACATGGTGGCGCTGCTGACCCTGTCCTGTCTGGGCCTGGTCCTGACATGGGAAAGCGCGGCGGGCGGGCATATGATCTGGCCAGTGGCGCTGATCCTGCTGGCCGCGCTGGCGGGTATGGTCGCCTTGCCGCGCCTGCTGCCCCTGCCCTGGCGCTATGCCCCATCCCTGCCCGGCAAGGGGTTTGCCCATCGTCTGGCCGATGCACTGGCCGGGATGGGCCGCAAACCCGGCACGCTGGCAGTCGCTTTCATCACATCTGTGCTGATCCAGTTGCTGCTGGTCCTGCTGGCCTGGTGGCTGGCCCTGGCGGCGGGTGTTGATGTGGCCGCCGGGCCATGGATCTTCGCCTGGCCGCTGGCCAAGATCATCGCCGTGCTGCCCGTGTCTTTGAACGGGCTGGGCCTGCGCGAAGCCACATTAGCCGGTTTCCTGGCCCCCTTCGGCGCCAGCGTCCCAGCTGTCGTGGCCGCCGGGCTGGTCTGGCAGGTTGTGTTGTTTACAGCGGGCGGGTTTGGCGCGCTGGTTCTGACCATGTCCGGAATGCGGTTCAGCACCCCGGCAAACTCCCAAAAGGAAGAGTGCAAGTGACGGATGTTTCCCGACCCAATGGCGGCGACACGCCTGAAATCATCATTCTGGGCGCCGGGCCGGCCGGTCTGGCCGCAGCCCATGCCCTGACCGGGCAGGCGAAAGTGACCGTGATCGAACGCGCGCCCAGTGCCGGGGGCAATTCGGCCTCATTCCCGATTGAGGGCGTGATCTGTGATTACGGCTCGCACAGGTTTCATCCGGCGGCAGAGCCCGAGGTTCTGGCCGATGTGAAATCCCTGCTGGGTGACGATCTGCTGCTGCGCCCCCGCCACGGGCGCATCCGGCTGGGCGGCAAATGGATTCACTTTCCGCTGAAACTGACCGATGCGCTAATGCGCCTGCCCAAACCCTTTGCCGCGTCGCTGATCGGCGACATGGTGCTGAAACCCTTCCGCAAGAAAAGCGAAGGCCCCGAGACATTCTCGACCGTGCTGTATGACGGGCTGGGGCCGACGATTTCGGACAATTTCTATTTCCCATACGTGCGCAAGCTGTGGGGGCTGGATCCGGACAAGCTGGCGGTGAAACTGGCCGAACGTCGGGTGGGCAGCGGATCGGTCGGCAAGATCCTGATGAAGATGCTGCGCCTGTTGCCGGGGCTGCGCAGTGAAACGGCGGGGCGGTTCTTTTATCCGCGCAAGGGGTTCGGGCAAATCTCGGACGCGATGCGCAACAGTGCCGAGGCCAATGGCGCCACCTTCCTGTTCAATACCGAAATCACCGCCATCGAACGGGACGGCAATCGCATCACCGGGTTGACGATCCGCGACGAAGAGGGCGAGCGGCACCTGACCGGCGATCTGATCCTGTCGACCATCCCGCTGACCGGGTTGACGCGCCTGATCAGCGACCCTCCGGCAGAGGTGGTCGAGGCCGCCCGCGCCATCCGCTTCCGCGGCATGATCCTGCTGTATCTGGTGCTGGAGACAGACCAGTTCACCGAGTTCGATGCGCATTATTTCCCGGAACTGTCGATCCCGATCAGCCGCATGTCCGAGCCCAAGAACTATAACGCCAGTGGCGCGCCGAAGGGCGTCACCGTTCTGTGCGCCGAGTTGCCCTGCGACCCGGATGAAAAATGGTGGTCCATGTCCAACGAGGAGTTGGGGCAAGAATTCACCAAATGGCTGGGGCAACTGGGCCTGCCCGTCACCGTGCCGGTGCGCCGCTGCGAAACCCGGCGGCTGAGCCATGCCTATCCGGTCTACGATGTGGGCTATGAAGACCGGTTCGATACGGTTGATCAGTGGCTCTCAGATCTGGACGGATTACTCGTATTTGGACGGCAGGGCCTGTTCGCCCATGATAATACGCACCACGCATTTGCCATGGCCTATGGCGCGGCGGATTGCATCGACGACAAGGGCAATATCGACCGCGCGAAATGGAACAGCTATCGTGAGGTCTTTGCCACCCATGTGGTGGAAGACTGACCATGCCCGCCTGGCAGGCCGATATCCTGATGTATCATTCGATCTCGGACGCGCCGGGGCCAACCTCGATCGCACCCGACATCTTTGCGGCACAGATGCAGGCGCTGGCGGCGTCCGGCCTGCCGGTGGTGACGCCGGACGCGCTGGCCAACCCGCCTGCCCCCCGTGTGGTCATCATCAGCTTCGATGACGGGTTCCAGGATTTCGCCGATACCGCCTGGCCGATCCTGCGCGAACATGGCTTCTGCCCGATCGTCTATCTGCCCTCGGGCCTGATGGGTGGCGCCGACAGCTGGGCCGGGGGCAACATCCCGCCCCGCCCGCTGATGGAATGGGACCGGATCGAAACACTGGCCGGTGAGGGGGTTTGCTTCGGGGCGCATAGTGTCAGCCATCCCGATCTGTCGACGCTGGATGCAGAGACCTTGGAGGATGAAGTCAGCGGATCCGGTCAGGATATTGCCGCCCGGCTTGGTCAACCCGTCCGGCATTTCGCCCCGCCCTATGGCGCGTCGAACCCGAATGTACGCGCACAGATCGCCCGGCACTACGACACCTCGGTCGGCACAAGGCTGGGCGTGGCAAAAGCGGGCGATGATATACACGACCTGCCGCGGCTCGAGATGTTCTATTTCACCGACATCGCCCGCTGGCAGGCTCATCTTGCCGGGCGTGGCGGGGCCTATTTGGCGGCCCGCAAACTGATGCGCGGCGTGCGAAGCGGGCTGAGCAGGGTGCTGCCCATCAACTGAGTGTCAGGCTTCGGGTGCAAGCGTTCCGATCCGGTGGGCATTCGCCATCACACTGAATGTAATTGTCGTCGCGGGGATAGTCGGCAGGACAGAGGCATCAACGACGTGAATGCGCGTCGCGCCATGCGGGCGCCCCAGCACATCGCTTTCACCCGGGCCCGGGTCATCCGACATCGGCAGATCACCTCCGACATGAAAACTGGCCCCCGGTGCCCCGAACCGCGCTGCAAAAGACAGGCTGGTCAGACCAAGCCCCCGCAAGGCCCGGCCATAGCGCGCAAGCGCGGCGCGCATTGTCTCGGCGGTTGCGGGGTTTTCGTTCAGTTCCGGGCGTAACCGCCCATCCTCTGCCAGACGCAAGGCTATTTCATGCGAATGATCGGAATGCAGGAAAACCTGCGCCACGATCAGACGTCGGGCCAGCGCCTCAAGCAGCGGCCCGCTGCCGGGTATCCGGCGGCCATAGTTCTGTTTCAGATCGCGGGCATAGTATTCATTCCAGGTATAGATCTGCGCGTGAACCAGTTGCCGCGACACGGTCGGGTCATCCAGTTCGGCAAAAAGCTGCGGCAGCGTCTGATAGGGCAAAACATCGGGCCGCCTGGGTGCCCGCCAGCGGTGCAGCATCGGCAGAAAGGCCTGCTGGCTGTCTTTCAACACCAGCTCCTTGCCCCGCAAGCCGGGTGACGCCAACAGGATACGCGCGCTTTCCAGCACCCCGGCGGCCAGAAACACCCGGTTTCCGCGGACATCGCTGCCATCTGCCAGAGTGACGACAACATCGTCGCCTTCCTCGCGGACCTGCCGCACCACGTGATCCGCGCGGTAAGTAAAGCCCGGCTCTGCCTGCAGTGTTGTACGCGCCTGCCGAGCCGACCAGATCAACGACCACGGGCACCCGTGCAGACACAATCCACAGGTCTGACATCCCGGTCCAACCGCCTGACGCGCAAGACCGACATGCATTCCCACCCCCTGCAATGCCTTCGCCTTCTGCCTGGACCGGGCCAGCAGCATCTCGGCCTGCGCGGTTGGCGGAATGGGAGTTCGACCTGTCATATCGCAGGCGGGAAAGAGGTCTTGCAGCCCATCTTTTTGCCCGGACACAGGCATTATGTCCGCCACCGCGCTGTAATGTGGGGCAAGATCATCGGTCGTTATGGGCCAGTCGTCGATATCCGCCTGCCGATACGGCAAAACCGCAGCGCCCCAGACATTGGACAGCCCGCCCGCCGCCCGCGACGCGCGCAAAGCAAACCAATCCGCCCCTTCCGCCAGTGTACGCGCAGATGAGGCCAGCGCATAACCTGTCCCATAGCGCCACACCTCGCCCTCCGGGGCCTGAAACTGAGGCTCCATCCAGGCTGTACGCGCCTCGGCACTCCAGTCTTCGGCGCGGGTTCGGGACATCTGCTGCACCCGGTCCGTGACCCCGGGCCCTGATTCCACCCCGACATCCAGCATCGTGACGTTTCGCCCCCGCGCCAGCAAGGCCCGGGCGACGGAAACCCCGGCAGGCCCGGACCCTATGACAAGATCGCTCACTGCGCCTTTACTGCCCGGACCAGAACCAGCATTTCATAGTTGGGATCATGGGTGGACAGTTCTTCGGGCGCAATTTCACTGGCCCCAAGGCCGTGCAGGTTGCAGATGCAGGTAAAGACGTTGCCAACGGTCGACACCTCGACATTCTCTGCCGGGAAGACCGCCCGGAACAGGCGGCGCTTGGACTGGCTGGTGAAATGCCAGTATTCGCCCCAGTCATCCACGCCTTCGCGCCGCGCCACACGGGTCATCCCATGCGAGGTGCACAGCACCACGCCACCGGGTTTCAGAATGCGTTCCAGCGTTGCAATCGCCTTGTCGACCTCAAAGATCATCTGAAGGGTCTGGGTGATGATGATGCAGTCGAAACTGTTGTCGGGAATATGCGGCGCATCGGTGATATCCGCCACGATGGTCGCTTGTGGATTGCCCTCGACATAGCTCAGTACATCCGCCTGCGTGACCCGGTCACCGCCGAATTTCTTCGTATAGGCCGGATCGCCGAATTCCAGAACCCGGCCACGGATATCGTCGCTGTGGTTTTGCAGGAATTCTTCCATGTAATGGCGTTCGATGGTCAGCAGGTCGCGATCCTGCCCGAACACGGCACTGATCGGCGACAATCGCCGTAAGCCGCCGAAATCGACCGACCCAACCGGCACCGACTGAAGATTGTGCAACCGTTGTTGTTTACGGATCCATTTGCGCAGCCGGTCCGGCAGCAGCACGGTCGCGGTGTCGCGCACCAGCTTTTCAACTCTTTGTCCCGGTGTCATCGTGTTTGGCTCTTCATGCGTAGGCTTTGGCGCGTTTCTCGGCCATGATATCGGCGATGATATCATCCAGCGTGCGCGCCGGGCTGAACCCGGTGAACCGCCGCAGCTTGGACACATCGGGCAGACGGCGGGCCATGTCTTCGAACCCTTCGGGATAGACCTCTTCGTAAGGCACCAGCCGGATTTCCGAGGTTGAGCCCGTCATCGCGATGACCTTTTCGGCCAGCCCCCGGATCGTCACTTCCTGTTCACCACCGATATTGAAGACCTGCCCCCGGGCTTCGGGGACATCGAGCAGACGCACAAGCGCCTCGATCACATCGGCCACATGGCTGAAACAGCGCGATTGCTCGCCGGTGCCATGAACCTGAATGGGCTGATCCGTCAGCGCCGCTTCGATGAAGTTCGGAACAACCATGCCATAACGCCCGGTCTGGCGCGGACCGGTCGTGTTGAAAAAGCGCAGGACGATCACCGGTAGATCAACCTCGCGCGCATAGGCCAGTGCCATGAACTCATCCAGCGTTTTGGCGCAGGCATAAGACCAGCGCAGAATGCTTGTGGCGCCAATCGTTAGGTCGTCATCCTCGTTGAACGGGAACTTCGATGCCTTGCCGTAGACCTCGGAACTGGAGGCGATGAAGACCAGGGGCTTGTGGCGCAGGGCCGCGCGCAACACGTTCTGCGTGCCGTCCACATTGGTCGCAATCGACTGGCTGGGCTGATCCATGATCAGCTTGACCCCGACCGCGGCGGCCATGTGAAACACCGCGTCAGCAGCCCCGACCAGTTCCTCGACCAATGTGGCATCCAGAACGCTGCCTTCGACAAAACGAAAGGCGGAATGATCCTGAACGGAAGACAGGTTTTGCAGCGATCCGGTGGACAGGTCATCCAGCACCGTCACCTCATGCCCATTGCCAATCAGGCGCTCGGCCAGATGTGATCCGATAAAACCGGCCCCGCCCGTGATCAAAATTTGCATGAAAAACCCTCGTACCAACAGAATCCACTCTAATGCCACAGGCTTAGCATAGGGATCGGTGGCCACCAAATGGTAGATACCGCTATGGTGCGCTGACAGGCCGGGCCTGCACAGTTTTGGAAAAAGGGCTGAATTGTTGCACAACGCATTAAGAATGTTGAACCTGCGGACATGACCGAAAAACACGTGGACCCCCGCCCCGGCGACGGGCTTGCAGGCCAGCGCGTGGTCGTGACCGGCGCCACCGGCTTTATCGGCCGGCGCCTGATCGATGCGCTGCTGAAACTGGGATGTGACGTGACCGCCTTGCTGCGCACACGCCACGGGGCTGCCACGTTGGAACAGGCCGGAGCAAAGGCACTGGTTTGCCCGCTGCACCCTGGCCCGGCTCTGACGCAGGCGCTGGACGGTGCGGCGGCTCTGTTTCATCTGGCTTATGATTTCCGGGCCTCCGGCGCGGACAACCTTGCAGCCTTCGACGCGCTTGCCAAAGCCGCCGAAGACGGGTCTTGCAACCGTATCGTGCATCTGAGTTCCGCCGTGGTCTATGACAGCTGGCCCAACGGGCCGATCACCGAACGCAACCCGATCACGCCGGAAGATGTGCAAAGCTATCGCGGTGCCAAAATTGCGATGGAACAGAGACTGTTGCAGGGGAAATGCGACGCCGCCATCTTGCAGCCGACCATCGTCTATGGGCCCGGCAGTGCACTTTGGACCAACGGGCCATTGGCGATGATGCGCAGGGGCGGCATCATCCTGCCCGACCCGCCCGGACAATGCCCGGCCGTGCATGTCGATGACGTGGTACAGGCCGCCCTGCGCGCGGCCTCATCACCCCGGACCGGGGTCGAGCGATACCTGATCAGCGGACCGGACACGCTGGGGTGGAAGACGTTTTTCGAAGGCTATGCCCGCCTTGCCAGATGCGGAGAGGTGCGGATTGATCCGGCTGCGAACCCGGCCCCGCCCCCGTCGCCCAATGGCAATGCGCCCGCAGGCCCCTCTCTGGCGGGGCAGCTCAGCGCGCATCTGCGCCGCCTTGTCGGGCGCCGCCGGGTCGAGGCCGCCGCAGACTGGGCACGGTCCGTTCAGGCCCGGCTGGCAAAACCCCGGCCCGTGATGCCTGACATGGCGGGACGCAGACTTTTTGCCGGTCAGCCAGAGGTTTCAACCCGATATGCACAGGATCAGATCGGGTATGTGCCTCGTGTTTCCTTCGACGAATGGATCGAGCATATGCGAAAACAATCGGCACGCTGATTCAAGACTGCCTTGTTTTTGGAAACACCCATTCCGGGTCTTTGCCGGGAACGACAAATTAGTTGGCTTCGTTCCCGATCTGTCCTATCCGATGAAGAGAGAAGGTTTCCAATCTGCTAAGCTAATTTTAATTCAGTGTGACTTTGTACGATCAGGATAGATTATGAACTACGAAACCTCGCACCATCAGTCCCTCAAGCAGCTTATCGCGGCGCGCGATGCGCGGGTTGCCGTGGTCGGGCTGGGCTATGTTGGCCTGCCGCTGGCGCTGACGGCTTATGATGAAGGGTTTGATACCACCGGCGTTGATCTCAACCCCGACCGGGTGGCGCGGATCAATCAGGGGGGTCAGGTCATCTCGTATCTGGCACCGGATCGGATCGCACACGCGGTGGAGAGTGGGCGCTTTCGCGCAACGCAGGACGCCGCAGCACTGGCCGAGGCCGATATCATCCTGATCTGTGTGCCGACCCCGCTGACCGACGCACAAGATCCCGACATGCGTTTTGTCGCCGCCGCCGCGCAGACCATCGCACAGCATCTGCGCCCCGGTCAGATGGTGGTGCTGGAAAGCAGCGTCTGGCCCGGCGCCACGACCACGCTGGTTCAGCCGATCCTCGAAGCGGGCGGTTTGCGGGCAGGTTCCGATTTCTTTTTGGCCTTCTCGCCCGAGCGCGAAGACCCCGGCAATGACAAGTTCGACACGCACAGTATCCCCAAGGTGGTCGGCGCCGACGATCCGCTGTCGCGGCAACTGGTCGAGGATTTCTATCGCGCCATCGTCACCAGCGCCGTACCGGTCAGTTCGGCCGCCACGGCCGAAGCGGTGAAGCTGGTCGAAAACAGCTTTCGCACCGTCAATATCGCGCTGGTCAATGAATTGAAGACCGCGCTTGAAGCAATGGACGTGGATGTCTGGGAAGTGATCGAGGCTGCGGCGACCAAGCCGTTCGGCTTTATGCCCTTCTATCCCGGTCCTGGAATTGGTGGGGCCTGCATCCCGGTGTCTCCGGCCTATCTGGCCTGGCGCGCCGCGGATGCAGGATCTGATACGCCGCTGATCAATCTGGCCCGCGCCAGCAATGACGCGGTGCCGGAAATGCTGGCGGCACGGATGGCGGCGGAACTGGCCGCGCGCAACGGGTCTGCATTGGCGGAAACCGGGCACCCCCTGACCGGACAGCGCATTCTGCTGATGGGCATCGCCTATAAGCGCGATGTCGAGGATACCCGCCGCAGCCCGGCGCTGGTGCTGCTGGACGAGCTGGAAAAGCTGGGGGCCGAGATTGACTATCACGATCCGTATTTCCCCCGCCTGCCCGAAGGTGGCGAATACCCGCAGCTTGCGGGCCGGACATCCCAGCCACTGACGGCGGACAACCTGAAACGCTATGCGGCGGTGGCCGTAATCACCGATCACAGCGCCCCGGATTATGGTCTGGTCGCGCGCGAGGCCGCGCTGGTCTTTGACACGCGCAACGTCTTTGAAAAGCAGGGGATCAGGGTGGCAGACGGGCGCTTGGTCAAGATGTGACCGTCTTGTGGTCGGCGGGGGTGTCTATACCTTCGGAACACTCGGTGGGATTGCGCATTCCGACGGCAAATCACTCCAGGTAATTCAATTGATAAACCGCAAAGCGCGAAGAAACATAGGCTGTCCCGCTCTCGGGATCGATGACGATATCGCGCAGCCAGGGCCCAAGCCTGTAACGCCGCAGAGATTTTCGAGTCTTCAGATCAACCACGTCAACCTGGTTCGTCAATATACTTCCGACCAAAAGCAGGTCACGCTCTGCATCCAATGCCAACCCGCGCGCGCCAAATACAGTGGGAAAGCTGTTCTTTGATGCCAAAGTGGTCGTATCAAAGACCTGAATACGCGCGTGCACCGGCGAGGTCACCAGCAATTCTTCTCGTGAAACGTCAACCGTAGATCGGTCACTGCGGTCGTCCGAAGGACTGCTGGCGAGCAGCTCTCCATTCCTCAGGTTGAAAGCATGTACGCCTTCATCACGGAAGAAAAAATTCACATACATAATTGGTTTAAGAGGATGGGTGATCAGATTTCCGGGATCCACGTCCAGTGTCAACTTGCGCGCCAGGCTATTGGCATCGAATATTTGCACCGAGTCTATATCTTCCGCCCGTTCTGCGGCTTCGGACGCTGCAATAAGAACGTTTTCCGAAGAATTGTAACCCATAATAATTTCCCCAGGGGGCAACGTTCCCAACGCACGGTCGGACACGATCTTGCGGCTTTCAACATCCACTAAAACCAACTTCTCAGCAGCCCGATTGGCGAAAGATATTTGCCTGCGGCCAGGGTCAAAAACACAGAATTGAGTTTTGTCGGTTATGATCCCCGTATCGCTTACCTCTTGAGTTTCGGGGAGCAGCACCAGCAACGTATTTGTCCCGTTTCCGCATAAAAAAAGCTGACCTGAAACAGGATCAAACACCATCGAAGTTATATCGTACTTTGTGTAAATTCCGAAACGCGGGCCGAAAATGACTTTGGCCTGAGGGGACATAAACAGGTTTTGTCCAATTTCTGCCAACCTCGGAAAAGGAAAAAAAACAACGATGAGAGCAGAGGCGACAACAACACCAGGAATGTAGCGTCCAAAACCGGGCTCTTTGCGTGGTGCATCTGAACCAAGCTTGCATCTTATCCAAAGATAGTAGGGGCGCGGAAACAATATTTCGGCCAGACCAACCGCGCAGATCATCACTGCATCAATTAATCTGGCGGACACCGGCTTACGAAGATATTGCGCCCAGAACACCCCGGAATTCGCAATCAAAACCCCACCGCTGACAACGCCAAGCACAACTGCGTCACGTCCCGTCCATGGATACAACGCCCAGCTGACGCCCGCCACGACAAGGACAAACAACGCAAGTGACCTGATGCGTTTTGGTAAGAAACGGGAAAGCAGGAAGATCACAGCACCCAAAGCCAGGACAATCAATACAAACAGCAGAGCTCTTTCCCAAACGGTTGAAATGCCCCCGATTAAACGCAGCATGAAACCTAAACTACCAGTCGTAGTCTCCAGAAAATCCACGAGAGCGTCTCGGAATATGAGAACCCCTAAAAAAATCAGCAGAGGTAAAGCCAAGCGAATGAAGACATACGAGTTCTTCATGGCTTTGTTTGCTTTAAGTCTTTCATTTTGATTCCTCCTTCGAGCGTATTACCGACCCTTAACGCCAAATGACCCCTGACACATGTGGTTCACAAATGCGCGCAATAGGGGGGCGTAGCAGACTAAAAAGCGGCTATCACTGAGCGTCGAATCCAAGCTGCCTTCAACGATCCAAATCGGACGTCTGCGCCCTTCCTGGTAAAGCTAATCCGGATACTCCCCTATTTCCCAAAAAAAAA
>NZ_JAEDOT010000012.1:0-59853 GCF_017872595.1 Ruegeria sp. HKCCSP346
CAATCGTGCCGATGTTGACGTGCGGTTTTGTACGCTCAAACTTTTCCTTTGCCATGATGGCCTCCTTTTTCGGTAATGAAGGGAGCGTGATACCCACGCTCCCTCAAATCTTCGCTTATGCGTATTTCGCCTGGATCTCGTCCGAGATGTTCTGCGGAACCGGATCGTAGTGGTCGAACTGCATGGTGAACTGGGCACGGCCCGACGACATCGAACGCAGAGTGTTGATGTAGCCGAACATGTTTGCCAGCGGAACGAACGCGTCGATCGCGATTGCGTTGCCGCGCGGTTCCTGACCAGACACCTGGCCACGACGCGAGGTCAGGTCGCCGATGATACCGCCGGTGTATTCTTCCGGAGTGATCACTTCGACCTTCATGATCGGTTCCAGCAGCTTCGCGCCAGCTTTGCGCATGCCTTCACGCATACACATACGGGCCGCGATTTCGAACGCCAGAACGCTCGAGTCAACGTCGTGGAACTTACCGTCCAGCAGGGCAACCTTGAAGTCGATCACGGGGAAGCCAGCCAGAGGGCCGCTGTCCATGACCGAGTTGATGCCTTTTTCAACACCGGGGATGTATTCCTTCGGAACGGCACCACCAACGATGCGGCTTTCGAACGAATAACCTTCGCCCGCCTCGGTGGGCTGAATCTCCAGCTTGACTTCGGCGAACTGACCCGAACCACCCGACTGTTTCTTGTGGGTATAGGTGTGCTCGACCGGCATCGAGATGGTTTCACGATAGGCCACCTGCGGTGCACCGATGTTCGCTTCAACCTTGAACTCGCGCTTGAGACGGTCCACCAGGATGTCCAGGTGAAGTTCGCCCATGCCCTTCATGATGGTCTGACCCGATTCCAGATCGGTTTCCACACGGAAGGACGGGTCTTCGGCGGCCAGACGGGCCAGACCCTGAGACATTTTCTCCTGGTCGCCCTTGGTTTTGGGCTCGACCGCGATCTCGATCACCGGATCGGGGAAGGTCATGGTTTCCAGAACCACCGGATCCTTCGCGTCACACAGGGTGTCACCGGTGGTGGTGTCTTTCAGACCCGCCAGCGCGATGATGTCGCCTGCAAACGCTTCTTCGATCTCTTCCCGGTTGTTCGAGTGCATCATCATCATACGACCGATGCGCTCTTTCTTGCCTTTGGTCGAGTTCAGGATCGAGTCACCCTTGTTCAGCACGCCCGAATAAATCCGGGTGAAAGTCAGCGAACCGACGAAGGGATCGTTCATGATTTTGAACGCCAGGCCCGAGAACGCCATGTTGTCGTCAGCACGACGGGCGATGTCACGAACTTCTTCCTCGTCACCGGGTTTGAAGCCCATGTAATCGACAACGTCCAGCGGGCTGGGCAGATAGTCGATCACAGCGTTGAGCAACGGCTGAACGCCTTTGTTCTTGAACGCAGAACCACCCAGTACCGGAACGAACGCGATTTCCAGTGTGCCCTTGCGCAGCAGTTTACGCAGGGTCGGAACGTCGGGCTCATTGCCTTCCAGGTATTCCATCATCGCGTCGTCGTCCATTTCGACGGCCGCTTCGATCATCTTGCCGCGCCATTCTTCAGCCATGTCTTTCAGGCTGTCGCGGATCGGAGCTTTGATCCAGCTTGCGCCCAGGTCTTCACCCTGCCACAGCCATTCTTCCATGGTGACCAGGTCGATCAGACCTTCCAGCTCAGATTCGGCGCCAATCGGGATACCAACCGGAACAGCACGTGCGCCGGTGCGGTCTTCGATCATGCGAACGCAGTTGAAGAAGTCTGCGCCGATCTTGTCCATCTTGTTAACGAAAACCATACGCGGAACCTTGTAGCGGTCAGCCTGACGCCACACGGTTTCGGTCTGGGGCTCAACACCGGCGTTTGCGTCCAGAACGCAAACGGCACCGTCGAGAACCGCCAGCGAGCGTTCGACTTCGATGGTGAAGTCAACGTGGCCGGGGGTGTCGATGATGTTCAGGCGGTGCTTGGGGGTATCGGCGGTTTTACCGTCCTCGGTGCGTTCCCAGAACGTGGTGGTCGCAGCCGAAGTGATGGTGATGCCGCGTTCCTGCTCCTGCTCCATCCAGTCCATGGTGGCTGCACCGTCGTGCACCTCACCGATGTTGTGGGATTTACCAGTGTAATACAGGATACGCTCCGAGCAGGTGGTCTTACCTGCGTCGATGTGCGCCATGATACCGAAGTTACGGTATAGTTCGAGCGGATATTCGCGTGCCATTTGGATAAGCCTCTAGAATTACCAGCGGTAATGGCTGAAGGCTTTGTTCGCCTCGGCCATCTTGTGGGTGTCTTCGCGCTTCTTAACGGCAGTACCGCGGGACTGTACGGCGTCCAGCAGTTCGCCGGCGAGGCGTTCTTCCATGGTGTTTTCGTTGCGGCCGCGCGCAGCGGTGATCAGCCAGCGGATGGCCAGAGCTTCGCGGCGCTCGGGGCGGACTTCGACCGGAACCTGGTAGGTTGCACCACCAACCCGGCGCGAGCGAACCTCGACCGAAGGTTTGATGTTGTCGAGCGCTTCGTGGAACACTTCGACAGGAGCGCGCTTTACCTTGTTCTCAACGCGGTCAAATGCGTTGTAGACGATGCGCTCTGCGACCGACTTCTTGCCGTCGATCATCAGGTTGTTCATGAATTTGGTCAGTACCTTGTCGCCAAATTTGGCGTCAGGCAGGACTTCGCGTTTTTCGGCGGCGTGACGACGTGACATATCAGCCTCTCCTTCTTACTTGGGACGCTTCGCGCCGTATTTCGAACGACGTTGCTTACGATCTTTGACGCCCTGAGTATCCAGAACACCGCGCAGGATGTGGTAACGCACACCGGGAAGGTCTTTCACACGGCCGCCACGGATCAGAACAACCGAGTGTTCCTGCAGGTTGTGGCTTTCACCAGGGATGTACGAGATGACTTCGAACCCGTTGGTCAGGCGCACCTTGGCAACCTTACGCATCGCCGAGTTCGGCTTTTTAGGCGTTGTGGTATAGACACGTGTGCAGACACCGCGCTTTTGCGGGCACTGCTCCAGGTGCATGGACTTCGAGCGTTTGACTTTGGGCTGCCGCGGCTTGCGGATCAGCTGTTGAATAGTTGGCATTCCGGTTCTTTCCCCGTTTTGCAACACACATGACATGCACGCGCGTTGCGTGCGGCTAAATTCGCTGCACTTATGCGTCCACAAGCGCAAAACCCACGAGCGTTCCCATTCCGAGGTGAACGTCGCGGTTGGTTCTCAGAGGGCGCGAACTGCAAAATTGTCCGGGCCTTGACCAGTTCATTACTGGAATCGGCTACGGGGCGGCCCCCGGTACCGAGATGACGCGCGTATAGGGGGAGTCGGCCCAAGTGTCAACAGCACGATACCGGCGCCCCGGCGCGCGCGTTGAATGCAGCCTGTAGGATTGCCATTCCTGCGCGCCGCTGTCCCGGTTGCGGCTGAACCGCCGCAAGGGCATAGTCGGGTCGAATATCTGCTGATGGATTACAGATGCAAGTGATTGGCCTTTGCCGGTTTTCCTATCCCGCAACCGGCGGTTTTCGGCTGAACCGGGATACGATCGAAGAGCAACGGCAATTTCTGTATGCCCCCGACAGGCTGGAAGAACGCTTTCGTCTTTTCGAGGCGATCACCCTGCCCGGTTTTCGCATCCAGACCGATGAGACGTTCGAGTTGTTTGTTTTGACCGGGACGTGCCTGCCTCAGATCCATGCGGACCGGCTGCGCGACCTGACCGCCGGGATTAAACAGATCCGTATCATTGCAAAAAAACCAGGGGATCATAAGCAGATTGTACGAGAGGTGCTGAACACCGCCCGCGCGGACCCGCATCAGCCGTGCCTGCAGTTTCGGCATGATGACGATGACGCCGTTTCCGTTGATTTCATAGAACGCCTCCGCGCTGCTGTTGTCGAAAACACAGGGCTGATGCTGCAGAGCGAGTCCGTCGGTATAGATTTCAATCAAGGGTACATCGCCCGGCGCGAAGCCCACGGAATTCGGGCCGCTCGGGTCTATCGATCGCTGCTGGGCGTTGGCCTGGGCATGCATGTTCAAGCCGGAAGCACGCGGACGATATTTGACCGGTTGCACAACAGGCTCGCCCGGTTCATGCCCGTGGTCAGCTATCCGGACACGCCCATGTGGGTCAGGATGCTGCACGATTTCAACGACTCGGACCACGCGCGCAAAGATACCAGCGAGTTGTCGCCTTTCACGCCTGAACAGGCTGAAGACTTGCGGGTACGGTTCTCGATCGACCCTGACGCGTTCGAGGCCAGATATGCGGCGCGCTGAGAAAATGCAGGTCATCGGTCTTTGCCGGTTTTCCTATCCCGCAATTGGCGGCTTTCAGACAACGCACGAGAGCGTCGAAGATAGACGGCAATTCCTGTACCAGCACGACAGGTTGGAAGAACGGTTTCGCCTGTTCGAGACGGTCGCCCTGCCCGGTTTCAAAAAACAGTCCGACGAAGATTTCCAGTTGGTGATCGTGGTCGGCCACTGCCTGCCCAAGCTGGCATTTGACCGCCTCAACGATCTGACCGGTGGGCTGAAACAGGTGCGCATAGTCGCGAAACCTCCGGGGCGTCACAGAAAAGTCATGCAGGATGTCCTGAATTCGGCACGGACCGATCCCGACCAACCCTGCCTTCAGTTTCGCCACGACGATGATGATGCAGTGGCCGTGGATTTTGTCGAGCGGTTCCGGGGCTGTGTCAGGGAATGTGTCGGCTTGTTCGAAAGGCACGCGATGGTCGCCGTTGACTTCAACTGCGGTTATCTGGCCCGCGCCAATTCCGAGGGGATACAGGCCACGCGCGTGCATCGCCCGTTGATCACTGCCGGTCTGGGAATGTACGTGCGGGGCGGGCAGCGGAAGTCGATCATGAATTTTGCCCATAACAGGATCAACCGCGCGATGCCCGTTGTGACCCGACCCGACAGTCCGATGTGGGTAAGAGGATTGAACCGGTTCAATGACTCACCGCGAACCAGAAACATGGATGTCGCGCTCAACCCTCTTACCCGGCAGCAGGAGCTCGAGTTTCAAACCCGTTTCGCCATTGATCCGGACATGGTCAGACGGAGTCACGCCAAGCCCTGACGCGCACGTGCCCGGAACAAGGTGAACAGACCGGCACCCACGATCAGGACAGCACCCAGCATCGTCAGGCTGTCAGGCCATTCGTCAAACACGACCCAACCCAACCCGAGCGCCCAGATCAGACTGGAATATCTGAATGGTGCAACGAATCCGACATCTCCCTGACGCATGACCATGACGCTGAACAAATAGCCAAGCAGCACAAACACGGCCGCCGCCGCGACCAGGGAACCCGCCGTTGCCGAAACCACAACCCATCCTTCGAAAACCGAGGCTATTGCCGCGGCCCCCGCTATGGAAACCGAGGTGGCAAGGGTAACCAGCATTGACGGCACGTCGGCTGACATGCGTCGCGTGATGAGGTCCCGAACTGTAATCGAAACCACTGCAACCAGCGCATAGATGGAATACACGCTGAACCCCTCTGGCCCGGGTCTTACGATCAGCAGCATTCCGACGAACCCCACGGCGATTGCCAAAGCGCGTCGCCAACCAACCTGTTCGGAAAAAACCAAAGCAGCACCCAATGTTACCGTAAGCGGCAATGCCTGAAGAATGGCCGTAACATTGGCAAGCGGCATGTTCTTCAGCGCCGTCAGGAAAAAGAATGTCGCCGCCAGCTCTGCAAGGCAGCGCAGTGCAACCAGCCACTTGTCATGGCGCGAAAAATTCAGATGCAACGTGCCCAGTGACCGGGCAAGTACATAGATCAGAAATACAGCCAGGAACCCGCGCATGGCCACCAACTGAAACAATGGCAGATCCTGCAAGGCAACCTTCACCAGCGTATCGTTCAAGGTAAAGGCAGCCATGCTGCCCATCATCAGCAAAGCGCCTTTGGTGTTTGGAGTCATGCTGCTTCGGGCTCCGGGGCTATTGATCGCCCCGCATTGGCCGCCGAGTCGGGCTGGATGTCAATAACGCACCACGGGGTACAGAGATCATCAACCGAATGGGAGGATGGTCCCGAACAGGTTCAGGCTGGAAGGCTCTGTCGTGTCTTTTACAAACTCAACCCAGTCTTCCCCGTATACAAGTTCGAAAAACACAGGATATTTCCACACGAAATTATGAAAGGAAAAGGTCGTCACCAACGCACCAACCGTGAGCGCCCCGGCGAACTCTCGCAGTTTACCTTTCAAAAACAGCATAACCATGATGCAGGCCCCGCCTGCGAGGCCGAGGCTGACGAAATCCTGCGTTCCCACTTTGCCGGGCACCGGAATGCCAACCGATTGATATTGAATCAGGCGGGACAGGAAGACCGCAATAACACCCAGTATAAAAGCCCCCAGAAACGCAGCGGGATAACCCAGACGTTGCCAGATACTCTCGGTTCGAGGCAGAGGCGACTTGCGTGTGCTTTCTTCTGAACGCTTCTTGATCCGTGCCACACGGTCCTCGAAAGAGTTGCCTTTGGTGTCCATTGTTCAGCTCAATATAATCCGAAAACACAGAATATCGCTAAACCACCGATTGCAGAACCACAAGCCTGATGCAATCGGGTCAAAGGCTGTGCTCTGTCACGACGGTTCACAATTGCGCACCTGGAGCGGCAACAAAAAAGGCCCCACGAAATCGCAGGGCCTTTTTTTGGTTTTGAATGACGCGGTTTATTCGCGGCTTTCCGGTGTTTCGACCAGAACGTCCAGCTCATCCCCGACCATATCATCATCCATGATCGGTGCGGCCAGGGCGGCGGCGGCCTCGGCCTCTTCCCGGCGGGCTTCGATCACCACATTGTCACGCGACTGCGCGATGTGGCGGACAGCCTGCGTCGCCCCACCGGTACCGGCGGGGATCAGACGACCGACGATGACGTTCTCTTTCAGGCCGACCAGCTTGTCCTTCTTGCCCTGAACCGAAGCTTCGGTCAGCACGCGGGTGGTCTCCTGGAACGACGCCGCCGAGATGAACGAGCGCGTCTGCAACGAGGCCTTGGTGATCCCCAACAGGATCGGCTCACCCTGAGCAGGGCGACCACCGCGGGCGATGGTCTTTTCGTTGGCCGCGTCGAACTCCTGCTTGTCGACATGTTCGCCCTTCAACAGGGTGGTGTCACCCGAATCCAGGATCTCCCACTTCTGCAGCATCTGGCGCACGATGACCTCGATGTGCTTGTCGTTGATCTTCACGCCCTGCAGACGATACACGTCCTGCACCTCGTCGATCATGTAATCCGCCAGCGCTTCGACACCCATGATGGACAGGATGTCATGCGGAGCCGGGTTACCGTCCATCAGGTATTCACCCTTCTGGATGAAGTCCCCTTCGGCGACCGGGATGTGCTTGCCCTTGGGCACCATGTACTCGATGGTCTCCATGGACTCGTCAGCCGGCTCGATGCTGATGCGGCGTTTGTTCTTGTAGTCGCGGCCAAAGCGCACGTAACCATCGGCCTCGGCGATGATCGCGTGATCTTTCGGACGGCGGGCTTCGAACAGTTCGGCCACACGCGGCAGACCACCTGTGATGTCCTTGGTCTTGGCACCTTCGCGCGGGATACGCGCGACGACGTCACCGGCTTCGACCTTCTGGCCGTCTTCGACCGACAGGATCGCATCCACCGACATCGGATAGTGAACCGGGTTGCCCGCATCGTTGCGGACCGGCTCGCCATCTTCGCCAACCAGAATGATCTCGGGCTTGAGGTCGCTGCCCTTGGGGGCGGCGCGCCAGTCGATCACGATCTTCTGGGTCATGCCAGTTGCTTCGTCGGTCTCGTCGCGGACAGCGAGGCCCGAAACCAGATCGACATATTTTGCAGTACCGGCTTTCTCGGCGATGATCGGCAGGGTGTAGGGATCCCACTCGAACAGCTTGTCGCCACGGGCCACCTTGGTGCCGTCCTTGACGAACAGCTTGGAGCCGTAGCCCAGCTTGTGGCTGGCACGCTCTTCGCCGTGTTCGTCCTTGATCACCAACTTCATGTTCCGGCCCATGACCAGGCTTTCGCCGGCTGCGTTGACCAGAATCTGCGGGTTCTCGAAGGAAACGATACCTTCCTGGCTGGCTTCCTGGAACGACTGCTGACCACCCTGCGCAACACCACCGATGTGGAAGGTCCGCATGGTCAGCTGTGTACCGGGTTCACCGATCGACTGCGCCGCGATGATGCCGACAGCTTCACCTGTGTTCACCATTGTACCGCGTGCAAGGTCACGACCGTAGCAGGTTGCACAGACGCCTTCCTCGGACTCACAGGTCAGAGGCGAGCGGATGCGCATCGACTGAACGCCGGCTTCGTCGATGGTGTCGGCCATACGTTCGTCGATCAGCTGACCGGCTGCGACGATCACCTCATCGGTGCCCGGACGCAGAACATCGTCAGCGGCCACACGGCCCAGCACACGTTCGGCCAGCGAGGCGACAACCTCACCGTCGTTCACGGCTGCTTCGGCGGTGATCGCACGCTCGGTGCCGCAGTCGATCTCACGAACGATGCAGTCCTGCGCCACATCCACCAGACGACGGGTCAGGTAACCCGAGTTCGCCGTCTTCAGAGCGGTATCCGACAGACCCTTACGGGCACCGTGGGTCGAGTTGAAGTACTCGAGAACGGTCAGACCTTCTTTAAAGTTCGAGATGATCGGCGTCTCGATGATGTCACCGTTCGGTTTGGCCATCAGGCCACGCATACCGCCCAGCTGTTTCATCTGAGTAACCGAGCCACGCGCACCCGAGTGGGCCATCATGTAGACCGAGTTCGGCTCCATGTCCGACCCGTCTTCGGCCTTGGCAACATCCGAGATCGTGCTCATCATTGCCTCGGTCACGCGGTCGTTACACTTCGACCAGGCATCGACAACCTTGTTGTACTTTTCGCCCTGAGTGATCAGGCCGTCCATGTACTGCTGTTCAAAGTCTTTCACCTGACTGCGGGTGTCATCGACGATGCTCCACTTGTCGCCTGGGATGACCATGTCATCCTTGCCGAACGAGATGCCCGCCTTGAACGCTTCTTTGAAGCCCATCGACATGATTTGGTCACAGAAGATAACCGACTCTTTCTGACCGCAGTAACGGTAGACAGTGTCGATCACCTGCTGCACTTCTTTCTTCCGCAGCAAGCGGTTGACCAGCTCGAACGGCGCCTTGTTGTTCATCGGCAGCAACGCACCCAGACGCAGACGGCCCGGAGTGGTTTCATAGCGCTTCTGAACTTCGTTGCCTTCCTCGTCGATCTGCGTGATCCGGGCAGTGATTTTCGAGTGCAGATGCACCTCACCCGCGTCCAGCGCGTGCTGAACTTCGTCGATCGAACCAAAGACCTTGCCTTCACCCGGCATGCCTTCGCGTTCCAGGGTCACATAGTACAGACCCAGGATCATATCCTGCGACGGAACGATGATCGGCGCGCCGTTTGCAGGCGACAGAACGTTGTTCGTCGACATCATCAGAACACGGGCTTCCAGCTGCGCCTCAAGGCTCAGCGGGACGTGAACGGCCATCTGGTCGCCGTCGAAGTCGGCGTTGAAGGCCGAACAGACCAGCGGGTGCAGCTGGATGGCTTTACCTTCGATCAGGACCGGCTCGAACGCCTGAATGCCCAGACGGTGCAGCGTCGGCGCACGGTTCAGCATGACAGGGTGTTCGCGGATCACCTCGTCGAGGATATCCCACACTTCGGGACGCTCTTTCTCGACCAGTTTCTTCGCCTGTTTCACAGTCGAAGACAGACCCTTGGCTTCAAGGCGCGAGTAGATGAACGGCTTGAACAGTTCCAGCGCCATCTTCTTGGGCAGACCACACTGGTGCAGCTTGAGTTCCGGACCGGTCACGATGACCGAACGGCCCGAGAAGTCGACGCGTTTCCCCAAAAGGTTCTGACGGAAGCGACCCTGCTTGCCTTTCAGCATGTCCGACAGCGATTTCAGCGGGCGCTTGTTGGCGCCGGTGATCACGCGGCCACGACGGCCGTTGTCGAACAGAGCGTCAACGGATTCCTGCAGCATCCGCTTTTCGTTGCGGACGATGATGTCAGGCGCGCGCAGTTCGATCAGACGCTTCAGACGGTTGTTCCGGTTGATCACGCGGCGATACAGATCGTTCAGATCCGAGGTCGCGAAACGGCCACCATCCAGCGGAACCAGCGGACGCAGTTCCGGCGGAATGACCGGGATCACGGTCATCACCATCCATTCGGGACGGTTGCCCGACTCGAGGAAGGATTCAACAACCTTCAGACGCTTGATGATCTTCTTGGGCTTCAGCTCGCCGGTTGCTTCGGCCAGATCAGCGCGCAGCTGCTCGGCTTCGGCTTCCAGATCGATCTGGGCCAGCATCTCACGGATGGCTTCAGCACCGATATTCGCGGTGAACGCGTCCATGCCATAAGCATCCTGCGCGTCCATGTACTCTTCTTCGGTCAGCATCTGGCCGTAGGTCAGGTCGGTCAGACCGGGCTCGATGACGACGTAGTTTTCAAAGTACAGAACGCGTTCCAGATCGCGCAGCGTCATGTCCAGCATCAGACCAATGCGGGACGGCAGCGATTTCAGGAACCAGATATGCGCAACGGGCGCGGCCAGTTCGATATGACCCATACGCTCGCGGCGGACTTTTTGCAGGGTGACTTCCACACCGCATTTCTCGCAGACAACGCCGCGATACTTCATCCGCTTATATTTGCCGCACAGACATTCATAATCTTTGATCGGGCCAAAGATGCGCGCGCAGAACAGGCCGTCACGTTCAGGCTTGAACGTCCGGTAGTTGATGGTTTCGGGTTTCTTGATCTCGCCATAGGACCAAGACAGAATCCGCTCGGGCGACGCCAGTGAGACCTTGATCTCGTCGAATACTTTCGGCGGCGTCAGCGGGTTGAACGGGTTGTTGGTGATTTCCTGGTTCATTTGTTACCTCAAATCTTGCGGAAGGGGGGACGGGAGAAAGGGCAGCGCCCTTACTCCTCAACCTCCGCATCCAGGAGTTCCATATTCAGGCCGAGGCCACGGACTTCTTTCACCAGAACGTTGAACGATTCCGGCACGCCCGCTTCAAAGTTATCCTCGCCCTTGACGATCGACTCATAGACCTTGGTCCGGCCGGCGACGTCATCCGATTTCACCGTCAGCATCTCCTGCAGGGTGTAGGCGGCGCCGTAAGCTTCCAGAGCCCAGACCTCCATCTCACCAAAGCGCTGACCACCGAACTGCGCCTTACCACCCAGCGGCTGCTGGGTCACCAGGCTGTACGGCCCGGTCGAACGCGCGTGGATCTTGTCGTCCACAAGGTGGTGCAGTTTCAGCAGGTACTTGATGCCCACGGTGACCGGACGCGCGAATTGCTCACCGGTACGACCGTCGAACAGGATCGACTGACCGCTTTCCGAGAAGCCCGCGCGCACCAGCGCGTCGTTGACGTCAGCCTCTTTGGCGCCGTCAAAGACCGGGGTTGCGATCGGAACACCGCGAGTGACGTTGCTGGCCGCTTCGATCAGCTGGTCCTCGTCCATGCCGCTGATGCCCTCTTCATAGACATCCTCGCCATAGGCGTGTTTCATCGCGTCACGTACCGGCGTCAGATCGCCCGAACGGCGGTATTCCTGTAGCGCCTCATCGATGTTCAGACCCAGACCGCGTGCGGCCCAACCCATGTGGGTTTCAAGGATCTGACCAACGTTCATACGCGACGGCACACCCAGCGGGTTCAGACAGAAATCAACCGGCGTACCATCGGCCAGGAACGGCATGTCTTCCATCGGAACGACCTTGGAAATCACACCCTTGTTCCCGTGACGACCAGCCATCTTGTCGCCCGGCTGCAACTTGCGCTTCACGGCAATGAAGACTTTAACCATCTTCATCACACCCGGCGGCAGATCGTCGCCACGACGGACTTTCTCGACCTTGTCCTCGAAACGGGCATCCAGAGCGCGCTTTTGCACTTCGTACTGCTCGTTCAGAGCTTCGACGATCTGTGCATCCTGCTCGTCTTCCAGCGCCAGCTGCCACCACTGACCACGGGTCAGGGTTTCCAGCAGCTCCTCGGTGATCACCGACCCTGCCTTGACGCCTTTCGGGCCTTTGACAGCGGTTTTACCCAGGATCAGACCTTGCAGACGCGCATAGATGTTGCGGTCAAGGATCGCCAGCTCGTCGTCCCGGTCACGGGCCAGACGTTCGACTTCCTCACGCTCGATCTGCAGCGCACGCTCGTCTTTCTCGACACCGTGACGGTTGAAGACGCGAACCTCAACGACCGTACCGTAGTCGCCCGGCTTCACGCGCAGCGAGGTGTCGCGCACGTCAGATGCTTTTTCACCAAAGATGGCGCGCAGCAGCTTTTCTTCCGGGGTCATTGGGCTTTCGCCCTTCGGAGTGATCTTGCCGACCAGAATATCGCCCGGCTCAACATCCGCACCGATGTAAACGATGCCCGCCTCGTCGAGGTTGCGCAGCGCTTCTTCACCGACATTCGGGATGTCGCGAGTGATTTCTTCCGGACCCAGCTTGGTGTCACGGGCGGCGACTTCAAATTCCTCGATATGAACCGAGGTAAAGACGTCGTCACGCGCGATACGCTCCGAGATCAGGATCGAGTCTTCGTAGTTGTAACCGTTCCACGGCATGAACGCGACGACCACGTTCTTACCCAGGGCCAGTTCACCCATATCGGTCGATGGACCATCGGCAATGACTTCGCCCTTCTGGACGGTGTCACCCACCTTGATCAGCGGACGCTGGTTGATGCAGGTGTTCTGGTTCGAACGCTGGAACTTGCGCAGACGATAGATGTCAACGCCAGCGTCGCCCAGTTCCAGATCTTCAGTGGCGCGGATAACGATACGCTGGGCATCGACCTGGTCGATGATACCGGCGCGTTTCGCCTGGATCGCAGCACCCGAGTCGATCGCAACCTTTTCCTCGATGCCGGTACCGACCAGCGGTGCCTCGGCCCGCAGCAGCGGAACCGCCTGACGTTGCATGTTCGAACCCATCAGAGCGCGGTTGGCGTCGTCGTTTTCAAGGAACGGGATCAGCGATGCAGCAACCGAGACCAGCTGTTTCGGCGACACGTCGATCAGGTCCACATTCTCGCGCGGGGCAAGCGTGTAGTCACCCGCCTGACGGGTCGAAACCAGATCATTGATGAACTTGCCATCCGTATCCAACGTCGCGTTGGCCTGTGCCACGGTGTGACGCATTTCCTCGGTCGCGGACATGTAGTGGACCTCGTCGGTCACCTGCCCGTCTTGTACGACGCGATAAGGGGTTTCGATGAAGCCGTACTTGTTCACGCGGGCGAAGGTGGCCAGCGAGTTGATCAGACCGATGTTCGGACCTTCGGGCGTTTCGATCGGGCACATCCGGCCATAGTGGGTTGGGTGAACGTCGCGCACCTCAAAGCCCGCACGTTCACGAGTCAGACCACCGGGGCCAAGCGCCGAAAGACGGCGTTTGTGGGTAACCTCGGACAGCGGGTTGGTCTGGTCCATGAACTGCGACAGCTGCGAGCTGCCGAAGAATTCACGAACCGCGGCCGCCGCCGGTTTCGCGTTGATCAGGTCCTGTGGCATGACGGTGTCGATCTCGACTGACGACATACGCTCTTTGATTGCGCGCTCCATGCGCAGCAGGCCGACGCGGTACTGGTTTTCCATCAGTTCGCCGACCGAACGCACACGACGGTTGCCGAGGTGGTCGATATCGTCCACATCGCCTTTGCCGTCGCGCAGCTCCACCAGCGCCTTGATGCAGGCCACGATGTCTTCGCGGCGCAGGGTACGCAGGGTGTCAGGCGCATCCAGTGCCAGACGCATATTCATCTTCACGCGGCCAACAGCGGACAGATCATACCGCTCGCTGTCGAAGAACAACGTGTCGAACAGAGCCGACGCAGCCTCGACGGTGGGCGGCTCACCCGGACGCATAACGCGGTAGATGTCCATCAGCGCGCTTTCACGGTTCAGGTTCTTGTCCTGAGCCATGGTGTTGCGCATGTAGGGGCCGACATTGACGTTGTCGATGTCCAGTACCGGGATGTCGGTGATACCCGCGTCGATCAGTTCCTTGACGGTACCGCCGATCAGGTCGCCATCCTTGTCGTATTCCAGGGTCAGCTCATCACCGGCTTCGACATAGATCGCGCCGGTTTCTTCGTTGATGATATCCTTGGCGACAAACTTGCCGACGATGTGATCAAACGGAACCAGCAGATCAGTGACGGTGCCTTCGTCGATCAGCTTCTTGACCGCGCGTGGGGTAACTTTCTTGCCCGCTTCGGCAATCACTTCACCGGACTTGGCGTCAACCAGATCATAGGTCGGGCGGGTGCCGCGCACGCGCTCGGGGAAGAACGGTGTCACCCAACCCTTATTCTTGTCCAGCTTGTAGGACACGGTGTTGTAATACGCGTCCATGATCGCTTCCTGATCCAGACCCAATGCATAAAGCAGGGTTGTCACAGGCAGTTTGCGGCGACGGTCGATCCGGGCGAACACGATGTCCTTGGCGTCAAACTCGAAGTCCAGCCAGCTGCCGCGATACGGGATGATGCGGCAGGCAAACAGCAGCTTGCCCGAGGAATGCGTCTTGCCTTTGTCGTGGTCAAAGAACACGCCGGGCGAACGGTGCATCTGCGATACGATCACACGCTCGGTCCCGTTCACGACAAAAGTGCCGTTCGGCGTCATCAAAGGCATATCGCCCATGAAGACATCCTGCTCCTTGATGTCCTTTACCGATTTTGCGCCGGTGTCCTCATCGACATCGAACACGATCAGACGCAAGGTAACCTTCAGCGGTGCGCTGTAGGTCATGTCGCGCTGCATGCACTCTTCGACGTCGTATTTGGGTTTTTCCAGATCGTATTTCACGAATTCCAGAACGGAGGTTTCGTTGAAATCCTTGATCGGGAAAACCGACTGGAACACGCCTTTGATGCCTTCGCCGTCAGTGGGCTGCTCTGCATCGCCGGAGCGCAGGAAAAGATCATAAGAAGATTTCTGGACCTCAATGAGGTTCGGCATTTCCAGCACTTCGCGGATTTTGCCGTAATATTTACGAAGACGTTTCTGGCCAAGGAACGTTTGAGCCATGTCAGATGTCACCTTTCGATGTTCTCAGCGGGCAAAGACACCGTCGGGCCCCGGCATCTTGCACAATCGAGACAACACGTCCGGATCAATTCATGGCCACCGTCCCGAAGGCGGCCTCCCGATCCGAAAACCGTGTCTTAGAAAACGCCTCGCGTCTTGAGGCCCTTTCTAAGACAGGTTCGGCTGGACCCGGATTTCTCCGGACCCAGCCAAATTTTTTGGCACATCAGCGATGCACCTGAGACCAAGCTTAGGCCAGCTCGACTTCGGCGCCAGCTGCTTCCAGCTTGGCTTTGACGTCTTCTGCTTCTGCTTTGTCCACGCCTTCTTTGATCTTGCCGCCGGCTTCGACCAGTTCTTTGGCTTCTTTCAGGCCCAAGCCGGTGATGCCGCGAACTTCTTTGATGACGTTGATTTTCGATGCGCCGGCGTTCTTCAGAACGACGTCGAATTCGGTTTTTTCTTCCTCAGCTGCACCGCCGGCGTCGCCAGCTGCACCTGCGACCATTACGGCGCCGCCAGCTGCGGGCTCGATGCCGTATTCGTCTTTGAGGATGGTTTTCAGTTCTTGTGCTTCCAGCAGGGTCAGACCCACGATGCTTTCTGCGAGTGCTTTCAGATCAGCCATTTTATCAGCTCTTTCCGTTTACAGTGTGTGTTCCAACGTCAGGGCAAATGCCCCACGCAGATCATTCAGTGCCAACCGCTTACGCAGCTTCCGCCTTCTCTTCGATGGTGGAAAGGATGCTTGCGATATTGCTTGCAGGTGCGCCAATCGCGCCGGCGATGTTCGAAGCAGGTGCGCCAATGCAGCCCACGATCGAAGCAATAAGCTCCTCGCGAGACGGCATTTTCGAAACAGCTTCGACGCCTTTGCGGTCCAGAGCGTTCTCGCCCATTGCACCGCCAAGGATTTCGAACTTCTTGTTCTCCTTGGCGAAGTCCTCGGCCACTTTGGCTGCTGCCACCGGGTCCTCGGAATAGGTCAGAACGGTCATCCCTGTCAGCAGGTCGGCCATGCTTTCACACGGCTTACCCTCAAGGGCGATTTTGGCGAGCCTGTTTTTGGCAACACGCACGGAACCGCCCGCTTCGCGTGCACGCGCGCGCAGGTCCTGCATCTCGGCAACTGTCAGACCGGCGTAGTGGGCAACCACTACGACGCCAGAGCTTTCGAAGATTTGGCCGAGTTCCTCGACCACTTTCTCTTTCTGGGCTCTATCCACAGTTCTCTCCAAGTTAGGGGCGAAATCTCACCCCGGCTCATATTTGCCGCAACTTTCGCTCCGGCGTTCAGGTCCTTGTTACGGGATTGGCCAAAATGTGCCCGAGGGTGGGACCCCCAGAATTCTTTGGTCTTACCCGTCTCAGGCAGGGAATTAAGGGGCCGAATGGACCCACCCACCGTCTTGGACGAAACGAAACAAAGCGCACGACGAATCGCACGCTTTGTTCCGCAGGTCTTCTTAGGGCAGATAGAGGAGGTTTCCAAGGGGTAAATTACACCCAATTCAGATCATACAACACCCAAATTCCAAGGGCATGTGTCAGAACTTCCCGTTGTCGTTTTTCCATTCCTCGCGCGGCGGAACCGCTTCGATGGTGTTCCAATGTTCGACGATCCGATCAGCGTCCCAGCGATACAAATCATAAAAGCTGGAATGCACCCCATTTCTTTCCCCTTCGCACACGCAAAGGACGAAATTTCCCTCTGCCAAAACCCGATGCAAATGCTTGTAGACAAATTTTGTCCCGCTTTCGCTTGTTCCTTCCAACACGTTCTTGAGCGCTACGATTCCGTCGGCCATGTCCGGATTGTGCTGTTTTAGATCCTCTGCAACAAAGTCCGCCAATCTGTCAAACCTGCGCTTTATCAGAACGTCTGTGACAAACATGCTGCTAGCGGCTCGGTTTTCTTCCGTCTTCTCCAGGTCCGTTACTTCGGTGTGACCATCCAGCATTCCACGCCCAGAAAGGTTTGGACCGCGCAAGGGCTGAATGTTGTCCCAATGCTCTACGGCTTTGCCATCTTCGAACCGAAACACCTCAAACGCGGCGCGCAGGCTACTGAAATCGTACTCGATATGCGCAAAGGCAAAGTCGCCATCCTCGAAAACCCTTTTGAATGTAACCTTGGGCGAGGTTTTGGACAGCCTTGCGAACAGGTCGGCAATACCTTCGCTGCCTTCGTGAGTTTGAGGGTTGTGCTGGATGTACTTCTCTTCATTCACAACCGCTGCCGCCATGGCGTCACCGGTTTCTAATCCCTTAAGAAATCTTTGGAGGAGTTCGCGCTTAGTTTCCATAGCCATGGTCCGTTCGATTGCCAGAACTGAAATGCATGCGATTTATCTTCGCACCGAACCCGGCAAAATGAAAATCCCGGGCAGTTTGCACCACCCGGGATCAATACTTTACAGCAGATTTGTCTGGCTTACTCGCCCGAGGCCTCTGCTACATCAACGGTCACACCGGGGCCCATGGTCGAGCTCAGCGCGATTTTCTTCATATAGGTGCCTTTGGCGCCCGACGGTTTCGCCTTGGCAACAGCCGAGACAAACGCGCGGACGTTTTCAGCCAGTTTGGCTTCGTCGAACGACGCTTTGCCAACACCGGCATGCACAACGCCGCCTTTTTCCGCCTTGAACTGAACTTCACCGCCCTTGGCTGCTTCCACGGCCGCTTTCACGTCCATGGTCACGGTACCAACCTTGGGGTTCGGCATCAGGTTGCGGGGGCCCAGAACTTTACCCAGACGACCGACGATCGGCATCATGTCCGGGGTTGCGATGCAGCGATCGAATTCGATGGTGCCGCCCTGAATGGTTTCCATCAGGTCTTCTGCGCCAACGATGTCCGCACCTGCTTCTTTCGCCTCATCGGCCTTGGGGCCACGAGCGAAAACAGCAACGCGCATCGCTTTACCGGTGCCGTTCGGCAGGCCGACAACGCCGCGAACCATCTGGTCCGCGTGGCGGGTGTCAACGCCTAGGTTCAGTGCGATTTCGATGGTCTCGTCGAATTTCGAGGTTGCATTGGCTTTGACCAGGGCAACTGCTTCTTCAACCGACAGGTTTTCCTTGCCGGCGACAGCTTCGCGCGCAGCGCGGGTACGTTTACCGAGTTTTGCCATCTTACTTCACCTCGATGCCCATAGAGCGGGCCGAGCCCAGGATGATCTGCATTGCGCCTTCGACGTCGTTGGCGTTCAGATCTTTCATTTTGGCTTCGGCGATTTCACGAACCTGCTTCGAGGTCACGGTGGCCACGGTCTCACGACCGGGGTTTTCCGCGCCACGGGGGCGGTTACGCTTGCCGACCGGCTTCAGACCAGCTGCTTTTTTCAGGTAATAAGACGCGGGCGGCGTCTTGATGTCCATGGTGAAGGACTTGTCCTGATAATAGGTGATCACGGTTGGGCAAGGTGCGCCCTGCTCCATGTCTGCGGTCTTGGCGTTGAACGCCTTGCAGAATTCCATGATGTTGATACCGCGCTGACCCAGCGCCGGACCAACTGGCGGCGACGGGTTCGCCTGACCTGCAGGAACCTGCAGTTTCATTGTACCAGCAAGCTTCTTGGCCATTTGGTTTTCCTTTCAACTTGGGTGAAACGCGTCCCACCCAGATTATGTTGCGTGGTCCGGTCCGGGATCGCGACCCCGGCAACCTCCCACGAGAGAATCTCGCCCGAAGACGATAAAGGCGGCGTTTACATGGGATCAGGAGAGATGACAAGTGGTTGGCGCACCATTCTGGTTGTACCGAATCAAACCCTGAGAGGATTCTTGCTGTCTGCGTGATTACACGCGAATGTCCGTACAGTTTCGAATTCCTCTAACAATCTGCAAAGACATGTAAAACCGCCAGTTTGCCGGCAATTGAACGCGACATTGGCGCTTGCTTCGCCACAACGCAGATGACCGTGCTATACTCCTGAAAAATTGTGATTATTGGTGGAGGTTAATTATGATACTTCGTTTAGCTTTAACTCTTGGCATCGCCTTTTCTCTTGCTGCTGCCATCCCTCAAACGGCGCGGGCCGACGCTGGAGAGTTTCTTGGTGGTGCGGTCGTCGGCGGGATCGTTGGTTACGCAATCGGCAAGGACCAACAAAAGAAAAAATCTCAGAGAACAACTACATCGAACCGCACCTATCGGTCAGGTATTCCATCGACCACGCAAGGCGCGCAAACTCAGACCGCGCTCAATTACTTCGGGTACAATGCAGGACGGGTCGATGGTCAGGTGGGTCGCGGCACCCGGTCCGCAATCGAACGCTATCAGGCCTCGATGGGTTATCCTGTAAACGGCTATGATTTTCAGCCATATCAGTATGACTTTCTGATGCAAGCCTACTATTGGGCCACAAGCGGTGGACAGGCAACGACTCAACTTGCGGGCCAACCGCTTCTGATGGCGTATCGCCGTCAGGTGCAGACGGGATCTGCTTTGGCTACTGCCCCTCAGGCGCCGGCACAAGCCGCCCCGGCACAACCTGTTCCGGTTGCGACACCGCAAGAACCTGAGCCGGAGACAACCGAAACAACGTCTGCCAGCCTGCCGAGCCTGTTTTCCGGCGGCACCGGAGGCCCGTCGCTGGCCAATCGCTGTAGCGGGGTCATGCTGCAAACATCTACCAATGGCGGCTATACGACCCTGGCGAACATGTCCGATCCCGACTTTGCGCTCAGCGAGCAGTTCTGTCTTGCCCGCAGCTACGCGATGGCGCGCGGTGAAGATCTGATTCAGGATATCCAGGGGCTGACGCCGGAGCAGGTGAGTGCTCAATGCGACTCGTATGGTGAAATGGTGGAGCCTCAGGTTGATGCTCTGTCTATCAATTCGAAAACCGAGGCTGAAACCCAGATGCGCAAGCTGGCGCTGGACTCGGGCCTCAGCCCCCAAGACCTTGCCGCGACAAGTAAGGTTTGCCTTGCGATTGGCTATCGTCAGGACAACATGGATGCCGCGCTTGGGTCTGCCCTGATGTTGGTCGCAATGGGTGAGCCCGCCTATGGCGAACTGATTGGCCACCATCTGCGCGAAGGCTTCGGTGTACAGAAACGTCGCGATCTTGCGATGCAGTGGTATGACGCGAGCCTGTCGGCCCTGGACGCCGGATCGCAGGCTGTGTTCCTGCCCTCGCAGACCGACCGCCCGCAACTTTTGCGCGCGGCCATGGTGCAGGCGCAATAGGTCGACACGTTTTCAGCGAATACCCAAACAAAAAACGCCGCGTTGCCCTTGGCATCGCGGCGTTTCAATTCTCGAGGAGTGTTTCCTCAGCTCTGCTTGGTGACCTGCGTGAAATCCAGCTCGACCGGAGTTTCCCGGCCGAAGATCGAAACCGAAACCTTCAGCTTCTGGTTTTCGTCGTCCACACCTTCGACCATGCCGTCGAAATCTTCGAACGGGCCATCGTTGACTTTGACCTTCTCACCGACCTCGAAGCTGATCATCAGCTTGGGTGCTTCTTCACCTTCCTGAACACGGTTCAGGATCTGGTTCACTTCGGCGTCGCGCATCGGCATCGGGCGGCCTTGCGGGCCCAGGAAACCGGTGACGCGGTTGATCGAGTTGATCAGGTGGTACCCCTGATCCGACATTTCCATATGCACCAGAACGTAACCAGGCATAAATCGGCGTTCGGTCGTGACCTTCTTGCCCCGGCGCACTTCGATCACCTCTTCGGTGGGCACCAGAACTTCGTCAATATCGTCCTCAAGGCCCTGTTCAGCCACCGACGTGCGGATCTGTTCTGCGATCTTCTTTTCGAAATTCGAAAGAACGCTGACCGAGTACCACCGTTTCGCCATGAACCTGTCGTCCTTGTTTGTCTTCGGGGTATCAAGCGTACCGGACACACCCGTCATTAAAATCTTGCCACGCCATCCGGAATAAAAAGCGGCGCGCAGCCCGAATCGCCACACGCCCATTCCGAATAGTACCGCGTCACCTACTCTGACATTGCCCGCAGCGCAAGGGGGCAGAGACGTTTCAGCGCGCTGATCCCGTCTAGCTGAAAGCACCCAGGATCAGTTGAAGACCACCCCGGATACCCAAATCGACCAAAGCGAAAAATACAGCCGTCAGCGCCGCCATGATGAAGACCATTACCGTGGTCAACAGCACCTCGCGCCGGGTCGGCCAGACGACCTTGGAGACTTCGGCACGGACTTGCTGAATGAACTGGATCGGATTGGTGGTGGCCATTTGGCGTGTTCTCTCTGCTAGCGGATGGGCCGGACATAGCCGGGCATTGCGGCAATTTCAAGGGCAGTTGGTTCAACTCTGCCTCTATGGGGCATTCGTTCAGGGTTTGGGTTTGTCATCCCATTCGTCGCTCAGGATCCGGCGCGCGTCACCTTCGGGGTCTTCGTACTGGTTCGTACGAACGGTATATACGAAGGCCGCCAGACCAACGCCCCCCAGGAACAGGGAAATCGGGATCAGATAAGCAAGCACTTCCATTCAGATTACCTCAACCGCAGGGCGTTCAGGGACACGGTAATGGACGAGGTCGACATCGCCAAGGCCGCGATCAGCGGTGTCGCCAGTCCGATCACGGCCAGAGGAACGGCGATCACATTGTAAACGGTTGCGATCTGGAAGTTTTCGCGAATGCGTCTGGTGGCTTTGACGGCCGTGTCACACGCATCCGCAATGGGCGAAAGATCATTGCCCAACAGCACGATATCTGACGCGACCCGCGCCGCATCCAGCGCAGAGGCCGGAGAGATCGACACATGCGCCGCCGCCAAAGCGGCGGTATCGTTCAGCCCGTCGCCAACCATCAAAACTTTGTGGCCTTCATCGCTGAGATCCTGAATGCGTCTTGCCTTGTCCTGCGGCAAAGCCTCGGCAATCCAGTCCTCAATTCCCAGTTTTTCCGCCAAGGCGCGCACTGCCCCCTGCGAATCCCCTGAAATCAGAAGTACACGCTTGCCCGAAGCACGCAGGGCATCCACCGCCTCAGCGGCGCCCGGGCGCAACGCGTCCGAGAATCGGAAGGCCACGGGTGCTTCCTCGCCGATTGCCAGCCAGGCCGAAGTGTCTGTGCCCTGATCCGCGCCGACCCAGGCGGCCCGCCCCAGACGAACACGCTGACCACGGAATTCGCCCTCGGTGCCATAGCCGGGAACCTCGGCTACTCCCCGCACATTTGCTGGTTTGATGCCTGCCGCACGCGCCGCTTTTGCCAATGATACGGACAAGGGATGTGCAGAAGCCTCGGCCAGCGCCAGAGCGACCTCGACCTTGGCCCGTGCATGGTCTGCCAGATTGACCAGTTCCGGTGCGCCGGATGTCAGCGTTCCCGTCTTGTCGAATACAACTGTGTCAGCTTCGGACAGCCGTTCCAGTGCTGTGGCGTGCTTGATCAGCATTCCCTTGCGGAACAACCGGCCCGACGCGGCCGTGGTTACCGCTGGCACGGCCAGACCCAACGCACATGGGCAGGTAATAATCAGAACAGCCGCCGCGATGTTCAGCGCCGTGCGCAAATCACCGGAATAGATGTACCACCCAACAAAGCTGAGCGCCGACAGAATGTGAACGCCGGGCGCATACAGCTTGGCAGCCTTATCGGCCAACGAGGTGTACCGGGACCGGCCAGACTCGGCGATGGCGACCAGATCAGCCATACGATGGAGCGACGTGTCTTCCCCGACCGCCGTTGCCCGGATTGTCAACGGACCCGTCAGGTTGACTTCACCCGCGCTCACAGCCTGCCCGGCCTCGGCAAAGACTGGCACCGTCTCGCCCGTCAGAAGGGATCGATCCAGTTCGGACTGACCCGACACGATCTGGCCGTCCACGGGCATGCGCCCACCCGGTCGGACAAGGATCAGATCACCGACGCGCAACTCGGCAACGGGAACTTCATCTTCAACCCCATCGGCGACACGAACGGCGCGGGGAACTTCCAACGCGGTCAATTCTTCGGCCGCAGATCGCGCCGCGGCACGGGTGCGGTAATCCAGATACCGTCCGGCCAGCAGAAAGAAGGTCAATGTCAGGGCTGCGTCGAAATAGGCATGCTCGCCGCTCAACGCGGTTTCCCACAGCGACGTGACAAGCGCCAACAGGATCGCCAGTACAATCGGCAAATCCATATTCAGCCGTCGCACGCGCAGGGCGCTCCAGGCATTGGCAAAGAACGGCTGGGCCGAGAACGCAATGGCCGGCAGCGCGATGGCCGCTGAAATCCAGTGGAACATGTCCCGCGTTGCATCCGTCGCACCGGACCAGACCGACACCGACAGCAACATCACGTTCATGGATGCAAACCCGGCCACGGCCAGCCGCATCAGAAGATCACGCCCGGCCTTGTCCGTCTGGGTTGCGGACAAAGCCCCCGGATCAAGCTCATGTGCTTCGAATCCTGCCTGTTCAAGCACCGGGATCAGATCGCTTGCACGCGTTTCCGGCGTGGCTTTGATCATCGCGCGTTTGAGCGTCAGGTTCACCCGGGCGTCTTCGACACCGGGATGCGCGTTCAGTTCACGCTCGACCGTCGCGATACAGGCCGAGCAATGAATGCCCGGCAGCGACAAAGCGATCTGCACATCCTCCGGTATGGGCCGGGCCGGTTCTGCCGGGGCCGCAAGGCAGCCCGGGCAGGCTGCTGTGCCGGATGAAAGCTGAGCCGTCATGCTTACCCCTTTACGTAAAGCGGGACGCGCTGCGAGAATTCGGCGCCGTTTCCGTCACGCGCCACCAACCGGATGTTCCAGTTGCCCTTGCCCAGTGTAGCAGGCGTGGCATAGGCTGTACCGTCGAACGTAAAATCCGGCACGAAGTCGTCGCGCACATGGGTTGCCCGACCGACCACGGCCTGCAATTCGCTCACCTCAACCGGCGCACCGCTTTCGTCGGTGATGTGCAGGATCAGAAGGCCGCCTTTGGTTTCCGCCCGAACTGTCCAGCCCAGCGCCTGCTGCTCTTTCAGGCGCTCGTTGAACTCCTGGCTGGCGACGTAGGAGTTCTTGACCTCCAGCCCGGGAAAGGTTTTCACCGCATTGTACGCCAGCACGAGGTTCACCGCGATGATCACGCCAAAAGCGCCGACAAACACGGCAAGGGCGTGCTTTCCGGTGAATTTACGTTCGGCCATGATCAGTTCCCTCGTCCGTTGAACGTGGTGTCCTTGTAGGCGCGTTCGCCGCTGCTGAGGTCTTCGACCCAGATCCGTACTGGTGTCGCATCTGCTGCGGCCGGATCGCTATTGCGGGAGGCCACGATATATACACGGGTCAATTGTGCCGTATCCGCCGTGACATTCACAGTATCGATATTGGTTCCCTCGATTTCCAGTCGCATCGCCGGATCGCCCGCCAATGACAGTTTGAAAAGACGGTCCTCACCGTGCTTGTTGCGCAGACGAACGTCATAGGTGTTGCGGATTGTACCGTCCGACAGGGTGACGAAAGTGGGGTTGCGAACCGGTGCAACAGTCAGATCAATGTCAGAACGGATGAAGAGCGCAAACAGCAGCCCGAACCCGACCAGCGCCCACAATGCGGTGTACAAAATCGTACGCGGCCTCAGAATGTGCTTCCAGACATTCTTGGCGGGCTCGCCGGATCGCTCATGGGCTTCATCGCTCAGCGCCATGTAGTCGATCAGCCCTCGTGGCTTTCCGATCTTGGCCATCATGTCATCACACGCGTCGATACAAAGGGCACAGGTGATACATTCCAGCTGCTGGCCATCCCGAATATCGATCCCGACAGGGCAGACATTCACGCAGGCCATACAGTCGATGCAATCCCCCAACTCAGAATCGGCCGTCCGCTTGCCTTTGCCGCGCGGTTCACCCCGCCATTCACGATAGCCGACAACCAGCGTGTCCTCATCCATCATCGCCGCCTGAATGCGCGGCCAAGGGCAGGCATAGATACAGATCTGCTCGCGGGCGAACCCGCCGAAGAAGAAGGTTGTACCCGTCAGGATCAACATCGTCGTGTAGGCAACGGGATGCGCGTTGCCCGTCACAAGATCACGGGCCAGCGTGGGTGCATCCGCGAAATAGAACACCCAGGCACCACCTGTCGCCAAACCGATCAGAAACCAGACCGCCCATTTGGTGACCCGCAAGCGAGCCTTTCGGAAATCAAGCTTTTCCTGACGGTGCAGGCGCAGGCGGGCGTTTCTGTCGCCTTCAATCCACCGCTCGACCAGAATGAACAGGTCCGTCCAGACGGTTTGCGGGCATGCGTATCCGCACCAAACGCGACCCAGAGCCGACGTAAACAGGAACAGACCCAAACCTGCCATGATCAGCAGACCAGCGACAAAGTAGAATTCGTGCGGCCAGATCTCGATCCAGAAGAAATAAAAACGTCGATTTGCAAGATCCAGCAGGACAGCCTGATCAGGCAGGCTGGGGCCGCGATCCCATCTGATCCAGGGCGTCACATAGTAAATGCCCAGCGTCACGATGAGGATGATCCATTTCAGGTTTCGAAACGGCCCCGAAACACGTCTTGGAAAAATCGGCTCACGCGCGGCGTAAAGGCTGGGGGCGGGATCGGAATCGCTCACTGGCTGGCTCCACAAATGGGTCTTCTGAAGACGTCTTGTTCCAGATCATGCCTAGGCGAACTTTGACATGGGTCAAAAAGCGCATCGAGCAAACATCTTTTGAAGATCCGCCCTTCTTACCGAGGCTGGAAATCAGGTATTTTACCCGATTTTGAGCCTATTTTGGCGGAAAATCTGCTTGTGGCGCGATACCAGCTGCACGTGGTACATGCAGTTTTCCAAGTACCGACCAATTGTCGCAGCCCCGGGTCAGCCCTGCCCGAACGCGGGTGATAAGCCGTCGTTGCGAAGAACAGAATGGCAAAACAAAAGGAATTCAGTGTAAAAAAGCACCGGCTGTTCAGGAAACGCGCGAACAGATGGAACAGCCGGTGCTACAGCCTTCGGGCGGCCAGCCGCCCGAAGGTGCCCTCTAGGTCTTACTGGCCACCACCCAACTGGTGGACATAGGCGGATACCGCACGGATCTGCGCCTCGGTCAGGCGGGTAT
The DNA here is from genome assembly GCF_017872595.1 of Ruegeria sp. HKCCSP346. Classification (NCBI taxonomy): domain Bacteria; kingdom Pseudomonadati; phylum Pseudomonadota; class Alphaproteobacteria; order Rhodobacterales; family Roseobacteraceae; genus Ruegeria; species Ruegeria sp. HKCCSP346. Next base: position 26,195 of record NZ_JAEDOT010000012.1, read on the forward strand.
CCCAGTTCGGCATGACGCCAAAGCGGCTGTAGGTCACTGTTTCGGTCAGAGCTTCTTCGCTACCGCCATAAAGCCAGATCGCGTCGGTCAGGTTCGGTGCCCCCTGGAAGATGTCACCTTTGCCATCTTCACCATGGCAGGACACGCAGTTGTCTTCGAAGACAACCTTGCCCGCCTGTGCCGCCGCGTCATCGGTCTGAGCATTGCTCAGCGACATGACATACTGAACCACCTGCGTGATTTCGTCATGCTCCAGGATTTCACCGAAGGCAGGCATCTCGGAATAGCGCGCATCGTCACTTTCTTCGTTCCGGATACCATAGCTGACGGTGTAGACGATATCTTCCATCGTACCACCCCACAGCCAGGCGTCATCCAGCAGGTTCGGGAAACCCGGCGCGCCCTGCGCACCGGAACCGTGGCACTGCGCACACCATGTACGGAACACGGCACCGCCAGAGTTCACGGCATATTGCTGAAGCTCAGCGTCCTGCGCGATGTCTTCCAGCGGTGTTTCCACCAGTTTGGCGTTCCAGGGTGCATTTGCCTCTTCGAATGCGACCATCTCCTGCTGGACCAAAGCCCGTGAAGACCAGCCCATGACGCCGGCGGTGGCCGACTGGACCAGGGGCCATGCTGGATACATGATCGTGTAGATCACGCCCCAGAAGATAGTGGCGTAGAAGGTCCACAGCCACCAGCGCGGCATCGGGTTGTCGAACTCTTCGATCCCGTCCCAGCTGTGCCCGGTTGTGTTCGGATCACCCGGCTGTTTTTCAGGTGTCTTGCTCATTGCCGCGCCTCCTTGGATGTGGCGGGTTTGTCTTGATGCCGGAAGGGGATGTTGGCGGTGTCCTTGTATTCCTTGCTGGCACCGGGGCGGAAAACCCAGATGACGATACCAACGAAGAAGGCGAACAACAGCAGCAGCATCCAGCTATCCGCGAACTGCCTGAGAATTGTGTATTCTTCCATCACGATCCTCCTTTAGCGGCTTGCGTCCGGGGTGAAGGTCGAGAAATCGACCAACGTGCCCAGCATCTGAAGATAGGCAACCAACGCATCAGCTTCGGTCAACTCGGGCTGGCCGTCGAAGTTGCGCACGTTGACCTTGTCACCATAGCGCTCCAGCAGCCCGTCATAGTCGCTGTCCGGGTCAGCCTGAGCGAGGAAGTCGGCTTGTGCGTTTTCCAGCATCTCTTCGGAATAAGGCGTCCCGACCAGAGCATTGGCGGCCATCACATCACCGATGTACTTGCCGTCAATTTTGCGATGTTCGAGGAAGCCGTATTTCGGCATCACCGATTCAGGCACAACGGATTGCGGATCCCGCAGGTGGTCGACATGCCATTGATCGGAATAGCGGCCACCGACACGCGCCAGATCCGGTCCGGTCCGTTTGGACCCCCACTGGAACGGGTGATCGTACATCGATTCCGCCGCCAGCGAGTAGTGGCCATAGCGTTCGACCTCATCCCGCATCGGACGGATCATCTGACTGTGGCAGACATAGCAGCCTTCGCGGATGTAGATCTCGCGACCCGCCATCTCGAGGGGGGTGTAAGGGCGCATGCCCTCCACCTTTTCGATTGTGTTCTCAAGATAGAACAGCGGGGTGATCTGTACGATGCCACCGATGGTCACGACCAGAAAGCTGAAGATCAGCAGGAGGGTCGCGTTGGTCTCGAGGATCTTGTGTTTGTCGAGAATTGCCATTGCTCCGGCCCTCCTTATTCAGCCGGGACCGCGACGGTCAGGCTGGCCTCTTTGGCCGGCGCTTTCCGCACAGTCATCCACAGGTTGTAGCACATGATCAGCGAACCGGCGACGAACATCACGCCACCCAGAGCACGCACCACATACATCGGGAACTTGGCAGCCACGGTGTCGGCGAACGAGTTCACCAGGAAGCCGTTGGCATCCACTTCGCGCCACATCAGGCCTTCCATGATACCGGTGACCCACATCGACGCGGCGTACAGAACGATGCCGATTGTGGCGAGCCAGAAGTGCCAGCTGACCATCTGCAGCGAGTACAGACGCTCACGCTTCCACAGGACGGGCACCAGGAAGTACAGCGCACCAAAGGTGATCATGCCGTTCCAGCCCAGCGCGCCCGAGTGCACGTGACCAATTGTCCAGTCGGTGTAGTGCGACAGCGAGTTCACCGCGCGGATCGACATCATCGGGCCTTCGAAGGTGGACATGCCGTAGAAGCCGACCGAGATCACCATCATCCGGATCACAGGGTCGGTGCGCAGCTTGTCCCACGCGCCCGACAGGGTCATCAGACCGTTGATCATACCACCCCAGGACGGCATCCACAGGATCACCGAGAACACCATGCCCAGCGTCGAGGCCCAGTCAGGTAGCGCAGTATAATGCAGGTGGTGCGGGCCGGCCCAGATGTACAGGAAGATCAGCGCCCAGAAGTGGATGATCGACAGCTTGTACGAGAACACCGGACGCTCGGCCTGCTTCGGAATGAAGTAGTACATCATGCCCAGGAAGCCGGCAGTCAGGAAAAAGCCCACCGCGTTGTGGCCATACCACCACTGGATCATGGCATCCTGCACGCCCGACCAGACGATGACCGATTTCGAACCCCAGATGCTGACAGGAACGGTCATGTTGTTGACCAGATGCAGCATGGCGACGGTGACGATAAAGGCCAGATAGAACCAGTTGGCCACATATATGTGGGGTTCTTTCCGCTTTATGATCGTACCCAAGTAGACAGCCAGATAGGCGACCCAGACAATGGTCAGCCACAGATCGACATACCATTCAGGTTCGGCATATTCCTTGGACTGCGTTCCGCCCAGAACATAACCCGTCGCCGCCAGCACGATGAACAGCTGATAGCCCCAGAAAACGAACCAGGCCAGATTGCCGCCCCAAAGCCGCGCCGCGCTGGTACGCTGAACGACGTAGAACGACGTTGCGATCAATGCGTTGCCGCCAAAGGCAAAAATCACTGCCGACGTATGCAGCGGACGCAAACGACCGAAATTCAGATACCCCTGTGCCCATTCAAAGTTCAGCACCGGAAAAGCCAGCTGAAATGCGATGAAGGTCCCGGCCAGAAACCCGATCACGCCCCAGAAGGCGGTTGCGATCACGCCATAGCGGATCACGTCATCCATGTATTCGCCCGAGCGGTCGACTAGAATATCTGGCTCGTCAGTGTTTCGAAGCGTCCAGATAAACAGGCCACCGGCGATAAGCATCACCAGCAGTGCATGTACCTGATACGCCAAATCGCGTGCATAATTGGTTCCGATCGCTGCAAACAGCGCGATCAGACCAAGCACGATCAGCTTGATGTAATTCGACATATTGCGTCCCTTTGCCATGCCCCGCGCGTTTTTGATTCTTATACGCGCGAAACCCATTTGACTGGCTGCCGTTCTGAAGCACGGCGGCTGTTACTGCTTTGATCTGTATCAAGACAGTTCTGCGTTTTCTGTGACACGCATTGTAAAGGAAACAGGCCAACTGGTCACATGAGACCAAATGCCCGAATCATGAGGTCGCAATGACTTACAAATCTCTACTCACTGTCATGACCGAAACGCAGACAGCACCCGCCGCTCTGGCGCAGATGGTGGCCCTGGCGGAATCGCAGGATGCACATGCCGAAGCCCTGTGCCTTGGCGTCGATCGCAGTCAGACAGGTTACTACTATGCGGGTGCCAATGCGCTGATCGTTCAGGAAACACTGAGCCGGGCCAACGCCGAGGCCCAGGAGCTGTTAAACTTTGCCAATGACTACCTTGGCAAGTCCGGCGTTCGCTGGTCCGCCGAGCATGGTGTCGCGCAGATTGCCGATATCGGACGCCATGTCGCGCATAGGGCACGGTTTTCCGATCTGGTGGTCCTGCCGCACCCTTATGGAAAAGACCGCGGTGCCGAGGCCGAGCCCATCATCGAAGCCGCCATGTTCGAAGGGCATTGCCCGGTTCTGGTCGTACCGGACGACGTCGAGCCCCTGACGGTGCCGCGCAATATCATGATAGGTTGGAACGAAAGCGTAGAGGCCATGTGCGCCATTCGTCACGCCCTGCCCTTCCTGAAACAGGCCGAGCTGGTCCGAATCGTGGTCATCGATCCGCCTCGCCATGGTCCGGACCGGTCTGATCCGGGCGGAATGCTGTCACAGATGCTGTCCCGTCACGGGGTCAAATGTGAGATTGATGTGCTAAGCAAAAGCATGACGCGCGTGTCGGATATTCTCAACCGTCACGCATCCGATACAGAATCGGATCTGATCGTCATGGGCGCTTACGGTCATTCCCGTTTTCGCGAGGCCATTCTGGGCGGCGCAACACGCAACATGCTGGAGCAGTCTGGCGTACCGGTATTCCTGGCCCATTGATACGCCCATCAAAAGCCGCCCGACTTGGCGGCTTTTGTCATCCTCTCTTTTGTCATCCTCTGCGGATCAGGCCTATCAGGAACAACAGGATCACGGCACCTGCTGTTGCGAATAGGATAGACGACAACAGGCCGCCGCCAACGGCAAATCCAAGCGCCGGAAATATCAACCCCGCCAGAAACGCGCCTACGATTCCGACAACTATGTTTCCGAAAAGGCCAAAACCCCTGCCCTCCATGATCTTTCCGGAAAGCCAACCGGCGATTGCGCCGACCAAAAGCATTGCCAACAAACTGGTAAATTCCATGCCGAGCTCCTGAATTAGATATCCCGCGAAAAAGACTGCGGCGGCTGTCAGTGGTCAAAAGCCTATTACGTCAGACCGGAAAGCCGCCATCCGAATCGTCACCCGCCTCTTCCATCAGGCGGCCCAAATCGGGGATGGTCACGTGCCGCTTTCCTTCAAGCGTGATCACCCCGTCTTTTTTCAAAGCTGATATCTGGCGACTGACCGTTTCCAATGTCAATCCCAGGTAATCCGCCATTGCTTCTCGGGTCAGGGGCAGGTCGAACACAATGGGTCCTGATACAGCTTTTTGACTGATTGAACCGTCCCGGCGGGCGATAATTGACAACAAACTGGCAATCTTTTCACGCGCCGTTTTGCGCCCCAGAACCAGCATCCACTCGCGGGCGGCATCAAGCTCGTCCAAAGTCATCTGCAAAAGACGATGGGCGATATGCGGGGTGTGGTCCATCAACTCTTCGAACGGTTTCTTGCGGAAACAGCACATCACGACATCCGTCGTGGCCTGAACATCATAAGGCGCAGTATCGCGACCCGGGCGGCCAACAAAGTCGCTTGGCAGCAGCAGACCAACCATTTGGGTGCGGCCATCTTCCATTGTCTGGGTCAACGACGCGATTCCGGCCACAACCGAGCCGACAAAACTCATCTGATCCCCAGACCAGATAATCGTCTGACCCGCCTCAAAACTGCGGTAATATTTAATGCTTTCAAGCTCTTCCAGCTCATCGGCATCACAACGGGCACAGACGGCGCGATGACGAATCGGGCAATCTCCGCAATTTGAATGGTCAAATTGTGCTTTTACTGTCATGCGCGTTCCCACTTGATCTCCATCAAAGCACCTGTGTCGCCTGTCGCATAAGGGTATCGCCATGATAGTGAAACCACAATTGGCAAAGCTTGGACTTTTTGACGCGAAAGTACCGCGTTACACAAGCTACCCCACCGCCCCCCACTTCAACAACGACGTGGGAGCAGATATGTTTGGCGACTGGATTTCCGGGATCAAACCCGGCAGTGCAATTTCGCTGTACATTCATGTCCCATTCTGCCGCAGGTTATGCTGGTTCTGCGCCTGCCGGACACAAGGCACACAAACCGACAACCCGGTAATCGCCTATGTCGATGTTCTGAAAGCCGAACTGGACCTTCTGGCGGCACGTCTGCCTGAGGGTGTGGTCCTGTCGCGTCTGCACTGGGGCGGCGGCACACCAACGTTGCTGAACGCCCAATTGATGCGCGAATTGGCACAACACATCCTGGGTATCGTCCCCATGGGGCCGGATGCCGAATTCTCGGTCGAGATCGATCCGAACGAGATTGACGAGGCGCGTCTGGATGCGCTGGCTGACGCGGGCATGAACCGCGCCTCGATTGGGGTGCAGGATTTCGATGACGAAATCCAGAAAACCATAGGCCGTATTCAAAGCTATGACACCACGCGCGACGCTATCGACATGATCCGTGAACGTGGCATCACCAGCCTGAATGCGGATATTCTTTATGGTCTGCCACATCAGACCAAGGCGCGCATGACGGAAAGCGTACAGAAACTCCTGTCGCTCAGCCCGGATCGCGTGGCACTTTATGGTTATGCCCACGTACCCTGGATGGCCAAGCGGCAGCAGCTGATTCCGTCGGACGCACTGCCAACGCCCGAACAACGCCTTGAACTGTTCGACACAGCCCGGCGTTTGTTCCTTTGGGACAATTATGCCGAAATCGGCATCGACCATTTCGCCACTCAGGATGACGGGCTGACCCACGCGTTGCGCGCGGGCCGCCTCAAGCGGAACTTCCAGGGTTACACCGACGATCAGGCCGATGTTCTGATTGGTGTCGGGGCCAGCTCGATCTCGCGCTTCCCGCAAGGTTACGCGCAGAACGCTCCGGCCACCTCTGCCCATACCAAAGCCATTCGCGATGGGCAGTTTTCGACATCCCGAGGGCACCTTTTCAAAGGTCAGGACATTCTGCGTGCCCGCCTGATCGAAGCATTGATGTGCGATTTCAAGATCGACTCAGCAGAAATCCTGCGGGATCACGATATTTCGGCCTCTGACCTGGACGAGATGTATCACGCAGCCAATGCATCTTTCGACGGGATGCTGCAAATCACTGAAGCCGGGCTTTTCATACCGCCCGAAGCGCGCGCGCTGACCCGGATGATCGCCCGCAGCTTTGACGCCTATGACCTCAGCAAAGCCGGGCACAGCTCGGCCATCTGACCCTTTTTCGGCGGGCAACATTCGGCCCGTGACGCGCAAAACACATCAGGGGCTTGACGCACGCCTGCGGTTTTTCCCACACTCATGCTGTAGGGCGGCATCTCGCTCTGCGGTCTGAGGCGGGCAAAATACAGACAACCCTTGTCGGCGCCAACGCGTCGGTCGGTCCCTTTCGTGTAGCCAATCTGCAACCTGAAAGAGGGACAACACTCATGCGCGTTTTCACCGTCCTCGGGCCCAGCCAATCGGGCAAATCTACGCTTGTCGAGGCCATCAGCCGCCTCGACGGGCGCCCCACCACATTCGACGTTTCCGGAACCGTGCATTTGCACGGTTTTTCTTACCTGGACGAGCCCTGGTGCGCGATCGACGTCGATGGGGGCGGCGATGCGCTGGCCTATGTTGGCCCCGCAATGGCGATTTCGGACGCCGCCGTGGTCGTGGTGCCCCCAGACCCAAATGCCGCCGTTCTGTGCGCGCCCTACCTGCGGTTGGTCGAAGAGGCCGGCATCCCCTGTTTTCTGTTCATCAACCGGATGGACAACCCCAATGGCCGCGTCCGCGATATCATCGCCGCTCTGCAAACATACTGCACCCACCACATTGCCCTGCGTCAGGTACCGATCCGCGAAGGGGATACGATCATCGGGGCGGTTGATCTGATCTCGGAACGGGCCTGGAAATATCAGGAGGGTCAGCCCTCGGCCCTGATCGAACTGCCTCAATCCGTCGAAGACCGCGAGCAGGAAGCGCGAACCGAGCTGCTCGAAACCCTGTCCGATTTTGATGACAACCTGCTGGAACAGCTGATCGAAGACAAACAGCCGCCAAGTGGCGAGGTCTATGATCTGGCGGCACAGGTCCTGAAGAACCATCAGTTGATTCCCGCCTGCCTGGGTGCCGCAAGTCACGGCAACGGGCTGACGCGTCTGATGAAGGCGCTGCGGCACGAAGCCCCCGAATTTGACATCGCCGCCGGGCGCGACGAGGCCGCAGACAGCGCCCGCGCCATTGCCGGTTTTGCGGATGTCAAAAAGCACATCGGAAAAATCGTGGTTCTGCGCGGCCTGGGGGACGGTGTGCAAGCCCATGAAGCCTTGGGCGGTGAGACCGTCGGCAATCTGACAACGCTGGATGCCAAAACCCAGATCGCCACGCTGGAGGCCGGGCAGATTGGTCTGGCGGTGAAATCCGATCACCTCGAACCCGGCTACATCTACGACAGCAATTCGGCGACGGAACTGCCGGAATGGGCGGCCTCGCATCCGGTGGCGCATCGTCAGATTGTCTCGCCCGCGCATGAGCGGGACGATGTGCGCCTGTCAAACGCCCTGAGCCGTCTGGCCGAAATCGACCCCGGCCTTCACCTGCAACAGGATGAGCTTACCGGCCACGCCGTTCTTGGGTCTCAAGGTCCGCAGCACATGCGACGCGTGACCGCCAAGCTGGCCGAGGATTTCGGGATCGAGATTGAAGCCGACCCGGTCGAAACCGCCTATCGCGAAACCATCCGAACACCTGTCGAACATCGCCACAGACACCGCAAACAATCCGGCGGGGCTGGGCAGTTCGCGGATGTGGTGATCTCGGTCGCGCCGCTGCCGCGCGGATCTGGGTTCCAGTTCGAAGAGGTGGTCAAGGGCGGCGCGGTGCCCAAGAATTACATTCCATCCGTGGAACAGGGCGCCAGAGACGCGCTGGAGCAAGGCCCCGAGGGTTTTCCGGTGGTGGATGTGAAGGTCACGCTGCATGACGGCAAGCATCACAACGTAGACAGTTCGGATTATGCCTTCCGTACCGCGGGCAAGAACGCCGTGCGCGAAGCGCTGCCTCAGGCCAAGCCCGTTGTTTTGCAGCCGATCCTGAACGCTGAAATCCACCTGCCTTCTGATTTTGTCGGCGACCTCGTGCCGACGATCAGCTCTCTGCAAGGGCAGGTTCTGGGATTTGAGGGCAACCCGAACGCATCAGGCTGGGAGATTTTCAACGCTCTGATTCCCTCCGTTGCCGAAGATGAGTTGCATCGCACTCTTGCCAGTGCCACGCGCGGAACCGGGTGGGTCAAGCTGAGCTTTGATCACTATGAAGAACTGCGCGGGCCGGTGCCGAAAACGGCGGCCAAAGAAAAAGCCAGCGCCTGATGGCCTGACGATGGCGGGCTGATCTCAGCCCGCCGCAGCAATCAATTCGCGGGTATAGTCGGTCTGGGCATTTTCGAACAAATCCTCGGCCGTGCCCATTTCAACCACATCTCCGTTTCGCATGACGATCACCTTGTGCGACATCGCCCGCACAACTTTCAGGTCATGGCTGATGAACAGATACGCCAGCCCGTATTTCTTTTGCAGATCGCGCAGCAGATCGACGATCTGAACCTGAACCGTCATGTCCAGCGCGCTGGTCGGTTCGTCCAGAACCAGCAGCTTGGGCCGCAAGACCATCGCGCGCGCAATGGCTATGCGCTGACGCTGACCGCCCGAAAACTCGTGCGGATATCGGTCCATCGCCGCAGGATCCAGGCCCACTTCGGTCATCACCTCAGCGACCAGCTCGCGCGGCGCGCGATGAGGATCGACGTTGTGAATGGCCAGACCTTCCGCGATGATCTGCTGACAGGTCATACGTGGGCTGAGGCTGCCGAACGGGTCCTGAAACACGATCTGCATATCCTTGCGCAGTCGGCGCAGCTCGCGCGTGGACCATTTTCGAACATCCTGATCGCGGAAGGTGATGCCGCCTTCGGACGCGATCAGACGCATGATCGCCAGCGCCAGCGTGGTCTTGCCCGACCCGCTTTCACCCACGATCCCCAAAGTCTCACCCGCGCGTACACTCAGCGAGGCGTCATTCACCGCCTTCACATAGCCGACCGTGCGTTTCAGAAATCCCCGCTGGATCGGGAACCAGACCTTCAGATGATCGGTGCGCGCGACTTCCTCGGCATCTGTTGCAACGGCGTCTGGCTGACCCGAAGGTTCCGCGGCCAGGAGCTTGCGGGTATAGGGGTGCTGCGGGTTGTCGAAGATCTCGGCAGTCGCACCGGTCTCGACGATCTCACCATCCTTCATCACACAGACCCGATCAGCGATCCGGCGCACAATGCCCAGATCGTGGGTGATGAACAGCATCCCCATGTTTTCGGATTTCTGCAAACTGGCCAGCAACTCGAGGATCTGTGCCTGAATGGTTACATCCAACGCCGTCGTCGGTTCATCGGCGATCAGGATGTCCGGCTTGTTCGCCAGCGCCATGGCGATCATCACCCGCTGCCGCTGTCCGCCTGACAACTGGTGCGGATAGCTGTCCAGCCGGTCTTCGGGGTCGCGGATACCGACCTTGTTCAACAGTTCAAGAATCCGTTCGCGCGCGACATCACCCGTCACCCCCTGATGCAGGGCCAACGATTCCGCCATCTGCTTCTGGATCGTGTGCAGCGGGTTCAGCGATGTCATCGGCTCTTGGAAAATGAAGCTGATGTCATTGCCGCGCACGTCCATCAGGCGCTGCTCCGAGGCGCCGATCATCTCCTGCCCGTCATAGGTGACGGACCCTTCGACGATGGCGCTGTCGCCCAGCAACGATACGGTACTGAGCGCGGTGACAGATTTGCCCGATCCGGATTCGCCCACCAGCGCCACGGTTTCCCCGCGATCGACATGGAACGACACGCCCCGAACCGCAGCACTGATCTGACCGTCCTGCCGGAACGAGACCTTCAGGTTGTTTACATCCAGCAGGCTCATGAGAAGGTCTTTCTGGGATCGAACGCATCCCGCACGCCCTCAAAGATGAAGACCAGCAGGGACAGCATGATGGCAAAGGTGAAAAAGGCCGTGAAGGCCAGCCACGGGGCCTGAAGGTTCTGTTTCGCCTGCAAGGTAAGCTCTCCCAGCGAGGGGGCCGAAGAGGGAAGGCCAAAACCCAGATAATCCAGCGAAGCCAGCCCGCCTATGGTGCCCGTGACGATGAAGGGCATGAAGGTCAGCGTGGCCACCATCGCGTTGGGCAGCATGTGGCGGAACATGATGGTCATGTTGCCCACGCCCAGCGCCCGCGCAGCGCGCACATATTCAAGGTTTCGCGCCCGCAGGAATTCTGCGCGCACCACGCCAACCAGCCCGGTCCAGCTGAACAGGATCATCAACGCGACCAGCAGCCAGAAGCTGCGCCCCAGCACCGCGAACATGATGATGATGACGTAAAGCGAGGGCGTCGCTGACCAGATCTCGATGATCCGCTGAAAGATCAGATCCAGCCAACCGCCGAAGAAGCCCTGTATGGCACCGGCGAAAATACCGATCAGACTGGCGGCGCCCGTCACGATCAGCGTGAACAGGATCGACAGGCGGAAGCCGTAAATCACCCTTGCCAGCACATCGCGCTTGGTGTCATCGGTGCCCAGCAGGTTCTGGCCGTTGGGTGGCAAGGGCGCAGCCCCGGGGCGATCGACCGATGTGTTGTAGGAATAAGGGATCAACGGCCAAATCGACCAGCCACGCTCGAACCCTTCCGCCTGGAACGTGCCGGCGTCGATCTGTTCGATAATGCCTTCAGGATCGTCAAAACATTCTTCATGGCCGCCGCTGTCTATCAGGCACTGAACCTCGGGGTCGCGATAGATCGCCTCCGTCTGGAAGTCTCCGCCAAAATCGGTTTCCGCGTAGAAGTTGAAGACCGGCGTATAGAACTCACCCCGGTATTTCACGAGGATCGGTTTATCGTTGGCGATGAACTCGGCAAACAGCGACAGACCGAACAGCACTGAGAAAATGATCAATGACCAGAAAGCGCGCCTGTTGCGGCAGAAATTGCTCCAGCGGCGCTGGTTCAGGGGGGACAATGCCATTTACCCCTCCCGCTTTTCGAAATCGATGCGCGGGTCGACCAGCACATACATCAGGTCGCTGATGATACCGACGACCAGGCCCATCAGGCCAAAGATGAACAGCGTGCCGAAGATCACCGGGTAATCCCGCGCCACGGCAGCTTCAAAACCCAGACGTCCCAGACCATCAAGTGAGAAGATCGTTTCGATGATGATCGAGCCTCCGAAGAACACGCCTATGAACACGGCCGGAAATCCGGCTATGACGATCAGCATCGCGTTGCGGAACACATGGCCATACAGCACCTTGCGTTCGCTCAGACCTTTGGCGCGGGCGGTCATGACATATTGCTTTTTGATCTCATCGAGAAACGAGTTCTTGGTCAGCAGCGTCAGCGTCGCAAAGGCCGAGATCGTCAGCGCGATGGTCGGCAACGCAATATGCCAGAAATAATCTGCGATTTTGCCAAAAAGACTCAGGCTGTCCCAGTTGTCAGATGTCAGCCCCCGAAGCGGGAAGATCTGCCAATAGGATCCACCGGCAAAAAGCACCAGCAGCAGAATGGCAAACAAGAAGCCAGGGATCGCATAGGCCACGATGATCGCTGCGCTGGTCCACGTGTCGAACTGCGAACCGTCCCTGATCGCCTTGCGAATGCCCAGAGGGATCGAAACCAGATAGGCGATAAGCGTTGACCACAGGCCCAGCGAGATCGAGACTGGCATTTTCTCGAGCACCAGATCAATCACGCTGATCGAGCGGAAATAGCTCTCGCCGAAGTCCAGCGTCAGATAGTTGCCCATCATGATCAGAAAACGTTCCAGGGGCGGTTTGTCGAAGCCGAATTCCTTTTCAAGTTCAGCAATGAACTCGGGCGGCAGGCCCCGTGCACCGACATATTTGTCGTCGAAAACGCCGCCCGCCGGCTCTGACCCCGCGCCGGCATCGCCCGCACCCGCAAAACCGGCGAAAACATCCCCCTGACCTTCGATCTGGGCAATGATCTGTTCAACCGGCCCGCCAGGCACGAATTGTACCAGCGTGAAGTTGACGATCATGATGCCCAGAAGGGTCGGGATGATCAGCAACAAACGTCTTAGAATATAGGCGCCCATGTTATCGCAGCGCGCCTTTCGCTTTCAGTGCAGCCTCTTTTTCCGGATTGATCCACCACAGATCCAAATAGCCCAGCGAATAAGGCGGCAGGTTTTCCGGGTATTCATACATATCGTAATATGCCACCCAGTGGTCAGCGATGTATCCTACGGGGATCACGAAGAACTCGTACCGCAAAGCGCGATCCAACGCCTTCAACGCCATGTCCTGATCCGCCTGATTGTCAGTATCAAAGGATGCTTCGATGATTGCGTCAACCAATGGGCTTGCCAATCCGGCCGGGTTGAAAAGACTGAATGCGGCCTCTTCCGACCCGTACATCTGGCTCAACCCGCCACCGGTCGACAAAAAAGACCCGTAACGAGTGGAATAGACCATGTCATAGTCCCGCTCGCGGCTGCGCAGCGTGTATTGCGCCGGGTCAACCTTTTCCGCCGACGCATCCACGCCAATGGCTTGCAGGTTCTGGACATAGGTTTCAATCATCGTGGCCGTCGAAGTCGGCAGGTTTGAAGGATAGGGGATATTAACCTTCAGTGTCTGCCCTTCCGCGTTACGCCGCACGTTGCCATCGCCGACCGGCCACCCGGCCTCGTCCAGCAGTTTCGCGGCTTTTCGCAGATTTCTGCGATCGTTCAGGCGCGCGGGGTTTGACTCGTGAACCGTCACGGCAGGTTCTGAAAGAAGGTCCTCGGGCACAACCTCACCCAGCGCTTGAAGAAACGCCAGTTCATCGCCCTCGGGCAGGCCTTGCGCTTCCAGCGGGGTGCCTTGTGTAAAGGAATTGCGCGGTGAATTCAGACCAAACAGCAGGGATTCATTTGCCCATTCGAAATTGAAGGCCAAGGCAAGGGCCTTGCGTACGTTCTTGTCGGAAAACTGCGGTTTTCCGAGATTGAAGACGAAGCCAGACGGTGTTGGCGGGCTGCCATCCGGTATCTCGTCCCGTACGATCACACCTTCGTTCAGCTTCGGAAAATCATACGCCGTCGCCCAAAGCTTGGGATCGCTTTCAATCCGCAACGTGTATTCACCGGCCTTGAACCCCTCGAACGCCGCTGTCTGATCGGCAAAATACTCGACGCGAATGGTATCGAAATTGTTGCGACCGACATTGAATGGCAGATCCTTACCCCAATAGTCGTCACGTCGCTTGTAAACGATACGGCGATTGATGTCATAGCTGTCGAGTTTATAGGGACCCGAGCCGACCGCCACTTCCAGACGCGGCTCATCCAGACGCCGGGACTCGTCCGCCTCGAACCATGCTTTCGAAAAGACGGGGGTCGACCCGACGGTCTCGATCAAACTGCGGCGGGTGACTTCCGGATTGAACGTGAATTTGACCGTGTGATCATCCAGCGCTTCGGCCCCCGTCACCATGCGGCCCACGGCTTGGGCGTAGGAAGGCAGGCCCTGTTCGATGAACAGGCGATGGCTGTAGACAACATCTTCGGCCGTCACCGGCGTGCCATCCCAAAAGGTTGCTTCGGGTCGCAAATGGAAAATGACGTAGTTGCGCCCTTCATCATATTCCAGACTTTCCGCCAGCACGCCGTAATACTGCCCGACACCGTCATCAGAGCTTTCGAACAGGCGGTCATATTGCAGCGTCGTCAAGGCGCCTGCGCGCCCCTTGCGGGAATAGGGATTCAAGGAATCGAACGTCCCCGAAGCCGCCAAGGACAACTCACCACCTTTGGGCGCATCTGGATTCACGTAATTCAGATGCGGATAGTCAGCAGGGTAATCCAGATTGCCGAAATACGAATATCCATGACTGCGGGTAACCCCCTCATCCAATGCCAAAGCAGCTTGCGGTGAGAGCAGAACAGCACAAAGCCCGAATATGCCAGCCAATGGCCTGACCTTAAGATCACATGCAGCAGGCATTAGGGATATCATGGGGCTCATCCTCTGGGTTATTGTAATCTTTTATGTCGCATACGCTAGCTAATGTGCCAACGCTGACAGTTTCAAGTTTAGAATGCGTGAGCGCTTTGTGAAGTTCCCTTCAGACAAAAAAAGCCGCTGCGCGGGGCAGCGGCTCTGAACTTCAATGGTCTCTCAGGCAATCAGTTGCCAATTGTCTGCAGATAAGCAATCAAGTCCGCGCGGTCCTGAGGTTTTTTCAAGCCAGCAAAACTCATCGATGTTCCCGAGATATAGGCGCTTGGGCGTTCCAGGAAGGCATCCAACGCTTCGGGCGTCCAGTTGCCGCCATGGGCCTGCATACTGGCTGAGTAACCGGTGAAACCTTTTGCCGAGGCAACCGGGCGATCAACTACGCCATACAGGTAAGGGCCGGTTCCATTCGCCCCGTCTTCCAGCTTGTGGCACGCGGTGCACTTGCGGAATACTTTCGCGCCCTTCTCAACGTCAGCGGCGGCCAGCAGATCTTCAAAGACCACTTCTTCGCCGTCGGCGCTTTCGCCCGAGCTTTCGGTTTCGATAATGTAGGCGGCCTCAGCCGAGCCATGGCCACCGGAAGAATAGAGGATGTCAGCCCCCCATTTGGCCAGAAGCAGCACCAGGAAAGTGCCGAACAGGCCTGCGGCGGCCTTCGTAACTGTCATCGTGTCGAACATTGATCGCGTGTCCATTTCAGCTGTCTGCGCAGGTGTCTAAGGCTTCCACTTGCGAGAGGCAAGGTATAGACACCGCGACGAAACGACCAAATCGCGAACTTGTTGCATGGAATCGACCAAATGACCAATCGCATTGCTTTTCAGGGCGAACCCGGCGCCTACAGTCACGAGGCCTGCCGCAACGCACGACCCGAAATGGAGGCCTTGCCCTGCCGCACATTCGAGGATGTGATCGAATCAGTTCGCTCGGGCGCGGCCGATCTGGCGATGCTGCCGGTCGAAAATACGACCTACGGTCGGGTTGCCGATATTCACCGGCTGTTACCCCATAGCGGGCTTCACATCATCGATGAAGCGTTCGTGCGTGTTCACATCAACCTTCTTGGTGTACCCGGCGCAAAACTGGAAGACATCACCGAAGCGCATTCGCATCTGGTGCTGCTGCCGCAATGTTCAGAATTTCTGAAAGAACACGGTATTCGTGGCCGTGTCAGTCCCGACAATGCCCGCGCCGCGCGCGAAGTGGCCGAAATCGGGGACTTGCATTCCGCCGCTCTGGCCAGCGAGCTTGCGGCTGAAATCTACGACCTGAACGTGCTGGCCCGCCATATCGAGGACAATGACGACAACACGACCCGCTTTCTTGTCATGTCACGCGAAACGGATTTGTCCCGCCGGGGCGATCATGGGATGATCACCAGTTTCGTGTTTCAGGTCCGCAACATCCCGGCCGCGCTGTACAAGGCCATGGGTGGCTTTGCCACCAACGGGATCAACATGACCAAGCTGGAAAGCTATATGGTCGACGGGTCCTTCACGGCAACGCAGTTTTATGCGGATATTGTTGGACATCCCGAAGACCGCAACGTGCAGCTGGCAATGGACGAACTGGAACACTTCACGACCAATGTCGAGGTTCTTGGCGTCTACCCTGCGGCCCATCCTCGCGGCTGACAGGTCACGCGAAAGACTGGCTGAATTCCGATTGGCGCAGGTCACTGCGCCATGCCTGAAGAATTGTCTGCACGTTGGCTTCAATGCCGTCCATGGAATCAATCTCGATATCGTAAACTCTACCAGCATGGATCATGGTTTGGTCCCGCTGGGCGCTTCCCACCGGACGGTCGCCGCGTAATCGTTCGCGCGCGTTCAACTCGGGAACCGGGCAATGGACAGCTACGAACAGAACATCAAACGGGCGCAAGAGGTCGCGCAAATCTTTGTCCCACCCCGGCGTATCCAGAATATGTTCCAAAATCAAATTGTTGCCCGAGGCCGCGTAGGCAGCTAGCGACTGATGAAACCCATCAAAGACAGTCGATCGGTCGTCGGACCAATCGAACTCGCCACGGCGATAGCGATCCAGCGGCAGAACACCAGAATCGCGAAGGTGGTCGATCGAGATATGCCAGAACGGCTTCTCTATCTTCTGCTGCAAAGCCCGCGCGATTGTCGATTTTCCACTGCTTGATGCGCCATGCAGAAAAATAATGTGCGACATCCGAGGTTTCTTTTCCAATCCTTGCCCCGATCAGCCCAGCGGACGCCGTTCACGCCCCGTGCAGGTGACGCTGTTCCAGTTCACGCGCAAACTCGCTGAACCGCACCTGGAATTGCTTGCGGAACTTTGACTGTCCAAGCTTCATGGACTGCAACAGCAACCGCGCGGGCAAGGACTTTGCGGCCAAGGACATCTCGATGCTCAGGCGTGTCCGGCGCGGAGACAAGGCCAGAAAATCTACTGTCGTCAGGCCGGTCATCCCTTTGCTGGCCGCCTCGAACCGCATTTGCGACGGCTTGTCGAAATCCGTCATCACCACCGACATCTGGCGCGGCTTTCCACGCAACTTGAATTCGGTTTTCCATTCAGTGCCGGCAACCACCATCGCATCAGTGTCCAGACGCCGCACGTCGATGCCACGACGCATCGCCATACGTTCGAACCTTTCGAAATCCGACACCATGTCGAACACCGAATTGATCGGGGCTTCGATATCTTCGCGCGCTGAAAACTGCATAATGACCTTTGCTGTTTATGGCTTGACCAGTTTTTCTTCAGTCCAGCGTATCCGCAAGCCAGTTCTGAAGCAGAAAATGAGCGATAGCCCCCTTGCGAGCCGGCAACAACCGGGGATGTTCGCCGGCAAATGCCTGCATCATTTCGGATTTGCTGACCCACATCGCCTCTTCGATCTCGACCGGATCGATAACGATGTCACGCGACAGGGCCTCGCCGGCGCATCCGAACATCAGGGATGCCGGGAACGGCCAGGGCTGGCTGGACAGGTACGACACCGCACCAACCGGTACGCCTGCCTCTTCCATCACTTCGCGGCGCACCGCCGCTTCGAGCGTTTCGCCGGGTTCGACAAATCCCGCCAGCAAGGAAAACATTCCCTCGGGCCAACCCGGAGACCGCCCCATAAGCACGCTGTCCGCATGCGTAATCAGCATGATCACAACCGGATCCGTGCGCGGAAAATGTTGCCCGCCGCATGACGGGCAACTGCGCTGCCATCCCGCTTGCGACATATCGCTGGCTGCGCCGCAGCGAGCACAGAAGCGATGTGTTTCGTGCCAACCGACAACCGCCTTGGCCGATGCGGCCAACTCGGCATCACGAGGCGACAATCGCGCCATGATCCGGCGGAGCTCGGCAAAAACATGCCCTTCAGGCAAATCCGGGTGCTGCTGTTCGGATCTGTCCACGAACTCTCCCAGGCCGGTCAGATCCAATCCCTCTGCCCCCCAGGCCGAGATATCTGCGGCAAACAGGGGTGCGCCCTCTGCGCTCAGGCCCAAAAAAACCGGTGCTTCGATCACGCCGCCGGGGCCATCGCATACCAGCGGGTGGGTCATCTGCGTCAGGGCAAGCTGATCCAGCGCCGCGCCCACGACCAGAAGCTTGCCTCGCCACAACAATATGCATCGCGCAGCAGGGTCGCCCGCCATCTCGGACAGCTTCTCTGAATCCCCACGAAGATGCGCTGCCCGATTCAGGCCCGAGCCGCCGAAAGTCACCTGCTCTGCGTTTTTCATTGGAATTCCTTCTGGTCTTGCGCACAGGGCTGCCATGTCTCAGGCCCTGTTGCAATGGCAATTCAAGGCGCAAAACGCAGGGACACGCCACCGAAAAGCCGCATGGCGGCCCCGGAAAAATCATCTAGACTGCGTTTTGATGATTTTAGCCCATTACCACACTCAAAAGCAGAACAACAAAAGTGAAGCAAACCCCATCGACGCAGGTGCAACCCACAAAAGACCGTGGCTGTATTCGTATTCTTGCCACCTCCGACGTGCATATGCATCTGACTGGTTTTGACTATTACGCGGACACACCGGACCCGACGCTTGGGCTGACACGCACCGCCAGCCTGATCCGCAAGGCCCGACACGAGGCCACAGACGCGCTGGTGCTGATGTTCGACAACGGGGATTCGCTTCAGGGAACGCCGATGGGCGAATGGGCCGTTCGGAACGACAATCCCCACCCGATGATGCAGGCATTCAAGGCGCTGGACTATGATGCGATTGGTTTGGGCAACCATGATTTCGGGTTCGGGCTGCCGACATTGGACAAGACCCTTGCACAAGCCCCGTGCCCGGTTCTGTGCGGCAATCTTCATCGGTCCGGAGAACACCAATCTTGGCAGCGTTTTGCGATCCTTGACCGTGTCGTGTCGGTGGGAGACAAGGATGTGCCCATTCGCGTCGGCGTGTTTTCGGTTCTGCCACCGCAGACAACACGTTGGGAAGAACACAATCTGAACGAAACCGTAGAGGCGGACGACATCGTTGTCGCGGCACAGTCCCTGACGCGTATCTTGCGCGAAAAGGGGTGCGATCTGATCGTGGCGCTCGCCCATTCCGGGCTTGGACACCCGGACACAGCGACCGACACTGAAAATGCCGTTATTCCCCTAGCCGCGATCGAGGGCATCGACGCTGTCGTCGCCGGGCACACGCACCTGACCCTTCCCGCACGCACCAGCGCGCAAACCCCGAATGTGGATTACGTGAAAGGGCTGGTGCATGGAACGCCGGTTGTCATGCCCGGTTCGGCAGGCGCATATCTTGGAGTAATCGATCTGGCCGTTACCCTAGAGCCCCAGTCGGGGCTGCGTGTTGTCGACAGCCACGCCGAATTGCGCCCGGTTTCGGTGGGCGGCACCGCGATTGGCGAAGATTTGGAATTCGCGCATCTGGTTGAACCCGCACATCAGCAGACCCGTCAGGACATGGCCGCGCCCGTTGCGCGCGTCTCGGACACATTGCACAGCTATTTCAGCTTCTGTGCGCCGGATCGTGGATTGACGCTTGTGGCCGCCGCACAGGCAGCCGCGTTGCGCCCTTTTTTACACGGCACCACGCTTGCAGAGCTGCCGCTGTTGTCAGCCGCGTCGCCGGCCAAATGCGGCGGACGCTCTGGCCCCAGGCACTATACGGACGTGCCGCCCGGCGAAATCTGTCTGCGTCACGTGGCGGACCTGCATGTCTTTCCAAACGAATTGCGCGCGGTTCAGATCACGGGCGCGCAGCTGCTGGAGTGGTTGGAGATGTCAGCCAGCGCATTCAACCAACAATTCCCCGACGCCGAGGCAGAGCTATTCGACCGGGATCGGGCGGGATACAATTTCGATGTCATCTTTGGCCTGTCCTATCAGATCGACCCGTCGCAACCGGCGCGTTACGATGTCGGGGGGCAAATGATCCATCCCGGCCACAGGCGGGTGCATCATCTGACTTGCGCAGGCCAGGCTGTGCAACCCGATCAGGCATTTGTCGTCGCGCTCGATAATTATCGCGCAAGCGGGGGCGGACATTTCCCGCATGTGTCGTCGGCCCCGGCCATCGATCTGCCCCCGCTGGATATCCGGGACATTTTGCGGGACTACATGACGCACCGCCTGCCACCCGACCCATTGGCCCGGCAACCTTACCCGTTCTCTCTGATGCCGAAATCGGGGGTGACGACCATTCTTCGGACCGGTCCCGGTGCGTTGAAGCATATCGACGAATTGAACAGGTTTGCCCCCAGGATACTGGAACCTGACGAAAACGGTTTTGCACGCATTCGGCTGACGCTCTGACGGGTTGTCTTTTGCCGAAGCCTTCCCTATATCCAGAGTCGAGAGGTTGGCGCGGGCGAGCGCCTCGCCAACCTGGTCAGGTCCGGAAGGAAGCAGCCACAACGAGCCCCGCTTGGGTCGATGTCCAACCTCTCACTTTACGAACCTTGGCCGCAGGAGGGCTTTATGATTGTAGCAAAGACCCTTCGGGCAGCACGGTTCTGACCTCACGGTATCGACTGACTGCCTGAACACATGACCCGGGGATGAGCGATCGCCATCCGTCGGGAGTGCTGTTTCTGACGACAGGCAAACCAATGTTTCTTGCACTTTCGGACCTGGGATGGTCCTCTCACTTTGCCGCGCAACACGCGGCTTATCCTTCCTGCACGCCTTTTCGCATCACTTCCGTTCATCGGGACCGCCTGATAGGGCTTAACCCTGACGGCGAAGTCCCGTTACTGACCCCCGATCAAACGACCGGCAGCTATGCTGTTGGCGATTGGGTTCTCGCCGATGACGACAAACGCGTGCGCCATTTGCTCGACCGGCGCAGCCTGCTGCACCGACGCGCCGCGGGTACAGGCGCCGCGACGCAACTGATTGCAGCCAATGTCGATGTGCTGTTCATCGTCAGCTCGTGCAATGCCGACTTCAAACTGCCCCGGCTGGAACGATATCTGGCGCTTGCGCATCAGGCCGGGTGCTACCCGGTCGTTGTTCTGACGAAGGCCGACAAATCGGCGGACCCCGACAGTTTCTCGGGGCAGGTGCAATCACTGGATCCGTTCCTGACGGTTCTGGCGATCAACGCGCTGGACCCGGCAGAGGTTGAAAAGGTTCTGTCCTGGTGCCCCAAAAGCCAGACCGGAGCGCTGGTTGGATCGTCGGGCGTTGGCAAGACGACACTTGCCAATACCATGACCGATCAGGATCTCGCCACCTCGGACATTCGCGAGGATGACGCGCGGGGCCGGCACACGACGACCGCACGCGCATTGCACCGGATGCGCAACGGTGGCTGGTTGATCGATACACCCGGAATGCGCGCGTTGCGCCTGCTGGACGCTCGGGACGGGATCGACGACGTTTTCTCGGACCTTGCCGAGTTGAGCCGGGACTGCCGTTTTTCGGATTGCCAGCACAGCTCCGAGCCCGGATGTGCCGTGCAAAAGGCAATAAGCCAGGGCACGCTTGATCCGGCTCGATTGGACCGGTGGCGCAAGCTTCGGCGCGAAGATCAGCGCAATTCTGAAACCGTCGCGCAGTCCCGGGCGCGGGACAAAGCGTTCGGCAAGATGGTCCGTGGCGTCATGAAGGAAAAGAAACTTCGCAACCGGTGATCGTTGGACGGTGCCCGGCCCGTCCTGCGCCGCGTCTGATCAAGCGATCAGTCGCGGCCAAACCGCTGCATTGCGCCGGGCAAATGCTCCGATATGACCAACCTCGGGCAACCCGAAATCGGCAGGGCTCAGCAGGTGGCGGTTGGCATCGGGGCCGTAAAGATCCGCAAGCCGCCAAACCGCTTCCGGCGGCACCATCTGGTCGTCCTCGAAGGTGAACAAATCCACGGGCGTTCCAGAATCCTTCCACTGCGCCGCAGGTAACTCATGCCCGATTTCAGGCACATAGTTCAAAGGCGCCGTACACCATTTGCGCCACTGCCAATAGACCGATGCCGGCAGATCCGAGCCGAACCCGATCGCCTTTCCGGGAAGGTAGCCAAGGGCTCGGGCCAAAAGCGGGGCATGACCATACCAGAACAATCCTGCCAAACCACGATAGGGCCATGGATGGTCGCTTAGGGTTACCAGCCCCGAACACACACAGATCATGCGATCAATCAGATCGATATCCGGCTGCACAGGCCCCAACATCGCACCGATCGAATGGCCGATGGTCCAATGCTGCGAATCGGGAAACCGTCTGCGCATTTCTGCCCGTGCCGCGGGCATGTCGATCAAGGCCCAATCCGCCATGGTCGCACGC
The DNA here is from genome assembly GCF_017872595.1 of Ruegeria sp. HKCCSP346. NCBI lineage: Bacteria > Pseudomonadati > Pseudomonadota > Alphaproteobacteria > Rhodobacterales > Roseobacteraceae > Ruegeria > Ruegeria sp. HKCCSP346. The sequence continues at coordinate 48,699 of NZ_JAEDOT010000012.1, forward strand.
GAATCTTTCAGGCGGCCGGTCAAGGAATGCCCGTAATCGCGATAGTCATAGGTCAGGCAGGCCATACCCTGCTCGGCAGCAAGCCATCGTGCGAAATGACGGTAATAATCGCGCGGCACACCCGTTGCACTGTTCAGCACGACGACGATTTCGGGCGAAGACAGCGGGCTGTACAACCGGGCAGACAGTGTTTTCTGCCCGGACGGAAAGCGAAATTCTTCGGTCATTACCGTTTGCTCTGTGTCCAACATGATCTCTGGCTTTGCGCTTGGTAAATCCTGTTTCCGAACCTCAACGCCCTGGACACTATGCATGAACCAACACCGTATCCAGCATGACCAAGCGTCCGGTCAAAAGATCGGCTTGACTCGATGCGTGCTCAAACGCTAGCGGTTGTGTGATGGTTTCCGGCCTCCACAAGGGGTCGGGATGAAAAGGGAACACGGTGCGGTAATGTCTGGTCATGCAGGCAACAACCAAATCCGCGACTGCCCCCGCAACTGTAAACGGTAAGCGATGCCGAAACACCACTGGCCCAAAGGCTGGGAAGGTCGGCAAAGCGATGACCCGCAAGTCAGGAGACCTGCCATCGGAAACGAAACCGAAACTCGGGCGGGGTGTCCGGGCAGGTCCTGACGGCATCACGCTGTCCCACCTGTCCCAAATATCCTGTCCACCAAGCGCGGAGGGCGCAGGATGATCTGGAAGACAAAGACACATGAATTCAGTGCAACAGTATGTCAGCGGACGGGCAAAACCTGTCCCGCTTTGGCGCGGCTGGCGCGCTCGATATCCGAAGCCATGGCCCAGGCGACCTCGGCCACAAGTGACGATTTCGAGATTGAGGGCAGCAGCGCGCTGTCACATTGCAGCGAAGGATGTCATGCAATTTTCCGCGCGCAATCAGACCGCATTCGTGTCTTTTGCGGGACGCAGCCCGAAACCGCGATTGAGCCGCTGAACGGCTATGCCGACCTGATCTTCGGAAACACGTTCAGTGCGATGCCATCCGGCGTCGTGAAAACCCCACCCTGCGCGATGATCGAAGTTTCTACGATCCGGCCTCGAAAACCTGCTTGCGCGCCCGCGCAGATTTCAATCTGAGTCCAGACTGACCTGTGCCTGGGCACGCCGAGAGGCCCAGGCCAGTTGCGCATCCGTTTCGACGGCGCAAGGGCGCACCGCCCGCAATCGTTGCAGCGCCGTGTCCGCGCCTTCGCCGCATTCGACCATCAGCCGCAGGACAATCATACCTGACCTGCCACAGCCCCCGCGGCAGTGTACCAATACGCGACCTCCGCCGGACAGCGCGTGCCGGGCCGCGGCGCTGACGGACGGCCACGCGTCATCAATCGCTTTTGTCGGCGCTCCGAAATCTTCGATCGGCAGGTGAACCCATCGGCTGGCGCGGCTTTGAATATCGCTTCCAAATTCCTGCGCCCCGTCCTGAAGCATTTCGACATCCGTCGTCATCGAAACAACAAGCCCCGGCTGCCAGGCTGCGATCATATCCAGATCGCTGGAGTAATCTCCGCCGCGTCCGGGCATCGAGGTCAGCGCCAGCGTTCCGCCACCGACTTGCAGGGCGTAGATCACCAACTGCGACATGAATCCTGTCCTCCCCAAAGAACTCTATACAAAAATGAGCCATTAAATCCGCTGATGCAGTTTAGTGCGAAAGCGACTCGTTTCTAAATCAAAAATCATCGCGCCACGCTGTGGACGCGGGCAACGGTGGCCACTACGCTGTGCCCAAGCACCGAATCCCAACGAGAAGACATGACAGACAGCTCCAGCCCCGCCTATCAGGTTCTCGCCCGCAAATATCGCCCGGAAACCTTTGCCGATCTGGTGGGTCAGGATGCCATGGTGCGCACCCTGAAAAACGCGTTCGCGGCCGACCGGATCGCGCAGGCCTTCATCATGACCGGCATTCGCGGCACCGGCAAAACCACGACCGCAAGGATCATCGCCAAGGGCATGAACTGCATCGGACCCGACGGAACCGGTGGCCCCACGACCGAACCCTGCGGTCAGTGTGAACATTGTGTCGCCATCATGGAAGGCCGCCATGTCGACGTGATGGAGATGGACGCCGCCAGCCGTACGGGCGTCAACGACATCCGCGAGATCATTGACAGTGTCCGCTATCGCGCCGCCAGCGCGCGTTACAAGATTTACATCATCGACGAGGTTCATATGCTCTCGACCAGCGCGTTCAACGCGCTGCTCAAGACGTTGGAAGAACCGCCCGCGCATGTGAAGTTCATCTTCGCAACCACTGAAATCCGCAAAGTCCCTGTCACTGTGCTGTCCCGCTGCCAGCGTTTCGACCTGCGCCGGATCGAACCCGAAGACATGATTGGCCTGCTGCGCAAGATCGCCGAAGCGGAAAACGCCCAGATCGCCGAAGACGCGCTGGCGCTGATCACCCGAGCAGCGGAAGGATCGGCCCGGGATGCGACCTCGTTGCTGGATCAGGCGATTTCGCATGGGGCTGGCGAGACGACCGCCGATCAGGTCCGTGCAATGCTTGGACTGGCAGACCGTGGCCGGGTTCTGGACCTTATGGATATGATCCTGCGCGGCGATGCCGCCGGAGCACTTACCGAGTTGAGCGGCCAATACGCCGAAGGCGCAGACCCGCTGGCGGTGCTGCGCGATCTGGCCGAGATCACGCATTGGGTGTCCGTCGTGAAGATCACGCCTGACGCGGCGCAGGATCCGACGGTTTCTCCGGATGAACGGACCCGGGGCCAACACATGGCCGAGGCTCTGCCGATGCGGGTTCTGACCCGGATGTGGCAAATGCTGCTGAAGGCGCTCGAGGAAGTCTCGGCTGCGCCCAACGCCATGATGGCCGCTGAAATGGCCGTTATTCGCCTGACCCATGTGGCGGATTTGCCCAGCCCCGAAGAGCTGATCAAACGGTTGCAAGATGCCCCGCCACCGCCGCCGGGCGGGCCCAATGGCGGCGTTTCGATATCCCGACCGGGCGCCGGTCCGGCGCCGGCTGGCGCGACCCATCCACCTGCCTACGCGCCGTCCCCTCGCGGTTCCGGTGGCGCACCGGTTGCAGCCCTGGCGCAGGATGCCCAGACGGCCCTTGCCCATTACCCGACCTTCGACCACGTGGTGGAACTGATCCGGACCAATCGCGACGTAAAGTTGCTGGTCGAGGTGGAAAACGGCGTGCGCCTCGTCTCCTATCAACCCGGACGAATCGAATTCACACCCGCCACCCAGGCACCGGCGGATCTGGCGCCACGACTGGGCACTGCCTTGCAACGCTGGACAGGAAATCGGTGGGCTGTCTCGATCGTCTCGGACGGAGAAGCCCCCACGATTGCAGAAATACGGGATGAGGCCGAGCTCGCACTGAAATCCGAGGCCGAACAACATCCTTTGGTGCAGGCGGTACTGGCGCAATTCCCAAAGGCGAAAATCACTAGGATCGAAACGCCGGAGCAACGCGCCGCCAAGGTCGAGACCGAAGCGCTTCCCGAGGTGGAAGACGAGTGGGACCCGTTCGAGGAAGACTGACCTCGCCGCCCGTCACCCCCCGTTTCAAACGAAGCTGACCGAGGTTTCGATCGAACACATCCGCCAGCATGTCTCAGATCGTTTGTTGCGACACCGGCCAGCGGAAGGCGGCCCGTGACAATTCTGATCCGGATGCCGCGTAGCCATTCGAACCGCGCCCAGATTTTCTTTGCCCTGTGTGATCAGTCTCGGCAGCAGACCATATGCGCGCCAAGGACGATCTGCGCTTGCCGGGCCTGCTGGCAAATATGGTGTCGCAGATGGTTAGCACGTTCCTGCTGACGCCTGCGCTGATCAACATGCCGACCGGAACAGATGAGCCTCCGACCGGCGGGAGAACCCTTGTGCCATGTCGCTGCTGCCCGTATCTAGAGCGCAAACGGAGACACAGGAGAATACTATGCTGAAAGGACTCGGCGGGCTTGGCGGTCTGGGCGACATGGCCAAGATGATGAAATCCGCGCAGGACCTGCAAACCAAGATGACCGAAATGCAGGAAGAGCTGAACAACATGATGGTTGTCGGCGAATCCGGTGCAGGCCTGGTCAAGGCAACGGCGACGGCCAAGGGTGAACTCAAAGGTCTGGATATCGACCCTTCCATCTTCAACGGCGATGACAAGGAAGTGGTCGAAGACCTGATCCTGGCCGCCATCAAGGATGCGCAGACCAAGGCAACCGAACGTTCGCAGGCTGAAATGGCCAAGCTGACCGAAAGCATGGGCCTGCCCAAAGACATCAAGCTGCCGTTCTGAGCTTTATCTTTTCCCAAATACTCCCGCCGGAGGCTCCCTCCGGCGCAATGCAGGATTGGCCATGAGTTCGAACAGCGACATCGACAACCTGATCGACCTGATGGCCAAACTGCCGGGACTGGGCCCGCGCTCGGCCCGCCGCGCGGTTCTGCACCTGATCCGAAAACGCGCCCTGCTGCTGACGCCCCTGTCTGATGCCATGCAGCAAGTCGCCGTGACCGCCCGCGAATGCCTGAATTGCGGCAATGTGGGCACCACCGATATCTGTGACATCTGCAATAGCGAGGCCCGAGCGACCGGCGAGCTGTGCGTGGTCGAAGACGTCGCCGACCTCTGGGCGATGGAGCGTGCCGGAGTATTCAAAGGGCGCTATCACGTTCTGGGCGGCACGCTGTCGGCGCTGGACGGAGTCGGCCCCGACGAGCTGCGCATTCCCCGCCTCAAGGACCGGGTTGTGGCCGAAGGAATTTCCGAAGTCATCCTGGCGCTGAACGCCACCGTCGATGGCCAGACCACCGCCCACTACATCGCCGATCAGCTTGAGGGACAGGTCCGCCTGACTTCGCTGGCGCAGGGTGTGCCGATTGGCGGCGAACTGGATTATCTGGACGACGGGACGATCACGGCCGCGCTCAGGGCGCGGAAGGAACTGTAGCTCTAACTTACCGGTTCTTTTTTCGCGAGGCCTTTGCGCTAGGCGGCGCCAGCGCAACGCACGATGCACGCTCAAGTATCGCGGTAACTAGCTTGACAGCTGTACAGTTATTGGATGAGTTTCTTTCTGTTAATTCCACGGATTATCAAACACGATGAAACACTTAGCGTTTTTTTTGCAATTGTTGGTGCTTTCGCCTCGCCTATTGCCGCTGAAACTCTCTACTTATTCGAAGACACGCACGATTTACCGCCGCCATACAAACAATGGTGGAGCGCAATTCCAGAAGACAAAAGGTATGATGAACAAACACACAGGCACGTCTATGTTCGCGGTGAAGGTAAGTATGGCGATTTTTTCGGCGTTCTATACGTTGATTGCATTAACCCTGAATACTCCGAATGGTTTGCTGTCGGAGGATCGCTGAATTCAGAAGACGTTCCAAACCAGGCAATTGTTAACCTGAGACTTGAGATCTGTTCCAACGGCGAGGAGACCTGACACGGCGCGCGGGAAATTAATGGATTGTCTAACTTCTACAACAATTTACAATGACATGAATAGATTGTCTGATTTGTGGATATGCTATGACCCGCCTTCTCGCCCTCGCCTTCGCCGCTTTGACAGCCACCTCCGCCCTAGCCCAAGACCTCATCGACAAGGGCTTTGTCGACGGCTGGAACATCATGATGGACCCCGCGCTTGGCAACGGGTGCCTGATCCAGACGGTGTATCAGGATCTCTCGGTGGTGCGGCTGGGCTATGATGCCTTGGGCAATCGTGGGTATTTCGCCGTGTTCAACAAGGCATGGGGCGACATTAAACAGGGTGAGAGTTATCCGATCCGCTTTGATCTGGACGGCAAAAGCTATGATGCGACGGCCATCGGGTTCAACGAACGCGACGTGCCGGGCGCAACCGTGTTTTTCACTGACCGGAGCTTTGTGAACGCCATCGCTCAGAACAAAACGATGACCGTCTACAATCCGGCAGGTGAGGTGGTGATGGCCATCGATCTGAAAGGCACCGCCAAGGCGCTGGACTATGCGCGGGATTGCCAGAACAAAAAGCTTTAACGAATCGGATCGAACAGCGCGTCCTTGGCCGTGCAGTCGCGGATCACGTCGCGGCCACAGGGTACGGAATCAAGATCGCGGGACAGACACAGGCGGACTTCTTCGATATAGCCCTGTTTGCAGGTGATCGTGATCATGTCGCGCTCCAACTCCGGGTTGGCCTTCAGGAATGCCTCCTCGACCACTGAAGCCGGCAGTCTGACGGATGAATCCAGCTTGCGGAAAACCTCAGGGCGCTTGACGGCTTCGTAAGCCCGCCGGGACAAGGCAAAGTAGTCGGATGCCGACAATCCCGAGCATGTGCCGTGTTTCTTCCATTGATGCCAAGCAAGGCCGGAACTGCCTTGTATGTCCTCCATTTCCCGCGTCGTGCGTCGCGAAGGAGGGCCTTCCGGGGTACGGCAGTAGGACGGCCAGCCCTGATGGAACTGTGGCCATAGCCCGTGCAGTATCCAGCCGTGATCATGCCGATCGTCACATTGATCCGAGCCGCGCGCGTCACCTTCGCGGGCGCACCAGTTGGGCGACCAACTGAGCGACAGCACGTAGTAATCGAACTCGCCCGCCTTTTCGCCCTCGGCCGGCGCAGCGACCGCGCTCAAGACCCACAAAACCAGCCCCGTAATCCCTTGGCGCATTCGCCTCTTCCCTTCTTGCCTTTGCGCGACTATATACGGGCCAAGTTCCCCGACAACGGAAACCTGCCCCAAAACCAAGGGGCCGCCGAATTCCGGCGACGGGACAGATGTATGTATAGGAGACGGGCTGATGGCAAAACCGCTTATGGCCAAGGCAACCGCCGTATGGCTGGTGGACAACACCACGATCAGCTTCAAGCAGATCGCGGATTTCGTAGGAATGCACGAGTTGGAAGTGCAGGGTATCGCTGATGGCGACGTCGCCGCCGGCGTCAAGGGCTTTGACCCGATCGCCAACAACCAGCTGACCCAGGATGAAATCGACGCGGCACAGAACAACCCGCTTCACAAGCTGAAGCTCAAGTTCAACCCATCGGCCGCCGGCGAGGAAAAGCGCCGTGGTCCGCGCTACACGCCGCTTTCGAAACGTCAGGACCGTCCGAACTCGATCCTGTGGCTGGTCAAGTTCCACCCGGAACTCAGCGACGGCCAGATTGCCAAGCTGGTGGGCACCACCAAACCCACCATCCAGTCGATCCGCGAACGCACGCACTGGAACATCGCCAACATGCAGCCGATTGATCCGGTTGCTCTGGGTCTGTGCAAACAGTCCGAACTGGACACCGCCGTGCAGAAAGCGGCGGCCAAGAAAGCGGCTGAAGGCGGCGTGATGAGCGATGACGAACGTCGCAAGCTGGTCTCGACCGAGCAGTCGCTGGAAATGGACGCAGCGCCGAAAATCCCGACCGCAATTGAAGGTCTGGAAACCTTCTCGCTGTCCGACGAACCGTCGGAAGAGAAAGACGACGAGCCGATCATCGACGCAGACAGCTTTTTCAACCTGCCCAAGGGTGGGGCGGATGACGAAGACGAAGACGATCTTCGCCCGTAACGCGCAAACAGCCTCGGCCATGACGGCTGGGGCTTTTTTCACGGACTTGCCATGCTGAACGTTCTATCTGCGGTATTTGGCCCGCATCGCGCCGTCACGATTTATGCCTTTCTGAAAACGTGGGGGCTTGGTCTGGCCGGCGGCGTTGTCATGATTGCCATCGTCACGACATTGTTTCTGCTGGGGGATGAAGGCGAACACGAGCATGAGGCGTTTCTGACCGTCCCGGTTCTGTCTGCAACTCCGGTGAACGGAGATCTGAAGAACGGCGTCGTGGCATCTGTCCGCTTGCCGGATGGGTCCGCCACATCGATTACGTCTACAGATGCGCAGATTTCGCAGACAGTGGGCACGACGGCCTGTATCGAAAAACGCGTTTACCTCGAAAGCGGAGAAGCCCGGTACCGGCTCAAACTGCCACGTCTGTGCGACGGTAGTTGATCGACGGCACCGAACGGATAGAAGCCGCCCGATGTGACACCGGGCGGTTTTTGCGTTCATACCAATTGAAAGATGATACCAGCCACGATTGCGCCACCGACCCCCAGGGTCAGATAGGTTGCAAAGACTCGTGGTTTGACCAATGACCAGACCGCAGCCATCGCCGGGATGGAACTGACAGCACCGGCAACCATGAACGACATGGCCGCACCCGCTGTCATACCTTGCTCCATCAACCCTGCCAGCAAAGGCGGCGCCACGTACGAGTTCAGGTATGCCGGCATACCCACCAGCGCAGCAACGACGATCGGCAGCACGCCTTCTCCGCCAACCACGCCAGCGATCAGGTCAGCGGGGATATAATTGACCAAAAGCGCCTCGAGGACATAAGCCAGCGCAAGCCATTTCAACAGGAACAGACCGTTGTGCACGAATTCCGAACGGAACCGGGCGCGACGCTCGGGCTCCTGCCAGAATGTCCAGACCGGCTTGGTATCCGTTTTCGGACCACATCCGCAGCACCCGGAGGGCTTGTATTCGCGCAAAGGCTGGGCAAACGCGCCTTTGCGCATAAGCAACCGAACCGCGAACCCGCCGAACAGGCCAAGCGCAACCGCCGCAACAGCCTTGCCGATGGCAAAGGGCCATCCCAGCGCACCGGCGGTAATCAAAAGCGTAGGCGGATCGATCAAGGGTGAGCTGAGCCAGAACGCCATGACCGCGGACAACGGCGCACCAAGGGCCAGAAGACCCGCAATGAAGGGAATAACCTCGCAAGAACAGAAGGGGGCAAGACCACCGAACAAGGCAGCCAGAAAGATCATCCGGGTCTCGCGCCCCTCAAAGGCACGCGCCACCATCACCTCGGCGCCGGTCGCCTTGAGGTAAGACAGCAGAAGCACTGCAAACAGAATATATTGCCCTGTATGCGCCAGAGCCTTGGCTGCAAATGTCACCACCTCGGGCAAGTTTCCGGGATCCAGGATTGCCACCGCCGCCAGAATGACGACGATCAGCGTCCAGGGTGTCTTGATCAGGTCCAGCGCCATTTTGGCAGTCATGCGCGGGTTCTGTGTCAATTCAGCCATCGTTCGCAGCCTTTCCAACTTCGTCAGCGCAGCACTCGCTGAGAATGAATTGCGCCAGATTTCTCAATTCGTCGTAATTGGCGCGGTTGATCGTGGTTCGACCGACCTTTTCCTGTTCGACCACTCCACCGGCCGCGAGAAACCGCAGGTGATGGGCCAGGGTCGACGGGGCAATCCCGGTCCGGTCCTGTATCTCGCCAACGGTCAATCCGGCTTTGCCAGCCCGGACCAGTGTCTTGAGGACTTTCAGCCGAGCTTCAGAGCCCATGGCAGAAAATCCGGCAGCAGCAGCTTCCCACATCCACTATCACCATTAAACTAGTTTTCTAGTTATTTAGTCCGAAGGAACTCTCCGGTCAACCCCGCCGACAAAATTTCGTGACTGCGATGTAAGTCCAGATTGCCCCGGCCTTAAGTCCACCCTATAAGCAGGCATGGGGATTTCGGTCGATACATTCTTTCTTGAGCTCAATGGTCAGGGCACATTGCAGGCCCAGATCCAGCAGATGATTGCCGAAGGCATCTTGTCCGGTCGCTTTCACGTCGGAGAAAAACTCCCTTCGTCACGCAAACTGGCCGCGCATCTGGGGGTCAGCCGAATAACGGTGACATTGGCCTACACCGAACTGTTGGCCAATGACTACCTGACCGCCAAGGGACGGTCCGGGTATTACGTTTCGCAAAACGCACCTGTCCCCCCCAAGTATTCGCCTGTCCAGCGCGGCACAGAATCCGTTGACTGGGACAAGGCACTGGCGCGTCGCTTTCTGGACAGCGACGTGCTGCCAAAACCCAGCGACTGGCGAGAATACCGTTATCCGTTCATCTACGGGCAGGCTGACCGAACCTTGTTTGACCACGCCAACTGGAGGTTATGCGCCGTCCGCGCGTTGGGACATAAGGACTTCGATTCGCTGACCGGCGATTACGTGGATCAGGATGATCCGTTGTTGATCGAGTTTATTGCCCGTCACACTCTACCACGCCGAGGCATCGCGGCCCGCCCCGAAGAGATCTTGATCACTCTTGGCGCGCAGAACGCGCTCTGGCTGGCATCGCGTATCTTGCTGACCCACAATCGCACGGCCGTGATAGAAGACCCATGTTACTATGCGCTGCGAAGCCTTCTGAACCATTGGGATTGCGCGGTCACGCCCTTGAGTGTGGACCGGGACGGTCTGCCGCCCGAGGCGATTCCCGACGAAGCAGACGTCATCTTTACCACCCCCAGCCATCAAAGCCCGACAACCGCGACGATGCCGATCGACCGCCGCAACCAGTTGCTGGACCGAGCACGCGAACTCGACGCGATGGTCGTCGAGGATGACTATGAGTTTGAAATGGCCTTCCGAGGCGCCCCTTCGCCGGCGCTGAAATCCATGGATCGGGATGGGCGCGTGATCTACGTCGGCAGTTTTTCCAAGTCGCTGTTTCCAGGATTGCGACTTGGATACATGGTCGGCTCAGAGCCCTTTATCCGCGAGGCACGCGCGCTGCGTTCATTGGTTCTGCGTCACCCACCAGGCCACATTCAGCGCACGGCGGCGTATTTCCTGTCGCTGGGCCACTACGACGCGCAAATTCGGCGTATGTCAAAGGCCTTGCAAGAGCGGCGCGACGCGATGGACAAAGCCATCGCGGAAAGTGGGCTGACCGTGGCTGGACGGGGTGTGATTGGCGGCTCTTCACTGTGGATGTCAGCCCCTGAGCATGTCGACACAACTCAACTGGCATTAAGACTGCAAAACCAGGGTGTTCACATCGAACCCGGCGCACCGTTCTTCTCGGGGCCGGACAGACCACAGAATTTCTATCGCCTGGGCTATTCCTCAATTCCAACTAACCGCATCGCGACCGGCGTGAAACTGATCGCAGACGCAATTCGGGCCGTTTGAGCCTTATCTGGACCTAATCCGGCTTTCGTTTTGGCCCTAACGCAGGTCGCACCCTTGCGCCAAAACCATATCAAACGCCGGGTGCAGTGCCCGGTTTCACTTACTCTTGGTTGGAGAGCACCCTTATGAAAATGACGACGGAAGAGGCCTTTGTTAAGGTTTTGCAGATGCAC
>NZ_JAEDOT010000013.1:0-35727 GCF_017872595.1 Ruegeria sp. HKCCSP346
ATGAAAAAACCCGTCGCCGTCGCCGGAATCTCCGCCGATGACATGAAAGCTCAGGCCGAACTGTAATCTGATCCTGCCCCCACCCGGGCCGAATACGGTTCGGGTGGGGGCAGGCTTTGCCCAAAAGGCAGCTCAAATATTGCAAAGGAAGTAAGATGCAGGCGTTGAGTGCATCCAACTCGCCGTGGCTTCGGGCACGGTCTTTCGTTCGTTTGAACGGGCACGGTTTCCTTGTTTCCGTGGTTGTCGCCGTCGCAGCGAAGTTCTTGTCCGAACATTATGGTGCCCCGGCGATGCTGATGGCCTTGTTGCTGGGCATCGCGTTCCATTTCCTGGCCGAAGACGATGCCGGCGACTGCAAGGCCGGAATCGAATTTACCGCACGAACGGTTCTTCGTTTTGGCGTTGCGCTGCTTGGGGCGCGTATTTCCGTTGAATTGATGATGAGCCTTGGCGCTGATCTGATTGCCGTTGTGATTGCCGGTGTGATCCTCACGATCCTGTTCGGCCTTCTTGGCGCGCGTCTTCTGGGCCGTGGTTGGCGCTTTGGGGTGCTGACGGGGGGATCGGTGGCGATCTGCGGCGCATCGGCCGCGATGGCCTTGTCGGCCATTCTGCCCAAAAACGAGCATTCGGAGCGGAACCTGGTTTTCACGGTACTGTCGGTAACTGTTCTGTCGACAATCGCGATGATCGCCTACCCGATCCTCACCGAGGCTTTCGAGTTCAACGACGAGGTTTCAGGGGTCTTCCTGGGCGGAACGATACATGATGTCGCGCAGGTTGTCGGGGCCGGGTTCTCGGTTTCGGACCAAACCGGTGAGGTCGCGACTTTGGTCAAACTGATCCGTGTTGCCATGCTGGCCCCGGTGGTGCTGGTTATCTCGTTTCTTGTCCGGCGCCACGCGGAGTTCAGCGAGGAAGACGGCAAGCGCCCGCCCATTTTGCCGATGTTTGTCGTTGGCTTTCTGATCTTTGCCGTCCTGAATTCAATAGGTCTGATCCCGGATGTGGTCTCGTCGGCCATGGCCGATCTCAGCCGTTGGGCGCTGCTGGTGTCGATTGCCGCAGTAGGCATGAAAACGTCGCTCAAGCGGATTCTGGATGTTGGCGGGCAGGCCATCGTCCTGATTGTGGCCGAGACGATCTTCATCGCTGCTCTGGTTCTGGTGGGCGTCTACCTGTTTCACTAGAGGATGGCGAAATTCCACGTCCAGCACGTGACCGACCATTGGCCGGTCACGTCATCTCGCACTACATGACCAGCAGGAGGGTATGACCTCATGACGACACAGGTACTCAATCTATTCGATGAGCCGGAAACGCGCAGCGAAAGGCGTTTGGCCGATCTTCCCGATCGCGTTGTCGAGGGTGATCCGCATCACAAGATTGGAATGCACTTCACCAGCCCGGATGGGCAATTGTCTGCCGGAACCTGGACGTCTACGCCGGGCAAATGGCACGCGTTCACGGACAAGGACGAATATTGCTATATCGTCAAAGGCCATTGCGCCCTGATCCACGAAGACGGGACCCGTCAGGATTTTCGCACCGGGGCCAGCTTTTTGATCCCCAACGGCTTTCGCGGCTATTGGGAAGTCGTGGAAGAAACGACCAAGCACTTCGTGATCCGAGATTGCGCGCCGGACGCATGATCTGATCCGTGAATGAACCTGAGGCGGCGTGAACCGGCATGCCTCAGGCGCGTCATTGGCTTTTCAGCGACGGGTCTGGTCAAAGCTGATCGTCAGTTTTTCCGCCGTGGGTATTGACTGGCAGGTCAGGATTTCTCCGGCTTTGATGTCTTTGTCTTCCAGCGCCATGCGCGCCCGCATATGAACTGTGCCGTCGGTCAGTTTGGCCCGGCACGCGCCGCAAACTCCGGATTGGCAGGAATAGGGTGGCTTGAGCCCCGCTGACTGCGCTGCGTGAAGAATGGTCTGTCCCTTGGAGACCGAAATGAGATGTCGGGTGCCTTCCAGCGTCAATTCAGCGCTTGCGTCCACCCCGTCAATACCCGTGTCCAGATCCGGCGCAGCACCATAGCTTTCCATGTGGATGCGGTTCTGGGGAACATCAATGGACATCAAGGCCGATTTGACGGCCTGGTTCATATCGCCCGGACCACAGATAAAGTACCGCGCGTCCTGGGCGTAAGGTGGATACTCGGCGATCAACGCTTCGATTGCGGCCTTGTCGATTGTACCTTGCCGCCAGTACTCGGCGCTGGACCACCAGCCGGGTTTCGAAAAGACATGGTTGATTGTAAAACGTTCGGGATGCGCTTGCTGAAGCACGCTCAGTTCGTGCTGCAACAGGATGCTCTTGGCGTTTGTGTTGCCGTACACCAGATGCGCGACTGAATGGGGCTCGGCTGTCAAAGCCGAGTTCAGCATTGCAAAGAGCGGAGTAATTCCAGAGCCCGCGCCAAAAAAGTAATGGGTGCGCCGCGCCGTTTCGTCGGGGTCCAGGCAGAAACTGCCAAATGGCGGCATGACGTCAATGGTTTGCCCTTCCTGAACAGTGTCGTTGATGAAGTTGCTGACACGGCCACCCTTGACCCGTTTGACGGTGATGCGAAGCGGGTCTCCGGAGTAAGGCGAACTGGAGATCGAATAGCTTCGACGGTGCTCTTCGCCATCAATATTGAAACGAACGGACACGTGTTGGCCCGGCCTCCAGGCGAATATGTCCATCAGGTGGTCAGGGACATCGAACATAACGGTCTTTGCCACGCCATCCGGCTCGACTCTGGTCCCGCAAACGCGCAATGGGAAAAAATCACGCGAGTTCATTTCCCTTCCCCCAACCATTGCAGAACAACTTTCTGGTGCTCGATGACGGGGCTTTCACCGTTTGCCGCCGGACCTGCTTCAAAATACGGAGAATGCAGGGATTTCTGCTGTTGCTCGCACGCGTAGATGTCTTCGCCGGTAAAGTCACCGGCAACCATCGGGTCATCTTCGCCCATCGCGTCATTGGCTTCGTATTTCCCAGCTATTCCAAACTTGGACCAGAAAGAGGGCGACTTCATCGACTGTTTGGTGAATTCCCATTCCGAGCTGTTGGACACCCGCCCGCGGTTGTGAACTCGTGTCAGTTCCGGGCCAAGGGGTTCGACAATGAAGATATTCCAGCCGTCTTCCGAAGCGGCCAGACCAATCCCCGGGAACAGCATCGGCACCCAGGCGCCGTTCATGTCTTTGGGGATGACGCGCGGGGCGGTCAGTTTGCTGTCCTGATCTTCAAGAAACTCCGCCACGGGCGGCTCCCAAAACATGTAATGAGGTCCTTCCCAGTGGAATTCGGCGGATTTGTGGTCATACATCTGCAGCGTATTCGAATGCAGATGGCTCAGGTGGTAAACGTCGATGTAATTTTCGACGACAACCTTCCAGTTGGCCTTTATCTCATAGCTGGTGTTCAGGTCTTCGTACTCGATCAGCTCTTCCGGTACGTGCGGGCCGATATGGGGTTCGACGGGGCCGAACCATTCGGCGATGGAAGGCGCGTCGGGGTCTGGGTGGACGAAAATCATCGATTTCCAGATATCGACCTTGGCGGGTTTCAGGCCAAGGCAGGACTTGTCGACCTTGCCAAATTCCTCGTGCTCATCCGGCACCGAAATCAGATTGCCTTCAAGATCGTAGGTCCAATCGTGATAAGGACAGGTCAATGCTTTTTGCGTTTTGCCAACCGCGCGGATCAATTGGGTTCCGCGGTGGCGGCAGATGTTATGGAAGGCGCGCAGGCGACGATCGCGCCCCATGATCACGAATATATTGTTGAGTCCGGCCTGCAAGGCGATGAACTGGCCGGGTTCACTGACATCCTCCATAAAACCGGCGTAGCGCCAGGTTTTGGAGAAGATTTCGCGCATTTCCCGGTCGAACCAATCCTGGCTCGTGTAAGCTTCGACCGGCAAAAGGTGCAGCATGGGTTTCATTTGAGCCTCTTGTGAAAGAGTTTTCAAAACGTCCGAGGGTGAAAGTCGATAGCGGTCATCGACAGGCTAAGTGCGATCCAGGCAAGTTGGACCAGCCAAAACAGGATGGGATCCTCATCCCGGGATACGTTGGTTAAAAGCAAAGAGTGCCCGGAATGAAAACTCGGGATTGTCCAGAACATGAAAAGAATCCCCCACAACGTCTGACAGCCAAGCACCGTCGCGACCATGAGCGCAGCGAAAGCGATGCACCATCCAAGCCAGATTTCGCAACACATCTGATCAGAGCCTGCATGATCTGCTCATGACGTTCTTCACGATTTGTGGGGCGCCCGATCATGTTATTTCCAGTATTTCAGCTTCAGGTTTGCGGTTACGCCGGTGCCGACGGTGACAGCGGCATTCGCGAATTCCGGCGGCAGACCGTTCTGCCCCATACCGCCAAAGCCGTACCCTTCGGTTGGGACATCTTTTTCGGTATCCAGGTTGCTGTTGCTGTTCTCGTCGTGAATCCCGGCAATCGCATAGGTGCCAGGCGGGAGATTGTGAAAGGTGACCGAAGCCAAGCCTTTGACAGCAGGAACGGAAGCCAAGGCCGCCGCGTTCGTCATGTCCATGGCCTTAAAAGATTTTGCGTCATCGAACACGGCAATGATCAAATCACCCTCTGCATTGCGCACGCCCTGCACCGTTGCAGTGAGAGTTTGTGCGGATGCCCCGAGGGTTGAAGCTAGTGTCATCACAGATGCGACGACCAGTTTGCTTATCGGCATGATGTATCCTTTACTGTCGATATTGACAGTAAATAGGAAGGATGCAATTAGCTGTCAACAGTGACAAGCATTCACCCGATTTTCCTGAGGGTGTTTTTTTGCATTGAACCAAGCACGAGGTATCGGCCCAACGCGGACAAGGATCGGAGAAAAGGAAAAAATATCCTAAGGCGGCTTTCCAAAGCTACTCGGGCAAGACTTGCCTCATGTAGAGATGACGCATGACCATTGGCGTCAGGTACATCGGGATTTGATACGCCCCGATGAAGACCATGATGGGTGCGGTGACCTCGGGCGGCAAAGCAACGAAGAAAATCGCGATGTTTCTGTTTCCCGCGATCAGAGACACAGCGGTTGCTCTGGCTGCCGGCAGACGTCCACGGGTCATGCGGTACGAAAGGAATTGTGCTCCGAAATTGGCCAGACAGGCGAGCGCGATCCAGAAAGCGGCGACGGCCGGGCTTTTCAGCGCAGTGGTGCTGACGGAAGGCATCAGGCCGATGACAAAAACGGCCAAGGTGATTGTGCCCAACCCTTCCAGATTCACCAATGTGGAGCGTGATGGTGAACGCAACCAGACGCGCCGGACAACAATGGCGGCGCCGGTTGTGCAGAGTATCGTCAACAGCAGTTGCAACCCGGCCAGCAGAACAGAGTGAATGCCGCCCAGTTCTGGCATGAGCAGGAACACCGGAAACGCTGTCAATGGCAGCAGGGCGGTCCCAACCACCATCATTCGCATCGCGTGTTCAGGTGGGTAGCCCATCATCAAACACATGTTGGGACTGCCGGAAATCGAGGGCGCAGCCGCCATGATGAGCAGGGACAGAAGCACCGGCGTTCCGGTCCATCCCCCGACAAATCCAATGGCCAGAATGATCAGCGGCATCACGAATTGAAACCCGATGACGGTGAACGCGACCTTGTGCAGATCGCTCAACGATCCAAGAATGGTTTCGGGGTCCATTCTCAGGACGGTGACGAACAGCAACAACACGACCAGGGGCGGCAGTAGGCCTCGCATGGGCTCGGCCAAACCCGGCAATAGAAGACCCGCCGCCAATCCGGCGACCAGAACACGGGGCCCGTGACGGGCCGCCAGATGGAGCAGGTTCAAGGCCGTTTTACCCGCCCGGGCTCTGACGCAAATTCTCGGGCAGCCAGGTGGCGAGGTCGGGGAACCAGATGAGGATGAAGACCATCAGCACCATGATCAGGAACATCGGTATCGCTGCGCGTGCGATATAGCTCATCTCATGGTTGGTCATGCCCTGCATCACGAACAGGTTGAACCCGATCGGAGGTGTGATCTGCGCCATTTCAACAACGACCACGATGAAGATGCCGAACCAGATCAGGTCAATGCCAGCATCGCGGATCATTGGTTCCACCACGGCCATGGTCAACACGACGGAAGAAATCCCGTCAAGAAAACAGCCCAGAATGATGTAGAACACCAGCAGGACCATCAGCAGTTCGAAACGGGTCAGTTCCCAACCTGCAATCAGATCGGCCAGCCCGCGCGGCAGGCCGGTGAAGCCCATGGACAGTGACAGGAAAGCAGCGCCTGCAAGGATCAGGGCAATCATCGCGCTGGTTCGCGTGGCCCCCATCAGGCTTTCAGTGAATGTCTTCCAGTTCAACGACCCCTGGCCTGCCGCAAGCAACAGGCCGCCGATCACCCCGAAAGCCGCAGCTTCGGTCGCAGTGGCATAGCCCAGATACATTGAGCCGATGACGACCGTGATCAGAAGGATCACAGGCAACAAAAAGCGGGAATTTCTGACTTTCTCGGAGAAGCTCAGCTTGCCCTCGACATCCGGGGTCCAATCTTTGCCCAACTTGGAATAGATCGCGACATAACCCATAAACATCGCTGCCAGCACCAAACCGGGAAGGATGCCGGCAAAGAACAGCTTGGTGATCGATTCATTGATCGTCACCCCATAGACGATCAGGGTTAGGGACGGCGGGATCATCAGCCCCAGAGTGGCCGCGCCGGTCAGAGTACCGATGATCATCCGTTCGGGGTAATTGCGCTTGCGCAGTTCGGGGATCGACATCTTGCCGACGGTGGTCAGCGTTGCCGCCGACGAACCTGAGACTGCCGCGAAGACGGTACAACCCACGATATTGGTATGCACCAAACCGCCGGGCAGGGGTGCCATCCAAGGGGACAGCCCTTTGAACATGTCTTCGGACAATCGCGTGCGGTACAGGATTTCGCCCATCCAGATGAACATGGGCAAGGCGGTCAGGGTCCACGACGACGACGCCGACCAGATGGTTGTGATCATCACGTCGCCCACGGGGCGTGTCGTGAACAGCTCCATCCCGACCCAGGCGACCCCCATCAGGGCCAGGCCAACCCAGACACCGGTACCGAGCAACGTGAACAGAACAAAAAGGAAAAGGATGATGACAGACAGGTTTTCCATGCGTCTATTCTCCGTGGCTCTGGTCGGCCAGATCGCGGACAATGCGATGGTCACCTTTGAACAGGACGTGGATCAGGTGATCCGTCAGCGCGATGGCCAGGATGACGGCTCCGATCAGCATCGCGGATTGCGGAATCCACAGCGCGGTTCTGTCCTGACCCTGGCTGATGTCGTTGAACTTCCAGCTCCAATAGACGAAGCGATAGGCATACCAGCAGAAATACCACATGACGGCTGTGCCGATGGTGAAACACCAGATTTCAAGGACACGCCGCACGCTGTCCGGCACCGCGTTCAGAAGGATCGAAACCCGAATGTGGCTGCCCCGATTCAACGCATTGGCAAAGGCCAGAAAAGATGCCGCCGCCATTGCATAGCCGGCATAGTCGGGCGCTCCGGGAAATACCTCACCGGTCCAGCGGGCCAGCATCTGCACGACGATAAGCAAAAGAATGGCAATCAGGCTGACCGCCGCCATTACCCCCGCTGCCAGATAGATGAAATCCAGAACGGACCGAAGCCCCCGCAATACCGCCATGGCGTCCCCGCTTTGTTATGATTGGATGGAAAACAGGCGACGCAATGCAACGCCGCCTGCCTCGAATGGTTACTGAGAGGCGTTGAACGCGTCGACGATGGCTTTGCCTTCGTCGCCGGCGGCCTCCAGCCATTCATTGGTCATGGTCACACCAATCTCTTTCAGCTCATTCGTCATCTGCTCGGATGCCGGACCGACGGTCATGCCACCATCACGCAGACCTTGCAGAGTAAAGCCGGTATATTCCTTGGCGCGCCAGTTGCCCGCGTATTCCGCCAGCTCTGCGCAGGCCTTGATGACGTTCTTGTTGGCGTCGGACACGCCCGACCAGACATCCGAATTCACCATCACGTAGTTGCGCGGCAACCAGGCATCGACTTCGTAGAAATAGTTCAGGCTTTCCCAGACCTTGCGGTCGTACCCGGTCGATCCCGAAGACACCATCGACTCGGCGACACCCGTCGCAAAAGCCTGACTGATTTCCGCCGCTTCGATCGTTACCGGCAACATGCCCGTCAACTCGGCCAGTCGCGAAGTCGCGTTGTTGTACGAACGGAACTTGATGCCCTTCATATCGGCGACCGAGTTCACCTCATTCTTGAAATACAGTCCCTGCGGCGGCCACGGTACAGCATAAAGCAGCGTCAGGTTCTGTTCGGCCAGTACCTTTTCAATTGACGGTTTTGCCGCTTCCCAAAGCTTGGCGCTGTCATCGAACGAGGTTGCAAGGAACGGTATCGAATCGAAACCGAACAACGCGTTTTCATTCTGGTGGCCAGACAGAAGGCGTTCGCCAATCGGGGCTTGCCCGGTCTGGATTGCGCGTTTGATATCGGCACCTTTGAACAACGAGCCGGATGGATGCGTAACGATTTCGATCTCACCGCCGGTTCCGGTCGTTACACATTTGGCGAATTCCGCTCCGGTGGCCGAATGGAAGTTCGACGCCGAATAGGCCATCGGCATGTCCCATTTCTCGGCCACGGCCGGTGCTGCCGCTGCGGCAGTCAAAGCGGTTGCCGCCAGTAGGTTTGTCAGTTTTTTCATCGTTTTCTCCCTATCGAGTTTTGAAATACCGATGTTCTTCATCGGTCTGTTCTTATGTTGCAAAGCGCGACGGCGCGTAGACGCTTATGTCGGTGTTCGGTGTTCTGCCCGCGATCATCTGCGCCAGAAGCCGTCCGGTCTTTGGCCCGCCTGTCAGGCCGATGTGATGATGACCAAAGCCCATATAGGCCCCTTTGATACCGGGCACGTCACCGATGATCGGGATCGAGTCAGCCGGGGCCGGCCTGTGCCCCATCCATTCCACTTCCTCCTTCCATGTTATGCCCGGAAACGCGGCCCGGGCATTTCTTCGCATCAATTCAAACGGCGCGCGCGAGGGCGGTGCGTCCAGCCCTCCGAACTCCACAATACCCGCCAAGCGTATGCGCCCATCCATGGGCGTGGCAACAAACTTGCCCGAAGCCACCATGACCGGGCTGCGGGGCATGGCAGAAGGTGCCACCAATTCAAGATGATAACCGCGCTCGCTTTCAAGAGGAACAGAAACCCCCAGTCGCTTGGCCAGTGGCCCGGACCAGACTCCAGCCGTGACAATGGCGGTGTCGCAAGCGATTGTCTCACCATCCGCGCGCACGCCGGTAACGCGGCCGTTGTCGCGGGTGACGTCCTCGACATTGGCGCGGATGATCCGGCCTCCACCAGCCTCGACATGGGCGGCCAGGTCTTTCACGTACCGCCCGGGATCGGTGATATGACCGTGGTTTGACAGCTTGGCAGCGAAACCGATATCCGGGCTGAACACGGGGTCATAGTCGTGAAACGCCTTGCCCTCCAGTTCTTGCCAATCAAAGCCGTTCTTCCGACGGACTCCCCAGCCCAAAGCATCTTGTTCAAAATGAGCCCGGTTCTCGTAGAGAAACAGATAGTCGCTGGGCACGATCCACTTTTCAGCACGTGTGCCTGCCGCCAAGGCCTTGTGATCATTCAGGCTGTCGCCGACGATCGGTGTCAGCGCCGCCGCGATCCGTTCAACGTCTGCCACGTTCGCGTGGCTCAGATATTGCCGGAGCCATGGGAGCAACTTCGGTAAATATCCCCATTTCAAAAACAGCGGCTGCGAGGAGCTCAGCAGCATTTTGGGTGCTTTGCCAAGCAGTCCGGGAACCGTCACAGGTATGATGGAACAGGACGCCAGCACACCGCCATTGCCATGAGACGTGCCTTCACCCGGTCCGGCCTTGTCGAACAGGATCACGTCGTGCCCGTCCCGTTGCAGCCAGACCGCGGCCGAAACGCCGACTATACCGGCGCCGATGATGGCTATGGTTTTCTTTTCACTCATTCTGAAACCGCCTTGGCCACTGCATAATGGTTCAGCTTTGCCAGCTCGGGCTTGCCGCCAAGTCCCGGGCTTTCGGGCACGCAGACCTGTCCGCCTCTGATCCGGAAGGGTTCTTCCAGAATGTCCTCTTTCAGGAAATAGGACGCCTGATAAAACTCGCAGCCCAATGTGATCTCGGGTGTCGCGGCAATCAGATGGGTGCCCGCAAGATGGGCCAAACCGGCCTCGAACATGTCCCCGCCATACGCAGTCAGACCGTGCGCCGCCGCGATGCGGGCGACCGTTTGCCCGCGGGTCAGTCCGCCAGACTTCATTATTTTCACCGAGACACCATCGCAAATGCTTTCACGCGCGGCGCGTTCCATATCTTCGGGACCAAAGACGCTTTCATCGGCGAGAAGGGGAACATCGGTCATATGCCGTAGCTTCGCCATCATGCCGAAGTGATGGGCGCGAACCGGCTGTTCGATGAAATCAGGATTGAACCGGGCCACGTCCCGCACCCGCGTCGGAGCCTCCTCGATGCTCAGCCCCTGATTATAGTCCACGCGGACCGAGAATTCAGGGCAGTTCTGCGCAAGGTACTCCAACCGCATGATGTCAAAGGCGTGATCCTTGAACCCGGTCTTGAGTTTGACAATCCGCACGCCGTCCTCTCGCAACCGCGCCAACAGGTCTATGTCCTGAGAGAAGTCCGGGTTGGCGATGGAACAGCTGAGCGGAATGGTGCCGCGGCAACGACCGCCCAGCAAAGACCAGACCGGGATGCCGCTGATACGGCCGGCCAGATCCAGCAGAGCGGTTTCCAGCGCGGCCTTGGCCTCGGTGCAATGCGCCACGGCATAGGCGGCGCGTGCCATGATGGCCGATCGGTCACTTACGCTGGCGCCAAGAACTAGGGGTCGCAAGTATCGGTCCAGCGCCGCAAAAGTCGCCTCCGGGGTGCCGGTGAACACCGACCATGGTGACGCTTCGCCGAATCCCTGTGTGCCATCCTCGGAGGTCAGTCGCAGTATGACGACTTCGCAAACGCCTTCGACGGATCCTATACCGTGATCCCGGCGGGACGTGACCGGAAGCTTCAGGTGCCAGAGGTCGTAACCGATGATGTTTTGTGCCAGATCGCTCATTCCGCCCCCTGTGGATGAGCGGAAGCCTGCCTTGACGGGCATATCATTTCAAATACTATATCTTCGACAGTTCATCAGAAAAAATGATGCAGTAATCCATGTCCCTACGCTTTCGCCAGCTTCAAGCGTTTCACGCCATCATGGAAACCGGAACCGTAACCGGTGCGGCGTCGGTACTTGGAATATCCCAGCCTGGTATCAGCAATCTGTTGGCTCAGTTGGAACGTGAAGCGCGACTGCCTCTGTTCGAGCGCAACAAGGGCCGTTTGCTGCCCACCCCCGAAGCCGAGCTGCTGTTCCGCGAAGTCGACACGGTCGTGCGCGGGCTGGATCACGTGGCGCAGGCGGTGACGGATTTGCAGAACAAACATCCCGGTCAATTGCAGGTTGCAGCACCGCATCTTCTGTCATTTGGTTTCATGCCGCGCGAGATCGCTCGTTTTGCCAAAAGCCGCCCCAACCTGTCCGTCAGTTTCCAGTCGCAGTATTCATCCAAGATTCAGGAATGGGTGATTTCGGGCCTGTTTGAAATCGGCATCGTCGAGATGCCGATCCTGCACGACACTCTGAATTATCAGGTGTTTCAGTTCGAAACGCTTGCGACTTTTCCAGAAAACAGCCCCTTGGCGGATTATGACGTTCTGACACCGGAAATACTGGAAAACGAGCCCTTCATCGTGATGGGTCCGGAACACCAAACCCACCGTCGAACCCGAGACATCTTTCAGGCATCCGGGCGCACGTGGCGGACACAGATTCACACGCACCTTTCCGAGAACCTGCTGAGTTTTGTGAAACAGGGCATGGGGGTTGCGATGATCGATCCCTTTACCGTGACGTTCGATGGTGAGAGCGGGTACCAGACCCGCCCGTTCAGGCCATCCGTCATGCTGGATCTTGCAATCATCACCGCAAAGGGGCGCCCCCTGTCCACGATTGCGCAGGAATTTCTGGCCCAGCTGACCCCGTCGATTGCCTCTTACGCAACCCATTCCGACACAGGTGCAGCGGCCTCGTGAAGCTGCTGCGAATGGATGTCGACCAATGTGGGGCCATCATGTTCGACGGCCTGTTTCAGCACTTTCGGCAAGTCTTCGGGGTCTGTGACCGTCCATGATTTCACTCCGAAGGCGGCTGCGACGGCGGCGTGGTCGGTCCGGTTGAAATCAACGTTGTAATAGCGTTGATCAAACCCAGCATCCTGACCCGCCTTGATCCATCCGAAGACCGAGTTCGAGAAAACGATCGAGGTGATCGGCATTTTGTGCCGGACCATCGTTTCAAATTCACCGCAGGTGAACCCAAACGAACCATCGCCCATGACGGCCAGGGTCTTGACCGAGGGCCGGCCGACATGTGCACCCATGGCCGCCCCCAGAGAATAGCCCAGTGCTCCATGTGCGCGATTTGTGATGAAATGCCGACCGGGTTGCCGCCAACGGTAATGCGCGCTGAAATAGGGGCAGGGGGTGCCGGGGTCAGCGACCACAATCGCATCGTCGTCCAGAATGTCCATCAGGGACGCCATGACGGCCTCGGGCCGTATCGGCGTTTCCCGACTTGCAGCCAAGGGGGCAAACGCCGCCGCCTTGGCCTCCCACGCGGCGCGGGCCTTGGCTGTGCCGCCTTGACCGTTCAGGTCTTGCCGGTCCTCCAGCGCTCGGGCCAATGCCTCAAGCGCGAGGCGGGCGTCAGCGCAGATCGCCACTTCGGTCTGATAGTTTGCGCCGACCACCATGGGGTCGCTGTCGATGTGAATGATCGTGGCGTTGCGTCCGGGGCTTCTCCACCGTTCGGTCGTGACCGAACCGGCGCGGCACCCGATGAACAGGACGACATCAGCCTGATCCACCACGGCGCGTGTCGCGGGGATGCCGCCGTTCGATCCGACGACGCCCAGGGCCAGAGGATCGGTTTCGGCGATGGACCCTTGGCCTGAAACGGTTGTGGCGACGGCCATGTCCAACAGACCGGCGACGCGGCGCAACGCATCGGTCGCGCCGGACAGAACCGGGCCGCCGCCACAGACCGCGACGGCGGATGTGGCCCGGGCAAGAATGGCTGCGGCTGCTTCGATGGCATCAGGATCGGGGGCAGCCCGTTCGGCGGGATAGCTGCGATGCCGGTTGTCGGCCCAGATTTCCGCTTCGTCCACCTGTGCCTTCTGCGTATCAAACGGCAGTGCCAGATGGGTCGCGCCGGGTGTTCCCGTTGTCATCGCCCGGAACGCCGCACGAACCATGGCCGGAAGCCGGGCGGCATCATCCAGAGACGCGTTCCACTTCGTCAGCGGGCGGAACAACGCCGGCTGATCCAGTTCTGTCAGAGGGTATTTCCCGCGGCTGGTCGTCGCCACATCAGAGGTTATCGCCAGGATTGGAACCGAACTTTCATTGGCCTCGACCACACCCGGCAGAATGTAGGTCGCGCCACCGCCGGAAGGGCCTTCGCAAACGCCGGGCCTGCCTGTCACGCGTGCATAGCCATCCGCCATGTAGGCGGCGTGCCGTTCGTCGCGGGTCAGAATGTGCTGAATGCCGTGATCCATTCGGGCGAGCGCGTCATAGAACGGCAAGGTGGTATCGCCGCACAGGCCGAACATATGCGTCACGCCATGCGCCTCGAGCATACGCACCATCGCCTCGGCTCCGGTCAGGTAATTCGTCCCTGTCATGGTTCGCGATTCCTTCGAGTTATAATTGCACACATAACTGTATACAGGCTTGCATATTGATTTCAAGAATTGAGTGTGGCACCTGTGAATCAACGGAAGAAGGGCATTGTTTATGGCGGGTCCACGCGTCGATGATATCTATGATCAGGTCAAAGCGATGGCGGTCTCCTTCCGCCTGCGCCCCGGTGACCGCCTGAACGAGGTCGCTCTGTCCAGGGATCTGGGCGTCAGTCGCACGCCGTTGCGAGAAGCGTTGAACCGATTGGTTGCCGAACGGCTGTTCGATTTCCGCCCGGGGCAAGGGTTCTTTTGCCGTCCCTTGGATGCGCAAAGCGTGTTCGACCTTTTCGAGCTGCGCCAGATCATCGAATCCGCGGCGGCCCGATCCGCCTGTACCAAGGCGACGGATGAAGGCCTGCAAAGGCTGCGTGATGAACTTTACGAAACGGGCATCGACATCACTGGCCTGACGATCGAAGAAGCAGTGGCCCGGGACGAAGCGTTCCATCTGGGGATCGCAAGGCTGTCAGGGAACATGGAGTTGTTGCAAACTCTGACGCGGATCAACGAGCGTATCCGCTATATCCGCTGGATTTCCATGAGCATGGACCGGGTGCAGAAGTCCAAGGACGAACATAAACACGTGATGCAGGCCCTGCTGGATCGGGACGCGGACGAGGCGGCCCGGGTTCTGGCGGCTCATATCACAAAACGAATGGATCAGGTTCAGGACGCAGTGCGTCACGGAATTACCAACATCTACATGGAAGGGGCCGAAGACATCTCGACCCGCATTATCGAGGAGGAACAGGGATGATCGTGCAGGGCGGCAAGTCCATTTACGGCGCATCCGTGGGAATCCTCATGCTGGACGCGCAATTCCCAAGAATTCCCGGTGATATGGGCAATGCGCAGACATGGCCGTTTCCGGTGCTGTACCGCATCGTCCGGGATGCCTCGCCTGATCGGGTAGTTCGGCATCGGGCCGAAGGTATGCTCGAGGTCTTCATCGACGCCGCGCAAGAGTTGGTCCAAGACGGCGCGGACGGAATAACAACCAATTGCGGGTTCCTGTCCCTGTTCCAGAAGGAACTGGCCGAGGCCGTTCCGGTTCCTGTCGTCACGTCGTCCTTGATGCAGGTCGAAATGGTGAATCGTATCCTTCCCAAGGGAAAGCGCGCGGGCATTCTGACCATTTCGGCCTCCACCTTGACCAATGACCATCTTCAGGCTGCCAATGTCCCCTTGGACACGCCAATCGGCACTACCGAGGGTGGGCAGGAGTTCACCCGCGCAATTCTTGGCAATGAATCGCATCTGAATGTTGAGAAGGCACGGGAGGACAATGTTGAGGCCGCAATCGCGTTAGCCTCGGACAATCCCGAACTTGGGGCAATAGTTCTGGAGTGCACGAATATGTGCCCCTATGCGCCGGATATTCGGCAGGCGACCGGGCTGCCGGTGTTTTCGATCGTGTCCTTCGTGACTTGGTTCCAAGCCGGTCTTGTTCCGCCGGTGTACCGGAACTGACCTCTGGCCTTTCATCAAGACGGATTGTGTTGGCCGCAGGCAAAACTCAAGCCAGTGTCAGGTCACCGGGTATCGAATTTCGGGTCACGCGCTGTGCATTCGGCAGATCGTTCGACTGCGCACGGTCCTTGGCGGCATTGGCGTCCAGTCCATGGCCGATCCATCTGTTGGTCAGGCGGGTTTCGAGTGTTTTTAAATCGGTGTCCAGAAATACCTTGAATGCCCACAGTTGGTGAAGGTCCGACCAACCCGGCTCGTTCAAGAGAAGGTAATTGCCCTCAACCAGAACAACGCGCTGATCCACCGTGATCATGGACCGCGCGGCAATGGCCAGATCCAGTTCCCGGTCAAACTCGGGTATTGCGACTTCTTCTTCCGCGCGCAATCGATCAAGCAACGCATGAAAGCCGGCAAGATCAAAGGTTTCAGGAGACCCTTTGCGGCTCAGCAGGCCGCGATCCTTCAAGATCACGTTGTCATAGTGGAAGCCGTCCATGAAAACCAGTCCGGTTGCGACGCCGCGCAGATTGAGCTCTTTGGTTGCAAGGCTCGCCGCAGTCGTTTTTCCCGAACCCGGCGGCCCGGCAATCGCGACAAGATGCCGGTCTTGCAGCGGCGGCAAGGCCTGGACGGCATCCGCGATTTTGGTTGCAAGCGCCTCGGGGGTGGCAAGTTTACCCGTCACGCGGCTTGGTCCTCGGCGGGTGGTTCCTTGGCACCGGTCATGAACGCCACTGCGTCGGACATCGTGTAATCCTTGGGATCAACGACGCAGAGGCGTTTGCCCAGCCGATGTACGTGAATTCGATCGGCGACCTCGAAAACATGTGGCATATTGTGGCTGATCAGGATGATCGGAATGCCGCGAGACTTCACGTCCAGGATCAGTTCAAGGACCCGACGGCTTTCTTTCACGCCCAGCGCAGCTGTCGGTTCGTCAAGGATGATGACTTTTGATCCGAATGCCGCAGCGCGAGCCACCGCAACACCCTGACGCTGACCCCCGGACAGTGTTTCAACGGCTTGATTGATATTCTGGATCGTCATCAGGCCCAACTCGCTCAGTTTGTCGCGGGCGAATTTCTCCATCGCCGGGCGGTCGAGCATTCGAAACCACGAGCCCAGCGGCCCCTTGCGGCGGATTTCGCGACCCATGAACATGTTGTCCGTAATTGACAGGGCAGGGGACATGGCAAGCGTTTGGTAGACGGTTTCAATACCAGCTTCGCGCGCGTCGATCGGGGAATGAAAATTTACTTTCCGACCTTCCAGCCAGACTTCGCCTTCATCCGGCATCACCGCGCCGGACACCGCCTTGATCAGTGTAGACTTGCCTGCCCCGTTGTCACCGATCACGGCCAGAATCTCGCCCGGCATCAAATCGAAATCGCACTGATCCAGCGCCGTCACCTTGCCGTAGCGCTTCACAAGGTTCCGTCCTTTGAGAATAGGTTCCATCAGGCTGCCACCTTTCTGATCCACTGGTCGACCGCGACCGCCGCGATGATAAGGATGCCGATCAACAGAAACGTCCATTGCGCGTCAGCGCCCAGCAACCGAAGCCCAAGCGTAAAGACGCCCACGATCAGGGCACCGAACAGCGACCCCAGAATAGACCCGCGGCCA
The DNA here is from genome assembly GCF_017872595.1 of Ruegeria sp. HKCCSP346. Lineage (NCBI taxonomy): Bacteria > Pseudomonadati > Pseudomonadota > Alphaproteobacteria > Rhodobacterales > Roseobacteraceae > Ruegeria > Ruegeria sp. HKCCSP346. The sequence goes on from NZ_JAEDOT010000013.1 coordinate 17,006, forward strand.
CCGAAAAGGGATATTCCCCCGATCACAACCGCCGTTATGCTTTCTATATTGGCCAACTGGCCTGATGTCGGAGACACCGATCCGATCCGGCCGATCAAAGCCCAGCCCGCAAAGGCACAGATCAGCCCGGACAACATGTAAACGGACATAAGCGTTCGGTGCACATTGACACCTGACAACTCGGCAGCTTCCGGGTCATCTCCGACCGCGTAAACATGCCTGCCCCACGCGGTATGGCGCAGGGCGTAGGAAAGCCCGAGGATCAGCACCAGCATGAAGATCACGCCGACGGTGAATACCGCCCCGCCCACGTTGAACTTGGCCCCGAAAAGTTGCAGAATCGCGGCGTTTTCTTCGATCTCCTGTGACCGGATGGTTTCGTTCTGAGAATAGAGGAAGTTCGCCGCAAGAACGATTTGCCACATGCCAAGCGTCACGATGAACGGCGGCAGTTTGATGCGGCTGACCAGATATCCGTTCACCGCGCCGATTGCGGTTCCAACGAAAAGGCCGCAAACGATTGCGACCGTTGGTGGCAGCCCATATCGGAAGGTGAACTGTCCCATGACAACCGACGACATCACCATGATTGCTCCGACGCTCAGATCGATACCGGCGGTCAGGATGACGAGGCTTTGCGCCGCCGCCACGATCCCGACGATCTGAACCTGTTGCAGGATCAGGGTCAGAGCGAATGGCGAGAAGAATTTGGAGCCCAGCAAAGCCCCGAAAATGACGATGGCAGCCACTAGAACGATCAGCGGCACCAGAGAGGGGTTCACATGCAAAAAATGCTGAACCGTTCCGACAAACCCGCGGTGGTGATCGTCAAATTCTGCAATCTGTTCCGGGCTGCCTTTTGCAGCGGCTTCGAAGTCGTCTGATCGTCGTGAAGTATCGGACATAAAGGTTCCCCCAAAGCGTCAGGTTACTGACGACTTTAGCAAGTTTTCGGGCGAATGGGTGGTTTGAAAAGCGGAAGGCCGCCCTCTGCGGCCCTCCGGGTGGTCAGGTTAACCCCAGCAGAGGTCCATGCCTTCTTTGACCGAGATCGACTCGACGCCTTCGGCAGGCTTGTCCGTTACAAGCGCTACGCCGGTGTCAAAGAAATCCTTGCCAGGCGTGTTTTCAGGCTTCACGCCTTCGTCCGCCCATTTCTTGACGGCCTCAACACCCAGCGACGCCATCAACAGCGGGTATTGCTGCGACGTCGCACCGATAACACCATCGGCAACGTTTTGGACACCCGGGCAGCCTCCGTCCACGGAAACGATGAGCACGTCATTTTCGCGCCCGATGGCTTTCAGCGCCTCGTAGGCACCTGCCGCGGCAGGTTCGTTGATGGTGTGAACAACGTTGATCATGGGATCTTTGGCCAGAAGGTTTTCCATCGCGCGGCGACCACCTTCTTCGTTGCCGGCAGTGACATCACTTCCGACCAGTCGTGGGTCATCTTCATCACCGATTACGTTCGGGTCCGCCAGATCGACACCAAAGCCTTGCAGGAAACCCTGATTGCGCAGCACATCCACTGTCGGCTGACTGACGGCAAGATCCAGTGTCGCTATCTTGGCGTCGTTGGCCGCGTCGCCCAGCGTTGCTTTGGCCCATTGTCCAATCAGCAGCCCGGCAAGGAAATTGTCCGTGGCAAAGGTTGCGTCAGCCGAGTCAATGGGTTCCAGCGGCGTGTCCAGAGCGATAACCAGAACACCTGCATCCCGCGCCTGATTCACGGCCGGAACGATGGATGAAGTGTCCGAGGCTGTCAGCAGAATGCCCTTGGCGCCGTCCAGAATGCAGGTCTCAATGGCTTGCACCTGCGTTTCATGGTCACCGTCAACTTTGCCCGCAAAGGCTTTGAGAGTCATTCCCAGCTCTTCCGCCTTCGCTGTCGCACCTTCCTTCATTTTGACAAAGAACGGGTTGGTGTCCGTCTTGGTGATCAGACAAACGGTTTCGCCTTCCGCCATTGCACTGCCAGCCATGGCAGTAACCCCGAGCGCAGCAGCACCCGCAAGTCTTGCAAGTTTCATCGATTATCCTCCCAGTTTTTCCTGTGCCGTACAGGGCACGAGGGCGATCAGGCAAAAACCCTGATCCCATAAGAAACAATCACAAGATTCGAAATTTGAGTCAATAAATAAATCACTCTTATTTATTATTGACAGGGCGGGCGGGCTTTCTCATTCTTCAGCAGGAAAGGGGTGGTCGTGCCGGAAAATTCATCTCGGAAAAATTCGATTGGCCTGCACGGGTCGGAGGTGCGCGGAACCAATCAAAGCGGGATGCGGGCCCGGAACGAACGGCTGGTGTTGTCGCTTGTCCGGCGTCATCAGGCTCTTGCTAAGTCCGAGATTGCGCGCATGACCGGACTGTCGGCGCAAACCGTTTCCGTCATCATGCGGCTGCTTGAGAAGGACGGTTTGCTTTTGCGCGGTGAGCCGGTCCGCGGGAAAGTCGGGCAACCTTCCGTTCCCATGCGCCTCAACCCGGATGGTGCGTTTTTCTTTGGGCTCAAGGTCGGGCGCCGCAGTACCGAGCTGGTATTGACTGACTTTGTCGGAAATGTGCGGCAACGCGAGCGGCGAACCTATGACTATCCAACGCCAAAAGCCACTTTGGAGTTTTCTATACAGAGTCTGGGGAAAATGATGTCATCCATGTCGCCCGAGGCCAAAGGCAGGATTGCGGGTCTTGGAATTGCCATGCCGTTCTACCTGTGGGACTGGGCCCAGACCCTTCAGGTTCCTCAGGAAGAAATGGACCCGTGGCGCGTATCAGACCTGAAGGCTGACCTGGCTCGTCGCCTCGATATGCCGGTTTTTCTGCAAAATGACGCCACTGCGGCTTGTGGGGCGGAATTGGTATTCGGTCCGGCCGATGGACCAAGGGATTTCCTGTACTTCTATATCGGGTTTTTTATTGGCGGCGGTGTGGTTCTCAATGGTGCGATCTTTTCCGGGCGTGGAAACTCGGGCGCAATCGGCCCCCTGCCTGTACCGGATGGTGCGGGTGGTGTCAGACCGCTTATCGACGTGGCCAGCCTGTATGTTCTCGAGCGTGCAATCACCACAGCAGGGGTAACGTCGCATTCCATTTGGGAAACGACCCAGCGTTGGGATGTGCCAAAAATTCAACTGGAAAACTGGTTGAAACGGACGGCAAGCGGGATTGCTTATGCGATTGTCTCATCCTGTAGCCTGATAGATTTCGAATGCGTGAAGATTGACGGCTGGATGCCGCAGGACATCAAGGCGCGTTTGGTTGAAATGGTCGAAGACAAACTGTCCGAGCTGAACCTGACCGGTCTCGAGCACCCCGTGGTGCTGGCAGGGACCGTGGGCCCGGATGCACGCTCACTGGGCGCGGCAAGCCTGCCATTGTCGGAAAGGTATCTTTCAGAAGCTTAGATGTGAAATCACCCTGTTGCCTTGGATATTTCACAAACCGGTTCACTCTCGCAAACTGCCGAGCTCATAATTTTCGATGGCCGTAACACATTTTCGTTGACGGAAGGCTGAGTTGTCTGGCAAGCCGCTCGGCATGTCCGGTTCCGGGGCTTGCTCTGGAATCAATAGGGAATGCGGTGCGGGCTCAGGCCCAATTCCGCAACTGCACCCGCAACTGTAAGCGGCGAGCAGGGCTGAAACGCCACTGGGGTTTGCCCCGGGAAGGCCAGTCCAACGCTTTGACCCGCAAGTCAGGATACCTGCCGGACATGTGTCCTCATAAGGGGCACTCCTAATCGGCGACGGGATGTGCGTCGTACCAGGATGCCTGAAAGGGTGATTTGGCGTTGAATGTCCCGTAGTCAAAACGAATTTCGCGCCGGGATTGGCGCGACGGGACAAGGACGACTGTTCATGAAAACGCTGCTCAGCGCAGCCGTTGCCGCGGTGGCTCTTCCCGCCATCGCAGATGCGCATTTTCTTTTGGAATACACGACCGATACCATGATCCAGAAACCGGGCGATGTGCCGGTCAAGCTGATTTTCTGGCATCCGTTCGAGAACGGCCACGTCATGGATCTTGAAAAGCCGCAGGAATTCTATGTGATCCACAACGGTGAAAAGACCGATTTGCTGGACACGTTGGAACCTATCCGGTTCACCGGCGGGGAAAACGAGGGCGTGGCGTTCAAAGGCAGTGTCCCGGTCAAACGGTCGGGCGACTATGTGCTGGTGACGGTTCCTCAGCCTTATTACGAGGAATCCGAAGACATCTATATCCAACAGCTCACCAAAGCCTTCCTGAACCGCAACGAATTGCCGACCGACTGGATGAATCCCGTAGGTTTGCCGACCGAGATTATCCCGCTGAACAAGCCGACCAACATCATCGCGGGTTCGACTTTCACGGGCCGTGTGCTGGCTGATGGTCAGCCGGTTGCGGGGGTCGAAATCGAGATCGAGTACATGGCCGCCGAGCCCGACATGGAAAGTTCGGCCGCTTCTGCACCGAAAGTCTCTCCGATGCCGGGTGGTGCGGTGGTCGCCATATCTGACGACAACGGGTATTTCTCGTTCGGCGTTCCAAATGCCGGTTACTGGGGTTTCGCAGCACTTGGTTCCGGTCCGGCAACCGAACATGAGGGCAAAGAACTCAGCCAGGATGCGGTCATCTGGATTCGCTCCTGGGATCTGGAGTAACCCAAGATGCACATCGTCGACGGAGCCCTTTCCAACCCGGTTGTAATTGGCGGCGCCATAGCCGCCGCGGGCGGGATCGCCATGGGTCTCAGGTCTCTGGATCTTGATCGCATCCCCACTGCGGGCGTGCTGTCAGCCAGTTTCTTCGTGGCTTCGTTGATCCACGTACCCATTGGTCCGTCGTCGGTCCATCTGATACTCAACGGCATGGCCGGGCTGCTGCTTGGTTGGGCCGCATTCCCGGCTTTGTTCGTCGGGCTTTTGCTACAGGCGGTCTTTTTCGGCTTTGGCGGGTTGACGGTGTTGGGGATCAACACCGTCAACATCGCCTTTCCAGCTGTGGTGGCCGGAATGTTGTTCGGTCGTCTGATCGCGCGTGGAACGCCTTCGCAAGGTGCGATTTGGGGGGGCGTCGGCGGCGCATTTGCCATTGCGGCGACAACCGGCATGGTCGCGTTTTCCCTGGCGCTGTCGGGAGATGAATTTCTGCCTGCCGCCAGGCTTGTTTTCTTTGCCCATATTCCTGTCATGGCCATTGAGGCGATTTTGACCGGGTTCTCCGTGTTGTTGGCGCGCAAGGTCAAGCCCGAGCTGTTTATAAGGGAAGCAGCCACATGAAGCATCTGGTTGTCATATTGGCCGTGTGCTGCGCACCTGTGCCTGCCCTGGCGCACAAGGTCATAGCCGGCGTTTTCGAGTCGGGAGACGTCATAGAGGGCGAAATCGGCTTTTCCAACGGCGACATGGCAAGCGGCACCGAGGTCATTGTTACCGGCCTGGATGGGGCCGAGCTGGGTCGATCGGTCACGGATGCGGATGGTTTCTTTGTCTACACGCCGACCTCGGCCGTGGCGCACACCTTCTTTGCCGACCTTGGCGCCGGGCATGTGGCCGAAGTCACGATGCCTGCCGAAGATGTCGCGCGGATCATGGGCATTGCTGTGGCAGAAAACGGTGACTTATCTTCGGCTGCTGTGACGCAGGCCAGCGGTTCGGCGGCGTCTCTCAGCGCCGAAGAACAGCAGGTTATCGCCAAGGCCATACGTGACGAATTGCGCCCGCTCAGGCGCGAGATTGCGGCCTATCGCGAACAGAACGACCTGCAAACCATCCTTGGCGGGATCGGGTACATCGTTGGTCTGTTTGGTCTGGGTTTTTACATGGCGGCCCGCCGCAAGCTGGCGTCCTGATGGCACACGTTCTGGGGCACAAGGAAAAAACACTGTCCGAAGCCGGTGACGGGCCAGAAGGTCTGATCAGCCTGCTGGATCCCCGGATGCGGATCGTCATGGCAGTTGTTTTTGCAGTCGTGACCGTGGCGCTGTCATCCCTCGGCGCGCTTTGCGCGGCGCTGGCAGTGTCGCTTTCGCTTCTGATAGTTTCACGTCTGCCGCGGCGAAAGACGTTGAAGCGAATGGCCATGATGGATGGGTTCATCCTGTTCATGCTGGTCCTGTTGCCCTTTTCCATGCCCGGGGATCCGATGTTCACGCTTTGGGGATTCCCTGCAAGCTGGCAGGGTTTTTGGAAAGCGGTCGAGATTGCCTTGACCGCCAATGCCGTGATCCTGTCCCTGATGGTTTTGGTCGGGACGATGGAGCCGGTCACACTGGGCCACGCCCTGCATCGTCTGCGGTGCCCGGAAAAGCTGGTTTACCTGCTGATGTTCACGATCCGTTATATCGAGGTCTTGCGCGAAGAATACCTGCGGCTGCGGGCCGCCATGAAGGTACGTGGTTTTCGGCCAGCAACAAACTGGCACACATATCGCAGCTTTGGCTACCTTGTGGGTATGATGCTTGTGCGCGCGATCGAAAGATCGGAACGCATCCTGGCCGCGATGAAGTGCCGCGGGTTTTCCGGGCGTATGCCGTTGCTTCAGGAATTTGCCCTGACCCGCGCGGACATTGTGTTTGCGACTGGTTTCAGCGGTCTCTGCCTGGGTCTGATCATTCTGGAATTCGCATGACACTGATCGCGCTTGAAGACATCTGTTTTTCCTACCCCGGCCAGCCACCCGTTCTGGACGGGGCAAGCCTGAGCCTGAGCGCGGGGCAGCGCCTGTCCCTGACAGGTCCGAACGGAGCGGGAAAATCGACGCTCCTGCGGATTTTGCTTGGGTTGCAGCGCCCGTGTTCGGGCACCGTCACCGTTTTTGGTCAGCAACGCGTGGAAGAGGCTGATTTCCATGAGGTCCGCCGCCGGGTGGGGCTTGTATTTCAGGATGCGGACGATCAGCTGTTCTGCCCGACCGTCGCCGAAGACGTCGCTTTTGGCCCGCTCAATCTGGGCAAGACCCGTGACGAGGCACTTGCCATCGTCGACAAAGTTCTGGGCGATCTGGACCTGATGCATCTGAAGAACCGCATTACCCACAAATTGTCAGGCGGTGAAAAACGGCTGGTGACCCTGGCGACGGTTCTGGCGATGGAACCCGAAGTGCTGTTGCTGGACGAACCGACGAATGCGTTGGATACAAAAAACGAAGCGCGCCTGCTGGAAATCCTGCGCGCGTTGCCACAGGCGATTTTGCTTGTCAGTCATTCGCCGGCGTTCCGCTTGGAACTGGCGCCCGATGAACTGGATCTTCGCGACGGGAAGCTGGTGCCGGTCTGACCTGTTCTCGTGGCAACCGGACATGGTGGTTTTAGATATGCAATCATACCGCCTGAGCCACGCCATGAAACGGAAAGCGAACCTTGTGCGTCGTCAGGCCTTGGCTATGTGCGCCTGCGGCTCATCAGCCCATATTTGACCGCCCATGCCCCAAAGGATCCACGTCTGCGCCTGTCCTGTTTCACAGGTTGCCTGGATTGCGCACCGCCTTTGCGGTTGAATTCGAACACGTCAATTATCCGCTCGGCACAGCCACAGGCTTCGCCCATGCCGACTTTGGCGAAATAGAATTTCTCGAAACGTTCGGGGTTCTGCATGGCTGACCTCCTGAAGGCATTGAACCCCATGATGGACGCATTGCCAAATCACTTTCCTGCGTTTCAGGCAGCCGTGCTATGGCGCGGCGAACTCGCTTCCAGTCCAGACATTGTCCAGTTGATTGAAGACCGGTGAAGTAATGAGCATTTCTGCGGAGTATAGCAGTTGCAGCTCATCCGCAAACCGCGTGACGCCCGGCACAAGCCCGGTGATGTTGCGCCATTCCGCCCAGGTTCCGGGATTTGACAGACTGTTCGGATTGCCGGGATCAGCGGGCTGGTGCCACCCGGCGGCGTTCAGCAGTGGTGTGAGCGCAAAGCGCGCATCATTGCTGTCGACTTCGGTACAGGCAGAGGCATCGCATTCCCAACTTGTCCAGTTCGCCGCCGCGATGGTTCCGGCGATCGGTGCGGCGGCGTCGATGACCCGAACCATAACTTCGAACCCGCCACCAGCCGTCAGACGGCTGAGCGACAAAGGGTCTGTCGCCACGGCGTGCAAAGCCGCTGTTGGAGCCAGACTGAATGTCCGGCCGATCATAGCCAGCTGCGCAGAGCCGTCTGTTGCGGGTGCAGACCCCGCAGCAGGCAGGACCCTGAAAGGTGTCAAAATCGGAACCGCGCCACCGCGGATCGTGATTTCCTGCACCGCATTGTCAAATGCCGGAACAAAGTCGCTACGGATCGTATAGGTCAACGGGAAGCTGGGTTGTTGTGGCCCCGCAGGTCGGGCACCGTCACGTGTGACAAAGGACAACGGTGGAACGGCACCGGGCTGTGGCACCGAAATCTGCGGCCCTGCTATGCCCAGCGCCGCCGCGATCATGCGCGCGCGCTGTTCGGCCTCTCCATACTCGCTGAGCAGATTGATATAGCCTCCGATCTCGGTGATGTTGCGCGGGGCAGGGATGCGGGATGGTGCAATGTCGCCAGCGATGGCCAGCCTGTGGGCTATAACCTCTCGGGCGCGCTGAATCGCCGGGGAATTGGTGGTTTCAAGAATATTGATGATGGCCTCGGCAAGGCTTTCATCGATGCCCGGTTCGGGGGTTGCATTTGTGCTGGTGTCACTCATCGTCGTCCTCCGCAGGGGCGCTCAGGCCATTGAGGAAATCCAGTACGGATTGGCTGCCGGCCTTGGTTGCGCTGCCGTCATCCGCATCCGTATTGGCTTTGGTAAAGGCCCCGAAAAGCTTGGCCAGAAGCAACGTGTTGGAAGGATTGGCCAGAGCCGCAGCACCACCGGGGAAATCCTTGAACAGGTTTTGAACGAAACCGGCCCGGTTGCCATCCGGTTGCCCGCCAATCAGCGCAGAAACTCCCGAAGCGTTCTTGGCGATATCCTCAAACCCCTTGAGCTTTGCGGCATTGTCGGCAGCTGTCTTTTTCTTCTCGGCGGCTTGTTTTTTGGCTTCTTCCTCTTTGCGAGCCGCAGCGATCTCTTGCCCCTTGCCCGCAAGCTCAGTGGCCTTGCCGACAAGCTCTTTGGTCAGATCCGTCGCCGTGTCTATGGCTTTGTCCCGACCGGCGGCGACCGATTGCGTTTCAAGGGCCAGTTGCGCCTGCAACTCTTTCAGGCCCGTCAGATCGGTTCCCGCCCGTGCAAGATCAGGCGCGGCTTTGAGGATCTCGGCCAGTTGCGAAGTGGGCACGGCCTGGCCTGTACCAATGTCGCCACCGGCGATGGTGAGCGTGTTCGAAGGTTGATTGGCCGGCAGGTCTGATGGCGCACGGGCGCCAAAGATCGCATCGCTGTCCGCGGGCAGGACCGGCGTGTCGCCGACCGGGGGTGGCGTCGGGCTGTCCTGCCAGTTCCAGAAGCGGCGATGGTCGATCATCTCGCAGGAATTGCAGCGGCCCAGAACGGCCTCGCCCAACAGGCCCCTGGTCGGTAGCGAGATCGTGCGGCGCGGTGGTCGGAAGTCTTCGCGATGGAAGGCCAGCAGGCTGTCCTGAATGTCGCCGGTCCGCATCTCCATTCTGTCGGCCAGATCGGGCGGGATCGAGAACGGCATGATCATTGCATTGCCATAGAAGCCCAACACCTTGTTCTGGACCGTGCTGAGCAGCGATATCTCGCTTGAGGCGTCATCCAATCCGCCATCGGGCACGCCGATGGTGAAGCGTTCCAGCAGGATGGCCCGTTCCTCATCCGTCATACTGGCCCAGATCACGCGGGAATAGCGAACGGTGTCGGCAACGATATGCTGATACATTTCCTCGATCCGCCGCAGATCACGGCGTGACAACACATCCGGCACTTCCTGTACCGAATAGGGTAGGGTCGCAGGCAAAGCCTGGAATGTGTTGTCGTCGACGATGGTCTGTGCGTCCTCATTCATGCGCGCTTCGAACTCGCTGATCATCGGCGCGCCGACCAGATCGTCGAAATCCGAGCCTGAAATCGTCGTGTGAAGGCTCCGGTTGATGTTGCGTGTGGCGCGATCCAGATCATCCGCATCTTCCAGGTTCGAGATATGTTCCCAAATGTTGAAGATGTTGATCGGGTCCGGGCCGGTATAGAATGAATAGGCAAAAGAGCCCGTCCGCCTGCGCAACTCGACGCGGGCGATGTCGGAACGTTCGACCGAGCGGGGCAACGCCACGGATCCGGTATAAGTCCGCCGGTTGGTTGGATCACGGCGCGCGTCAGCCAGCCGAACCAGCAGGTTTTCGCGTGTCTCGGCAGGCAAGTCATGCAGGTTGTCGATGTCGATCGGCGATCCGGTCAGGGGCACTGGCCCAACGCGGTCGCCATCCTGCGTGAAGATCACCGCGGATATGTCATCATTGGGCATGAAAGTGCCCTGCGCCTCGAAGCTGACGATGTCCTGCGCGACACCCGGAGCATTCTGCGGTGTCGCGTCCTTGTCCGCGTAAAACTCTTCCAGCAGTTTCAGGGCGGTGCGGAATCTGCGACGGTTTCGGAACACGCGGCGGAAAACGTCTGCGTGGCGCAGGATCACCTTGTACCGGCTCAGCAATCCGGACCGGCTGACATTGCCCGGCAATTGATCGCCTTGCCCCAGACGGCGAAAGCGGATGAGCTGCATGGGAACGAAGACCACCAATTGAACGCCTTCGATCCGCGTTTCCAGGGAAAAGTCGCGCAGAACCTCGAACCATTGCATCGTCATTGCATGACAGTGGTTGCGGTTGGCCACGAATTTTGTCGTCGCCGTCCGCCGATCACTTGCCGTGGCTGTACGAACGCTTGTTCGGGCCGAACTTCGCTTGACCGAAGCGGCCCGTTCCAGTGCGGCCGAGAATGTCTCGTGCGTGTCTGACAGAAAATCGCGTGACGTGTTCTGCGTGTTGGACGAATTGCCTGACGAGTTGGAGCTGGAACGGGCGCCGCTGAAACCGACCCCGCCCACTATGGCCCCAATACCGCCAAACAGACCGCCACCAATGCCGCCGGCGCCCCCGAAGCTTTTTGTGGACGCCTTGGTCGAGAAAGAGGATGTTCCACGGATCACTTCGTCCAATGCGGTTTCGAATGTGCTGTCGAAAGAGGTGTCGCGCGCCTCTTCGAATTCCTGTTGTTCCTCGAAGGTCAGGCTTTCGCGTTCGCGCACGGTCAGGGTTTCGCGCTGTTCCGACACGACGATCCGTTGTTCTTCGCCCGGGGCAAGCGGCAGGGAATAGACCAGACGCCCCAATGACATTCCGGCGTGAACGGCGGTTGAACGCATCTTGGCGATATAGCCAAGCGCCAGGCTGGAAGCTTTTGGCACATCCTGCGGGCGCTGTTCCAGATCTTCGAAAAAATCCTCGATATCAATGGGTTCGTCAATCGGTATCCGATCGCGGAAATCCCAGTCTCCGCCGTCATTGTTGAATGCGCTCAACAGTGTTTCGGCAGAAAGATTGGCCTGTGCAAAGGTGCCGCCCGGAATTGTCGTGACAAAGCGATTGCCGCCTACAGGGCGGGTGCGAACGATGTTTTTCGGCCCGACAAGCGGGTCGATCAACCGGTAAAGAACCGAATAACGCCGCCGCGAAACCGTGCCTCCTTCGGTTCGGTATTCCGAAGCGCAATCACCTTCGCCCAGAACGATTGGGGCCTGCGTGCCGGTGAAGTCGGATATGTTTTCTTCCGCATCCTCGGGATCCACCGGCAGAATATCGGCAAGCTCACCCAGGATCGAGCGCTGCAAAGGGAGGACAGTGCGATCCAGCACCACGAGGCCCAATTCACCATCCAATGCATCAATGCGCGGCACTGCCTCGGTCAGAGTGGTGTTCTGCCCGCGAATCCGCAATCTGAGGCCATTTTGCGGCAGGCGCAGATTGGGCAGATCAAGCGAAAACAGGCCCCGCGCATCCGTTACGGCGGCTTTTACAGCCCATGAAAAATCCGCGTTGTCGATGCCTTCACTGGCGGTAAAGGTTGGGCGCAGCGCTTCAACGATTACCCGCTCGGCAGGGGTGCCGTCGGGATTGATCAGTTCACCGCGCAGTTTCGGGGCAAGGGTTGGGACGACAGCGCCCAGATACCCGTCGGCCAGATCCTTGCGTATGGTTTCAAGCTGACGAAAGACGGCACCGGTGGACTGAACGCGCTGATCGACCAGATCGTTGATCACCTCAGCAGACAGGTCAATGCCGACACCACGGCGCAGCGCCTTGAGCTTCTCGGCTTCGACGCGCCTGAGATCGTCAAGGCTGTCAGCCGTAAAACCGGCCGATCCCGAGAGTTCCGCCGAGATCGTGGGATTGGGTCGAGAGGTCGGAAGGGACAGCGTAATGCGCGGGGGCTCACTGCTGGAGTCGGACATGAAGTCACCTCGTAGGAAAGCGCTGCAAGAAACTGAGTGCCGGGAAAAATCAAATCTCGAAAGTTGACCCAACGTAACATGTTTCAGGGATTCGCAAAAGAAAGGCCCGTGCCCGCCTTTTCCGCGACGCGTTTCGAACGCAGGATCCAAAATGCCTTGCAGCAATGGATCTGGTGATTACTTCGTGAAACCGGTTGCCTTCAGCTTCTGCGCCAGCAGGCTCATATGCTTGTAAATTTCACCTGCATCGCGGTGCCACGCCGCTACATCCGCGCCCTGCTGGGCAACGACCTCTGCGTCCCCTCTTGCCGCCGGACCGGTCAGAGCAGAATGCGGGCCAAGAAGGTTAACGTTTTCGACTGTGCTGCTCAACAAACCAGCGTTGAGCTTGCGGGCAGTTTCGTCCGGCACGCCGGCCTCGGCCCACGCTTCGCGGGCGATGGCCTGCAAGACAACGGCGAAGTTGTTCGATATCACAGCGGCTGCATGATACAGGCTTTTGCTTTCAGACCGGATGGGAAAACAGGTGGCTCCCAATCCCTCCAGAAGCGGCTGAATGAACGCTGTGGCGTCTTCATCGCCTTCCAAACCGCACAGCGCCTCTTTGAATTGCGCGGCAGCGGCCTGTGGATCGGCGAAAGACAGGACGGGATGAACGCTGGCCAGAGACCATGAGAGGCTTCGCAACGGCGCCAGGTGCTCGGCAGGAAAATAGCCGCTGCAATGGAAAGCCACTGAAGGCTTCCCGGTTTTTTCTTGGTTTTCGAACGCCTCTTTCAATTCGTGGGCCACCGCAGAAATTTGCGTGTCGGGTACTGAGAGGATCCACAGATCAGCTGGCCGCAGATCGGCATAGCTTGCGGCAACGCGCCCGGTTTTGGACAACTGGGCGGCTTCATTTGCCGACCGAAAGGATGTGCTCAGAATATCCTGGATCCGGCAGCCATCAGTGCCATCCAGAAGGCTGATCAGCGTTTTGCCAACCCGCCCGGCACCGACAACGTTAATTTTGATTTCAGTCATCTGGGCGCTCTGTTCTTGTCGTTTAGTCCGCCCCACGGTGGGACGAATAGAAAAACGCAATGGCTTGAGTTCTGTTTTTGACGTTCAGCTTCTCATAGATATTGGACAGGTGGAACTTGACCGTGTTGGTGGATATCTGAAGTTCCTTGGACAGTTCCCGGTTCGACATCCCCTGTGCCAGGGCCTCCAAAATGGCGCGTTCCTTGCGCGACAGGCTTTGAATCGGATCCTGTTTCATCTTCCGGACGTCGATGAACGGAAACACCATCTTGCCTGCTGCCACTTCGGCGCAGGTCTCAAGAAGGCCTTCGACCTCACCCGAGCGGGCTGCAAATCCAGCGGCGCCCGCCTGCATCGCCAATCGCGGGACATCCCCAGAGGTATCGCCATAGATGACAAAGCGCGGTGCATCGGCCTGATCGCGCAGCACCTCGATCAGTTTGGCAGCGCCCAGGGCCGGAAGCGTCCAGTCCACGACACCGACCTGAACGGGTATCCGCATCACCGTTCCCAGAAACCCTTCTGCCGTTGCCGACGTGGCGACCAGAGAGAATCGGGGATCACGTTCGAAAATTTCCGACATGGCCGACAGAACCAGCGGGTTGCTGTCCGCAAGCATGATGTCGATGGGTTTGTCCGATGTCTCAACCATATGATTTTGCCCATATTTTACAAGATACTACCCAAAAGGGTGGGGTGGATTTTGGTATACCGTCGTATTTTTGCCAAAACGGGTAGGTAATTACCCACACTATTAGCCATCCAAAAGCAGTAGTAAGTTACGTTGCGCCATCCGGCAAGCTCGCGTTTTCTGACCGGTATCTTGAACCATCAGGCCGCAATACCCGGCCAACAGCCGAGGATGTCAGACCATGACCTTTCAGATTTTCCCTCCGCTCGAAATTCCCGAGACCCTTGCCGCAGGGCCGGGGCCGGGCAATACGGATGTGCGTGTCCTGAAAGCCTTCGCCGGCGCAGGGGTCGCCGATCACATGCAAGGCGATGTCCTCAGGGGCATGATCGAATGCAAGCACATGCTGCGGAAAATCTGGGGTACCCGGAACGCTTATACGTTCGCCGTCGCGGGCACCGGATGGAGCGCGCTGGACACCATGTTCTCGGCCGTCATGCCCGGTGACAAGGTTGTTGCCTTCACCAACGGCACATTCTCGGGGATCGACGCGTTGACGCTGCGGATCAAGGCGGCAACGCCCGCCGAGCACGCAGCCAGCCCGCTTGACCCACAGGCGGCGAGTGTCACGGTAGTCGAGGTTCCACATGGCCAGCCGGTGACTGCTGAACTGATTGAAGCGACTCTGGCCGAGCACAAGCCGAAATGGGCTTTCATGGCGCATTGGGAAACCGGATCGGGCAGGGTGAACGATCTGCGCGGTTTCTCGGACGCATGTGAACGTCATGACACCATGGGGCTGATCGATGCGGTCTCGTCTCTGGGTGTCGAAGACTTTGCGATCGATGACTATCCGGGTGTGGCAGGCTGGGCATCCTGCCCGCAGAAAGGCCTGTGCTGCTTGCCGCTGACCTATGCCCCTGTCAGCTTTACCGATGCCTATATCGAGGCACTGAAATCCACAGGTGCCTATACCTATGTACACAATCCGATCTTCGAGGCCCGCCACTGGGGCATCGTCGATGGGCAAGACGTGGAAAAGGGCACCTATCACCGGACCCATTCCGGATATGCGGTTGCGGCATTCCACGAGTCATTGCGCCTGACCTTGCAGGAAGGTCTGGCCAAGCGGTCGATGTCTTACCGGACGCATGAAAAGGTTCTTCGGGACGCGGTGACCGAGATGGGGTGCGAGGTCACCTCGGACATGCCCAGCCTGATCGTTCTCAACCTGCCTTCCGAGCTTTCTGGCCGCGAGATGGAACTGGTGCAGAACTGCCGCGCCCGCGGGTTCGGCATCTGGCCCACCTTGAGCGAACCGGTGCAGGTTCGCATCGGCATCCTAAATCAATTGAATCGCGAGGCCGTCAGCCGGATTGTGCGCCTGTTCGCCGAAGCCATTCGTGAGCTGGGGGGAGAGGTCGACCAAGACGCGATCGAAGCTCTGCTGGAAAGCCGTTACGGCACTTCAATAGCTGCTTAAACAGGAGCGCATCAGATGGATATCCACGAATACCAGGCGAAAGAAGTTCTTTCGAAATTCGGCGTCGACGTGCCCGCCGGCGCGCTTGCCTACAGTCCAGAACAGGCGGCCTATCGGGCGCGCGAACTGGGTGGCGACAAATGGATTGTCAAGGCGCAGGTCCATGCAGGCGGGCGCGGCAAGGCCGGAGGGGTCAAGCTCTGCAACAGCGAAAACGAAATCTACAAGGCTTGCGATGATCTGTTCGGTCGCAAACTGGTGACGCATCAGACGGGTCCTGAAGGCAAAGGCATCTATCGTGTCTACGTCGAAGCCGCAGTGCCGATTGACCGGGAAATCTACCTTGGCTTTGTTCTGGATCGCTCCAGCCAGCGGGTGATGATCGTCGCCTCGTCCGAAGGCGGGATGGAGATCGAAGACATCTCGGCCGACCGCCCCGACAGCATTGTCAGGTCCATCGTTGAACCGGCTGTCGGGCTTCAGGAGTTTCAGGCCCGTGAAATCGCCTTCAATCTTGGGGTTGAAGCCAAACTGATCCAGCAAATGGTGCGGACGCTGCAGGGCTGTTATGCCGCCTTCAGCAATCTTGACGCCACGATGGTCGAAATCAATCCGCTGGTCATCACCGGTGACGACCGGGTGCTGGCGCTGGATGCCAAGATGAGCTTTGACGACAACGCTCTGTTCCGCCACCCGCAGATCGCCGAACTGCGCGACAAAAGCCAGGAAGACCCGCGCGAAAGCCGCGCTGCGGATCGCGGGCTGTCTTATGTCGGGCTTGACGGCAATATCGGTTGCATCGTCAACGGGGCCGGTCTGGCGATGGCCACCATGGACACGATCAAGCTGGCAGGCGGCGAGCCTGCAAATTTCCTCGACATCGGCGGTGGCGCGTCGCCTGAACGGGTGGCCAAGGCGTTCCGGCTGGTCCTGTCGGATGACAATGTTCAGGCCATTCTGGTCAACATCTTCGCCGGTATCAACCGCTGCGACTGGGTGGCTGAAGGAGTCGTTCAGGCGTTGAAGGAACTTGACCTCGATATTCCCGTCGTCGTGCGGCTGGCCGGCACTAATGTCGAAGAAGGCCAGAAAATTCTTGCTAAATCGGGCCTGCCGGTCATTCGCGCCACGACGCTGATGGAGGCGGCAGAACGCGCTGTGGGCGCTTGGAAAAACGACCTTACTCAGGGCACCAAAATGAGGGTTGTGTAATGAGCATTCTTCTCGATCGTGACACGCGTGTCATCGTGCAGGGCATCACCGGGCGCATGGCGCGGTTCCACACCAAGGACATGTTGAACTATGGCACAAACGTGGTGGGTGGCGTCGTGCCCGGCAAGGGGGGCGAAACCGTCGAAGGCGTTCCGGTTTTTGACACCGTCAAACAGGCCGTCGAAGCCACCGGCGCCGATGCCAGCCTGGTCTTCGTACCGCCCCCGTTTGCGGCGGATTCCATCATGGAGGCCGCCGATGCGGGCATCCGCTATTGCGTTTGCATCACCGACGGCATTCCGGCACAGGACATGATCCGGGTGAAACGGTACATGTATCGCTATCCGAAAGAGAAACGCATGGTTCTGACCGGTCCGAACTGTGCCGGCACCATCTCGCCCGGAAAAGCTTTGTTGGGCATCATGCCGGGGCATATCTATCTTCCCGGACATGTGGGGATCATCGGCCGTTCGGGGACATTGGGATATGAGGCGGCGGCCCAGTTGAAAGAGCGCGGGATCGGCGTTTCGACCAGTGTAGGAATCGGGGGCGACCCGATCAACGGATCGTCATTCAAGGACATCCTTCAACGGTTTGAAGACGACGAAGACACGCATGTCATCGCCATGATCGGCGAAATCGGAGGCCCGCAGGAAGCGGAAGCCGCCGAATATATCCGCGACCACATCTCCAAACCGGTGATCGCCTATGTCGCCGGCCTGACCGCTCCGAAAGGCCGTACCATGGGGCACGCGGGGGCGATCATCTCGGCCTTCGGCGAAAGCGCCAGCGAAAAGGTCGAGATCCTGTCCGCCGCAGGTGTCACCGTGGCCGAAAACCCTGCCGTGATCGGTGAGACGATCGCCCGCGTGATGGAGGCTGCGTGATGGTCAAACCATCGGTTCTGGTTACCCGTCGCTGGCCTGCTGCCGTCGAGGCGCAGCTGGCCGAGAACTACAACACCGTTTTGAATACCGGCGACAAACCCATGTCCCCGGCTGAAATCCGGCAAGCGTTGAAATCCTATGACGCCGTGCTGCCCACTGTAACGGACACGCTGAGCGCCGAGGCACTGGATGTGCCGGGTGTGCAGACAAAAATCCTTGCCAATTACGGCGTCGGCTACAGCCATATCTGCGAGCCGTCGGCACGCGAGTTGGGTATGACCGTGACCAACACGCCCGACGTTCTGTCTGAGTGCACCGCCGATATCGCCATGACGCTGCTTTTGATGGTGGCGCGTCGGGCGGGTGAGGGCGAACGCGAGCTGCGTGCAGGTCAGTGGACAGGATGGCGGCCCACGCATCTGGTCGGAACCAAGGTCAGCGGCAAGACACTGGGCATCATCGGATATGGCCGCATCGGACAGGAGATGGCCCGCCGTGCGCATCACGGGTTCGGCATGGACGTGCTGGTTTGCAACCGTAGCGCCGTATCGCCCGATGTTCTCGCCGAATGCAACGCAAAACAGGTGGACACCATTGATGACCTGCTGCCGCAATGTGACTTCGTTTCACTGCACTGTCCGGGCGGCGCAGCCAACCGCCATCTGATCAATTCGCGCAGACTTGGCCTGATGAAGCCTGACGCATTTCTGATCAACACCGCACGGGGCGAAGTGATCGATGAATGGGCGCTGATCCAGGCCTTGGTGTTCGACATGATCGGCGGCGCTGCATTGGACGTTTTCGATGGTGAACCGCGGGTCAGCCCGGACCTGTTGCAATGCGACAACCTCGTCATGCTTCCGCATCTGGGCAGCGCGACCCGCGAAGCGCGCGAAGCGATGGGGTTCCGGGTTCTCGACAATCTGAGCGACTTCTTCGACGGCCGCGAACCTCGGGACCGCGTGATCTGAGGCCACCTTCAAACATCACGCAATGGCGTCCAACGCAGCCGTGGCTGCGTTCCTCTATAAGGAGATATGACCAGTGAATGCCCCGCACCGTTCAGATGGATTTTTCACCCAGTCCCTTTCTGATCGTGATCCCGAGCTTTTTGGCTCGATCA
>NZ_JAEDOT010000014.1:0-32300 GCF_017872595.1 Ruegeria sp. HKCCSP346
CGGTCCACACGGATCGCCAAGCACTCCCGGCTGTACTCATCGATGACGTTGAGCGCGCGGAAAGTACTCAGAGAGCAGTTTTGCGCGCCGCAGAATGTCTTAAAACTGCCGGTTTATTGCTTGAAGAGCAGTCTCCAGTCGCCGGATAAACTCACTCGCCAATGCGGATGGGGGACGATGTGCTGGTCGCATGATTGAGACGTTTAGTATGACATGTGGATGGAATGCTCGAAAAACGACCGGCCTGGGTTCAGACCGCATGTTGACATATCCGGCTGCGGTAATTGGATCGCAGATACAGTAACAAAGCCCCTTTTCCACCAAAGTTAGAGCCGGGTTAAAAGTTCTAAGCTCGAACCGTTGGTCAAAACTGGCTTTTTGGCTGGCGAATGCCCTCTGAGTTGCGATCAGATTTGGATGCCCTTCTTGCAGCCCGGCCATCGGAAGGCCCGACAGATGGTGGGCTTCTACCTTGGCCAATTCAGTCAGTGGGTCATCTGCTGGGATTGCGCAAACGCATCTCATGTCGAAATCGACAGTATCAATCGCTGCTGTGGCTTTAGGTGTCTCACCCAGTCCAATGTCATATTGCTGAGAGGCTATCCATTCCTCGATAACGGGTGAGGCACGCATCATCAGTGACGCCTTTACGTCTGGTTTGTCCAGCAGAAACTCACCCAGTAGCTGCGGCATCAACAGGCTGCTGGCCGCCGGCATGCAGGCTATGTTCAGTCGCCCTTTCGTCAGCGCTCCGATTTCGCGCATTGTCCGGGTTGAAAGCGAAAGGCGATCCAGGATCGCTTCAGCCTCGGTGATGAAGTACTGGGCTTCCGGCGTAGGGGCCATTTTCCCGCGCTGCCGCCGGAATAGGGCGATGTCCAGTTCGGCTTCGAGATTTGCAATCAGTGCGCTGACGGCTGGCTGAGTCCGCCCGAGGATTCGGGCCGCTTCAGACACTGATCCTGTTCGCATGACTTCGCGGAAGGCCTGTAATTGGCGGAAGCTGAGATTCATTTGCCTTTGTTAATCCTTAACTTTTCATCGCCACATAAAGTAACTTTATTTAAAGATCAATTTAATCGTTTTGACTTAATAATCCGTACCCCTGATTTTTCCCATCATGAATGCGCTGCCTGTATTCGCCGTGATGGAGGGGGAAATGACACGTTTTTCAAGTGTCCTGCTGACGGTTCTGATTTGCCTTGTTGCTCTTGGGCAATTTGTGCAGGTGATCACGCGCTATGTGCTGGAGATCCCCGTCATGGGGCTGGAAGAAAGCCTGCTTTACCCAACGTTGTGGCTGTACATGCTGGGGGCGGTCAACGCGTCGCGCGAGAACACGCATATCCGCGCCAATGTGCTGGAGATCTTTCTGACCACAGAACGTCAGCATCAGGTTCTGGCGGTTATAGGTGAAGTCATCAGCCTGATCGTTGGCATCTGGTTGACCACCTGGGCCTGGGATTTCACCAAATATTCGATGCGGGTCTGGCGTGAGAGCCCGACATTGTATCTGCCGACCTTTTATGTCGATGTCGCTTTGTTTGTCGGGTTGGTTCTGATGATGATCTTCACCGCTTGGCATCTGCTTATGCACCTGCGCGCACTGTTTTCCCCCCTTGCCGAACCTGCCGTGGAAGGAGGTCTGAAATGATCGAGATTGCGCTTTTTGCTGTATTGATCCTGGTTATCCTGCTGACCTTGGGCGTACCGCTGCCCTATTGTTTCGGTGCGGGTCTGATGGTGATGTATTTCGCCGGAGACGTGGTCATGAAGGGCAATATGCTGTGGGGGTTCCAGCAGTTGGGCAACCCGGTGCTACTGGCCATTCCGCTGTTTGTTCTGGCCGGGACAATCATGTCCGTCTCAGGCATCGCTGCCAGCCTTCTGAATTTCGTCAATATATTCATCGGTCACCTGCGGGGCGGTCTGGGAGTGGTCGCTACAGTGTCCTGCGCCCTCATTGGAGCCATATCGGGTTCGGGCCTGACTGGCGTCGCAGCAATTGGCCCTTTGCTGATCCCCGAGATGGAGAAACAAGGCTATCCCCGCGAATACGCGACGGCGCTTATTGCCAACGCCTCGCTGTTGGGTCTGCTGATCCCGCCCTCGGTAACCATGATCGTCTATGGCTGGGTGACAGACACCTCAATTCTGGCCTGCTTCCTTGCTACATTGGGTCCCGGTCTGCTGATCATGGCCAGCTTTTCGGCGGTCAACATCCGCATGGCCCGCAAATTTCCCCTACAGCTGAATGAGCCGCCGAAAGGGAAGGCCTTTGTATCCGAGGCGACCTCGCTCGGTCTTAAGGCCACGCCCGCGTTGTTGATGCCGGTGATCATTCTGGGTGGTATCTATGGCGGTATCATGACACCGACCGAGGCTGCCGCCGTAGCTGTGATCTATGCGATCCCGGTAGGTTTCCTGATTTACAAGGGGCTGGACATCAAAACCTTTTTCGGTGCGGGCAAAGAGGCTGCGACCTCGGTCGGTGCGATCATGCTGATGATCTTGTTCTCGATGATCCTCAGCCAGATGTTTGTTCTGGAAAGCGTCCCTCAGGCCATCGTGCAGGCGATCTTTTCAGTGACCGAAAACAAAGCCCTGCTGCTGGTGTTGATCAACATCCTGTTGTTCCTCGTCGGAATGGTCGTGAATGATGTCACCGCCATCATCCTGATCGCGCCGCTGTTGCTGCCGCTGATGCAGGCCATCGGCGTCAGCCCGATCCAGTTTGCCGCGATCATGGGTGTGAATACCGCCATGGGCGGCGTGACCCCGCCCTATGCCTCGATCCTTTATCTGGGTGCACGCATCGGCCAGGTGCCGGTCACCAAGGTGATCCGCCCGGCCATGACCCTGATCCTGCTGGGATATCTGCCTGTCGTCTTCCTGACCAGTTTCTGGCCTGACCTGTCGATGTGGCTGCCTCGCTTCTTTGGCTACTAAGCCGACCACTTCATCATTCACGGAGGAGACTTATCCATGATGAACTTTCTGAAATCCACCTGCCTGGCTGCGGCCGTTGTCGCAACTGCAGGCATCGCTGCCGCCGACACGCTGAAGATCAGCCATATCCGACCTCAGGGCGCGACAATCGACAATGAACTGCGTGCTTTCGCTGAGGAGCTGAAGGCTGCCACGGACGGCTCTCTGGAACTGAACCTGTTCCCGGCATCTGCTCTGGGGGACTACACGTCTGTGCAAGAGCGTATTTCGGTTGGTGCCATCGACATGGCCGTGCAGCCCGCCGCCACAGCGGTTGATCGCCGTATGCAGATCTCGGCTTTCCCCTATGTTGCGGCAAACTGGGACGAAGCGAAAAAGATCTATGGCCCCGGCGGCGCGATCCATTCGGCGATGAAGGATCTTTATGCGAAGCAGGACATCACCATGCTGGCCGCCTATCCGGTGTATTTCGGCGGCGTTGCCTTGAATACCGACGCGGTGAACCCAGGTGATCCGACGGCCGCCAAGGGGATCAAGGTCCGTGTACCCGGTATCAAGAGCTTCCAGCTGACTGCAGACGCTCTGGGCTATATCTCGTCGCCCATTCCGTTCTCGGAAGCGTTTACTGCCGTGCAGACCGGTGTTGTTGACGGTGTCGTCGGTTCGGGCGCTGAAGGCTATTATGCCTCGTTTCGTGATGTGACGACGTCGTATGTGCCAGTGAACACGCATTTTGAAGTTTGGTACATGATCATCAACTCGGGCACATTGGCCGATTTGAGTGATGAAGATCGGGCTGCTCTGGAATCCGCGGCGCTGGCGTTCGAAGCTAAGCGCTGGGAAACCGCTGAGGCCGATCAGGCCGCGTTCGAGCAAAAGCTGGCCGACAATGGCGCAACCATCGTCTCGCTGACGGACGAAGAGCTTGCTGCCACCGCTGCTCATGTACGTGCGCAGGTCTGGCCTCAGGTCCTGGAGGACGTGGGGCAGGATTGGGGTCAGTCCATCCTCGACAAAATCGGCGAATAACCGATCAGACCCTGCGGTCGGGCAAGGCGCGCCTCTCCCCGTGCCTTGCCCGGCCAACCCACGGAGATCAGCTTATGTTCAGATCCTTGCAAGACAATGACCACGATCTGGTGACGCTGGTCGTTAATGGTCAGCCGTTAACCGCGCGCAAAGGTCAGTCTGTCTGGTCCGCGATGGCCGTGGCCGGTCAGATTGTGACCCGTAAGGCGGCCCTGTCGGGTGACGAGCGCAGTGCTTATTGCGCCATGGGCGTCTGTTTCGAATGCATGGTCGAAATTGATGGGCTTCCCAATCAGCAAGCCTGCCTGCGTCGGGTCGTGGACGGGATGAGCGTTATGACACAAGACATTACCGAAGACACCGAGGCAACTGATGAAAGCTTTTGATTGTGCGATCATTGGGGCTGGCCCGGCCGGAATGTCAGCCGCCATTGAATTGGCGCGGGCTGGAATTGATGTGGTTGTGCTGGACCGGGCTGAACGGGCAGGGGGGCAGATCTATCGCTCTGCGGCAGATAGTCCCTTGCCGGATGCAGCACCCCTGGGGCCGGAATATGCGGCAGGTGCTGATCTGATCACTCGCTTTGAACAATCCCGCGCGACACATCTTGCCGGTGCCGATGCATGGCATCTGGGGGATGATGGCCGTATTCTGTTCTCATATCAGGGCGAAACACGTGAGTTGCACTGCCGGGAAATGTTGTTGTGCCCCGGGGCAATGGAGCGGCCCATGCCGATCCCGGGCTGGACCTTGCCCGGTGTCATGACCGCTGGTGCAGCGCAAGTGATGCTGAAGTCGGACGCAGTTGTAGCAGACAGGGCTGTCTTTGCTGGATCGGGACCGCTGTTGTACTTGATTGTGGCACAGTATCTGCGCCTCGGCGTGTCTGTGGCCGCTCTGGTCGATACGACTCCGCGACAACATTACATTGATGCCGCGCTTCTTATGCCGCGCGCCCTACGGCAGGTCGGACAATTTCGCAAGGGCTTGTCTTTGTTGCGGGAAATCCACGTTTCGGGTGTTGCCACCTACCGACATGCCGAAAATCTGGAGGTGATCGGCGATGAAAAAGCCTCTGGGCTGCGATTTGTGTCATCGGGTCAGCGGCGTGAGATCTTGGCCGATACCGTATTCCTGCATCACGGCGTTCAACCCAATCTGAACATGACCCGAGCAATGGGGTTGGATCATCATTGGAACAGCGAGCAGATGTGTTGGCAGGTCACTGTTGACGATTTCTGCCAGAGTTCGGTTGCGCATGTTTCGGTTGCTGGCGATGGGGCTGGGATTGCAGGTGCTGATGCCGCCTGCGCTGCTGGGCGTGTGGCTGCTCAGAACATTTTGGTTCACCTTGGCCGAATTTCCCAGACGGACAGGGATCAAAAAGCGCACGCTGATCTGAATTTCTTGTCCGCCCTGAAACCGTTTCGCCGGTTCATCGACCGCCTGTACCGCCCAACCGAGGCGCTGAGATTGCCGCGCGATCCCGACACTCTGGTGTGTCGTTGCGAAGAACAGTCTTTGGGCGATTTGCGAGCGGGGTTCGAACAAGGCGCGCGGGACTCGAATGCGCTGAAATCCCTGACCCGATGTGGAATGGGGCCGTGCCAGGGAAGGCAATGTGGCCATGCCGTGACTGGCCTATTGGCAAAGTGGCGTGAGGAAAGCCCCGAAGCGGTTGGATATTACCGCCTGCGCAGCCCGCAACGCTTGTTGACCCTGGATGAGCTGGGCCGATACGACACGGTTCCGGCGGAGGCTGCGGAATGAAGGCGGATGTTCTGATTATCGGCGGGGGTATTCAGGGTTGTGCAACCGCGTACCATCTGGCCCGCAAGGGTGCCTCAGTTATTGTGGTCGAAAAGGATTACTCCGGTCGGCATGCTTCGGGCGTCAACGCGGGCGGAGTGCGGCTGCTGGGCCGGGATTTGGCTGAAGTCCCTTTGTCCAAAGCATCTATGGAGATGTGGCAGACACTGGATGAAGAGTTGGGTCACGATACCGGATTTCGGCGCCAGACACTGGTGAATATCGCGGTGGATGAGGCAGATCTGGCGAGTGCGAAGGCCCGCGAGGTCAAGATGTATGACGCAGGATATACGCATGAACGGATCATCGATCAGGTTGAACTCAGGGAACGATTGCCTCATGTGAATCCCAATTGCGTTGGCGGCGTGATCTCGGAGCTGGACGGGTATGCGATCCCCTTCAAGGCAACATCTGCGTTTCGCCTGGCGGCAAAAAACTATGGCGCTCTGGTGATCGAAGGCGAAGAGGTTAGGTGCCTCCGCCGCGTGGGCGATGTGTGGCTGGCGCAGGGCACCCGGCACAGGTTTGAGGCCAAAACCGTCGTCAATTGCGCCGGGGCCTGGGCGGATAAAATCGCTCTGATGATCGGTGATAACGTTCCCCTCAGCCATGCCGCACCGATGTTGATGATCACCGCCCGGATGCCGCATTTCGCCAAGCCTGTCGTTGGGGCGATCAGCCGACAGCTGAGCTTCAAACAGTTTGAAAACGGTACCGTCCTCATTGGCGGTGGCGCCAAGGGGTTCGCTGATCGCGACAATAATCGCACACGGCTGGACTATGCCAAACTTGCTGCTGCGTGCCGCACTACAACCGAGTTTTTTCCGATTATGCGCAAGGCCAGTATCAACCGGATGTGGGCCGGGTTGGAGGCTTATATGCCCGACAATCTGCCCGTGATCGGCCCGGCCGCAAATGCCCCGCGTGCATTCCACGCATTCGGGTTTTCAGCGCATGGATTTCAGATGGGACCTGTTGTGGGGCAGGTTCTGGCGGATCTGGTGACCGGTGGCCAAAGCCGCTTCAATCTATCGCCCTTCCGCATAGACCGATTTGACCGCAAGGTCCTGTAATGGAGATAACCGACATGACAATCACCCGCATCGAAACCGGCCAACGCATGAGCAAGATCGTCAAGCACAACGGCGTCGCTTATCTGTGTGGCCAAACCTCGGATGCCACAACAGCTGCGGATCAAACCCGCGAGATTCTGGCCAAGGTCGAGGACCTGTTGACCAAGGCCGGCAGCGACAAGACCCGCATCCTGCAATGCGTGATCTGGCTGGCAGACATGGCGGATTTCGCCGAGATGAATGACGTTTGGGATGCTTGGGTACCGCAAGGTCACGCCCCGGCCCGTGCCTGTGGCGAGGCCAAGCTGGCGCGTGATGTGCTCAAGGTTGAGATGATCGTCACTGCGGCCTGCGACTGAGCAGGTTGCTCCGCTTTTAATTTGCGCCCTGTTCAGCCGTTCTGAACTTTTCAGGATGTGTTCACGCTCAAGCCCAAGGCGAACAGCGCCCCGGATCTTGCCGTGCTTCAGGATCACCACCTGCGCAAAGGCGTGATGCACATCACGGGCAATGAGTTTCACGACCAGGGTCGGTCCATGATCTCTTTCAAAGGCGCGCAATATCCGAAGGACGTGATCCTGTTCGCGGTGTTCTTCTACGTTCGATAAGGTGTTTCATACCGTGACCTGGCGAAAATCATGGGTGAGCGCGGTGTTTCCGTGGATCACACCACGCTGAACCGTTGGGTAACGCAATACTCAGGCGCCATTGCCGAAGTCGTGCGTCGACGCAAAGGACCATGTGATTCCTCGAGGAGAATGGGCGAGACTTACATCAAAGTGAAAGCCGCGTGGGTCTATCTCTACTGTGCCGTCGACAAACACGAAAAAACACTTGATGTCATGCTGTCCGAGCGGCGCAACAAACCAGCTGCCACGAAATTCTTCGCCCGGATGCTGTAGCTCAACGGCCTACCGCGAAAGATAGTCATCGACAAAAGTGGCGCAAGCACCGTTGGCATCAAGGCCATTAACAAGATGTTAAAGGGGTTTGGCTGCCCGATCCCGATCGATATGGTCAGGCGCAAATACCTCAATAACATCATGGAACAAGATCACAGCTTCACCAATAGGCGAACCCGTCCGATGCTTGGCTTCAAGTCCTATATCTCGGCCGCAGCAACTCTGGTCGGGATCGAAGTCGCGCACATGATCCGCAAGGGCAACACACGCGCGGACTCTGTCCGTTCCAACAATTCGCTAGGCTAGCATATTAACGCTGGTGCGATCACTGAAGTAGCTCGCCTGGCTGAAATCTTTGCAACGGAACCGGATCAGACCCATGCTGGGATTCAAATCTTTCGCTTCAGCCGCATCTGCCCTGGCAGGCACAGAACTGATCAACATGATCCGCAAAGGTCAATTCACACCCGGGCTCCAACCGTTTCAGCAATTCGCCCAACTGGCAGGATAAACTGCTCACCAACTCCACTGATGCTCTGTCTTCTAAAAGGTTTGCGACAGAACCCTTGGTTGGTCAAAAAAGGGAAGATCATCCCGTTCATTCATCTGATTGACAAATCGGAACACAGGGACGGCACAGTCATGCATTATCAATCGACTGTCGTGGATCCCTGAATGCCTTTCCGGTTACCAATCTCTAATGGGAGTACCCTTTTATGACATTGGCGACATTTGTGCCCAAAGCCTCCATCGCGTATCCGCCTTCCATGATAAACTGTGTGGAAAGGTCCAGAGCCCGGATCTGGCGCCCGATTTCGATGTAATCCGGGCTGTGCAGTTCGAATCCGCCAACGGGATCGCCCGCGAAACTGTCCACTCCGAGGGAAATCACAAGCACATCGGGGGCATAGTTGCGGGTCCTGTGTAGCGCGATTTCCAACGCTTTGCTCCAAGCGCGGAAATCGGTTCCACGCGGCATCGGAAGATTCAAATTATACCCCTTGCCCGGACCGAAACCGGTCTCGGTGTCATAGCCCATCAAAAAGGGGTACTCGTCCTCCGGCCGACAGTGGAGCGACGCAAAGAACACATCGGCCCGGTCATAGAAGATGGCCTGCGTCCCATTCCCGTGGTGATAGTCGATGTCCAGGATCGCCACACGCTTGGCCCCCTTGTTGCGGTGCGCCTGCGCGGCGATCGCAGCATTGTTGAGATAGCAATAGCCGCCTGCCATATCCTGCGAGGCGTGGTGCCCGGGCGGACGGCAAATGGAAAACACGGCTTGTTCTCCATCTTGGATCAGATCAACCCCTGTCAGGGCAATATCCTTGGCGGACCGGATCGCCTGCCATGTCCCTTTGACAAAGGGCACACATACGTCGAACGTATAGCAGCTGAGCATCGAATGCACCGAGGCGTTCGGCACCTGATCCATCCCGCGCATCCCAAAGGTATAGGCAGTGGCAAAACCGCCGGTGCCGAATTCGTCTTCCCATAGCGGATAACAGCGTTCCAGAAAGCTGACGAAAGCAGGGTCATGAACCTGATGCGCCACGTCCAGCCCATAGGTGGCTGGCGGGATGACATCCGTGAACCCGGCTTCGGCAAGCGCGGTCATGATCATATTCATGCGCTCGGGGCTTTCCGACATGGGTATCATCTGGTCATAGCGCATTTCCTTGGCACCGGCATGATCGCGATGATCGTCTGAATAGATCAGTTTCATGGCTTATCCATTTACAAAATGATTTTGGTATTTGCGCTGCCAGGCTTGGCAAAACCGGTCCGCCGTGATCGCGATGACGGCCATTCCTATCCCGGCCACTAAGCCCTGACCAAAATTACCGGCAGAAAGACCGATATAGACCTCTTGTCCCAGCCCGTTTGTCCCGACCAGTGCCGCAATGACCAGCATTGCGATGCCAAACATGATCGACTGGTTCAGCCCCAGCATGATGTTTGGCAGGGCCAGCGGCAGCTTGACCAGAAACAACATCTGTACGCGTGTTGTGCCCAGACTGGTTGCGGCTTCCGTCACGGTTTTAGGCACATGCCGAAGCCCGTGTTCCGTGTAGCGGAATGCCGGCACAAAGGCGTAAGAAACAATGGCCAGAAGCGCGGTGAACTCTCCGATCTTGAACACCATGACAATGGGGATCAGCAGCACAAAGGGTGGCATTGTCTGTAGCGTGTCGTTGACAGGCCGCATGATGCGCGAGAACCAGTCATACTGCGCCGCCGCCGCACCAAGCAATGCCCCGATGACAAAGGAAAGACCCACTGCGATCGAGCAGAGATAAAGCGACAGCATTGCCTTGTCCCAGCTGCCCGACACCAGAAGAAAGGTAAGCCCAAGCAGGGTTCCGGCTGCAAGTCGGCCCCCTCCCAGACGATAGGCGAAATAGGTGAGGATGGCGATCAGCGCCAGCCAGGGCATATCCGTCAACCCGATATAGAACAGCAGCCCACCCAACGGGACCGTCACGGCCAGACCCGGACGCTTCCGCTGCCAGAGCCACGCGGTGCCGAAGACCAGCAACGCGACATAGGCCACTGTGTGCCAGATTGTCATAGCGAACCCCCAGGTGAACGGGCTGACCGTTTTGTCGAAACCAATTTTCAGGGGCAGCATAACAAAGAAGAGGCTGGCATTCTTGACCGCGTCCACCAAGGGTTTGAGGTTGATTATGAACCATGTGATCGCGCGATTAAGTGGTTCCGCCAGATCAAACTGCCAAGTTTCAGGCCATTGCGCCAGAAACGGAACGACCTGCGCCACAGCCAGAGCCAAAACCACGACCCCGATCAGACGCAGTGGAAAGGCGTATCGCTGCAACGTTGTTTTCCGGGTCAGCGTCACACCTTCGCGCTCGGCCAGACCAAAAGTGATCCGATCCAGGATCATCGCCATCAGGGCAATCACGATACCGGCCACCAGACTTTCACCAAACTGCGCTTTGCGCATGGTCGACAGAACCTCCCAGCCGATGTCGGCGGTGCCGCCGATGATCGAAGCAATGATTACCATCGAAAGCGATGCCATGGTGGTCTGGTTGATCCCGATCAGAATCTGCCGCAACGCAGTCGGGAACCGCACGCGCCAGAACAGCTGGCCTGGGGTGGCGCCGGACATGAGGCCGGACTCGATGATATCGGAGGGCACGCCGCGCAGCCCCAGAATGGTATTCCGCACCATGGGCGGGAAGGCGAACAGAATAGAGGCGACCAGACCAACAACCGGCCCGAAACCAAACAGCAGGAGGATCGGCAATAGATAAGCAAAGGCTGGAATAGTCTGAGAAATATCCAGCAGCGGGATGATGACGCGCTCGGCTCGAGTTGAGGCATAGCCCCACACCCCAAGAGCAAAGCCGACCAGAACGGCCATCGGAACCGAGATGAAGACAAGAGCAAAGGAATTCATCGCTTCTTCCCACAGGCCAACGCACAGCACATAAATCAGGCTGAGCACCGTAAACACTGCCAGATCGCGCCCGCCCGCCCTGTAGCCGATCATTGTTATCGCCGCGACGAAGGCGCTCCATGGCAGCCAATGCAGCAAGGCACGCACCCAGTCCATGGGATAGGTGAAAAGCAACGTGATCACTTTGAAGAAGGGTTCGAAATTGGCCACCACCCAATCCATGATGACATTCAGGACATCCGTGATCGGCAGTTCCAGCGCGCCAGGGAATTTCGCAATCCAGGGCACTTGCCCCATAAGAAGGACACAGAGCAGCGAAAACACAATGACTGCTGGCCATCCAAAGGGTTGTTTTTGCAATTTGCCCGGATTGCTCGTTATCGCAATATCGCTGGGCATTTCACACCTCCCCTGAGGAAGCGGCGAGTGTTTTCATGAGTGAAGCAGGCGTCACGACGCCAAGAACACCTCCGTCGGCCCCATCGACAACCACCCCCTTGGGGCTGCGGACAAGTTCCGTGATGAGGGCTTCGGCCACCATCGCGCCCGGAACATGCGGCAGGTCGCCGATGTCGCCTTCGGGTGGGACCACGCAGGCTTCGGCCCGCATGACACGGATACGGGGAACTTCGCTAGTGAATTGTGCGACATAGTCATCGGCGGGATTCAGTATCAGATCTTCAGGCGTTCCAATCTGTACCACCTTGCCATCACGCATGATCGCCATGCGGTCAGCGATGCGCAGCGCTTCAAGAAAATCATGAGTGATGAAGACGATGGATTTGTGCATCATCTTCTGAATACGCAGAAATTCATCCTGCATTTGTCGTCGGATCAAAGGATCCAACGCCGAAAACGGTTCATCCAGAAACCAGACATCCGGCTCAACCGCAAGCGAGCGCGCGATGCCAACCCGTTGTTGCTGCCCGCCTGACAATTGGCCGGGAAAGCTTGACTCACGCCCTTCGAGATCGACCAACTTGATGACACGCTGGGCATGTTCAAGCTGTTCAGCAAGCGGCATCCCCTGAAGTTTCAGCGGAAAGGCTACGTTTTCAAGAACCGTCAGATGCGGCAGAAGCCCAAAGTTCTGAAAAACCATGCCCATCTTGTGGCGGCGGATGTCGATCAACTCTCGGTCGGATTTCGCCAGCAGGTTCTCTCCGTCCAACAGGACTTCGCCATAGCTGGCATCAACCAGCCTGGACAGACAGCGAACGACCGTCGACTTGCCCGAACCCGACAGGCCCATAATCACGAAGATCTCGCCCACATGGACATCGAAACTGACGTCTATGGCTGCTGGAACATGGACTTCGGACCGCATGCGGTCAGCCAGTGCATCACGATCTATCTGATAGCCGGAGGTGTCAAAGTAGTATTGCGGCCGGGGGCCATAGACCTTCCACAGATTGCGACAGGAAAGCTTTACCGCGCGTTCCTCTGGTGACTCGTGCTGTCCCACAGCAGATCCTCTCATATTGTTAACGCCCGGCACCCTGTGCCGAGCGTCAAAGGCATCTGAACGACTTAGTTAATCCAGACCGACCATTGGTCTTCGTTGTTCGTGATCCATTCCTGAACAACCACTTCCAGCGGTCTGCCGTCCTGATCTACGGCAAAGATCATTGCGTTTTGATCTTCGTTCGTCAGAGCGAACTGCTCAAGAAGCGCCGCCGCTCCGGGCCAGGTTTTCGCCAGCGAATTGGAGGCGATTTTCTTGACCGAAGCCTGAGCGAACCCGCAGGCTGTCTCGCGCTGCTGGTCTTCTTCGACGCACTCTCCGTCAATCGGGTTCCACTCAACCCAATTCATATCAACTTCGGCAAAGATCCAATGCGGTTGCCAGAACATCATCAGAATAGGGTCTTTGGACGCCAGTGCGCTTTTCAGTTCGGCCACCATTGCACCTTCGGAACCGCCGGGGACCGGTACGAAAGGCAGGCCAATCCCTTCGGCAACGGACTTGGAACGGGTGCCCCAGTCCGCCGGGTAAGTGATCAACCGGCCATCGGGGAATGTCTCGGCTGTGGCGAACGCCTGCGCACAGTCGAAGAGCGCCTGATAGTCGGGTAGGCCGGGGCACTTTTCAGCCATGTAGTCAGGGTACATCCAACCTTCTCGGGGGATGAGGCCCAGTTCTCCCATGTCGACAATCGCACCTGATGCCAGACCGTCGGTGTAAACGTCTGTGATGGAATTGTCCCAAACCTCGGGATTGAAATGCAGCTCATTCTGGGCCAGCGCGGTAAACTGTGGCAGACCGCCTGCGGTCACCAGCTCGACGTTGTAGCCCTTTTTCCTCAAAAGTTCCGCTGCAATGTTGGCTGACAGGTGCTGTCCTGTCCATTCATTGACCGCAATTTTGATTGGTTCTTCGGATTCAACCTCGGCAGTTGCCATAGATGCGGCCAGCATTGCAGCCGACAGGACCAGCGCGGTTTTCAGTTCTTTGACACTTTGTTTCACGTATTCTCCTCCCTGAGAGTGTTCAGTTTGTGGTTTCCAAAAGCGCTGCGCGCAAACTCTCGCGTTCGTTGGCATAATCATGGCTGATGTCCGGCGAACGCTGGCGGGTGCTCCAATTTGGATCGGCCAGCAACGGCGCGTCTGTAGCTTCACCCAGCGTTTGCCCGAGGATCAGATCAGCAGCCCGTTCCGCCAGCATGAGCGTGGGGGCATTCAGATCCCCCGCGGTCGCCTGCGGCATGACCGAACTGTCTACAAGACGAAGGCCATCCACACCTTTGACCCGCATGGTCAGCGGATCGACGACCGCGCCGTCGTCCGTCCCCATTCGGCACGTCCCGCAGGGGTGATAGGCGCTCTCGACCTTTTCCTTGATGAACTGGTCGATGCACGCATCGCTTTGGTGGTCATCCCCCGGTGCGATTTCCCTGCCCCGATACGGGGCAAAGGCCGGTTGGGCAAAGATCTCACGGGTCAGGCGGATGCAGGCGCGCATTTCCAGCCAGTCGTCTTCGTGAGTCATATAGTTGAAACGCACGCGCGGCGGTTCTGAGGGGTCCGCGCTGCGCAGTCGGACCCAACCCCGGCTTTTTGAACGCTTGGTTCCGACATGGACCTGGAATCCGTGGCCATCAGCCAGGGACTTGCCGTCATAGGAAATTGCCAACGGCAGGAAATGGTACTGGATATCGGGATAGATGATCCCGGCCCGACTGCGTATGTGCCCACCGCTTTCAAAGTGGTTGGTGGCCCCAAGTCCCCCCTTAGTCAAAAGCCAGCGCGCACCGATCATCGCCTTGCCCAGCAGCGACATATGCGGAAACAAAGAGACAGGCTGTGTGCATTCCTGCTGCAGATAGACCTCAAGGTGGTCCATCAAATTTTCGCCCACGGCATCATTCGCTGCGATCACCTCGATCCCATGCTTGTCCAGTTCCTCTGGTGGCCCGATCCCGGACCGCTTGAGGATGGTGGGCGACATGATGGAACCGGCGCTCAGGACAACATCCCGCGTGGTGCGAACGATTTGAGAGGTGCCTTTTCGGGTGAACTTGACCCCTACCGCCCGGCGACCTTCAAACACAATGCGTTCGACAAGCGCATGAGATAGAACACGGACATTGCCCCGCTTGATCGCGGGATACAGATAGCCCACGGCGGCACTGGCACGTTTGCCGCCGCCGACCGACATTTCCATCGGGCCGACGCCTTCATGCTGGCGCTCGTTCATGTTGGGGCTGACGGCATAGCCCGCCTCGCGGCCCGCTTCGACAAACGCGGAATAGAGAGGATTGCTTTCCTTGCCTCGTGTCACCGATATCGGACCCTGCGTGCCGCGCAAGGGACCGCCGCCTTTTACGTTCTCAAGGCGCTGGAAATAGGGCAGGACATTGGCCCAGTGCCAGCCTTCGGCCCCGCGCGCGGACCACAATTCGTAGTCCATCGGATTGCCGCGCACATAGCACATCCCATTGATCGAAGACGACCCGCCCAACCCTTTGCCGCGCGGCAAGTTCATGACACGCCCGTCCAAACCGGGTTCCGGTTCAGTCCACATGCCCCAGTTGAAGCGTTTGGTGTTCATCGGAATCGACAGCGCCGTCGGCATCGTCACGAACAGTGATTTATCGCTGCCGCCAGCCTCCAGCACCAGAATCCGAAGCTTGGGATCCGCGCCCAACCGGTTGGCCAGAACACAGCCGGCCGAACCTGCGCCAATGATCACGTAATCATAGAACCCGAGGTCACTTGATCCGTCGTTGTTGTGGACACTGTTCATGCAAACACATCTCCGCCGGATCAGTCGATCATCACGTAGTATTTCAGCATGGGTTCCGTCTGCTTCCAGTATCCCCGGAACCCCTTGGGCACGAGGAAGGCATCGCCCTTGGAATAGGTTTCCGAGAACTCTTCGTTTTCGAGTGTGACCGAGCCTTCGATGACATACATGAATTCGTGGCAAGGATAGGATTCATAGAACTCTGTATAAGCAGTGGAACGCCAGACGCCGGCGCGAATACCAGGAGTTTCGTTCTCAAAGTAAATGTGATCCAACCCAAGGGGCTGCTCAGTAAGAAGCTCAGCCGTCTCCAACGGTATGTCAGCTGTGGTTTTCCAACCTGTCGGTCCGTTAGCTTCAAATTTTATGGGGGTATTCATGTGGTTTCTTCCTTAGTCGGATCATCTTTGCGATGATGAATTTCGGCGACGTTAGAAGGCAAATGCTCAAAGGTGAAATTACTATTTGTGCCGTATAGAAACCTGAGGTTACCATAGGCCATGCAAATCAAACCAACTTT
The DNA here is from genome assembly GCF_017872595.1 of Ruegeria sp. HKCCSP346. Taxonomy (NCBI): domain Bacteria; kingdom Pseudomonadati; phylum Pseudomonadota; class Alphaproteobacteria; order Rhodobacterales; family Roseobacteraceae; genus Ruegeria; species Ruegeria sp. HKCCSP346. Next base: position 15,956 of record NZ_JAEDOT010000014.1, read on the forward strand.
GACCTCATTGCGCGCCTTTGATCTTTTTGCTCGGACGGGCACGTTGACCGAGGCCGCGACCGTTCTGAATGTCACACGCCCAGCCATAAGCAAGCAGATCAAGGAATTGGAAACGATCACGGGCTGTCAGCTGGTTTCACGCGCCGGTCCCAACGTCACCCTTACCGCGCAGGGGGCCGAACTGGCCGCAGGACTTCGTCAAGCTTTCGATCTGATTTCAGCAACGACCGAACGCCTTACCGAAAGCGACCTTCGTTCAGATTCCGTGCGCGTCCTGGTCGAAAGAGATTTCGCGTCATCCTGGCTTGCTGAGAAAATCGGAACATTCCTGATCGACCATCCCGGTATTTCCGTTGAGATTATCGCCGAACGCAATGGGCGGCTGCGGAATGCAGAAGACTTTAGTTTTCGGATATTCTACGGACCACAAGGAAGTTTTGAATCTACGGATCTTACAGAGGAGTTTCTGTGCGACTGGATCGACATCCCCCTCTGTACACCGGAATATGCCGCAAGACACATAAGCGACGGTGGTCAGTATCAAGATGCGCGCTTCCTGCTCGACAAAAACTACAACCCCTGGGACCAATGGTTTGAAAAAGCTGGCATTGGAAGCCCCGGAGAATCTGCCGCCTTTACCAGCTTCAATGAAACCTCCCTATGCCTTTCAGCCGCGCTTTCAGATGCCGGAATAACCATTGGCGATAGTTTCTTGTGTCTTCATTCCATCGAAACCGGGCGTTTGATCGCCCCCTTTAAAATCGGTTCGCGTAGCACCGAACGTTATGCGATCTGCCGCCCTTCGGGGCGTAAGTTGTCGGCAAGTGAACTTAAATTCAAACAATGGCTGGTCCGCGAAATCGAAGAGTTCGAAAAAAAGGTAGATCGAGTCATTCGGCGAAAAGGGATCAAAGTGATTTGACACTCAATGAAAACACAACCGCTTGGTCGTGCTGCCCAAGTAGGCGAAGCTATGTTTGCTATGATCGTTCGCAGGCAAATCGGTTATGACAGAGACCGATGCAGCTTCATCCACAATAGCGGACGTTTTTACGAAACGTATTGTGGCGCACCAATCAGGCTCAGCCAATTCGACAAGGCTCCCAAGCCTGAGAAAGACCAAGCGACCAGTCCAGTTTGAGCCGACGGTAAACACGCGCGAAACCGTCTTGGCCTGGGTTAAATTACCCGAGTTGTTTGCGTGCCGTTTCATGTTCCCCAGCCGGTTCCATGACCGCCCACACATCTCAACCCGCCAGTATGGACGGCTTGTTTGAGACTGGGTAACTGCGATTGGCCTAGAACCGAGCGGGTACGGCACGCACACGCTCTGCCGGACAAAGGCAGCAAAGATATATCGAAAGACCGGTAACATCCGTGCGGTGCAACTGTTGCTCGGCCATACTAAGGTTGAAGGCACTGTTCGCTATCTCGGCGTCGAATTGGAAGACACCCTGAGCATCGCTGAGCGCATCGATATTTGAGCCACCTTGCCGAACAGTCCAGCCGTTCGCCATTCCAAAGCCGGTATCTGTTTCTCATGCGGCTTTGGCCGGTGCTGAGCCCGTACCGGATCTGTTAAAAATGTGCTGAACGAGCAAAGTGGTAGAACAATTCTGCACCGGCATGGAAAACCGGTCTGCGCTGCAGCGAAGATCTCGGCCATTCATGCAAGGTGCAGCGAATATTGAAGCCGTGAAACTGCACGGTGCGGGACAGAACCGCCGCTCATTTCACCTGACAACAGGTATCTATTGTAAGGGCTGTTGATCTATGTTTGAGCAGCCTCATCTGACTGGTCCAAGTTGATTGTTAGTGCATCATCGGCCTGTGATCCATCGGGACGATGGTTTCGGGCGCTGGCGGGCGATAGCCCAGAGCATTGTGGGGGCGTTTTGTGTTGTAGTGTCTCCTCCATTGTTCGATAAGAATTTGAGCTTCGCGCAGGCTGTAGAAGATCTCACCGTTGAGCAACTCGTCCCTGAACCTGCCATTGAAACTTTCACAGTATCCGTTCTCCCACGGGCCGCTAGGTTCGATGTAAGCCGTCTTGGCGCCGACGGCGGCGATCCAGTCTCGGACGGCCTGGGCGACAAATTCCGGCCCGTTATCCGAACGTATGAAACCGGGTGCGCCACGAAGGATGAACAGACCCGTCAGGGCATCGATCACGTCGGTCGAGTTCAGTTTTCGCTTCACTTTTATCGCAAGGCACTCCCGGCTGTGCTCATAAAGGATGTTCAGCGTCCGAAAAGCTTTGCCATCGTCGGTTCGGCAATGAACGAAGTCATAGCTCCATACATGATTGCGATACTCCGGCCTCAGCCGAACACACGACCTATCGTTCAGCCAGAGCCGTCCTTTCTTTGGTTGTTTCATTGGTACTTTCAGCCCCTCTCGCCGCCAGAGCCGTTCAATCCGCCCATCACTGACAGACCATCCAGCCTTTCTCAGCAGCGCTGTGTTCCTGCGATAGCCATATCGCCCGTATTGACGGGTCAGCTCAATCATGTCGGCCACCAGCCGGTCTTCGTCTTCGCGACCTTGTGGGACCCGTCGCTGCGTGGACCGGTGTTGCCCCAGCACGCGGCAGGCGCGTCGCTCAGATACTTTGAGCTGGCTGCGGACATGATCGATGCAGGCACGACGACGAGCGGGGCTCAGTAGGGCCTCGCGTTCAGGCCTGCAAATCATCCACTGGATGATTTACTTTACGGCCTTCATCCTTTGTGGCTTCCGTCAGGATCAGTTTGTCCAACGTCAGATCTGAAACCGCGCGTCTCAGTCGCTCGTTCTCTTTCTGAAGCCGTTTCAGTTCTTTCAACTGGTCTACGCCCATTCCGCCGTACTTCTTTCGCCAGCGGTAATAGGTTTGTTCAACAACGCCAATCTGTCTGATCGCATCGAGACGGGACATGCCTTGCCCCATCAGAACTTCAACCTTCCGAAACTTCGAGACAATCTCTTCGGGCTTCGGTCGCTTGTTTGCTATTCGTGGTCCTCTGTTTCCTAAACATAACGGTGGACCAGTTTAGTTGGGGAGGCTCAGTACTTACTGCCCCCAAATCCTGGGACCGCAGCGCTTGTCCAAACAGCAGATCGCGTTCGCGCGCAGATGGCCATGATTGTTTGAACCGAAAACTCGAAATACTGGAGTAGGGCGCAGATATTAGGGTCAGGGCTGGGTTTTCCGCCCCGGCTTCTCAGGCATTGTCCTTCCGTCAATCGGGTCTTACTCGAAGAAATCTGAACATCCGATCTATGCGCAAAGAACTTGACGTCGCCGATTGCCTGCGGATTAACCGCTGCGAACAGCGGCTTGTGCCAATGCGGCGATCAGGTCGGTCCGCGTGACAATCCCTACGATGCGATCGTATTCGAGGACAGGGACGGCGTCGACATCCTCAACCGCCATCATCGGAAGCAGCACCCCGAGGGGTGAATTTGTCGTCACGCGCGGGCCTGCCACCTCCATGATGTCACCCGCAGTCACAGGCATCTCCCTTTTGCGATCCAATAAACGATTGAGTGTCGAAAAATATCCGCGCTTCAACCTGATTGCGTCTTCACGGGCCTGTCTGATCAGATGCATCTGAAAAATGACGCCCAGAAACTTTTCGTCGTTTCCGACGACAGGAAGAGAGATGAACCTGTGCCTTTTGAACAGCTCGGCAACCTCTCCGAGCGCCGTTTCGGGACCCACTGTGATCAGACTGGAGGACATGACATCTTTTGCCGTCAAAGGGGCGGTCACGTGTGTTGCCGCCTGCAGTTCCGCCGCGCTGATCAGGCGTGCCAGATCCTCGACCCCCAGATTGAAGGAGTGTCGGTAGCGCTCCAGAATACCTGCAAGTTCTTCTTCGGACAGGCCAAGGCGCTCTGAGGGGTTCTTTTCTTCCGATTGATTATTGCTCGGATCGTCGAATTGCCGGAATGGATAGCGACGTCCGGTGATCCGGGCATAGACTGTCGCAAGGATGACAAGGACACAGGTTCCGACCGCAATCGGTGCAAGCGCAAACCAGAACCCCAATTGCGCGATGGCCTCGGGATTCAATGCGGCCGTCATGGCGACGGCTCCTGCCGGCGGATGAAGCGCCCGGCACAGGATTGTTGCGGCAATGGCAAGCCCAACTGCAAGCGCAACGCGTAGCTCCGGGTCTGCGATTGTCATGCAAACAGCCACGCCGACAAGGGCCGCCACCGTATTGCCGACAACGGCGGACCAAGGCTGCGCGAGCGGGCTATTTGGGACAGCAAAGAGCAAGACAGAGGTCGCTCCGAAGGGTGCTACAAGATAAAGACCCAAATCCAGATCGGAACCCGGAGTCAAAAGGAACAGTCCCGTCAGCCCAAGACCGACAAGAGCGCCCAGACCCGCACGAGCCGCTTCAATCGGTGAAACGCGGGAAACGGCCGGCCCGAGAGATCTGAGAATATACACGGCGCAGACCCCATCCTTCTTCTTCTGCGCACAGTTTCAGCAGAATGCAAAAAGTTCAACCGCAGGGTTGCAGAGAGAGAATGCCGACCAACGACTTTGCCACTTTATTGGATGGGCGACATGGGAATTGGAAGCTGCTTGAAAGTGGGTAAATTTTTCGACACATCAGGCTGCTCTTTTGCACATCAAGGCTAAAGCAGATGGCCTGGCCCTTGGCGACCAAAGCTCCAGTCGTTTTCTACCCAGCCTTTCCAACGGTCTGCCACGCACGGCGCAAGACACAGGACGGATGTGAAAAGTGCATTTGCCGAAGCTGGTCTCCCTCTCAGATACAAGCTTGAAGCATGTTTGTCGGCGGATTTGAGCCCTTTTTGTCAACATCAATTGAGGCCCGCTCAATCGGGTTGTCTTCTATGTTTTAGCTGGACAAACGAGGGTAGGCCGCTTTCGGACTTTGCGAGAGGATACTTTTTGCTGCGTCACCCATGGCACCCATGGCGATCTCGTGCCACGATTTGTAGTCCGAGGCGAGGTTAAGAACCGGCCAGTCGCTGCCGAACAGCAGGCTCTCTGGGGCATAAATGCCAAGAATGTGGGCAATGTAAGGCTCAAGGCTGCTTGGCTTCCAATCGGTCGAGGCTTCGGTCACAATGCCCGACAGTTTACAAAACACCTGCGTGTTTTCGGCAATGTCAGCCATGTCCTGCGCCCAGCCCTCATAGGCCCCATTGCGGATTTCGGGCTTGGCGCAATGGTCAATGACGACTCGCAAATCGGGGTATTTTGCCAGAAACGCTTTGAGATGGTGTAGATGGTGGGGCAATACCAGAGCATCGAATGTCAGATCATTTTCGACCATGGCAGCGATAGCCGGACGCAGATCATCGCGCAGCATCCAAGCGTCATCGGGAATGTCCTGTATCATCGGGCGTAGTCCAAGAAGCTTTGGATGGGCCGCCAATCGCGCGATCGAGGCTGGTGCCGTTTCGGCGGCAAGGTCCACCCACCCGACAACCCCTCGTATCCAGTCATGCGTGTCTGCAAGAGACAGCAGGTATTCAGTCTCGGCCTCAGTATCGGCGGCCTGAACCGCGATGGTTCCACTGATACCCGCCTCGTCCAGCAAAGGTTTCAAATCCTTGGGCAGAAAATCGCGATATAGCGTTTCAAGCTCGGGTGTCAGCCAGCCGTAATCGCCTCGATCGAGCTTCCAGAAATGCTGATGCGTGTCGATGACCATGCTAAAACCTGTGATCATGTTTTTTGTTAAGCCGCCTTAAGCGGCTCCGAATTCCGGTGTTGATCCACCGTGAAGCAACGTCAGTTCCCGGGCCAGTTCCCGGTGCATATTCACGATTTCGTCCAGAGAGGGGACTTTCAGATCGTCGACACGTTCCAGATAGGGGCAGCTCAGCACCGCTGCGGCCCTGCCGCCCGGGCCAAAAATCGGGAAAGCCACATTGGTTACACCGATCGCAGTTGCAGACGGCATTTTTTCATAGCCCAAGCGTCGGATGCGGGCGATATGCTCCATGAACTCGCTACGGTCCAGCGGGGGTTCACCTACGGCAAGGCGGTGCTGCTCGATCAGGTCCTCGACTTCTTCATTTGAACGGAAGGCCGCCAGCACCCGGCCAGAGCCTGTATTCCCCAGCCCCACGACGGTTCCGGTTTTCAGCGCAAGGCCCCAATTGCCCGGAGACTCCGCTGAGGCCACGATCACGATATCACCGTTGCTTTCCATTCCCATATGGCAGGATTGCCAAGTTTTTCGTGTTATCGCGCGCATACGGGGCAGGGCACTTTCGATTACCCGTCCAATCGGCGGGTGTCGCTGCGAAATAGCGAACATCTTCAGGCCAAGTGAATATCGATCGCCTGACAGGGACCGGATGACATACCCGCGCCGTACCAGTGTCGAGAGCATCCGGTAAATCTCAGACGGGGACCGTTCCAGCGCCTTTGCGACCTCTCCCTGGGTCAGTCCCTCACCGTGGTCAGCCAAAAGCTCGATGATATCCAGGCCTTTTTCCAGCGCGGGTGCGCGGTATTTGTCGGTGATGTCGTCCATACAGTGCCCTGTCGCGCAATATTCCTGATTGATTTTCAGTCATTGGGAAGGCTAAGTCAACATTGATTTATAGATGAATAAATGTTTTAAATACGAACAAACAACAAGCATCGCTTGATTGCATCAGGGAGGACATGATGAAAAAATCCAGCATTTTAATGGGTTTGATGGTCGGAACAGCGATAGTCGCGGCCGTCGAATCGGCAGGTGCGTCGGATTGGGGGAACTTTGATGGCGTGACCATCGAGGCGAAACTGATCGGCGGACAACAATACGAAGGTCTCTATGGCCGTATTGCCGAATGGGAAGCTGCGACCGGTGCCAAGGTCGACATTATTTCGAAAAAAAGCCACTTCGAGATCGACAAGGAAATCAAGTCGGACATGGCCGCTGGGACCACCAGCTGGTGCGTGGGTTCAAACCACTCTTCCTTTGCGCCCCAGTATGAAGGGCTCTATGTTGATCTGAACGAGCTGGTTCCAGCGGAAACCATTGCCGAATTCGTTCCGGGCAACATTGGCGCCTCGACGGTCGACGGCCAGCTTTTGATGCTGCCGCGCGCGCAGTTTGACGTTTCAGTGCTTTATTACCTGAAGTCGAACTATGAAGACGCCGACAAGGCCGCCGCGTTCAAGGAAAAATACGGCTATGATCTGGCTGTTCCCGAGACGTGGGAGCAGGTCAAAGATCAGGCGATCTTTTTTGCCGACCCTCCGAATTTCTACGGCACTCAGTATGCAGGCAAGGATGAGGCCATCGTGGGTCGGTTCTATGAGATGGTTGTCGCCGAGGGCGGCAACTATCTGGACGAAAACAAGAAACCAATCTTCAATTCCGAGGCAGGTCAGCGCGCGCTGCAGTGGTTCGTAGACCTGTACGAGGCCAAGGCGGTTCCGGCTGGCACGACGTCCTATGTGTGGGACGATCTGGGGCAGGGCTTTGCCAGTGGAACCGTGGCGCTGAACCTGGACTGGCCGGGCTGGGCCGGGTTCTTCAACGATCCGGAATCGTCCAAGGCTGCTGGCAACGTCGGCGTTGCTGTGCAACCCATGGGTTCGGCGACGCGGACCGGTTGGTCCGGGCATCACGGGTTCTCGGTCACCAGTGACTGTGCAAACAAAGACGCCGCAGTATCGCTTGTTCAGTTCCTGACCAGCGAGGAAAGCCAGTTGGCCGAAAGCGCTGGTGGCTCGCTGCCGACACGGACAGCCGTTTGGGAGGCCAACGTCGCTGCGGCGCAAGCTGGTGATGACGCATTCCGCGCCAAAGCTCTGGCCGCGTTTGCCGAAGGTGCGAAATACGCCTTTGCGGTACCGCCAATCCCGGAATGGGGCGAGACCACAAACCTGGTCTTTCCGGAACTGCAGGCCGCCATCGTTGGCGACAAGACTGTACAGCAGGCGCTGGACGATGCCGCGGCTGCGGTGGACGAACTGATGCGGGAATCTGGTTACTACTGAACCCGGACCCACAAGTATCCGCGGCGGGTGTTCCGCTGCGGGTGAACCCCCAAGACCCCCAAAAGGTGCACCATGACCCGCCGCCGCTTGCCCGAGTGGTTAGTCCTTCTGTTGCCTGCGATCATCGTGATTGCCGCAGTTGTTCTGATCCCTCTCATCTTCTCGCTCTATTCCAGCTTCACGTCGTACAAGCTGACGCGGCCTTCGACGCTGTGGAAATGGGTGGGGTTCTTCAATTACGAAAAAATCCTGACCGATGCGAAATTCTGGGCGGCGTTCGGGCGCACGGTGCTGTTCCTGACCATCGTTCTGAATCTGGAACTGCTGTTGGGACTGGGCATTGCGTTGATGATGAACAAGGTCACATGGGGGCAGCGTACGCTGCGCACGATCCTGATGTTCCCGATGATGTTCTCGCCCATTCTTGTTGGCTTTCAGTTCAAGTTCATCTTCAACGACAATATCGGGCTGGTGAACAACGTGTTGCAATCGGTGGGCTTCCAAAATGCCTCGCTGCCGTGGCTGGTGGACGGCAACCTTGCGATGTTCTCGATCATGTTCGCGGAAATCTGGATGAGCACATCCGTCTTCGCCATTCTGATCCTGGCTGGTCTGTTCGCCATGCCGCGTGACCCGCTCGAGGCCGCCAAGGTCGATGGCTGCACTGCCTGGCAGACCTTCCGCCACATAACTCTGCCGTTCCTGATGCCATTCATTTTTATTGCCATGACCATCCGCTCGCTGGACGTCGCACGGGCCTATGACATCGTTCAGATCATGACAGGCGGCGGCCCTGCCCGTCGCACGGAACTGTTGTGGACGTTGATGAGCCGCACCGGCTATGTCGATGCCCGCATGGGGCTGGCGAACGCGATGGGTTATATCTCAATCCTGCTGTCGATCCTCTTCACCATCTATTTCTTCCGCAAGCTCAGCGCCGCACGTGCTGAACTGGGAATGGCGGGGTAGGGCCAATGGACCGCAATCTAGCACATCGCAATCGCCGCCGCGCCCTGAAAACTGCGCACTTCATCGGGCTGTTCCTGATTATGTCGATCATTTGCATTCCCGGGCTCTGGATTGTTCTCAACTCGTTCCGTCCAACGGTCGAGATTATGGCCAAACCGCCGGTCTGGACCCCCAGCTTTACGCTAGACCACTACCGCGCCATGTTCGGCGGCGCGGGCGAGGGCGGTGTGCCAGTGTTCAGCTATTTCCGCAACTCGCTGATCGTTTCGGTCGTCTCAACCTTTATCGCGATCCTGATCGGCATGTCGGGCGGCTATGCCTTTGCCCGCTATCGCTTCAAGGGCAAATCGGGCTATTTTGTCGGGCTGATGCTGTTCCGCGCGGTTCCCGGTGTGGCGTTGTCGCTGCCCCTGTTCATCGTGTTTGCCCGGGTCGGCATCATCGACACCCATTTCGGCCTGATCCTGGCCTATGTGGCGATGAACGTGCCGTTCACCATCTGGTTGACCGACGGGTTCTTCCGCCAGATCCCGAAAGAGCTGCACGAAGCGGCAGAAATTGACGGCTGCACCCGCTGGCAGGCATTCTGGAGGGTGGAATTTCCGGTGGCGCGCTCGGGCGTTGCCTCGGCGGCGATCTTTGCCTTCCTCACCTCGTGGAACGAATTCGCGCTGGCGTCGCAGCTGACCCGCTCGGTCGGGTCCAAGACGATGCCTGTGGGTCTTTTGGATTTTACCGCCGAATTTACCATCAACTGGGGGGGAATGTGCGCGCTTGCGGTTCTCATGATCGTGCCCGCGCTGGTCCTGACCTTCATCGTCCAGAAACACCTGATTGCCGGCCTGACCTTCGGCGGCGTCAAAGGATAAGAAAATGACTGAAGTTACCCTTTCCAATGTCGTCAAGAAATATGGCAAGCATCAGGCTGTGCACGGCATCGACCTGGGCATCCATGACGGAGAGTTCGTCGTGCTGGTCGGCCCTTCGGGCTGCGGCAAGTCGACGACGCTGCGGATGATTGCCGGACTCGAAGAAATCTCCGGCGGCGAGATCGCCATCGGCGGCCGTGTCGTCAATGACCTGCCCCCGCGCGAACGTAACATCTCGATGGTGTTCCAGAACTATGCTCTGTATCCGCATATGACCGTGCGCGAAAATCTGGGCTTTTCACTGAAGATCGCCAAGCGGCCCGTGGATGAGATTGCCAAATCTGTGGCCGAGGCGGCGGGCATTCTGGGATTGGACGAGTTGATGGAGCGCAAGCCCGCCGAACTGTCGGGCGGTCAGCGCCAGCGCGTCGCAATGGGCCGCGCCATCGTGCGGCACCCCGACGTGTTCCTGTTTGACGAGCCGCTGTCGAACCTTGACGCCAAGCTGCGCACCCAGATGCGGGTCGAGATCAAGAAGCTGCACCAGAAGGTCGGCAACACCATTATCTACGTAACACACGATCAGGTCGAGGCGATGACGCTGGCGGATCGAATCGTTCTGATGCGCGGCGGCCATATAGTGCAGGTCGGCACCCCGCTGGACCTGTTCAACACGCCGGTAGATACCTTCGTGGCGACCTTCATCGGCTCGCCGCCGATGAACCTTGTCGATGGAGAGGTGTCCGGTGGCACCCTTCGTCTGAATGGCGGTATCGAGCTGTCCGTTCCCGCATCCGCGCGGTCACTTGTTCGCGACGGCCAAAAGGTGCGGTTCGGTTTCCGCGCCGACAACCTGATGCCAGTGGGCCACTCGGTCGAGGAAGAAGGCGAGACCGCAGAGCTGGACCTGTCCGTCACGCTGACGGAACCGCTTGGCACCGAGACGCTGCTGTTCGCCGACCTGGCCGGGGTCGAGGTCCAGGCCAAGATGTTCAATCCGCGCCCCGTCGCTCCGGGCGAGGCGATGAAGTTTCGCCTGATGCTGGACAAGACCCATGTCTTTGACGCTGCATCGGGCAAGGCGATCCGGGGGTAAGCATGGCGACAATCACTCATATTGAACTGCGCATGATCGATTTGGTGCCCAAGGTGAAACGGGTCGACGCCATCCAGACCTTTGTCAGTCAAGAAACCCCGATCCTTACTGTCTATGACAGCGACGGCGCCAGTGGTACGGGCTATTCCTATACCATTGGCACAGGTGGGCCATCTGTCATGGCGCTGCTGGAACACACGCTGGCCCCGATGCTGACCGGGCGCGACCCGGACCGGATCGAAGGCATCTGGCGCGACCTGCTGTTTGCCACTCACGCGACAGCGGTGGGCGCAATCACCTCGTTGGCGCTGGCCGCCATCGACACCGCGCTTTGGGATCTGCGTTGCCGCAAGCAAGGTCTGCCGCTTTGGAAAGCCGCCGGGGGATCGCGCGAAAAAGTGCCGCTTTATTCCACCGAGGGCGGCTGGTTGCATCTGGAAACGCAGGCGCTGGTCGATGACGCGCTGGCGATGCAGGCACAGGGCTTTCGCGGCTCAAAAATCAAGATCGGCCGCGATCACCTGAGCGAAGATGACGCGCGTCTGGGGGCGGTCCGGTCTGCCCTGGGTGGCGGGTACGAGATTTTGACCGATGGCAATCAGGGCTTTACTCTGTCCGAAGCGATCCGCCGGGCGCGGGTTCTCGAGGAGCACGGGATAGGCTGGTTCGAAGAACCGCTGCCCGCCGATGATGTGGCAGGCCATGTGCAACTAGCGCAACACACCAGCGTGCCGATTGCGGTGGGCGAAAGTATGTATTCGCTGAGCCAGTTCAAGGATTACCTGCAAATGGGCGCGGCCTCGATCGTGCAGGTGGATGTGGCCCGGATTGGTGGCATCACCCCGTGGCTGAAGGTGGCGCACATGGCCGAGGCGTTCAACGTCATGGTTTGCCCGCATTTCCTGATGGAGCTGCACCTGCCGCTGGTGTGCGCTATCCCTAACGCAAAATGGCTGGAATACATCCCGCAATTGGACACCGTGACCAACGGCCCAATCCGGATTGCGGACGGTCACGCCATCCCTTCTGATGAACCCGGTTTGGGTATCGATTGGGATTGGGATGCGATTTCGCGGCTTTCCGAGGTCAAAACCGTCAAGGAAGGTGCATGATGCAGCGCATGGGCATGGTAATCGGGGTCAAACCCGAGATGATCGAAGAATATAAGCGCCTGCACGCCGCCGTCTGGCCGCAGGTTCTTAAGCAGATCAGAAACAGCAACATTCGCAACTATACCATCTTCCTGCGCGAGCCGGAAAACCTGTTGTTCGGGTACTGGGAATATCACGGCGAGGATTTCACTGCGGATATGGCCAAGATGGCCAAGGACCCGGTGACTCAGGAATGGTGGACCCATACCGACCCCTGCCAGTCGCCTCTGGCCAGCCGCGCCGAGGACGAGCAATGGTCGATGATGCAAGAAGTATTTCACACGGATTAAAAGCTATGACTGACACAACGGGCCGTCTGGCCGGAAAAAAGACACTCATCACCGCCGCAGGCCAGGGCATCGGACGGGCGACGGCCGAGCTGTTCGCCGCCGAAGGGGGCGAGGTCATCGCCAGCGACATCAACGAGGATGCGCTGGCGGAATTGGCTAACAACCCGCGTGTCACTGCGCTGAAGCTGGATGTGACCGATGGCGCCGCAGTAGAGGCCGCCGTTACAGATATCGGCCCGCTGGACGTTCTGTTCAACTGCGCGGGCTATGTGGCGAGCGGCACCATTCTGGAATGTGACGAAAAGGACTGGGATTTCAGCTTTGATCTGAACGTCAAGGCGATGTATCGGCTGATCCGTCTGACACTGCCGGGAATGCTGGACAACGGTGGCGGATCGATCATCAACATGTCCTCGGTCGCGTCCTCGATCAAGGGCGTGCCGAACCGGTTTGCCTATTGCGCGTCCAAGGCGGCGGTGATCGGTATCACCAAGGCAGTGGCCGCTGACTATGTCACCCGTGGCATTCGCTGCAACGCGATCTGCCCGGGCACCGTTGACAGCCCCTCGATGCACGGACGTTTGCGCGCCACCGGCAACTATGAACAGGCACTGAAGGACTTCATCGCACGTCAGCCGATGGGCCGCATCGGAACCGCCGAAGAAATCGCGGCATTGGCGCTGTACCTCGCCAGCGACGACAGCGCCTTCACCACAGGACAGAACCACGCCATCGACGGCGGCTGGTCCATTTGATTTGCAGGAGAATTGAGAGATGAAACTGTTGCGCTATGGCCCGGTCGGGTCCGAAAAGCCGGGTTTGCTGGATGCCGAAGGGAACATTCGCGACCTGTCGGGTGTTGTTGATGATGTTTCGGGCGACACTCTAAGCGACGCCGCGCTGGACAAGTTGCGTGGCATCGACCCTGACTCATTGCCGTTGGTCGATGGCGACCCGCGTATCGGCGCCTGCGTGGGCCAGGTGGGAAAATTCATCTGTATCGGCTTGAACTATGCTGACCACGCCGCCGAAAGCGGCATGGAACTGCCGCAGGAGCCGGTGATCTTCTTCAAGGCCACTTCCTCGATCTGCGGGCCGAACGACGACACCGAAATCCCGCGCAGCTCGGTCAAGACCGATTGGGAGGTCGAGTTGGGCGTGGTGATCGGCAAGCACACCAAATACGTCAATGTCGAAGAGGCGCTGGACCATGTGGCAGGTTATTGCGTCATCAACGACCTGTCCGAGCGTGATTTCCAGCTGCACCGCTCGGGCCAATGGGTCAAGGGCAAGTCGGCGGACACGTTCGGCCCGATCGGTCCCTGGCTGGTGACACGGGACGAGGTTGCCGACCCGCAGAACCTGCCCATGTACCTAGAGGTCAACGGCCACCGCTATCAGGACGGCTCGACCCGGACCATGCATTTCGACGTGGCAACCGTTATCTCGCACCTGTCGCAATTCATGTCGCTGCAGCCCGGCGATGTAATCTCGACCGGTACGCCTCCGGGTGTCGGTATGGGGCAGAACCCTCAGACCTATCTGAAGCCTGGCGACGTTGTTGAACTTGGCATCGAAGGGCTGGGTGTTCAACGTCAGAACGTGGTGGCGGGCTGATGGTTACCATTACCGACCTGAAAACCTTCGACCTGCGGTTCCCGACCTCAGACTCGCTGGACGGGTCAGACGCAATGAACCCCGACCCGGACTATTCCGCCGCCTATGTGGTGCTGGAAACCGATGGCGCGTATCAGGGCCATGGCCTGACCTTCACCATCGGGCGAGGGAATGAGATTTGCATTACCGCTATTGAGGCGATGCGGCACCTGCTGGTCGGTCTCGATCTGGATTGGGCGCGCGAAGACATGGGACGGTTCTGGCGCTATGTCACCGGCGACAGCCAGTTGCGCTGGATCGGGCCGGACAAGGGTGCAATCCATCTGGCCACCGGTGCGGTGGTCAATGCGGTCTGGGATCTGCTGGCGAAAGAGGCCGGCAAGCCCGTCTGGCAACTGGTCGGGGAAATGACGCCCGAGGAAATCGTGCAACTTGTCGATTTCCGCTACATGACCGATGTTCTGACCAAGGACGAGGCGCTGGACATTCTGCGCAGGGCCGAACCGGGCAAGGCGGACAGGATCGCAAAGCTGAGGGCCGAAGGTTATCCCTGCTATACCACCTCGGCAGGATGGCTGGGCTATTCCGACGATAAACTGCGCCGCTTGTGCCGCGAAGCGCGCGAGGCCGGATTTACCCATACCAAGTTCAAGGTGGGCCGCGAACTGGCCGACGACATCCGCCGCCTGACTATCGCCCGCGAGGAACTGGGCGAGGGCATGAACATCATGATCGACGCCAATCAGGTATGGGAGGTCGATCAGGCTATCGACTGGGTCAAGGAACTATCATTTGCGCGACCTTTGTTCATCGAGGAACCCACCAGCCCCGACGATGTGGTTGGGCACAGAAAAATCCGTCAGGCAATTGCCCCGATCAAGGTGGCGACGGGTGAAATGTGCCAGAACCGCATTCTGTTCAAACAGTTCATTGCCAACGAGGCTATTGATTTCGTGCAAATCGACAGCTGTCGTCTGGGCGGTTTGAACGAAGTGCTTGCGGTACAGCTGATGGCAGCAAAATTTGGCTTGCCGGTCTGGCCCCATGCCGGCGGCGTGGGCCTGTGCGAGTATGTGCAGCATCTGTCGATGATCGATTATGTGGCGATCACCGGTGAAAAAGACGACAAACGCATCGAATTTGTCGATCACCTGCACGAGCATTTCGTCGACCCCTGCATCGTGGAGAACGGTGCCTATCAGGCACCTGTGGCGCCGGGGTTTTCCATCGAGATGAAGGCAAGCTCGATCGCCGATTATCAACATCAACCATCTGCAACGCAAACCGCCGAGCAAGGAGCGGCCTGATGCGACAGAACCTCATTGGGAATACCGGTGTGCGCGTGACCGAGGCATCGTTTGGCTGTGCGAGTATCGGAAACCTGTACCGCCCAGCGACCGACGCGCAGGTGGATGAGGTGCTGCAATGCGCTTGGGACGCGGGTATCCGTTATTTCGATACCGCACCGCATTATGGTCGCGGCCTGTCCGAAATGCGACTGGGCCGCTTCCTTACGCGGTATCCCCGCGACGAATACGTCATTTCAACCAAGGTTGGGCGGGTGCTGTCACCCGGATCAGCGATGGTCGAGGCCGATGGCTTTGTCGATCCGCTGCCCAACGCGGTGCGCTATGACTATTCTGGCGACGGGATTGAAGCTTCGCTGGAACACAGCTTTGGCCTTCTGAATACCAACTACGCAGATATCGTCTATGTCCACGATATCGGTGAATACACTCACGGACAGGACAATAGCGCCCATATGGAAGCCTTCCTCGAGTCGGGATATGAACGGCTGGTAAGGTTGAAGGAGCAGGGCAAAATCCGGGCTTTCGGGCTGGGCGTGAACGAAAACCAGATTTGTCTCGACGTAATGGACCATGGCCCCATCGACGTGATCCTGTTGGCTGGTCGGCTAACACTTCTGGACCGATCGGCAGAACAGGAGCTCACCGCCAAATGCCGAGCGCTAGGTACCAGCCTGGTACTGGGCGGCGTGTTCAATTCGGGCATCCTCGCTACCGGCCCGGTCGAAGGAGCAACCTATGATTATGTCCCGGCATCACCGGAAGTCATCGAGCAGGTTAAAAACCTTCAAACAAGAGCCGAGGTGCTTGGGCTGCAACTGGCAACTGCGGCGCTTCACTTTGCCAAACGGCATGAGTTGGCAGCCTCTGTCCTGTTGGGAACAGCTAGCGCGCGGTCATTGCAACGAAACCTCACTGCATTGGATGGACCAACGCCTGATGAGTTTGACAGTCATTTCAGGCGAGGATTTTGACGTGCAAGATGATGACAGGCGCAATCCGCCTAGCCGATAACCTAGGGTCAGAATTCAAAGCCAAAAAGATGACGGTAGCCGCCTGTGCGATGGCTGA
>NZ_JAEDOT010000015.1:0-15781 GCF_017872595.1 Ruegeria sp. HKCCSP346
GAGCATGCGCTACCAAAACTAAGCTTGACCTGACAGGTGGGAACAAAGTTTGCGACAGAACCTTCTGGCTGAACTTATCCTGCTGAGCGGCATGGTTTGCGCGCACTTCTATGGAGGCCCAATAGGCTCAAGGACTGGAGGCGCGTAGCGACACGTTATGATCGCTGTCCCAAAGTCTTCCTCTCCGCAATCGCACTTGCAGCAACCGTCATCTATTGGTTATGAATCCTGACCCCAGGTCGCATTGAGACGTGCTTATCACCGCAGATTTCTCAGGGCAAAGTTGCTAAATATTGTGGGTGCCAGCGTCACAGACGTAGTACATGCACCGAACACTGAGCATGGCGAACAACGAGAGCAGCCGTGGAACCCAAAAAGAACTCTTTCATCCCAGGTTTATGTGAAGCGAGGACGATACAGTCGATGCCATGTTTGTTGGCGTATTCGGTGATTGCGCGACCTGCCGATTGGCTCTCGAGCAGGATAGACGACACGTCGGTCTCACTTGTAAGGCGCTCGGCCAAGCGCGCCTTTGCTTTCTGGAGAGATTTTTCTGCAATCCCTTCATCCATATAGTACATTATCTGTCTGTTTGGGGGCTCATGGATATGCGCGGCAGTGATTTTTCCACCTTCGGATACAAGGGCATGTGCCGCCGCAAGCGCGTGTTCACTGATGCCATGCTCCAGCGACAGCGCGACTAGAATATTTTTGTACATTTTAAACCTCCGTGTTTTTGGTTTTCAGTTTTCTTCTGCGAACTGGCCTCTCCCACTTCATCTTTAGGAGGGCGCTCAGGCACCCCAGCCGAAAGTTGGGGTGCGTGCTATTTCGTCTTGGGCTTTTGCGCTTTCTTGCCACTACCGGCTGAGCAGGAGATCAGGCAGGAAGAGAGCCAACTCTGGTACAAAAGTCGTCAGCATCAGCGTCGGAAGCCATGCAAAGACAATGAAGATCAAAGTCGGCCACAGCATGCGCGAAACCGGCTCATCACAGACCTGAGCTCCAAGGTAAAGCAGCGGCGCAGTTGGAGGGGTGATGTTCGCCATACCCAGGTTCACGCCAATCACAGCCGCAAAATGGATCGGATCCATTCCAGTGCTCTGCGCGATGGGCAGCAAGATCGGTGTCGCCAGCAGCAAACCCGAGATATCGTCCATCAGCATCCCGATCAGGATCATCACGACGTTGATCATCAGAAGGATGACGACCGGATTGTCCGAAACGGAATAGACCAGATCTTTGGCCAACTGAGGGGCACCCTGCGAGATCAGGTTGTCCGACACGATCAGAACCATGAAGATCATGACCATGACCACACCAATCGTAACACCGGAATTCTGGATGGTCTGGGCCAGAGTTTTCCAGGTCAGGCCACGATAGAAGTAGATCGCGATTGGGATCGAGTAGACCACTGCGATACCGGCGGCTTCGGTCGGTGTCATGATACCGCCATAGATTCCGCCCAGAATGATCAGAGGCATCATAAGCGCAGGTCCGGCCAGGCGCGCCTGAACTCCGAATGTCGGCAGAAACGGTTTAGGACGTTCCGTCAGGTTAATGTCGTCATACTTCCGCAGCATGAACTGATTAACGATTATCAATAGCGTGATCAGGATGATCGCCGGAATGACCGTGGACAAGAAGCACTTTAGTACATGCTGCTGTGCGACCCAGCCATAAAGGATGTGCGACGAACTCGGTGGGATCAACAGACCTAAGGGGCTGGCCGCTACGATCAAAGCCGCAGATTGCCCACCCGGATAGTTGGCCTTTTTAAGGTGGGGCATCATGATGCCGCCAATACAGGTCAGCGTTGCGTTCGCACTGCCGGAGATAGAGCCGAACACACCGCAGGCCAGTACTCCTGCCGCGCTCAATCCCCCTTTGATATGGCCAATGAACATTTCAGCCAACGAGACAAGAGGGGCGGCAATTTTGCCTTTTTCCATGATGCCACCAGCGATCATGAAGAGCGGGATCGCTAAAAGCACCAATGAACGGATGCCTGTAGAGCCGGTCGGCAGGTAGCCGGTGATGGATTGATCTCCAACAATTGCGATGAAAATCAAGACCGATCCGAATGCCACGTAAACGCTAACGCCCAACAGCAGCATTAAGCAGACAATAAGGAGACTTCCTCCGATGATCATTGGGTTTCTCCTTTTTGCATTTCTGATCTCAGGGGAAGCCCGAGCCCCTTGCGGATGTGTACGTACAAGTATGCCGCCGTGAACGTTGCCATGAGGCCAAAGGCAATCATGATTGCGATCCGCCAGGTCACAAATGGAATGCGCAGCACCGGGGTTGCGCGCAACCGCGGAAATGAGAAGTCATCAAGCAGCGAAACGTAGCACGCATACATGAGAAACAGGATCACCAGCACCTCAACGGTCAGGACGACAAAGCCGCGCCACCAGATCAACCGGGGGTTTTGGATTACAATGCCCAGAATGTCCGCGTTGATATGCAGGTTGCGGGCAGAGGCCAGCACTGCGCCTGCAAAAAACCCGATGATGCTAATGCCCAAAAGCCACTCTTCGTAGGCAAACAGATCACCGCCAAATCCATAGCGAATGACAACAACTGCCCCAAATGTGAAAGCCATCAGGAAACCGGCAAACATAACGATCTGCCTCATGACAAAGGCCACTGCTTTCAGCGGATATCCTATAATAACCGGCAACTCGTCAGTGATTTTTTGCGAGCTCTTCTTTTCTGCACTTTCGACGACCAACGGACGTTCAGCTTCAGAACTAGACATCTTTCTCCCTCCCTTTGTTGCGCCAAAAACCAAAGAAGGGCCAGCTGATCTGCTGGCCCTTCTTCTCAGTGTTTATTGCTGTTCCTTTGCTGCCAGCAGGCGGTCGATGATGTCCTGACCGACGTTTTGTGCCATCGCGGGCCAGACCGTTTCCTGGACATGAGCGGCCATCGCAGCTTGTTCTTCGTCGCTCAGGCGCAGGATGGTGTAGCCTTTGTCGAGTAGTTTCTGGCCGAACACCTCGTCATTCTCACGGTTGTAGGCAAAGAAGTCTTCGGACGCCTTGGTCATCGCGGCCTGCAGCGCGGCACGCTGTTCGTCGTTCAACTTGTCGAGCGTCCGCTGCGACGCATAGAAAGTTGTCAGCTCTGAGATCGAGTTGTATTCGACAAAGTGAGTGCCAACATCCGACTTTGCGAAGATCGAGTAGGTCGCAGTCTTGGTGCAGCAGATGGCCCCATCGACAATGCCGGCCTGAAGTGCGGGGAAAATGTCGCCCCATGCCATGGTGGTCGCCTGGTAACCCAGTTCTTCGACCATCGACTTCACGACGCTGGACGACCAGACACGAATGTTCATGCCTTTGTCGTCAAAGGTATTCCAGTTGTCGGGCTCTTGCGAAGCAACGATACCGATGAACCCCTCCGGATTCTGTGCCATCACGCGAACACCGTATTCGTCGGTGATCTCTTGCAGGATGGTGTTGAACTCGGAATCCATGTTCAAAAGCGTGCTTTCCATGTCATCCCAGCCGCCCAGCAGGAACGGCATTGACAGGAATTCCAAACGCGGATCGGTATCGGCATAGATGAACGCCGATGCCAGGTCGATATTACCGCGCGCAACATCTTCGAACAGCGCCTCACCCGAACCCAGTTGGTTTGCCGGGAATACTTCGATCTTCAAGCCGACGTCTGCTGCCGCGACATCCGCTGCGACCTGCTCCATCATTTTCGTGCCCTGATGGTCAATCGGGAACACACCGGCAAAGCGCAGAGTCATGTCTTCTGCTGCGGCTTCTGTTGAGATTGTGGTTGCAGCAAGCAAAGCCGCGGCACCCATCGCGCCAAGGGCGCGGCGGTTAATCTTCGTAATCATTAGGTTTCCTCCTCAGTGGTGGGTCTCCCGCCGCATTGCGCGCGGCGGGACGTTTCTTTGCTTCAATTCAGCAAAGTTCCGGGGCGATGAACTCATATCCAAGATCATCGGCCACAGCTTTGTATGTCACCTTCCCGTGGGCCACGTTCAGTCCGTTCATAAGGTGACGATTGTCTGCGAGTGCTTGCTTCCACCCATTGTTGGCAATGGCCAGAGCATGCGGCAGCGTGACGTTATTCAGTGCATAGGTCGACGTTCGGGCGACTGCGCCCGGCATGTTGGCGACGCAGTAGTGAACAACATCGTCGACAACATACGTGGGCTCTGCGTGAGTGGTGGCTTTGGACGTTTCAAAGCAGCCGCCCTGATCGATCGCCACGTCCACGACGACCGCACCGGGTTTCATTTTCGAGATCAGCTCGCGCGTGACCAGCTTGGGTGCAGCGGCACCCGGGATCAGAACCGCGCCCACAACCAGATCGGCATTGGTGACTTCTTCCTCCAGCGCAGCCTTGGTCGAATAGACAACCTTGGCGGACGCCTCGAAATGGTTCTCCAACTTCTCAAGAACTGCCGGATTGCGGTCTAGAATGGTCACGTCCGCGTGCAAGCCAACAGCCATCTGAGCCGCATTGAACCCAACAACACCGCCACCGATGACCACAACTTTGCCGGGCTTCACGCCGGGCACCCCGCCTAGCAATACGCCCAGACCGCCCTTTGCTTTCTCCAAAGCGCTGGCACCGGCCTGGATCGACATGCGACCGGCAACCTGGCTCATCGGTTTCAGCAGGGGCAGACCGCCATTATCGTCGGTGACTGTCTCGTAAGCGATGCAGACAGCGCCCGAGTTGACCAGATCTTTGGTCTGTTCCGGGTCGGGGGCCAGATGCAAATAGGTGTATAGGATTTGACCTTCGCGCAGCATGGGGCGTTCCACAGCCTGAGGTTCCTTCACCTTCACGATCATCTCTGCATTGGCAAAGATATCGGCTGCGGTTTCGGCGATCTCTGCGCCCGCGGCCCGGTACGCATCATCATCCGCGCCGATGCCGATGCCGGCATTGGTTTCCACGATGACGTTGTGACCATGAGAAACCAGTTCCGCGACGCTTTCGGGGGTCAGGCCAACCCGATATTCATGGTTCTTGATTTCCTTGGGAACACCAATGAACATTTTCTTCACTCCTTGGATCGGATGATCATTTTGCCGTTGGCATGACGAATTCGGCACCTTCCGAGATGCTCTCGGGCCAGCGCTGCATGATGGATTTCTGCTTGGTGTAGAAACGAACGCCCTCTTCGCCATAGGCGTGCATGTCGCCGAAAAGGCTCTTCTTCCAGCCGCCAAAGCCGTGCCATGCCATCGGAACCGGGATCGGGACGTTGACGCCGACCATGCCGACCTGAACCTGTTTGCCGAACTCACGCGCAACGTTGCCGTCACGGGTGAACAGTGACACGCCGTTGCCGAACTCGTGGTCGTTGATCAGTTGAAGGCCTTCGGCAAAGTTCGAGACGCGGACGCAGGACAGGACGGGGCCAAAGATCTCTTCCTTGTAGATCTTCATGTCGGGCGTGACGTTGTCGAACAGGGTGCCGCCCAGGAAGAACCCTTCTTCGTGCCCTTCGACGGTATAGTCGCGACCATCGACTAGCAGGTCAGCACCCTCTGCAACACCAGAGTCGATGTAGCCTTTGATCCGATCACGCGCAGCGGCGGTGACAATCGGGCCCATCTCGGCGTCCAGTTCAAGGCCATTCTTGATCTTCAGAGTTTCGGCGCGCTCTTTCAGGACCGGCATCAGCTTGTCGGCGGCATCGCCAACCAACAGGGCAACAGAAATCGCCATGCAGCGTTCGCCCGCCGACCCGAAGGCCGCACCAATCAGGGCGTCGGCAGCCTTGTTCATGTCGGCATCGGGCATCACCAGCATGTGGTTCTTTGCGCCACCCAGAGCCTGAACCCGTTTGCCGTGCCGAGCACCAACTTCGTAGATATAGTTCGCAATCGGGGTGGAACCGACGAAGGACACGGCCTTGACGTCGTCGTTCTCCAACAACGCGTCCACGGCGACCTTGTCACCTTGTACGACGTTGAACACACCATCAGGGAAACCGGCCTTCTGCATCAGATCCGCGTACAGCAGAGAGGCCGACGGATCGGTCGGAGACGGCTTCAGGATAAAGGTATTGCCTGCGGCGATGGCGATCGGGAACATCCACATCGGCACCATGACCGGGAAGTTGAAGGGAGTGATCCCGGCGACAACCCCCAACGCCTGACGCGTGGTCCAGTTGTCCATGCCAGTGGAGACCTGCTCCGTGTAATCGCCCTTGAGGAGTTGCGGGATGCCGCAGGCAAACTCGATGATATCAATACCGCGCTCAACCTCGCCTTGGGCGTCGGTGAAAACCTTGCCGTGCTCGACGGTGATGGCGCGCGCCAATTCGTCCTTGTGCTCACGCACCAGAGCCAGAAAGTTGTTCATAAGACGTGCACGGCGGATCGGCGGAGTGTTCGACCACTTCGGGAACGCTGCTTTGGCGGCGGCCACTGCGTCGTCGACTGTCTGGACGTTCGCCAGCGACACCTCGCCGGTTTGCGCTCCGGTTGCGGGATTGAAAACCGGCTGAGTATTTTCACCGGATGGAGCAGTGATTTGGCCATTAATGTAGTGGCCGATCAAAGCGATCGGGGATGCATCTTTCATGATGTCAGTCCTTTTTGGGGTTAGAAGTCAGGGACTATGGCAGGTCAGCCAATACTTCTCCGAGTGTTTGACAGAGTGTCGTTATTTCAGGTTCCGAGATGATCAGTGGTGGCGACAAGGCGATGATGTCGCCGGTGACACGGATCATTATTCCGGCATCCCAGGCCCGCTTCATTGCATCATAGCCCCGTGCACCCGGCGCGCCTTCTCGTGGGGCGAGTTCAATTGCGCCAACCAGTCCCAGGTTGCGAATATCGATCACATTCGGCAGCCCTTTAAGGCTGTGAAGCTGATCCTCCCAAGGCTGCGATAGCAACGCGGCGCGGCGGAACAGGTCGTTCTGTTCATAGCTCTTCAAAGCTGCCAGCGCGGCGGCACAGGACACCGGATTTGCGGAATAGGTATAGCCATGGAACAGTTCGATCGGCGCATCGGCGTTTTCCATCGCCGAGTCGTAGATCTTATCGGACACAATGACCGCACCCATCGGAATTACGCCGTTGGTCAGGCCTTTGGCGGTCGTGATGATGTCTGGCTTTACATCAAAATAATCTGATGCCGTCGCCGCACCCAGACGACCAAATGCAGTGATTACCTCGTCGAAGATCAGCAGAATGCCATGTCGGTCGCAGATCTCACGCAGTCGCTTCAAGTATCCTTTCGGTGGCAGAAGCACACCGGTTGAACCGGCCATTGGTTCGACGATCACAGCCGCAATGGTCGAGGCGTCATGCAAAGCAACCAAACGCTCCAGATCGTCCGCCAACTCTGCCCCGTGTTGCGGGCAACCGCGAGAGAATGCGTTTTTCTCCAGATCATGCGTGTGACGTAGATGATCAACACCGGTCAGGAGCGTGCCAAAATGCATGCGGTTCTTGACGATGCCGCCAACCGAAATGCCACCAAACCCTGTGCCATGATACCCGCGCTCGCGCCCGATCAGGCGGGTGCGCGCTCCATCGCCTCGCATCCGATGGTAATGCAGTGCGATCTTGAGCGCCGTATCGACGGACTCGGAGCCTGAGTTGGTGAAGAAGGCGTGATTCATTCCCTCAGGCATCATCGCGGTCAGCTTTGCCGACAACTCAAACGCCTGAGGGTGGGAGAACTGGAAATTCGGCGCATAGTCCAACTCGTGCACCTGCTTCTGCACGGCTTCTACGATCAGCGGATCCCGGTGGCCCGCGTTGACGCACCACAGTCCGGCGGTGCCATCCATGATCTTCCGACCATCGGAACTGGTGTAATACATTCCTTCAGCCGATTGGATCATCCGGGGCTCGCGAAGGAAATCACGATTGGCCGAAAACGGCATCCAAAACGATGACATTGTGTTGGGTTGATCGAGCACGTACATTCCTCGTGAAGCAGATTTTCATTTGATGACAAATCTTTGCAGAGTTCGCGCCTTCCGCATACCCGGCTTTGTTTTAATCTGTAAGTTATTGAAAAAAATCGTTGCGCCCTTAGAATGCTTTCGATCCAAAGCGGGAAAGCACTGGAGTAACGGTTATGTCATCAGATCTCGAAACAGCCCGTCGTCTAAAGTTGATTCGAACGACCAAAGGCCTCAGTCAACGCGAAATGGCGAAACGCGCAGGAGTGGGTAGCGGAACGATTTCTCAGATCGAGAGTGGATCAACTCAACCTTCCGTGGCGCTGCTAAAAAAGATCCTTGCCGCAGTCGATGTCAACTTGGGTTTTTTCTTCAGTTTCGAATTGCAGAACGAGGAGTCGTTTTTTTATCCGCACGAAAGAATGCGCGACCTTGGTTCAACCGGAGTTTCCTATTTGCTTGTCGCAGGTGAGCGCCGAGACAGAAAATTACAGATGCTAATCGAGGAGTACGAAGTAGGTGCCGACTCGGGGCGAGCTGAACTGTCTCACGAAGGTGAGGAATGCGCGGTTGTGATAGAGGGCCGTCTTGAAGTCACGGTTGATGGGCAGTCGAGGGTGCTGGGGCCAGGTGATGCGTATTACTTCTCAAGCATTTTGCCACACAGGTTTCGGAATGCCGGTGATGCGCCGTGCAAGGTGATCAGCGCATGCACACCTTCGTCGTTCTGACTGAACCACAAGAGCTCTTTTGTGAGCGTTTTCAATATTTCGCGGAATGGTGAAATTCGACAACCAACTCGTAATGTCGAGATGAAGTCGACATTCACAACCAGGAGCCAATTGTCGGTTTTCTTACGCGGTCCCGAACGGCGAATTCTTATCGGATTTCGCGCTTGCCGTGAATGGCCGGAATGCGTGCGCGGCTGCAGAAATCCAACGAAGTGCGCAAAGTCGGTTCTGGGCCGTCCTTAACGGCGAGGGCTCCGCATAGCCAGGACCGACTACTTGAATTCGAAACTTGTTCCGAAGCTTGTGCCCCTCCGGCACGATTCGAACCAGCCCTCACACCTCTACCATTTAGGCATTGTCGACCGAAAACAGAGCCGCAAGCGCTGCTTCGCGTCCGGCCAACGCGCCGTCGCGCACAGTTGCGAGAACCAGCTTTCTGGCCGAAGCCTTTGGAAGTTGGATACTTTTGACCTCTGCGGACCGATATCGGACAACGTCCGGTGCAGGCAGAAGCGTAAATCCCAGTCCCGCTGAGACACATTCCATGATGGCTTCCAGGTTATCGAGAACGATCGTCTCGGACTCCTTTGGTCGGTCATGCTTCAACATTTCGCCTGCGATGAGTTTCCCGATGCCCGTGTTGGGCATGAAGTGAAAGAAGGGCTGCTCACTCAGCAAACCCGTGAGGCCGTCCACTAGGAGGGTTTCATGGGCCGCAAAAACAAAAGGTTCTTCCTTCAGCACCAATTCTGACAGCGCATCAGGAACGCCTTCGGCATCCGTGACAAGCGCCGCGTCGAGTTGTCCATTCACAACCTTATCCTGCAGCACTTTTGAGAGCCCGGTCTCAAACGCGAAGGTCGCCTGTGGAGCATCGCGCTTGGCGTTCTTCAGAAAGTCAGGCAGCAGTCGGACGGCGGCGGAGGTCACAAAGCCGATCCGGAAATGTCCAACCAAAGTATCCGTGGGCCTGCACAGATCGAGAAGCTTGTCCTCGCGTTGCAGCAGCGGCGTCGCGGCCTCGACGATGGTTCGTCCGATGGGTGTCAAGCGCGGTGGCCGCACGGTGCGATCAAAGAGATCGACGCCGAGTTCCGTTTCCAAAGCCTTCATCTGCATGGAAAGAGCGGACAAAGTCATGTTCAGCTGCTCAGCTGCTTTCGCAAAGGAGCCGACCTTGGACACGCGGACCAGGGTTCTGAGAGAACGTGTCTGCATTACTTAAGAAACTCTGTATTTGATATCCAATCTTATTCGATTGTGTTGGACTTTAGCAAGCGTATTCTGACCAGAAGAGAATGAGGGACTTGCCATGACACATCCGCTTGTTGACGTCGCAAAAGAGTTGGTGCCGGGATTTGAGAAACGCGCTGCAGAGTGGGACAAATCCCGTGTCTACTGCTGGCAGAACGTTGGTGAACTCGCCGATGCCGGGATCATGGGGATGTCAATTCCGAAGGAATATGGCGGTCAGGGCGCAAGCTTTCTCGACGTGGCCATGGTGGTCGAAGAGATCGCCAAGGCCTGCACGCTGACGGCGCGCGTCGTTGTCGAAGGCAATATGGGCGGCATCAGCGCAGTCATGGGCTACGGCAATGATGAGCAGAAAGCCTTTTGCGCGTCCCATGTTCTGTCCGGCGACAAACCCGCGATTTGCATCACCGAACCTGAGGCCGGGAGTGCTGCAACTGAGATGCTGACCACGGCGCGCAAACAGGGTGATCGATACATCCTCAACGGCACCAAGCACTGGATCACCGGCGGCGGCGTGTCAAAACTCCACCTCATCTTTGCCCGCGTCCTCGATGAAGCGGGTGTCGAGCAAGGCATTGGCGGTTTCATCCTTCATGCCGATCCACTCTCGGGCGAGATGCCAAAAGGGTTCGCCGTGGTGGGCCGCGAATATACGATGGGCCTTTGCGGGATGCCGGAAGCGGAACTTCGATTTGAGAATGTCGAGATCGAAGAAAAGTGGTTGGTCAAACCGCCATCTGGCCTCAAGCGCGGCTTTGCCGACCTCATGAATGCTTACAATTCACAACGCGTCGGCGCGGGTACCATCGCCATGGGTGTCGCCGCCGGGGCGCTCGAACATGCCAAGCGTTACCTCCATGAGCGGGAGCAGTTCGGGCGTCCGCTTGCGGAGTTCCAAGGCCTTCAATGGATGGTCGCGGATATGGACACGCAGGTCCATGCGGCGCGGCTGATGTTGCATGAGGCGGCGCAGTCGCGCAACCCGAATGGCAGCCAATACCCTGACATGACGATGGCCGCCCGTGCCAAGCTCTTTGCCTCCGAGATGGCGATCAAAGTCGTCAGTGACGCGCTGCAGATGTTCGGTGCACGTGGCTACTGCGACCGCGAGCCGTTGGAACGGATGTATCGGGATGTGCGCATGTTCACCATTGGCGGTGGAACAGCGCAAGTCCTGAGAACTCAAATCGCCGGGACCGTTCTTGGGATCAAAACACCACAGACGCGTGACGGATATACGCGCCTCACGACAGCAGCGCGCTTCGCGGCTGAATAGGAGACCCTATGAAAACTGAGAAAGACCTTCGGGCCGCCGACCTCGTCGCGCGGCGGCTCTACGAGGCTGGCTGCAGGCATGCATTTGGTATGCCGGGTGGCGAGGTGCTGACGATAGTCGATGCGCTCAAAACGGCCGGTATCAAATTCATTCTGTGCAAGCACGAAAACAGTGCCGGCTTTATGGCCGAGGGCGCGCATCACATGACGGGCGCGCCCGGCATTCTGGTGGCGACAGTCGGGCCGGGGGCTGTCAACGGCGTCAATGTCGTCGCGAATGCACAGCAAGACCGCGTGCCCTTGATCGTCCTGACGGGCTGTGTCGATGCAACCGAAGCCCTGACCTATACCCATCAGGTTTTAGATCATCAGGCTGTATTCCGTCCCATCACCAAGGCGAGCTTCGTGCTGACTGCGGATGGAGCGGATACGATTGCAGACAAGGCCGTTGCGATTGCAACGGATGGCCGGGACGGTCCTGTTCACATCGACGTCCCGATCTCCGTGGCCGATGCAAAGCCTGGACCCGTTGAGATGCGCCGCCGGGCCAAGGTCAGCGCGGTTGTTCCTGGGGAAGATGATCTCACGCTGGCCCGCTCATGGCTCGCGTCTTCCAAGCGACCCGTGATGATCGCTGGCCTGGATGCGCTCAAGGACAATGCGAGCGCCGCTGTTTTGCGTTTTTGCGAAGCGCATAACGTACCGGTCATTACGACTTACAAAGCCAAAGGCATCATCGCGGAAGATCATCCGCTCTGCCTTGGCGGAGCGGGCCTGTCGCCAAAGAACGATGATATCCTACTGCCCTTTGTGAAGGAGGCTGATCTGATCATCTGTGCTGGCTACGACCCAATCGAAATGCGGGTTGGGTGGCGCGATGTCTGGGACCCTGAAATTGTCAATGTCATCGACATCACCGCCGAGCCCAACACCCACTACATGCACCAATCGACCCTCCAACTCGTCAGCCATGTCGGACTAACGTTGGACGCTATGTCAGATTGCATTGCGACAACGCCGAGCTGGTCGGGGGGCGGGATCGACGACGTGCGTGACAGCCTGACCAAGGCCGTTGCCGAGACGGAGGCGTGGGGACCTGGTGTGGTCATCGATACCTGTCGCGACGTGCTGCCAAAGAACACTGTCGCTACCGTCGATTCCGGCGCGCACCGGATTCTGCTATCCCAGAAGTGGTCCTGCTACGCGCCTAAGGGCCTGTTGCAGTCGTCTGCTCTCTGCACGATGGGCTGCGCGGTTCCGCTCGCAATGGGTGCCTCCCTGATCGAGCCCGAGCGAACCGTCGTGTCTTTTTCCGGTGATGCCGGCATGCTGATGGTCGCGGGCGAATTGTCGACAGCAGCGGAACTTGGGTTGAAGACCATTTTCGTGGTCTTTGTGGACGCCAGCCTCGCGCTGATTGAAATCAAACAGCGCGGCCGTCAGCTCAAGAACGCGGGCGTCGATTTCGACAAGCACGACTTTGCCCGATTGGCCGAAGCCTTCGGAGGCAGCGGGCATACCGTTGGCAACGCCGAAGAACTGAAGGCTGCACTCATGGCAGCTCGGAGCGCGGACAGTTTCACAGTCATTGCTGCGGTGATTGATCGGGGGGCATACGATGGACGGATCTGATATGCGTGCAGACCGCCTCGCGGCAGTCGCGCCCTCGATGATCATGGGGCTCGTCGCTAAGGCCCGCGCTTTGAAAGCGCAGCTCTCTGCTATTGCGGAGGTGTTGCGCCGCCACCCCCATGTCTGGGTTCTGAGTGACGACATTTACGAGCATCTGATGTTCGATGATCACCGTTTCGTCTCGATCCTAAATGTTGCTCCTGACCTGAAACCAAGAACTTTGCTGGTCAACGGCGTCTCGAAGGTCTTTGCAATGACCGGGTGGCGCATCGGCTACGGCGCGGGTCCGGCATCCCTGATCGTGGCAATGAATGTGGTCCAAGGTCAGAGCAGCACACATGCCTGTTCCATCTCACAAGCGGCGTCGGTTGCGGCACTTGATGGTCCGGCGGAGTTTTTTGCAGACCGCGCAAAAAGCTTCGAACACCGCCGCAACATCGTCGTTGATGCGCTGAACGGGATCGACGGCATCTTCTGTTTGCGACCGGAAGGTGCTTTCTATGTCTTCCCGCATGTTGGAGGCCTCATCGGTCAAACCACACGCGACGGCGCGGTTTTGAAAGACGACACTGCGGTCAGCGCTTGGCTTTTGGACAAACACCATCCGTCGACCGTTCCGGGCGCTGCCTTTGGGTTGTTGCCCCATATCCGTATCTCGACGGCTGCATCCGAGGAGGACCTTCGATCCGCGTGCGTCCGCATCAAGGCCACGGTCGGGTCTCTGAGGGTCGCGGCATGACGGGTCTTCTTTCGGGACTGAGGGTCCTCGATCTCATTGGCATTCTGGCCGGTCCCACATGCACGCAGCTTCTTGCGGATATGGGAGCGGATGTCATCAAGGTCGAAAATCCTCTCACGGCCGGGGATGACACCAGAAGCTGGGGGCCGCCTTTCTTCGATGAGTTGGAAAGTAATGTCGCGGACCTCAGCGCTTATTTTGATTGCGCCAATAGGAGCAAACGATCCATCGCCATCGATCTTGCAAGCGCCGAGGGGCAGGAGGCGATCAAGCAACTCGCAGCCGTGTCTGACGTTTTGGTCGAAAACTTCAAACCCGGCGCGCTGAAGAAATTTGGCCTCGACTATGAGAGCCTGTCCACGATCTCTCCAGGTCTTGTCTATTGCTCGATCTCCGGCTTCGGCCAGACGGGACCGAATGCCAGCAAACCGGGCTATGACCTTATGGCGCAAGCCTATGGTGGGATCATGTGTCCGTCGTCAGGGATTTTTGGGACAGATGGCGGCCTGAGCTAAGAGAGGATCAGGCGCATCTGTTTGGTTTGATTATGCGGCGGTTTTGCGGTGAAGCAATCGCCGGGTTTCGATTGTCTTCCGTTTGATCCTTTCTCGTTGTTTCAGAACGGTGTGGCCGCGCTCGAAGTAGACATCGGCCGGGGTGAGGTTTTTCAGGCTCTCGTGATAGCGCCGGTGGTTGTAGTGATCGACGAAAGCATCGATCTTTTGCCGGAGATCACCGGGCAGGTAGTAGTTTTCCAGCAAGATGCGGTTCTTCAAGGTCTGGTGCCAGCGCTCGATCTTTCCCTGAGTTTGCGGATGGTATGGCGCCCCTCGGACATGATCCATTTCCTGATCTTCCAGCCATTCAACAAGTTCACCAGAGATATAACTGGATCCGTTATCACTGAGCAGCCGTGGCTTGTGGAAGACGGTCGCCTGGGCACAGCCCGAAGCCTGCAAAGCCAGGTCCAGCGTATCGGTGACATCACTGGCCTTCATCGTCGTGCAGAGCTTCCAGTCGATGATGTAGCGGCTGTAATCATCGAGGATGGTCGATAGATAGAACCAGCCCCAGCCGACCACCTTCAGGTAAGTGAAGTCGGTCTGCCAGAGTTGGTTCGGCCGAGTGGTTTTGTCCCGGGACTCGTCGGCCGCCGATGGAACCACATAGGCCGGGCTGGTGATCAGGTCGTAAGACTTGAGAATGCGATACCCGTTCGTCGGGTGATCCGTCCACTGGACAGATCACTGATCCTCCTTACCCTCTGACACAAAGTACTTTTCCGTGTCGGTGAATTGCACGGCCAGTTCGCGCGGCGACAGATCGCTTTCCTTCAGAGCCAGGTCATTCGCCATTGTCTCTCGGACCAATGGCGTTCCAATGGCTCATTCTTCTCACGCATTGGCTGCGGAATACGGTTCCAGACCCGTGATGGCTTGGGACTGCGATCCTCAAGCGCCTTAGGACCACCCGACAGATATCGGTCATACCAGCGATAGAAGGTGGTCTTCGAGATGCCCAGCTTCTCCAAAGTGCGCTTGGTCGGGAGATGCGAACCTTCGACGAGGCGGATGATCTCCAGTTTTTCGGATGCGGCCCTCTCATCGCTGCAGACAGCGACTGCCGGGTGACAGATATCTCATGCGTCGTCGTCCCTA
This sequence comes from Ruegeria sp. HKCCSP346, assembly GCF_017872595.1. Classification (NCBI taxonomy): domain Bacteria; kingdom Pseudomonadati; phylum Pseudomonadota; class Alphaproteobacteria; order Rhodobacterales; family Roseobacteraceae; genus Ruegeria; species Ruegeria sp. HKCCSP346. The sequence continues at coordinate 15,202 of NZ_JAEDOT010000015.1, forward strand.
TCTGTCACCTGACAGGCGCATGTAAAGCATGCTGCCGAGAGGGCGCGATCATGCTTTTTTGAGCAGGCGAAGCTCCAGGGCCTGTTCTGCAACAACTTCTTTCAGATCGCGGGATTCCCGCCGTAGGTCTTTGACCTCGGTCGATGTCGCAGCACGTGCCGTGTCGCCGGCCAGACGTTTCTTGCCGGCTTCCAGGAACTCCTTGGACCAGCTGTAGTAGAGGCTCTGCGCTATGCCCTCGCGGCGACACAGCTCTGCAATGCTGTCCTCGCCCTTCAGGCCGTCCAGTGCGACCTTGATCTTCTCTTCCGCTGAATACTGCTTGCGCGTCGCGCGGCAGTTGTCTTTGACAACTTTCTCGCCGTTGCTCTGCTTGGTTCCGGTCATGCGCTACGTTTGATCCACTGGATCAAACGCTTAACGCTTTGACCTATCTCATCTCCACTCCTTGGCGGTTACGATGAGCCAGAAAACCTCTCTTATCAAATCGACCTGAACTGTCCCATTGGTGCTGACGTCAGACAAATCGAACTGCCCAACCAAAGCCGCGTTGCCGAGTTGGGATATGAAGAACACGCGC
>NZ_JAEDOT010000016.1:0-10484 GCF_017872595.1 Ruegeria sp. HKCCSP346
TTACTGTTAATGGGCTGGTTGGAACATAGTAGCAATACGCTAGCTAAAACGCTTTGTAAGCAGCGCGACGCGATGTTATTTTAGTTTCAATAAACAAAGGGCCTTTACAATGCGATAGGCTTCACAAGAGAACAAGAGTGGATAGAAACCTCGACGCCATAGACGAATTGAATGAAGCCGCTGTGGATGCAGGTTTCGATTGCAGCTATTTGCAACTGGATCAGGGCTATCTCAAGGCGTCATCCAGATCAATTCAGGTGGGTCAGGTCGGGCTGGTCCGAGAGGTGGTGGACAGAAGCGTCGAATACCGCGGCGTAATGTTCGCAGATACGCTGACATTCATGTCGGTGCTTGAAGGGGAGAATGCGCGGATAGCAGGCCTGCCCGGCGGAAGCGCATATTTGTGGTTTGTTCCCAGTGGTTTTCATCTGTCCATGGTGACAGGCGGATATATTGATGTCGTTACGATTTCGGTACCGCGGGAAGTGCTGCTCCCTCACGTTCCGAGCGCTAGTCCCGCAGGAAATATCTTTTCGATTAATGAGCCTGCGGCTCTCAGGTTGCCCGAGAAAAACGCCGAGAACCTGAAATCTACGCTGGCGGCGTGTTTCTCTTCTGAAAGCAACTTTGCAATTGCTGGCGAACTGCAGACCCTGATCGTAGAGGACATCGTCAATATTCTGAGAAAGGTTCGCGTTGGTCGTGGCGTTGCGTCGGACCGGAACTTCAAGCAGCATGACAGGCTCATAAAAGCATCTGATTTCATCGCGGAAAATCTGCACCGACCCGTTTCGATCTCCGAGTTGACGGAAGTCACGGCGACCAGCGAACGCACCTTGTTGAGGCATTTCAAAGCGCACTACGGGCTTTCTCCAAATCAATACGCCCGCATCAAAAGGCTGGAAGAAGTGCGGAGATCGCTGAAGTCCCAGCGGGGGAGGCATGGGGCCATCACCAAAGCCGCCATGGATTTCGGGTTCTCACATCTGGGACGTTTTGCTGCTGAGTTTCAAACCCACTTTGGCGTCCTGCCAAGTGAAGTTGTCGGCAAAGCGGTTGGCACAGAAGGGTCGCCGCAAGGCTGCGGTTGAGGGCTCTGCGCGCCCGGAGCACCGCAGCTCGCGGAACTGCTATTAGCGTATCACGAAGCCATGTCTCTTTGGATCGTGGCAGTCACCGAAACGACTTGCTCAAAAGCGTTGTCGGAAATCGGATATGTCTTTGGCGCATTAGGCGCATGATTTTGCCGCTAGCTGCATAGAGACAATTGCCCTCGATTTGTAGCGTCTATTCGAACCATGGGGGCGATTTGTTTCGCGCGTCAGACAGACGGGTTGCCACGCCCTCACAGTGATCCAGGCTCGTACAGCCTGCCAAGTTGGAGAGACCTAAGATGTCGAGATTGCAAGACAAAGTAACGATCATTACCGGTGCAGCTTCCGGTATGGGCAAGGAAATGGCACTGCTGTTTCTGGACGAAGGCGCGAAAGTCGTCGCGGCAGATATCAACCAGGATCGCCTCGACGAGCTTGAAAAAGAGGTTGCCGACAAAGGGCAGTCCGTCGCGACAACCATATCGAACATCGCGGACAAGGCGCAGGTCGAAGCGATGATCCAGTTGGCCGTCGATACCTACGGTCGCCTTGATGTGCTCGTGAACAACGCAGGCATCATGGACCAGATGCAGCCGGTCGGCGACGTCGAAGACAAAGGCTGGAACCTGATCATGGACGTCGACCTTACAGGCAATTTCTATGGCATGCGTGCGGCGGTCCGGCAGTTTGAAAAACAAGGCGGCGGCGTCATCGTCAATGTGGGATCCATCGCTGGCATCAGCGGTGGGCGTGCGGGGGCGGCATATACGGCGGCAAAGCACGGCATGATTGGCATCACGAAAAGCACGGCGCACATGTATGCAAAGGAGAACATTCGCTGCAACATGATCTGCCCGGGCTCCACTGCGACGAATATCTCCGAAAGCATGGGCGATATGTCCAACTACTCGGAACGGATTCAGGATCGGATTTTGTCCGGCATGGTGCTGAACCCGCGTCGAGCGCACCCCAGAGAGATTGCAAATGTGGCTCTGTTCCTTGCGAGCGACGAATCCAAAGTCGTCAACGGTGCGGTGATTACTGCCGACTCTGGTTGGTCAGCTTACTAGTTGCGCAAACTGGACCGGTCCGCGTGCAAACTGCCTCGGAGCGCTGGCCGGTCCTGCTCTTTTCCTCCGGTTTTGGGTGCTTATTCGCTGCATGAACAGATTGGAAAATAAGGTTGCCATAATCACCGGTGCCGCGAGCGAAATAGGCCGGGCCACGGCCAGCTTGTTTGTGAGCGAAGGCGCAAGGGTACTCGTTTCTGATTTGAGCGAAGGCGTTTGCAAGGCGGCTGTGCGACAGATCGGGCGCGAGAACGTCAGCTATCTCGCTTGCAACGTTGCGGAACCGGAAGACAACGTAAAACTTGCTCAGAGAGCAGTGGAGCTATTCGGCGGTGTCGACATCCTTATCGCCAATGCCGGCATCGAAGGGGACACACGGGACATCCTGAGCTTAACGGAGGAAGCCTTCGACTTGCCCTACAAGGTGAACGTCAAGGGACCGTTTCATGGGATACGAGCGGTAGCAAAATATATGAAAAAACGCGGCGGTGGCAGCGTCGTCATCAAGTCTTCAATCGCGGCGCAGCGCGCCGGGCCTTTGCCCTATACAACGTCACAGCACGCAGTGACCGGTCTGACGCGCTCTGCGGCAAGACAGCTTGCAAGATACAAGATCAGGGTCAATTCGGTGAATCCGGGCGCCGTATCGACAAACATGATGTACGAATCGCGACTGCAAACCGGTGGGGCGAAAGTGGCGGGCGCGATGAAAGCGCAGATCCCGTTGCATCGGTTCGCAACTCCCGCTGAAATTGCCGAAGTCATATTGTTTTTGAGCAGCGACGCGAGCGCCTGCATTACTGGATCCGCTTATGTGATCGATGGCGGTGAACTCTCGTAGCTCTCTGATCCAATCGGTCAGATCAGGAACTGAACACACCGGCTGACCCGAAGAAAGGAAGTCAAAATGTCAAAGACCATGAAAGCGGCCGTCGTAACGGAGTTTGGCAAGCCGCTTAGCATTATGGAAGTGGGTGTGCCAACAGTGGAAGCAGGCCAGATCCTTGTCAAAATGCAAGCGTCAGGTGTCTGCCATACCGATCTCCACGCGGCGGATGGTGACTGGCCCGTGAAACCAAATCCGCCCTTCATTCCCGGACATGAAGGCGTCGGTTTTGTAGCTGCTGTTGGTGCCGGCGTCACGGCAGTAAAAGAAGGCGACCGGGTCGGCGTGCCTTGGCTTCACACGGCGTGCGGCCATTGCAAGCACTGCCTTTCCAGTTGGGAAACGCTTTGCGGCGAGCAGCAGAACACCGGTTACTCGGTCAATGGCGGGTATGCGGAATATGTCCTCGCCGACCCCAACTACGTTGGCCATCTGCCCGATACTCTCGACTTTGAGCCAGCGGCACCCATCCTCTGCGCAGGCGTTACGGTCTACAAGGGGCTCAAGGAGACCGACACCAAGCCTGGTGATACCGTTGTTATATCCGGGATTGGCGGATTAGGGCATTTGGCGGTGCAATACGCAAAGGCAATGGGTTTGCATGTGATTGCCGTGGACATAACGGATGACAAGCTTGCGCTTGCGTCACGGTTGGGCGCTGATGCCGTGATCAATGCGCTTGAGACAGATCCCGTCAAGGAGGTTGCTGGCATGTGCGGCGGTGCGGACGGGGTTCTCGTCACTGCTGTATCAAAAACTGCTTTTTCCCAAGGTGTCGGTATGCTCGGAAAACGGGGAACCATGTCCCTTGTTGGCTTGCCGCCCGATACGTTCGATCTGGACATTTTCGACACCGTTCTCAGCCGGAAGACAATTCGCGGATCCATTGTCGGCACGCGGCAAGACCTTGCGGAGTGCCTCGAATTCGCAGGCGAAGGCAAGATCAAGGTGCAATACGCAACCGAACCTTTGGAAAACATCAACAGCATTTTTGACCGTATGCGTGCCAACAAAATCGACGGCCGCATTGTCATGAAACTGTGAAGGGTCTCAAAATGAACAGCGTTTCGAAGCCGGATTGGCTACAGTATACCCTTGCCGTCTTGGGCTTCGCTACATGCTCCGCCTTCTGTGTCACCTCACAAGCAGCTGCACAGGATGCGGAAGCGCTCGCCAAAGAACTGAACAATCCGGGCGCTGCAAAAGCCACGCTGAATTTCAGTTTAACCCACAGAACCTACGACGGTGATTTACCTGGGGCCTCTGGTCAGGAAAGCACTACCCTAAGATTCAGACCGGTTTTCCCGTTTAAACTTCAAAATGGCGACAATCTAATTTTTCGGCCCGCTCTGACTTACGCAAAGGATTTTCCCGTATTTGACTCTGCTGCAGGCCGTTTCAGAGGTGAAGATGGCTGGCTCGATATTCCTTTCGACGTGCTCTATGCGTGGCAAAACGGGGACTGGACTCTCGGCGTCGGCGCGGTTGGATCGATCCCTGTTGGAAACAGTCTTTCTTCTGACAACTGGTTGCTAGGGCCCAGCTTTGTAGCGGTAAAGACAACGAATTGGGGACTGTTCGGTATCTTCCCGAGCCACAACGAAAAGGTTGGAGGGAGCGGTCCGTCGACTTCTCTCACATCCTTTCAGTATTTTGCCTTTGCAAGTATTGGCAATGGATGGTTGATCGGCACTGATCCTATTATCACCTATAACTGGGAGGCCACATCAAGCGAAGCATGGACATTCCCTGTTACACTGAATGTTAACAAAACAACTGAAATCGGAGGACTTCCTTTCAAGCTGGCCTTCATAGCCGAAAAGAACCTTCAAGCGCCTGATCGTTTTGCGCAAGACACAAGATTTGAGTTTCAGATCAGTCCGGTGGTCACCAATCCTTTTCAGCGAAACCCACCATTGCCTTCTGTAGACGCTGCGACCCGCGCTGCCGTGCTTGCCCCAATTTCCCGTTACTGAAAGCGCAGACATCGGCAGATGTCCGGATAGGTTTTGGCAATCCCAACAAATTTATCGGCCAGAAGCGAGTGTACCATGCACTGAGCGTGCTACTCGAGTATGTTCTTGTAGATGTGTCCGTCCTTCATGATGATTGTGAAGTTGTCTTCGGGGTTGCCGATCAGGGAGATATCGGTCAGCGGGTTGCCTGCCACCAGCAAAATATCGGCATAGGCGCCCTCTTCAATCACACCGTTTTTCCCGGGGTATGGGTTTCTTGGACCGGACAAGGCGAATAACTGTTGATTGTCGTGGGTCGCCATTTTCAGAACTTCAAAGGGCGAATACCACTGCGTCAGCTTGGCCAACTGATAACCATGTCTTTTTGCCAACTCAGGGTCGTAGGCAATGTCCGTACCGAAGGCAACTTTGACGCCGTGTTTTCTGGCCAACTCGTAGGCGCGTTTTGTCCCCTCTGCAACCCGAAGGAACTTTCCCCTTTGCAAGTTAGGAGATCCCTCAGCAGGAAACATAGCATCCTCGTCATCGAGAAACGGTTGCATTGAAAGCCACACGCCTTTTTCAGCAAGAAGCTTTATTGTCTCTTCATCGATAAGCTGACCATGGTCGATACACTGCACACCAGCCTCGACCGCCAGACGAACCGCGTCGGAAGTGTAGGCATGAACCGTCACGTAAGTATTCCAGCTCGCGGCGGCCTCGACAGCGGCTTTTAGTTCATCGAGCGTGTACTGTGACGCATCTATCGGGTCATTTGACGAACTGATACCGCCACCGGCCATGACCTTGATTTGCGAAGCGCCCTGCATCAGCGCTTCCCGGACGCGTTGAAGGACGGCGGGTCGCCCGTCGGCGACAATACCCAGCCCGGTGCGCTCCAACGGCTCAAGAATGCGATTGGCCTCAGCCGGGACCTGCATGCGCGTCCGAACGTCACCGTGCCCGGACGTTTGCGAAATCAATGGACCGCTCGGATAGATACGAGGGCCAGGGACTACGCCGTCGTCAATCGCAGATTTCAAACCGAAAACCGGTCCTCCGAGATCGCGTACAGTGGTAAAACCACGCATCAGCAATGCTTCGGCTTCGAGCACGGCGACCGTGTGCATGTAACCCGGATGCTCTCCAAATATCTTCGAGGCGGGCAAGGTCGCCGTCATAACATGATAGTGCGCATCCGTTAGGCCCGGCATCAGAGTGTGGTCGCTGCCGTCTATTACAACGGCCCCCCGAGACTCGATATCGGCAGAAGTGATCTGACTTATCACATTGTCTTCAACTAGAACGTTCACGTCCTCTATCAGCGCCTCATTCATACCGTCGAAGACATCGACGTTCTCGAAGAGGACGCGGCCGACTGCCTCTTGCGCCAATGCCGCAGAGGACGAGGCTAGCGCCACCACTAGTCCGATCGCAAGTTTCATCTCTATTCCTTCTCTTAATAGCTCGCACGGTATAGTGGACGCTCTCAGCCAGCCTGTGCACATTTGGCATCTGCCGTTGTTTCTCAAGCACCTTCTGTCGCTGCGCTTTGGAGGGTGGCTTGAGACCAGCTCTTTCTTGCCTTCTCAGGCGAAGGCAAGAAGAACATGGCAATGGAAACGGGTATCAGCAGAGCACCCATGGCGAGGAATGCTGTGTCATAAGATTGCGTGGCTTCATAGATCAACCCGGTCACATACGAACCAAAGCTTCCCAAAATTAGAACCAACGTCGCGATCCCCAGAATCACACCGATCGATTTTGCTCCGAGCCGGGAGGTATAAAAGATTGGCAGCATAGGCAGTGTTGCACCAACAGCGGAGCCCAACAATAGACACGCGATGTAGAGCACTGTCACGGAAGGCTCACCGGACAACAAGAATAGGGCGGCTGCCATCAGGACCGCCATAATCCAATAGACAACGCGGTGATCGATCCGTTCGCTTGCACTGCTTGCCGCCAGCTTGCCGATCACCTGGCCCACCGCGATAGTGGAGATCAGCTTAGCGGCCAGTCCGTCCTTGACCCCTTCGGCGCCTTCACCGAAGGAAAGCGAATTTACAAGAGCACCCAGATTGAACTGCACGCCGGTATAGGCCGCCATCAAGGGAACAATTCCCAGAACCGGAATCCAGAACGTCGGCATTCTGACAAGCTGACTGGCTATCCAGTCAGGTTCGACTTGCGCACCCGCCTGCGTATCCGTTTCAGACGGGTCCGCAGGCTTCGGCGGATCCTTTCTGAGCACCAACCCATTCAGAGGAAACAACACTGCAACTGCGCCGACGGCGAGAATGATCATCGTCATCCGCCAGTCAAACGCCGCGATCAAGGCCGAAATGACCAAGGGGAGTACAAACCCACCAACCGAGCTTCCCAGAGACGAAACGCCCAGAGCCACGCCGCGGCCCTCCGTAAACCATTTGCTAACAAGTGTTTGAGAGCTCAGTGAGCCACAAAAGATGATAGCTGCGGGAAGAAGCGTCGCGTAGGCAGCCAGAATCATCCAGAACGCTGATGCAAACGATATGAGCAGTAGACCAGCCGCAAAACAGGCAACCCCAATCAGGATCAACGTTCTCAGGCTCAACTTGTCCATCAGCTTGCCTGCAAAGGGGCTGGCCAGACTGTTGACGACCAGCACGATGGTAGAGCCAAGCAACACCTGACTTTGTGGTACCTGGAATTCCTCGGCCCAGGGCAAGACAAATAGCGCGTAGCCCGAAAGCAGAACGCCCATCGCAATACTTTGGTTTGCGAGTGTCGTGCCAACGACAAACCAGCCATATGTGTTCTTGGTGCTCATGGTTTCATTCCTTCGATTTTCGTTGGCAATGCAGTCGGCCGTCGAGCGCCGCTAGGCGCGTTGTTTTGGTCGCCCTGTCCGCGTTCGCGTCGCGAACAGGGTTGTTTCCACGTGGGTCAGATCGCCTTCTGGCCACCGTCCGCCATGTGCACGGTGCCGTTGATCCATGTGGATGCATCACTGCTCATGTAAAGAAGCGCTTCGGCGATCTCCATAGGATCCGCCCAACGTCCCAGTGGGATTTTCGCCTTGTAAGCCTTTGAAAATTCCTCGCCCAGTTCTTCCTCGACGCGCAGGAACATCGGTGTCGCGATGGGGCCGGGATTGACCGAGTTCACCCGGATTTTGTGTTGTGCCAGTTGCCTTGCTCCGCAGCGGACAAGCCCGGTCACTGCGTGTTTGGACACATTGTAGGCCGTGGTCTGCCCCCCCATGGTCGCACCGACCGATGACGTGATCACGACGCTGCCGCCGCCACGCTTGATCATCGATGGTACGCAGGCCTGCATGTTAAAGAGCGGACCTTTGACATTGACGGCAAAAGGGAAATCGAAATCCGGTTCGGTGACATCCATGATTGCCAACGGTTTGCCTTCAACACCGGCGTTGGCGACCAGCGCGTCGATACCACCGAACTTTTCTTCGGCTGTGGCGGCCATTCTGAAGCTGTCGTCTCGGTTGGTCACATCGCCAGCAACATAAATCACATCGTCGGAGGCAAGCTGTTCAACCGCTGCCTTGCAGCTATCCTCATTCAGGTCGAAGATGACCACTTTGGCACCTTCTTTCAAAAACAGCTCCGATGCCGCGAGGCCGACACCGCTAGCGCCGCCTGTAATAATCGCAACTTTTCCATCCATTCTGTTCATGTGGTCGCTCCTATTCTTGATTGCGTTTGATTTGTGTCCGTATTTCTTCGGAGGTCGAGATCTTCAAAATGTGATCCTTGTCCGAATACCGAACAGCCAGACTTCGTCATCGACTGGATTCAGAAGTGGGTTTCCGATCCTCTGGATGTCGAACGTGACGGCCAGGTTTTTGGCGAGGTAGTAGTTATAAAAAAGCTCGGTTGCGTTTTGCCAGCCGAAACCGGCAGAAGATTCTCCGCGGGAGTGGGCAAGACCAAGGATGTCAGCCCCGTTTCGCATCTTTTTGCGAAAGCCTGCCAGAAACGATGTGTTGTAAGGGGGCGCGTCCCCCTCCGAGAATCCTATGCGAGTAAACGGGTTCCAATCGCCGAATGTCCAGCTCGCTGTGAGCGCTGCGCCGTAGCTTTCTTCCGTTCCGGCGTCTTCACGTTCGTCGAGGTGCCATAGCGTGAGGCTGATTTTCTTGTCCAACCGTTCCGCTTGCGAGGGCACGTAGCCGAGTTCTACGCCAGTCCAGAATTCCGCACCACCCTCAAAAAATTCGAGGTCGTCAGATGTAAATCCATTGGCGTCGAAGGTGCCAGCCACGCCGTAGATATTATCGTTAAAATAGTAACCGCCCAAAATGCCCCAACTCGATTGTGGCTGCAGCACGCTGACCGGGTTGACGACTTCGTTGTTCATGAAACCGGTCCAAGGATTTGAAAACCCGTGGGTGTAGAAAAAGTTGTTCGGGTCAATCCGCCCTATGGCAAAGCCTGATGTTCCGCTACGGAACGGTTTGGCATAGTAAAGCGAGTAGAGATCAAACTTGGTGTCTCCAAGAATTGCGTTGGTTGTGCCGACATATCCGAATTGCTGCGCCAAAGCACTGGGCGCAACGCCATTCCCAATTGCATGTCTGTAATCGAATGTGAATTCTATCCGCCCCGCGTCGCGGTTCTCGAGACCCCTTGACTTCCATACTCCCGTGAACCGGAACAATCCCCCTAAGCCATAGTCTGGCTCGTTTAGAACGCGATCTGCCTTTTGATAATTGATCTGGTAGTGGCCGCCCATACGAAAGTTGGCGTTTTGCTCGATGCGTTCCTTGAATTTGAACCAAGGATCTAGCGCTTTGTCAAAACCGGGTAAGATATAAGAGGGACCCGTGTCAGTTCGACGATTCTGGATTTCATCCAAGTAGACCTCAGGTGCGCTGGGTCCGCCAAAACCGGCACCTAACCGCGCTGGCGCAGCTTCGACGCCGCTCTGAGCAAGAACAGAAGCGGGACAAAATAAAGCGCATGCAACGCTGAACAACCTCAAAAGTTTGGGCCCGGCGCGCTCACTCTCACCACATTGACGATGCGTACTTTCATCAAGTGTTACACGAGCGGAAGCGCTCGTTTTTTTGAGGTGTCGCGCTGACTGTGTTATTTTGAAATGGTTCGCAGTAGAGTTGCAGAGATCGAATGCTTTTTTTGCGACGCGAGAGACTCGAAAAGTCGAGAAGAGGTTTGAGTAGATTCGTTTCACAGCAGGTCCTCTGGCGGGCACCGTAAGGTAAAAACTATCGTCCAAAAGCGACAATCCGAAGTCCGGCAAACATCGAGCTGCAAATCGCCAATTTACTATCCTAAATCCGTCACGGGGAAATTAAGGCTGGTATTGTCAGATTAGCTTCGCCTGAGCGAGGAAGGGCGGTTGCGCGGCCGCGAGAGGTGAGTTGAAGATAGGGGGCGGGACTTCACGAAACCCGCGAGACCCTTCTTCAAGTGCTCAAGGGGTATTGCAAAGTTGTTCAGGCTGAATGATCTGG
>NZ_JAEDOT010000017.1:0-7267 GCF_017872595.1 Ruegeria sp. HKCCSP346
GAGCATGCGCTACCAAAACTAAGCTTGACCTGACAGGTGGGAACAAAGTTTGCGAAAGAGCCGAGCTGGACTGCAAATGTCCAGGACGGTTGACTAAACCCTTTTAATTGCAGTTTCGATTTGACCACAAAACTTATCAATATCGCGCTCCAGCATATCGCTTTCTCGGGTCTCATCTCTGACTGCGGATAGTTCATCTACAACAGCCCGCGCTTTCTTTTCTGGAGCCGCTTCAGCAATGCGCACCAAAGCTCGAATAAGGGCGGCCGTCACGAGGCCATTGCCCCGAGCGGCGCGTCTTAGAGCTGGCATCGAGTCGTTAAACAACGACTCTGCCGTGATGGATGGGTAAACCACCCGCACGGCTCCGTCGTCATCTCGATACACACCCGTGCAGAGCTTGGACGACCACGCACGGGCCAGTGAGGCCGACAGACGGTCGATGCAGACTATTGCGGTGAACGTGTCGTTGACACCCGGCGACAATGCCCGAAGTGCGATTTCAACGAGAAGATGGACAGAAAAACGGATATCTCCGTTAGGGTCTCGCGCGGGGATCAACGGAGCTGCCGCCGGCACCAGATCATTGAGATTCTCATCAATATCACCATAAACATTGGCCAAAATGTCCGATGGAACCATAAAGTCACCAGGCTGCACATCAAAAACGACGACTGCTCCTGCTTGTTTGGCCGCATGCACCAGTTCTTCGGTGTTGATCGAGTTCACATATCCGGTGCCCGAAGCCGGGACCGGGCGCTTGTCTCCCTCCTCAGGAATTGCCTCTGAGGATGGAATATCTGCACTGTTTTCGATCGCGGTGCTCACTTGGCGATCCAAGGCTTCAGAAATCCGCGCCGCCTCCTGATCAATGGTTACGCGCGTCGATACTGTATGGACGAAGAGCAGCAGCAATAGAACTGAGACGATCGAATAGATTATGCCAACCACCACGGCTAGGTTCACTGATGTGTCATCGCGTACTAACCACAAGATCATCAAGCTGTATAAAAACGTTGCTCCAAGTGAACCAACTGCAATCTGGTTTACCCTGTCTTCGCCAAAACGCTGCAAGAGCCTGGGGCCAATAGATCCTGCTGCCAAAGTGTAGACCAGCAGAACAATGGAATAGACCATGACCAACGCGGACATGGATGCTGCCGAGATTGCGCTCAGTACATCGCTCGCAGTGCGATTGGAAACGCTGAGCCAATCGGAAGCGGACCAACCCCAACGTACGAGCGCTTGCTCGGTCTTGAAGACAATCCCAGCCACCAAAAGCCCTGAAAGACTTATGGCAGCAGGGATGGTTAGGAACCCGCGAAAGTATCTCACTAATTCTCTGGGTGTTTGCATTCCAGTCCCCATTCACAACACGCGCTTTCTTGACGAACCCTGCTTTACGCGAACCGGTCGGCCGCTTTTTTCAAAGCACTCTGCATGTCATTCCATGCAGCCTCGTAGCCCTCTTTGACGTCTTCCCAGGCCTCGTCGCTGGTCGACTTCAACTCTTTCAGCTGAGCTTCTGCGTCAGACCTTACCTTGTAGAGCATGCTGAGTTGTTCCTCGAGCTCGATCTTGGCATCCGCTTCCGCCACTTTCAGCTTGGCTTCAAGAACATCAATCTGGGCATTCCAACTATCCAGTTGCAGCTGTGCCTTTTTCTCGTACCCAACGCGTGTCATCGTTTTTCCTTTCTTCGCAAACTGTGGTTCAGATCGACGGGAGCCGCCCACTAGGCCGCAACAATCGCCTTAAGCATCCAGACTGCTTCTTCATGCTTCGCCATCCTGGCGTTCATCAGATCCTCTGTAGCCCCATCGCCATAACGGGCGGCGGTCGCGGCAGTCTCACGCAGGTTCCGGGCAATCGCTTCGTGGTCTGCAACCAATTGTTTGATCATGCCCTCCGCATCTTTGACCATCTCTTCTTCGGTCAACTTTGCCTGACTAACCATGTCAGTGAACGAAATCGGTGCCACCTGACCCAACGCGCGCACACGCTCGGCCAATTCATCAGCGGCCTCGAACAGGTCACGATACTGACGCTCTGTCAGCTCATGGATCGGCAGGAATAGTGGGCCCACAACGTTCCAATGTGTGCCTTGGGTTTTCACCATCAGGATCATTGTATCGGCCAGTATTTCCGTCACCGCGTTGGCGATCCACGCATTTTTGTCGATGCCTGTATCGTTCGTTTCTTCCTGAACTTCAGACTTCAATACTTGCTGTATCATATTCACTCCGTTTCGTTGCTTATGGAGTAAAACCTAAGGGGGACACAAAAAATTACAAATAAAAACATATACTTATTATGGGTATCCGACGCATCATGGGGTGCTTCATGATCCTGGGTATCCTGCCCCACATGCCAATATTGATGTAGACACGCAGGCCCAATGCCATACATGCTTGGAGTAACTGACGTAAGCTACTGAGGTCATGCCAGTGTCCGATCAAAATCGACCACCAAAGCGCACCGAAAAACTGCAACTGATGCTCGACCTCGAAGAGCTTAAAGTCATCGATGATTGGCGGTTCGAGAACAGACTGCCCTCCAGAGCGGCCGCCATTCGAGAACTCATCCGTCGCGGTCTGATTTCCAATGAGTTTGAAGAACCACCGACTGATGCGCCTTCCGGCGAGTTTCGTGTTGTGGATGAATGACAGGAACATTCACAGAGCCCCGCGCGAAAACCATTTTTGATTAAGGTGATGTTCAATTCTCACCTTCGCGCCGGTAGTTGACCAGCCTAGCGCGCCGCGAACACATTGGGGACGACTAGGAAGGGCTGTCTTCAGAATTAGTTCTTGGCGCCAGACTATCCTTCACATCGGGGCTGGCGCCCAGCCCGCTCTCGGCGTCAGCAAGCGAAATTGCCTCATCTTCACCGACAGCAAGGACGGCAGTTTCAGGCGTAACCACCCTTGCCGGAGCGCTGACGCGAAATGCGGTCTTGTCACTTTCAGGTACGGCTGACTTGGCCATAATCCGCCAGAACGTAAATACAATCATCAGGCAATGCGCTGCCACAGTTGTCATGAACAGGCCCTGTGGCCCTAATCCAGTCATTGCTACACCTGCTATCAGCGGCCCGACAATCGATCCCAGCCCGTAGACCATCAGCAACCCACCTGAAACCTGAATCGAGGTGCCCGGCGTAGCATGGTCGTTCGCGTGCGCAACGATGATTGGATACATCGCAAAAATTGCAGCGCCGAACATCCCGACCAAAGCAAGGTTCATGACGCGCGACTCCGGCACAAGAAGGACGAAAGCCAGGTCCGAAGCGAGAGCCACACCCGCTGTAAACAGCAAGACTTTACGCCGGTCCATTCGATCACTTGCAAAACCAATCGGGACTTGCGCAAAGGCTCCGGCTAAAACCGGAATACTCGCGAACAAAGCAATTGCAGTAAGTGATAGCCCGACGCGATCCGCATACACCGCAGCAAGCGTCCCAAATGCTGCATTTGAAATGCCAACAAGAAAGACCGCGGCAACCGCAACTGGTGAGTTTCGCCACAACGCCGGCAGGTCGAGACGCACAGATGTCAGGGGTGCGGGCGACTCAGAGGTTGACAGGGCTGTTGGTATAAGCGCCAAACAATAGACCATCGCACCAATGGCAAAGAAGATGAAACCTGTTGCATCTCCCAGTGAGATAGCCATCTGACCGGCTGTCACCGCACCCAGGTTAACCATCGTGTAGACGCCAAAGACTGTACCACGCGTATTGGGTTCAACCTTATCGTTGAGCCAGGACTCGACGATCATTGCCGCGCCAGCAAAACAAAATCCTGAAACTGCGCGCGACGGTATCCAAGCCCACGATTCTACTACCACAGCCTGGAAAAGGATCGTTACGGCGGCAAGAGCACACATTACGCCGAAGGTTCGAATATGTCCTACTGCTCCAACAAGCCTTGGTGCAACAAGGCATCCTGCGACATAGCCAACTGCCCACCCCGTTCCCAAAAGGCCCAGAGAGCTGGCGGAAAAACCCTCGAAAGAGCCACGAACGGGAAGTATCAGACCATGGACACCACCTGCGAACAGAAGAAGCCCCGAACCAAGAAGTAACGCTGATATCGGTAAGAGCTGTCGGAACATCGGGTCCAGCCTAATGTCAAACTGAGAAATGAGAAGCTATTTTGCTCGCAATAGCGATTTGGCGAAGGTGATCAAGGCTTTCTGTACAGCAGTTTGGTCAACCTTTGGCAATCTACTTTCGCTACAACCACTTCGAGAGTTTGAATACGAAGTAAAGTGCAATTCCGATGGCAACCGACGCCAGTGTCAGCGCCCAAAACGCAAAGGGCGCACTCAAGCCGGGCATGCCAGCAATATTCACGCCAAATAGACCAGTCAGAAATCCAAGTGGCAGAAAGATCGCGGCCACGACAGACAAGAGATAGCCGTTTCGAGCAAGCGCATTCGCGTGTTCGGCGTCCATTTGCTCCTGAAGGGCAGTCAAGCGATCCCGACTTGCGTCCAGTTCCTCAAGTGTACGGCGAGTGCGGTTCGCGGTTTCATTGACCAATACGGATGCGTCGCTGTGAATTACGCTACTTTTCAATGAGGACAAAGCGTCGAGCGCATCGCGTTGCGGGCTGATATAGCGCCGAAGTTTGATCACCGTTTGCCGCAATCGCGCAATGCTCTCTGGTTTGATTTCATTTCCTGAAAGTCCAACCTCTTCGAGAGAGTCTGTCTCGTCTTCAAGTTCAAGGGAAACAGCCTCAATCCGCTTTGTGAGCCCCGCAGCAAGTTCTGCCAAAAATGCACCGACACTTTCCGGCCCCGAACCGCTTTCGGCTCTTAGACGAAAATTGTCTGCTGCCCAGACTTTGCGCACACGGGCAGATACGATAGTTCTTTCTGTGGCCCAGAGCCTTAGTGAAACCATATCCTCCGGAGACGCGTCAGGGTTCAAGTTAACGCCGCGTAGGTTCAGGATGATACCATCCTCGTGCAGATCACATCGTGGTCGCGTTTCGGATTGAAGCAATGCTTGCGCGGCTATGTTTGGCAGTTGTTCGGATGCCCATTGCCTCAAGCCGCTGTCGGCGAGGTCGAAATGAATCCAGCGGTAGCCGTTTTGCTGCCTTGCGAAGGGTTCTGGCCAATCTGAAGAGACAGGGACTGCTTGGCCCGCTACTATATCAAACGCACAGATGGGAGTGACTGTTTGTGTGTTCATTGGCGATCCTATTTTGCGTCGATTGGGAAGCCAATGCATGCCAAAGACTGCGCGCGGACAATTCCCTTAACTGGACGGACCATAAATGGTTTAGCGACCTATGCCACTATTGGTTACGGGCAGAACAAGGCGCATTGAACACTGAGAATTCCAAAACGCGTTCATCTTATGAAAGGTATCAGGTGAGCGATCAATCCGATGTGTGATGGGTCATTTCCCTCTGCGCTTCCAGTTCAGATTTATCATCGTCGTGAATACGCGCGAGGATTTGCACCGAGTGCACATTGGAAAAGGCCAGAACAAGTTTGATGTGTGTCCCAAGCCCTCTTCAAAAACTCTAAAGCTGAGAACCGATGGGCAGAATACCTAGAAAGCCGGCGACTATGTGATCCCAGGCAGAACCCGTCGGTTCTGAGCTATATTCGAGGACTTTGCCATTTGCGTCCCGTGTGCTCCATTTTAGCTGCCCTGCCTCCTCCAGCGTCACGCGATAGGTATATGCCGACAGTGCTTCGTCCAAAGCGCCTAAGGTTTGAATGGTCAGAGCTGGCGAGTCGATCAAAATGCCCATTTCTGTATTGATGTTGACCGAGCGAGGGTCCCAATTGAACGAACCGATGAACAGATACCGGTCGTCCACAGCAAACGCTTTAGAATGCAGGCCAGACCGAGACTGAGCCCAGTTAATACCACGACGTTGGACCTGATAGGCGTCCGGCCGCAATTCATAAAGCTCAACCCCGCTACGCAGCAATGCTCGGCGTTTCTTTGCGTAGTGCGCGTAGACTGGTGCGACGTCGTTTGAAGCCAGTGAGTTGGTTACGACTTTGACGTCGACACCGCGGTTTTCTAGTTCGTTCAACCACCTCACGCCATTGTTGCGTGGCACGAAGTAAGCAGAAACGATATTCACCTCACTTTCAGCGCTTTCGAAATACGGCAACAGTTGCGACGCAAGAATTGGACCTGAGTTCTCAAGCCCCGCGGCCTTGGAAGGTGGATCGACGTAGAGTTTTGCGGGCACCCAATCTAGTGACAGCGCGCCGTCTGCAAAGTTTTCCCTCGCCGATTTTCTCAGGGCCGCGCCGTACCGGGTTTGTTTTGCTTCCTCTACCAATTCACTCAACCTGTTTCTCGCTTCGCTAAGTGTGAAGTCTTCGGGTTCCCCGACAACCACGCGGGCCGGAACAGCGAATTCACTGTTCCAGTATGCGTCAAAGCTCTGCGATACTTCATTCACGACGGGACCGACGGCTAATACGTCCAAATCTGCATAGTTCATTTCTTCCCGTGCCAGAAAGTATTCGGCCCCGATATTTCGACCGCCTACAATCGTGAACACGTTGTCTGCGGTCATCGACTTGTTATGCATTCTGCGATTGATGCGTTTGAAATCCGTTAGTCCGGCAACGACTAGGCCTTGGTCACGCCAGAAAGGATTGAACAGGCGGATTTCAATATTCTCATGGTGATCCAACGCGGCTGTCATCGCGTCATAACCGGATGTATCTATGTCATCCAACAGCAGCCGCACCCGCACGCCTCGATCCGCAGCCTGCAAAAGGCTAGCCGCAAAAAGGTGACCTGTCGGGTCGTTGTGCAAAAGGTAGTATTGAGCGTCAATCGTTCGCTCAGCCGCAGCAGCCAACAAAAGTCGTGACACCAGAGCTTGCTCACCGTCACTGATTAATTTGACGCCTGAACGGCCGTCTTTGGGATCTCCCAGCCGATTGGCTGCTAGAGCCAATTCAGTGGTTGTGGCAGCGGGTAACGAAGTCGTTACCGTTTTTTCATAAATGCGAACTTTAGGAGCGCAAGCGACGAGAACAAGCGTGCAGCAGGCACAAAGAACTACAGTCCATGACTTCATCGGTTTCCTCCAGCAGTCACTCTTAGGTGACTACGCTTGAGGTCACGATTGCAAGTTTGTTCTATAAAACTTCAGGAGGTTTCATCGCATAGTGAGGATTTAACGAAACCTTGGTCGTCATCCTGTCAATTAGGGTCAGGACCCATTGATTTCAGCGGGGTTGCGTGTTTCACGGCTCGAAAAACGGGCGGTGA
>NZ_JAEDOT010000018.1:2500-6180 GCF_017872595.1 Ruegeria sp. HKCCSP346
TTGGGTCTAGCCGGCCCTGTCTCGTGTATCGCGACTGAAAAGAACAGAGTTGTCCAAGTCAAATATACTAACCCGAGCGACCTGCGTTGATCAGCTGCACGGCTGGGAGACCATATGGGGTTGCTCAATTGTCCTCGTCCAAGTGGCGGGGGCGGGAAATGTATGTTTTTGGTTCAGAAGAATGACTGCCTTTAGTTACCAGCTGGGCGGTCTCGATCGATTTGATTACTAGCGCAGCTTTGGTTGTGTGCGGTCAAACGCACTCAAGTAGCCGAATAGGCGGTAGTGCCAATATCAAGTCTTTCTTTTTCTGGATCAAATCAAGCGCGAGAAGGGCGTTTGGTGAATGCCTTGGCAGCAAGAGGCGATGAAAGACGTGATACTCTGCGATAAGCCATGGGGAGCTGAGAATAAGCTTTGATCCATGGATCTCTGAATGGGGCAACCCACCTGAATGTTTGTTATTGTTAGCTGTGCTAATCAATAATGAGCATGAACAGGTACTTAAGACCTGAATACATAGGGTTTTAAGAGCAAACCCGGGGAACTGAAACATCTAAGTACCCGGAGGAAAGGAAATCAATTGATACTCCCCTAGTAGCGGCGAGCGAACGGGGACCAGCCGAGCCGGATAAGTGACTAGAACACGTTGGGAAGCGTGGCCATAGCGGGTGACAGCCCCGTATAGGAAGCTTTGACGGACGTATTAAGTAGGGCGGAACACGTGAAATTCTGTCTGAAGATCGGAGGACCACCTTCGAAGGCTAAGTACTCCTTGCTGACCGATAGCGAACCAGTACCGTGAGGGAAAGGTGAAAAGCACCCCGACGAGGGGAGTGAAACAGTACCTGAAACCGAACGCCTACAATCAGTCGGAGGCTCCTTGCGAGCTGACGGCGTACCTTTTGTATAATGGGTCATCGACTTGGTCTCACGAGCAAGCTTAAGCCGTTAGGTGTAGGCGTAGCGAAAGCGAGTCTTAATAGGGCGAATGAGTTCGTGGGATCAGACCCGAAACCGAGTGATCTAGGCATGGCCAGGTTGAAGGTAAGGTAACACTTACTGGAGGACCGAACCCACATCCGTTGAAAAGGATCGGGATGAGCTGTGCCTAGGGGTGAAAGGCCAATCAAACTCGGAGATAGCTGGTTCTCTGCGAAATCTATTTAGGTAGAGCGTCATCCGAATACCCCGGGGGGTAGAGCACTGGATGGGTAATGGGGCCCCACAGGCTTACTGATCCTAACCAAACTCCGAATACCCGGGAGTACTAGATGGCAGACACACTGCGGATGCTAACGTCCGTAGTGGAGAGGGAAACAACCCTGACCTACAGCTAAGGCCCCCAATTCATGGCTAAGTGGGAAAGCAGGTGGGACGACCAAAACAACCAGGAGGTTGGCTTAGAAGCAGCCATCCTTTAAAGATAGCGTAACAGCTCACTGGTCTAAACAAGTTGTCCTGCGGCGAAGATGTAACGGGGCTCAAGCCATGAGCCGAAGCTTAGGATGCCGTAAGGCATGGTAGCAGAGCGTAGTGTGACATAGAACTCATCCTGTATTGCCGCCGGTTATGTGGCGCGAGTAATCGCGCTCAAGTAGCCGAATAGGCGGTAGCGCAGGATAGAGTTCTTTCGATGAAGCCGGCCTGTGAGGGATCCGGTGGAGAGATCACTAGTGAGAATGATGACATGAGTAGCGACAAAGAGTGTGAGAGACACTCTCGCCGAAAGTCCAAGGGTTCCTGCTTAAAGCTAATCTGAGCAGGGTAAGCCGGCCCCTAAGCCGAGGCCGAAAGGCGTAGGCGATGGGAACTAGGTTAATATTCCTAGGCCAGGAGGATGTGACGGATCACAGGTGTAGTTCAATCTTATCGGATTGATTGGGCTGCTGAGTGGTTCCTGGAAATAGCCCTCCATCAGACCGTACCCTAAACCGACACAGGTGGACTGGTAGAGCATACCAAGGCGCTTGAGAGAACGATGTTGAAGGAACTCGGCAAAATACCTCCGTAAGTTCGCGAGAAGGAGGCCCGGTTCCTAGGCAACTAGGGGCTGGGGGCACAAACCAGGGGGTGGCGACTGTTTATTAAAAACACAGGGCTCTGCGAAGTCGCAAGACGACGTATAGGGTCTGACGCCTGCCCGGTGCCTGAAGGTTAAAAGGAGAGGTGAGAGCCTTGAATTGAAGCCCAGGTAAACGGCGGCCGTAACTATAACGGTCCTAAGGTAGCGAAATTCCTTGTCGGGTAAGTTCCGACCTGCACGAATGGCGTAACGACTTCCCCGCTGTCTCCAACATCGACTCAGCGAAATTGAATTGCCTGTCAAGATGCAGGCTTCCCGCGGTTAGACGGAAAGACCCCGTGCACCTTTACTACAGCTTCGCACTGGCATCAGGATTGTGATGTGCAGGATAGGTGGTAGGCTTTGAAGCAGGAACGCAAGTACCTGTGGAGCCTCCCTTGAGATACCACCCTTCGCACTCTTGATGTCTAACCGCGGTCCGTTATCCGGATCCGGGACCCTGCGTGGCGGGTAGTTTGACTGGGGCGGTCGCCTCCTAAAGCGTAACGGAGGCGCGCGAAGGTTGGCTCAGAGCGGTCGGAAATCGCTCGTTGAGTGCAATGGCAGAAGCCAGCCTGACTGCAAGACTGACAAGTCGAGCAGAGTCGAAAGACGGCCATAGTGATCCGGTGGTCCCGAGTGGAAGGGCCATCGCTCAACGGATAAAAGGTACGCCGGGGATAACAGGCTGATACTGCCCAAGAGTCCATATCGACGGCAGTGTTTGGCACCTCGATGTCGGCTCATCTCATCCTGGGGCTGGAGCAGGTCCCAAGGGTACGGCTGTTCGCCGTTTAAAGAGGTACGTGAGCTGGGTTTAGAACGTCGTGAGACAGTTCGGTCCCTATCTGCCGTGGGTGTAGGAGACTTGAGAGGAGTTGCCCCTAGTACGAGAGGACCGGGGTGAACGATCCACTGGTGGACCAGTTGTCGTGCCAACGGCAGTGCTGGGTAGCTATGATCGGACAGGATAACCGCTGAAGGCATCTAAGCGGGAAGCCCCCCTCAAAACAAGGTCTCCCTGAGGGCCGTGGAAGACCACCACGTCAATAGGCCGGAGATGTAAGCGCAGCAATGCGTTCAGTTGACCGGTACTAATCGCCCGATAGGCTTGATTTGATCCAGTAATGGAAAGACAAATCACCAAAAGCATACACTGACCTTGATTATGGACAGCGTCGCAGCGCCAAGCCGCGATGTTGGTTGATTATATAACCGAGTGGCACCGCGCATTCGCAAGCGAATACGCTGCCTGCCAACCGTCGCTTTCTTGCTCCGCAAAAAAGTCGACATGGGCTTTTCCTCGGTTTGGTGGTCATAGCGCAAGTGAAACACCCGGTCCCATCCCGAACCCGGAAGTTAAGCACTGCCGCGCCAATGGTACTTGGGCTTAAGCCCCGGGAGAGTAGGTCACCGCCAAACCTAGAAAAAGCCCATATCTCTCTAACACGATGACACAATACCCGGCCTCAAATAGCGCAAGCGATAGGCCAACCAAAGACCTCAAGTAGCGTAAGCGCTAGGTCACAAAAACTGTCGCGGGATGGAGCAGCCCGGTAGCTCGTCAGGCTCATAACCTGAAGGTCGTAGGTTCAAATCCTACTCCCGCAACCAA
>NZ_JAEDOT010000019.1:0-3316 GCF_017872595.1 Ruegeria sp. HKCCSP346
TGTCCGGCGAGTATATGTCCAAGATGTTCCAATGTCCGGTCGTTGGTGTTGGGTTGTTGATCATTGGGACATCAAGAACGGTTGGTTTGCCGCTGGCGATTGCCGCTTCCAATGCGGGCAACAATTCATCAGCAGCACTGAGCCTGTGCCCTTCTGCACCATAAGCTTTTGCAATATCTGCATAACCCGGTCCGTTTGCGGGTGCGGCGGCTGATCCGGGGAACGTGGTTCCATAGGTCAAACCGTAATGAGCTTTTTGAAGGCCTGCGATCGTTCCGAAGGCGTTGTTGTTCATGACCAGCCAGATGATGCCCAGATTGAGTTCGACGGCCGTTGCGAGCATCGACGGGTTTTGACCGAAGCCACCATCGCCAACTAAACTTAGTACGACTCGATCAGGTGCTGCCAATTTCGCGCCGATCGCGCCCGGAGGGCCAAAACCCATCGTCGCGAACCCGCCCGGGGTCAGTATTGAGCCAGGGGTCAGGATATCGAATTGCTGTCCGACACCGTTCTTGTTCCACCCAACGTCCGTGGTGATGATGGCATCCTCAGGCAGTGCCTTGCGGGCATCTGCCAGAATGCGCTCGGGCATCATCGGAAAGGCTGATGAGGTCGCCATTTCCACATTGCGCGCTTTGAAGTCCGTCCGAAAGTCAGCGATCTTCTGCTCCAGCACGGGGCGCTTGAAGCCGTCCGGATACATCTCGCGGGCGACCCGGTTGAGGACGCGCAATGCGGCCTTGGCGTCAGCAACGACTCCGATCTCGGTGGGATAGTTCCGACCGATCTCCTGCGGCTCAATGTCGATATGAATGACCTTGGAACCGGGGATGTTGAACGTATAGCCGGGGTACCAGCTGGAGCAATCGGCCTCTTTGAACCGGGTTCCCACGGCAAAGATGTAGTCCGCATTCAAGCAGGACTGGTTGACCAATTCGGTGCCCCAAAACCCGGTCATTCCCAGCACAAGCGGATGGTCGTCTCGCAACGCGCCTTTACCCATCAGGGAATGCGCGACTGGAAGGCCCATATGTTCAACAAATTCTCGCAACTCCTCACTGGCCTGCGCCAACAGGATACCGCCGCCGACATAGGCAACCGGGTTTTCGGCCTGTGCCAGAGCCTCAATGATTTCACGTGCGGTTTCATCGTCAATCGACGGCTTCTTGAGCGCGCGCGTGTTATCGCGGATACGGTCGAAGCTGTCCGAGGGGATCACCTCGGAGAAGATGTCCATCGGCACATTGACCAGCACCGGCCCGGGCTGACCGCTTTCAGCCAGATGGAACGCCTTTTCCAAGATTTCGGCCATCAGGTCGGCGCGATCCACCCGCCAAGCACGTTTGACGAAGGGGCGATAAATCTCCCATTGGGCCGCGTCTGCGTGCAGGTTTACTTCCTGATGCGGATGCTTGCCATAGTAATGCGTGGGAATATCGCCCGCGATCACGACCATGGGGATACAGTCCAGCGCCGCGTTGGCGACCCCGGTAGCACAGTTTGTCAAACCTGGGGAGAGGTGTGACAACACCACCGAGGCCTTGCCCGTCACGCGGGCATATGCGTCCGCCGCGTGGCTGGCGATTTGTTCGTGCCGCACCGTGACAAAATCAATCGGACTTTCGGCTAGTGCAGCCAGAACTGCGATGTTTGTATGGCCACAAAGCCCGAACACATGCTTGACATCACGGCGTTCGAGGAAATCAACGATGTGTTCGGCGACGGTTTTACCGTCGAGTTTGCTTGCGTCCATCACGCGACCTCCTGTCCGTAGAATTCACCGAACAGGTCCGGCTCCGAGGGGCGATCCTCAGGGATCGGACGGCTGACCCAGGTGTAGTTCATCATGTGTTTCATGGTGACGTTTTCATTTGTGATGTTGCCGCCCCAGATGCCGCAACCAAGGCTGCTGGTCATAGGCATGCCATTGGTCCACGCACCCGCGTTGGCCTTGGACTGAGGCTGTCGAACCATCATGCGACTGACCGGAGCCAGACGCGCCAACCGGTCGATGTGATCGTCATTGTGGCTGTAAATGCCGCAGGAATGGCCCTTGCCCCCGGTGTTGTAGATCTGGCTGACCGTTTCCAGCGCATCATCGAAAGTTTCGAAGTGATATAGCGCCATTAACGTGGTCAGTTTTTCCTTGGAGAACTTATGCTGCGGGCCGATTTGCCCCTGATTTTCAACCATCAGGAATTTGCGATCTTCGGGGATCGAGAACCCGGCGACCTTGGCCGTTTGCTGAGGCGGACAAGCTATGGTCGGGAACGTGCGGTTGCCCCTATCATCCCACATAGCCGCTTCGAGCATGGCCTTCTCTTCATCCGAACAGAGATATCCACCTTCGGCCTCAAGTGCCTTGATCATATCGTCGTAGACCGAGCGCTGGATGATGATGTTGCCATCTGCCGAGCAGCCAGACCCAAAGTCAGAGGTCTTAGAAATACGAGTGTTCTGAGCGGCAATGTCCAGATCTGCGGTCTCATCGATGACGATGGACGAATTGCCCGCGCCCACGCCATAGGCCGGACGTCCCGAGCTGTACGCCGCCTTGACCATGGGCTTGCCGCCCGTCGCCAACGTCAGGTCACAAATCTCCATCAGATGTTGCGTCAATGGGATCGACGGTTTGCGAATGGATTGGAACAAGTCCTCGGGGGCACCGGCAGCACGACAAGCTGCACGCATGACCTCGACCATTTCAAAGGTGGTATGGGCGGTTCGCGGATGCGGGCTGAAGACGACCGCATTCCGGGCGTTCGCGGCGGACACGCCGGTCACTGGTGGAGTCATTGCCGGGTTGGTCATCGGGATCAGGGAGGCGATCACACCGGCAGGTTTGGCATATTTCACCAGACCTTTTTCCTCATCCACCTCGACGATACCCGTCGAGGGTGTGCGCAAGACATCTCGCAGCACCATGTGAATCTTGAAGCGCTTCGCAGGACGCCCTGCGCGATCTCCGATACCGCTTTCGTCCACGCCCTGCTGGGCCAAACGCGTGAAGGTCTTCTCGTTCCCCGCATACCACGCAATGGCCTGAGACAGGCGGTCCAGCCTGTCCTGACCCCAATCCTCGATCTCGGCCATGGCAGCGCGGGCGCGCGCCAGCATATCGGCCGCGAGTTGTCGGTCGTTTTCAGTGAGCTCTTTGCCCATGATAATCCTCTTGGTGTTTTGGAATTGCTGCATCGGTCATACGACGCTGAGATCGCGCCGCGCCGAATGTCCGCTTGGCGTGGCTGAGACAGCGACGCGCGTGTTCTTCATATCCCAACTCGGCAACGCGGCTTTGGTTGGGCAGTTCGAT
>NZ_JAEDOT010000002.1:0-553851 GCF_017872595.1 Ruegeria sp. HKCCSP346
GGCGACAACGAAGGCGGCGACGATAACGAAAGCGGCGGCGACAACGAAGGCGGCGGCGATAACGAAAGCGAAGGCACGGAAACCAACGCAGGAAACTCAGAAGTTGACGCTATGCAGGGTGAAAATCGCTGACCCACACAGAGCGTTCGTCTGAGCCAGGACACAATCTCAGGACAGGCTCTGACCAAGGTGCGGTCGCATAAGTCAAACACCCCAAAAAACGGAAAGGCCGGAGCGGGTCAGCTCCGGCCTTTCTGTACAACCGGGGCGATCAGTCCCGCAGCAATTCGTTGATGCCGGTTTTCGACCGGGTCTTTTCATCCACCCGCTTCACGATCACCGCGCAATACAGGCTGATGTTGTTCTTTGACGGCATCGAACCCGCGACGACCACGGAATAGGGCGGGACTTCGCCATATGTCACTTCGCCGGTTTCCCGATCCACGATCTTGGTGGATTTGCCGATGAACACGCCCATCCCCAGAACCGAGCCTTCGCGGACGATGCAACCTTCGACCACCTCGGAGCGCGCGCCGATAAAGCAGTTGTCCTCGATGATGGTCGGGCCGGCCTGCATCGGCTCCAGCACGCCACCGATACCTACGCCGCCCGACAGGTGGACATTTTTGCCGATCTGCGCGCATGAGCCGACGGTCGCCCAGGTGTCGACCATGGTGCCTTCATCCACATAGGCGCCAAGGTTGACAAAGGATGGCATCAGCACCACGCCCGGCGCGATATAGGCCGATTTGCGGACAACGCAGTTGGGAACCGCGCGGAACCCGGCCGAGCGCCATTGATCTTCACCCCAACCGGCGAACTTGCTGTCAACCTTGTCCCACCAGCCGCCGTCCTGCGGACCGCCTGTCTGAATTTCCATGTCCTTGATGCGAAAGCCCAGCAGAACCGCCTTTTTGGCCCACTGGTTCACGTGCCAGTCGCCGTTTTCCAGCTTTTCGGCAACACGCAGCGACCCGCTGTCCAGCGCGTTCAGCGTGTCTTCGATCGCTTCGCGTTGTTCACCTGCCGTGGCAGGTGTGATCGTGTCGCGCGCCTCCCAGGCGGCTTCGATGGCGGCTTCCAGTTGCGCGTTGGACATGGGGCGTCTCCCTACAGAATCTGTTCATGTTGGTTTGGCCTATACGCAAGCCGGGCCCATGGCGCAATGCGACGAACACGGGCCGTTTTGCGTCTGAAAGGCCCGCAATCAGCTGGCGCGGCGTATATGTCGGGTCAGAATACCTTTTGCCGTGCTCAGGTCCTTCCGCCTGAGTGCCTGAACAAGTGCGGCGTGATCCTTGTCAGTTTGCTGCACCCATTTCGACCGCCAGTGCGCAAACAAGTGGCGTGCGCTTGCGATATGCAGATCGTCGATGGTGTGCAACAGACGGGGCAGCCCGCAAGGTGTCAGGATGGCGCGATGGAATGCTCTGTTCAACGCCTCCCATTGGGGCATCGTCTGCGCCTCGTCACAGGCGATGCGTGCGCGATCGATCTTGTCCAACGCGACCGGAGACATGTTCTGCACCGATTGCTGCAACGCCAGTGTTTCCAGCGCCACGCGCATTTCGATGACCTCTCGCACCTCTGCCGGGTCCAGCGCCGTGACCCGCATGCCCCGGCGCGGCTCGTGCCGGGCCAGTCCATGCGCCTCAAGCCGCAACAGGGCTTCCCGCACCGGAACATGGCTGGTGTCGAAGGTGCGGGCAATATGATCCTGCCGCAGCTTTTCCCCGGCGCTCAGCTCTCCGGTTATGATTTGCTGGCTGAGGTTCTGGTAAATCGTGTCCGAGATCGTAGCGGTCATAAATTATAGATAAAATCTACGACAGCTATCCTCAACCAGATAATTCACCCCGCAAGCGGGTCCGGCGCGACATTCGCACCACACACCAGAACGGCCACGCGCTCGCCCGGTTCGGGCCGATACACGCCCGAGGTCAAGGCTGCCAACGCCGTGGCGCCCGCCGGCTCCACCAGAATACGATGCGCCTGCCACAACGTCTTCTGAGCCGCCGCGATGGCATCATCCGACACCAGGACCGACGTCATCCCCTGTGCCAGGCCGAAACAGATCTGCCCTATCCGGCGCGCGCCCAGCGCATTTGCCGCGATGCCGGATACGGAAACATCCACCGGCTCACCGGCCTGCAACGCCGCATTCAATGCACAAGAGGTCTGGGGTTCGACCGCCACGACCTTGCGCGCTCCGTCAAACCAGGCCAACGCCCCGGCGATCAGCCCACCCCCGCCCACGGCGACCAACACCGTATCTGCCTGTAGGCCCTGCGCATCCCATTCCGCAAAGCAGGTCCCCTGCCCCGCCACGGTAGCCGGCGCATCATAGGCGTGAATCTGCATCGCGCCTGTCTCCGCTTCATGCGCCTGCGCCTGTGTCAGCGCATTGGCGTATTCGCCGGGCACAACGCTCAGATCCGCGCCGGTTTGCCGGATCAATGCAATCTTGGATGGCCCCGCCAGTTCGGGCACGAAAATCTTGGCCGGATAACCAAGCGCCTGCGCCGCAAAGGCCGCCGCTGCACCATGATTGCCACCGGATGCAGCCACGACACCTGCATCGGGCACGTCGAGGCTCAGCAACGTATTGAACGCACCGCGCGCCTTGAAACTGCCCGTGTGCTGCATGTGCTCCAGCTTCAGCTCAATGGGATGGCCCGGAACTCGGCTCTCGATCACCGGCGTCACCTGCGTATGCCCGGCGATACGATCCCGCGCCGCTGATATTTCGCTCTTCCAATTCATTCTTGTCTTTCCGTGACTGGCACTCTGCCCGCGAACCCTATAGCTGTTTGGAAAACACGCAAGCAGGGATCGATCACCCATGAGAGAAGACCGCCACAATCCGTTTCGCGATGCGCAGACAGATCGTTCGACCGCGAGCGAAGTGCCGGACACGCCGCAAACGCGATCGTCCGCCTATCGCCTTGCCTTTGCCGATGACGAATTCCTGTGCCGCGACGAGCTGCGCCCGGTACGTCTGCAACTGGAACTGCTGAAACCCGAGATGATCATGAGTGAGCGCGAGATCACCTCGACCATCGTGATGTTCGGCGGCGCGCGCATCCCTGAACCATCGCAGAAACACACCGCACGAACGGAAACGCTGGCTGGTCTGTCGGCCTATTACGACGAGGCGCGCGAGTTCGCGCGGCTGATGACCGTGAAATCGAACGAGACCGGCTGCCGTGAAAACGTGATCGTCACGGGCGGCGGCCCCGGTGTGATGGAGGCAGGCAACCGTGGGGCACAGGACGCGGGCGGATGCTCGATCGGGTTGAATATCGTTCTGCCGCACGAGCAGGCCCCGAACCTTTATGTGACGCCGGATCTCAGCTTCAACTTCCACTATTTCGCCATCCGCAAGATGCATTTCCTGATGCGCGCCCGCGCCATCACGATTTTCCCCGGTGGTTTCGGCACATTGGACGAGCTGTTCGAATCCCTGACCCTGATTCAGACCGGCCGGATGGACCGCGTGCCCTTCCTGCTGTTTGGTCGCGAATTCTGGGAAAAGGTCATCAACTGGAAAGCGCTGGCCGATGCCGGAACCATCTCGGACGAGGATCTTGACCTGTTTCGCTTTGTGGACACGGCGCAGGAAGCGGTCGAGATCATTGAAAACTGGGAGCCCGCCCCGCCCCGCGACGAAATTCCGGGGCGCTGAACCATGGCGCCCAAGACCGGAGAGATGCTGCATCTGCGCGGAAATGCCCTGAGCAAGGGCGAACCCGTAGCGCTGCCACTGACCCAAAGCAGCATGTACCACCTGCCGGGCACCCCGGACGGGCAGGCGAGTTACGGCCGGGTGGACAACCCGACCTGGGTGCATCTGGAGCATGTTCTGTCGCATTTGGAAGACGCGCCCTGCCTCAGCTTTCCCTCGGGCATGGCAGCGATTTCCGCAGCACTGTTTGCCACCGTAAAGGCCGGATCACGCCTGCTGATCCCCTCCGACGGCTATTACGTGACGCGCCTATTGGCCGATCGTTTCCTGTCGCGGCTGGGCGTGATCGTTGAGGAACGCCCCACCACCGCCTTTGCCGACGGCGGTTTTGACGGGTTCGATGTGGTCTTTGCCGAAAGCCCCTCGAATCCGGGGTTGGACATGATCGATCTGACCGAGGTGGCGGATCGGGTGCGCGCTGCCGGGGGCTTAACCATTGCCGACAATACGACGATGACTCCGCTGGGTCAGCGTCCTCTCGATCTGGGCATCGATGTAGTCGTCTCGTCCGATACCAAGGCGATGGGCGGGCATTCCGACATGCTGATGGGCCATGTGGCCAGCCGCAACGGCGACATCATGGAACGGGTCGAGGAATGGCGGAAAGTCTCCGGCTCGATTCCGGGGCCACATGAAGCATGGCTTCTTCATCGCGGACTTGAAACGCTGGACGTTCGGTTCGACCGGATGTGCAGCTCGGCCGAAGTATTGGCCGAACGCCTGACGGCACATCCCGCAGTGAAACAGGTGCGCTATCCCGGGCTGGCCAACGACCCGTCGCATAAACTGGCGCAAGAACAGACCACACGTTTCGGATTTCTGCTGTCCCTGACGCTGAACAGCGAAGACCGGGCCGAAGCCTTCATCAACAATTGCCCGCTTCTGCGCCCGGCCACGTCATTCGGAGGCGTCCACAGCTCGGCCGAGCGGCGCGCGCGCTGGGGCGACGACGTTGATCCGGCCTTCATCCGCCTGTCCGTCGGATGCGAACCCGTGGAAGAATTGTGGCAAGCTATCGAAGCCAGCCTGAACGCCGTGTGATTACTTTTTGGGCTCACGCAGTTCTTTGAACACGTAGATCGGCAGCACAACGCTGGCGATCAACGCCCCCAGCCAGACCAGCAATGTTGCCGCCAGCAGGTTCGAAACCCCGCCAACGGTCAGCCCGGCTGCAATCAGGTCGGTCACGAAAAGGCCCACGAAGGTTACGATCAGGGCGATCCCACCTTTCAGGGCGGGCGCTTTCTTTTCGCCCAGTTTCAGGATCAGGGGTTCAGCCACGACCTGTACGACGGTGAAGACAATCACCACCACGATGAACGAGATCGGCTTGATCGCAAATCCCGACAATATCAGCGCGGCAAGCAACAACCCAATGGCATTCCCGGCCATCAGGGCCAGGGCGGATTTTATTCTGCGTGACATGCGGCGGTCTCCGTCATTCGACAAGTATAAATATGCATATACTATCAGGTCTTCGGGATTTTACGAGACAATTCAATCGCCTCTTCCGTTTCAACCATTGAAATCAAATGGTAGAACACCTTCATCGTGATCAGACCCGCCCCTGACCTGTGAGAGTGAGATGAGCGACGACCCCTACACCGTTCTTGGTGTCTCGAAGGACGCCAGTGCAGCCGAGATCAAAAAAGCCTACCGGCGTATCGCCAAGGATTGCCATCCGGATCTGAAACCCGGCGATGCCACGGCCGAGGCCAAATTCAAGGCCGCCGCCGCTGCTTATGATCTGTTGAAAGATCCTGAAACACGTGCGCGTTTCGACAACGGGGAAATAGACGCCTCGGGTCAGGAACGCCCGCAACAGCAGTATTACCGGGACTATGCCGAGGCTGCTGGAAACCCCTATCGCGGGCGTCAGGCGGATCCCGACGACATGTCAGACATCTTTGCCGAGTTCATGCGTGGTCGCGGCGGTTTTGGTGGCCAGCGCGGCCACCAGTTTCACGCACCGGGTCACAATCTGAACTATTCACTGCAAATCAGCTTTCTGGATGCCGTGTTCGGCGCCAGTCAGAAATTGACCTTGCCGGATGGAGACCGGATCGAGGTCAAAATCCCGGCCGGGATCACCGACGGCCAGACCATCCGGTTGCGCGGCAAAGGCGCGCCGGGATATGGCGAAGGCCCTCCGGGTGACGCACTGGTGACGGTTTCGGTCGCCAAGCACCCGGTTTTTGAACGTCAGGGCGACGACATCCATATCACGCTGCCGATCACAATCGACGAGGCCATTCTGGGCGGAAAAGTCCCGGCCCCTACCATAGACGGCGGTGTGAATGTCAACGTCCCGGCAGGCACCAGCAGCGGCAAAACGCTTCGGTTGCGCGGAAAAGGCGTGAAAAAGCGCGGCTCGTCCGCCCGTGGTGATCAGCTGATTGAGCTGACCATTGCGACACCGGACAAGATCGATGATGAACTGAAGCAGTTCATGGAAACCTGGCGTCAAAAGCACCGCTATGATCCGCGGAAAGGAATGCAGCTATGATCCTGACCGAAAAGGAACTGATCGAAACGGTCACCCGCCTGACCTCGGACCGCCTGACCGAATACCTGGCGGCGGAAATCGTGATTCCGGAACAGTCGGATCAAGGGCTGGTTTATCAAAATATCGACGTCGCCCGTCTGGAACTGGCCTGTGAGTTGCACGAACAGTACGACATGGAGGCGGATGCGCTGTCGATGATGATCTCACTGATCGACCAGCTGCATGGGCTGCGGGCCGAACTGCGCGAAGTTCTGAACGCGATCGAGGCGCAACCCGAACCTGTGCGGCAGCAACTGGTCAAGGTCATCGGTACAGCGCGATTCCGTCGCAGATAACGGGGTTTTGGACTCGAAACATTTGGATTAGAAGGCCGGCTTGATCCTTTGACAGGTGGCGCCATGACCCAGTCCAGATCCGAATTGCTGATGCCTGCGGGCAATCTGCGCAAGCTGAAACTCGCTGTCCTTTACGGGGCGGATGCGGTGTATCTGGGCACGCCCGATATGTCGCTGCGCACGAAATCCGAGTTTTCGCTGGAAGAGGTGATCGAGGGCGTCGAGTTCTGCCACAGCCATGGCCGGCGCGCCTATCTGACGCTGAACCTGTTCTCGCACAACAAGGACATCCCGAAGCTGGACGAATATATCGACACTGTCCGCAAAGTGCAGCCGGACGGGTTGATCATCGCCGACCCCGGCGTGTTCCAGTACGTGCGCGACCGCGCGCCGGAACTGCCGCTGCACATCTCGACCCAGGCCAATATCTGTTCCTGGCTGTCGGTGAAGTTCTGGCAGGATCAGGGCGCGGAACTGGTGGTTCTGGCGCGCGAGGTTTCCTACCCCGAACTGGTGGAAATCCGCGAAAAATGCCCCGACATCAAGCTCGAGGCCTTCGTCCACGGGGCCATGTGCATGACCTATTCGGGCCGTTGCCTGCTGTCGAATTTCATGGCGGAACGTGGCGCCAACCAGGGCAACTGCGCCAACTCCTGCCGCTGGAACTATGCGCTGAAACTGCGCCTGAAGGATGGCACACATCAGGAATTGCGCATCACCGAAGAAAACGCCGACCTGTTCGAATTCCTGCTGGAAGAAGGCTGCCGCCCCGGCGATCTGATGCCGATCGAGGAAGACGACCGCGGTTCCTACATCCTCAATTCGCGCGATCTGTGCATCATGCCCAAGCTGGACGAATACCTGAAGATCGGGGTCGACAGCCTCAAGGTCGAGGGGCGCGGCAAGTCGGAATACTACGCCGCCATCGTCGCGCGCGCCTATCGCATGGCCATCGACGATTACTATGCCGACCCCCAGAACTGGGACCCGAAACCCTATATGCGCGAGTTGGAGACCGTGGGAAACCGCGGCTATACGCTGGCCTTCCACGAGGGGCGTCTGACCAACTACGCCCATGATTACGAGCACACGGCGTCCATCGCGCAATGGGAATATGCCGGGATCGTCACCGAAGTGACCCAGGATGCCTTTCTGGTCGAGGTAAAGAACAAGCTGGAACCGGGCGATGTGCTGGATTTCGTCTCGCCCATCTCGCGCGAGACGGTTCTGCTGCGGGTCTATGATTTCGAACGCGCATCCGATGGTGCGCGGATGAACGCAGTGCATGGCAGCACCAAAACAGTGATCCGCCTGCCCTTCACCCTGTTCGACCACGAGGATATCGACGATCTGCGCGCCCGGTTCCCCGCCTATTCCGTTCTGCGCAAGGAACGCGCCCTGACTGACGAACACTGGAGCCGCATCCGCTTTGACAAGCTGGTGCAGGGTTTGGAAACCTCGGGCCGTGACAACCCTGGCGCCTATGCCCGCCGTCGCGACGCCTTGGTTGAAAAGATCGGCGAAGACGGCAACGAACGCCGTTTCAAAACCAACCGCATCGGCACCGAGGGTTGCTGTGGCAAAGGTTGCAACGGCTGCTTGATTTTCTGGCAGGACGACAAGTACGCGCTGGCCCGTGAAGTTTTGTCAAAGCGCAAGCAGGGCGAACAACTCAGCCGCCGTGAGGCGACGGAACTGAAGCTGCCGGGCGCACAACAAGCCTGAGCCGGCTCAGTCGCGTGTTCGATACTCTTCCGGCACGTAAAACGTATAGTCCCGATCTGCCACCTGTTCGTGGCAGACATGGCAATAGGCCACGGCACCGGCGCGGTCGCCCATAGTGTCCCCAAAGACCGAGCCGTCCGGCAAGACCATGATGTAACGCCAATCCGCCGTGTCCGGGCTGGCACTTTCTGCCAGTTTCTCCATTACGAACATGGCACCAGGATGCACGTGGCCTTCATCCGTCACGGTCATGCTGTCCTTGGCAAGAACCGACCCCATGGGAAGTTCTTCACCTTCCTGCAACGTCGCGTAGTTATGCGCCATGCGATTGGCATAGCTGTTCACATACCTTTGCCCGTGGGTTGCCGAAATATAGGGCGCATCGTTGAAAATCGGCCAGCTTTGGTAGTTGAGGATCAGGTCCAGTTGCGCCACGGCGTAGCCACGCGCCATGCGGCGATTGAGGGATCGGTAGTGTTCCAAAGCCTCTTGTTTGCTCAACTCGGCAGGGTTTTCGATTGCAATATGAGCGTCCTGGCCGTCAGCAAAGGCCAAGCCTGAACCCGAGACGATAGCAAGCGCAGCGGCACCGAAACGGATGATCGAAAAAGAACTTGCATTCATAATCGTGGCCCACCTGAAATTCAGTTCACCTGAGCGCTTTCTGCACCACTTGGAACAGTCTAGCGGAATCGCAAAAACTTGCCATCTCTGACCCGGACACCTCACCGGCTTGTGCATCGAATTGAAGAGGCAAATTCAGCGACGGGCACGAGAAATATAGCAAATCATGCATGTAGTTTCAGCATCTGAAACATTAAGTTTGAACAAAACAATTGTGACGTGCAGACAAAGCCAGAAAACACTTAAGGCGCGATCCGATCAAGCCTGGCCCAGATGGACCAAACCCTATCGGCTCAGACCCGTTTCGGCCTCGATTTGTTTGCGTGATTTGCGCGCCCGTTCGGTCGCCGACTTCAACTGACCGCAAGCCGCCATGATGTCCTCACCGCGTGTCTTGCGGATGGGCGAGGCATAGCCGGCCTGATAGATGATGTTTGCGAAGGCGCGGATGCGGTTGTTCGAGCTGCGCTTGTACGGTGCGCCGGGCCATTCGTTGAACGGGATCAGGTTGATCTTGGCTGGAATGTTGTGTCGCTTGATGTGATCGATCAGACGATGCGCATCTTCGTCACTGTCATTCACACCATCCAGCATCACATATTCAAACGTGATCCGTTCAGAGTTCGAAGCATTCGGATAGCTGGCCAAAGCGGTCAGCAGTTCCTCGATATTCCAACGTTTGTTGATTGGCACCAGAACGTCGCGAGTTTCGTCCGTAGTGGCGTGGAACGAGATCGCCAGCAAACAGCCGATTTCTTCGGCGGTGCGCGCGATCTCGGGCACCACGCCCGAGGTTGAAAGCGTGATGCGACGGCGCGACAGAGAAATGCCCTCGGGGTCCATGGCGATCTTCATCGCGTCGCGCACGTTTTCGAAATTGTAAAGCGGCTCGCCCATTCCCATCAGAACGATGTTCGACAGCAGGCGGGTTTCGTCCTTAGGTGCGCCGGGGGTTGGCCATTCTTCAAGATCGTCGCGCGCCATCATGATCTGGCCAACGATTTCGGCGGATGTCAGGTTTCGTACGAGTTTTTGAGTGCCGGTATGACAAAACGAACAGGTCAGCGTACAGCCCACCTGAGACGAGATACACAGCGTGCCGCGATCTTCCTCGGGGATGTAGACCACCTCGACCTCATGCCCGCCGGCGATACGGCACAGGTATTTGCGGGTGCCGTCCTCGGACACCTGACGTGTGACCACCTCGGGGATTTCGATCACGAAGTGCTCGGCCAGTTGAGCGCGATAAGCCTTTGCCAGATTGGTCATCTTTGCAAAGTCGCGCACGCCCCATTGGTAGATCCATTGCCAGATCTGACCGGTGCGCATCTTGGCCTGTTTCTCGGGCGTGCCGTGTTCAATCAAGGTTTCGCGCAAACGGTCGCGCGTAAGGCCGACGAGGTTGATCTTCCCGTCGGGCAGTTTGCGCGGGATGGTCATGACGTCTTGGGTGATCGGCGCTTTAGGCGACATTGGCGTATCTCGACGGAATCGGGCTTGGGATGCGCCTCTATATAGGAACCTGCGCAAAGATCAAAAGGTTTCCTAAGCCGGCAGGCCCGGCACGATGCACATGCCGGGCCTTTTTGATCAGTTTACCGGCGGCGGTGTGTAGCAATCACTGGCGTCCAGGGTCTGAACCGGATCTTCCGGGCCACATTGCTCGCCCGATATCGGATAGGAATCAGCGTTCTTCTCGCAAGCGCTCAGCACGGCGACGGATGCGGCAAGAACCAGAGTGATCCAAATTTTCTGTTTCATCACGATGTCCTCTCTAGGTGGCTGAACCACTTAGTTCACATTGCCGAGCGCGAAACTTTGATACGGATCAAAACTGGCAGATGACCAGACGTCAAAAGCCCCGCTACGAGGCGGGGCCTTTTCAACACTCGACGCGACAAGATCAGTTGGTGCAGCGCTTCTCAGCGTCTTCAATCGCTGCGGTAAAGCCCAGCAGCGAGAAGGTGTCTTTCGTCTGCGTACCGCGCTCGGACCGGGCGGTCAGAACAGCCTCGGTTCCGCGCTTCAGGGCGGTGATGATCTTGGCATCATCCGCATCCGATGCGGCCCAGGCCCATTCGCCTTCTGTGAACAGTTCGAACTCGGTCCCGTCCACATTCAGGTTCACCGTCGAACCCGCGGCAAACGGGTAGCCGCCGGTAAAGGTCAATTGGCCTTTCACCTCGGCATTCGGGCGATAGAACACAAACAGCAGGATATCGCTGCGCCGTACGGAAACCACACGTCCACCGCGGGTGTTTACGGTTTCCTTGGGTGCCGAGACGCTCCAGCATTCGGTGGGATCGTCTTCGACAAAAACGCTCCAATCCGTTTTTGCAGCAACGCGGTTGGTGCTTGTCGCCTGTTGGGCGATTGCAGATGTTGCTGCGATGCCTGCCATACACAGGCCCGCTATCGTGCGAACGAGCATTGATCCCATTTGTCCAGCCTCCTAGCTCGACCCTTACCTCATACCCATCGGACACGTCTGCGAACCCTGCCAGTTCGTCTATTCGTTTGCGTCTTCCGATGATTGCCGACATACACACACTAACGCAGATTTCGCCACAGGCGAAAGGGCGATTGGCAGAATTTTGCGCATAAATTTCGGAGGTCCAGATGACGCAGCCCGTACCCATGACAGAACTTTGGCGCGGCCCTCTGCTGGAAAGTCTGCATCTGGGTCATGCGGTTATTTGCGATGACACGGGCCAGATCGTGCGCAGTTGGGGCGACCCGCAATCCGTCATATACCCGCGGTCATCGGCCAAGATGATTCAAGCGCTTCCGTTGGTCACATCAGGGGCAGCGGCGAAATACGGGCTGACCAGCGAACACCTCGCGTTGGCCTGCGCTTCGCATAACGGGGCGGCAATCCACACGGATCGCGTGACGGCGTGGCTGGACCATCTGGGGTTGAACGAGCACGATCTTCGGTGCGGCCCACAGGAGCCCGCCGACACCGCCGCGCGCGACCGGCTGATTTTGGCGGACGACACGCCTTGCCAGATCCACAACAACTGTTCCGGCAAGCATTGCGGCTTTCTGACTCTGGCACAGCATATGGGCGCCGGGCCGGAATACCTTGAAATTGATCATCCGGTGCAACAAGCCTGCCTATCTGCCGTCGAAGAAACAACGGCCGAGACCAGCCCGGCATACGGCATCGATGGCTGTTCCGCCCCGAATTTCGCCACATCGCTTTTCGGTTTGGCACGTTCGATGGCTTGGTTTGCTTCAGCCGCAGACCGGTCCGACCGCTCCAGCGATGCAGCGATGCAGCTGGTGGCCGCGATGGTGAAACACCCGGAACTGGTTGCCGGTGAGACCCGGGCCTGCACCGAACTGATGCGCGCCATGAACGGGCGCGTCGCCATCAAGACCGGGGCCGAGGCGGTGTTTGTGGCCATCATCCCGGAAAAACGCATGGGCGTTGCGCTGAAGATCACCGATGGCACCACACGGGCCAGCGAATGCGCCATCGCCGCTATTCTGGTGAGCCTTGGTGTGCTGGAGGCCGATCACCCGGCCACCCGCAAATTCATGAACGCCACGCAATACAGCCGCCGGGGGCTGGAATGCGGCGTGATCAAACCTGCGCCGGGTTTCCCCGGCTAAGGCCACTACATCTCGATCTCGTGCACCTCGGCCACTTCAACCGAGCCTGTGCCGTTGACGACCATCGGACAGCCCTTGGCCATCTCGGTCGCAGCATCGATACTGTCAGCTTTGATCACCGTGAAGCCCGAGGCCGGGTTTGCGCCGCCGTTATCGACCACTCCGTTGTTGCTGACGGTGTAAGACTGCCCCACCGGGTTTCCGGGGATATCGAGGGCGTCTCCCATATCCTGAAACCAGGCGCCCCAGGCGGCCATGGTCGCCTCGATCTCGGCGGGGTCGGTCGGGGTGTGTCCCCCGTGATAAACAAACAAATATTGGGGCATATCGCTCCTCCCTGATGAAAACTTATTTGCACTTCGCTTCGAGTTTGCGCAGCGAAGACGTCCAGCCCTGATTGTGGTTCGCGGCTGCTTCGGCATCGGCCAGTTCGCGGTGGTCCAAAACCAGGCGCGACCCCGTGCCTGTCGCTTTGACTGTGAAGGTGACGTGGCTTTCGGCCCCGCGCTGATCCTGATCGTCATGCCAGCCCCAGGTAAACCCCACCGAGTTTGGAGGGTCGACATGCGTGACGTGGCCCGAGACCTTGTATTGCTGGCCCTCGCCGTTTTCCATGACCGAATACCACGGGCCGGTGCGCGAGAAATCCAGATTGTGTTCAGGCACGTGCATCCCTTCGGGGCCCCACCATTGCAACAACCGGCTGCCGTCACTGATCCATGCAAACAGGTCCTCTGGGCTGACGGGGAAATCCCGTTCCAGTTTCAGGTCGGCCATGAATTCTCCCTTTCGATGATATCACTGAGGCGATCAAGGCTGCTTTCCCAGAATTGCCGTTTGGAGATCGTCCAGTCGGCAATCATACGCAGCCCGTCGGACCGGATGGAGTACATCCGTTGGGTGCCCCGCACACGCTGCTGCACCAACCCGGCCTCGCGCAGCACCTTGAGGTGGCGCGAAATCGCGGCGCCGGACATGCCGCGCCCTTCGATCAGTTCACCAGCGGGCAGTTCGCCCTGCTCCATCAGTTGCTCGACAATCGAGAACCGGGTGGCATCAGACAAAGCGGAAAAGGTGGTCAGAAGCGTGCTCATGACTTCTATTTAACACAAATGTTAAATAATGAAAAGCCCTGTCAGGATTCGGCGAAATCCGCGCGACTGTACCCTTGTAGATAAAGCAGTGCCGTCAGGTCGCCGTGATTCACCCGCACATCACATTGTGCGGCCACCGACGGTTTGGCATGAAGGGCAACCCCGGTCCCGGCCCGGCCAAGCATTCCAAGGTCATTGGCCCCGTCACCCACGGCAATCACATCACTTTCCGACAGGCCCCGACGCGTTGAAATCTGCGCCAGCGCTTCGACCTTGGCCTGACGCCCCAGAATAGGACGCGCGACGTCTCCGGTCAGCTTGCCATCTTCCGCCAGCAAAGTGTTGGCGCGGTTTTCATCGAACCCCAAAAGCTCTGCCACCCGGGCGGTAAAGGCCGTAAAGCCACCGGATACCAATGCTGTATAGGCCCCGTTGGCCCGCATCGTCGCCAGCAATTCCCTGCCTCCGGGCATCAGGGTGATCCGTTCGCGCAGGACTTTGCCGATGACGCTTTCATCCAGATCCTTCAGCAAACCAACCCGCTCGATCAGGGCACCTTCGAAATCCAGCTCTCCGTTCATGGCGCGGGCGGTGATGTCCTTGACCCTTTCGCCGACGCCAGCCTCATCCGCCAGTTCGTCAATGCATTCCTGCTGGATCATGGTGCTGTCCATATCGGCCAGCAGCATCTGTTTGCGCCGCCCCTGCGCAGGCTGCAAAATCAGGTCCACGCCCATACCCTGCAAGTCTGCCCAAACGTCCCAGCGATTGTCGGGGATGGCGTTCAACTCGAATTCTGCCGCCTCATCCGGGTTGAGCCAGAAGATGTCCCCGCCACCCCACGCATTGCGCAGTGACTCGGGTAATGCGCTGTCCAGCGAAGGCGCTGCCGGATTGGTCAGCAAAGTGGCGACATACATCTTCAATCTCCAAATTTCTTGGCCGGGCGAGGTGATCTAGGGGGTCAACGACAAACGGCCCTGATCGGTCAATTCCCAGCAAGTCTGCCCTTCGAACACAGCGACACCCACCGGGCGCCCATATCCAGCACCTGTGTCCAGATTGACGCGATTTCCATAATGCGTTGCCCGGTCCACCGGAGTATGACCATGCACGATCAGCTTGGGATGCGGACCCCGATGAGCATGAAAATCCTGCCTGATCCAGACCAGGTCGTTGTCCCCCTGCGCGTTGAGCGGCACGCCCGGGCGAATGCCTGCGTGAACAAAGGCAAGCTCGGGCGTCTGATGCATCAGAACCAGATCTCGCAGAAAGGTCAGGTGCGATTTCGGCACCGCCGCCTGCGCCATCTGATGCAGATCTTCCAGACGAATCTGGCCTTCGAATTCCACGCCATAACTGCGCAGGGTCTCGACCCCACCCAGCCTTTCATGCAGCCAATGATACCCGACAAGCAAATGCGGATCGTGACGCGGCGTATCCTCCATGAACCAGGCGAACATGCGATCATGGTTGCCCAGCAAAGTGATCCAGTTCAGACCCGCGTCGCGCCCGGCAATCAGACGCTCGATCAGCCCGCGGCTGTCAGGGCCGCGATCCACGTAATCACCTAGAAACACGATCTGGGCGTCCGGGCCGCCATCACCCCGGATCAGAGACAGCGCGCGTTCCAGCTCGGCCACCTGCCCGTGCAGATCACCAACAACGTAGACAGGCTGTGTCATAGATCCTCCGACGGTAAGGTTCAGCTTGCTTGTGCCGCAGATTGCAGCCCGAGAAAACAAAGGACCCGGGCCTTCGGTCAACCGGGTCCTGAACTGTTTCTCAAACTCAACAGGCCTCGTCAGGTGACATCAAATTCCAGCGGCTTGATCTGCGTGAACAGACCCGTTTCCGCCAGCTTGGCGCGTGCCTCGGCCGGAACGGGCTCGTCGACATAAAGCAACGCAATCGCTTCTCCTCCGGCCTCGGATCGACCAAGGGTAAAGTTCGCGATGTTGACGTTGTTCTCGCCCATGGTCTGCCCCAAAGCACCGATGATGCCCGGCACGTCTTCGTTGGTGGTGTAGAGCATATGGGCACCGACCTCGGCGTCGATATTGATGCCCTTGATCTGGATGAACCGCGGTTTGCCGTCGCTGAACACGGTGCCGCCGATAGAACGCTCGCGCTTGTCGGTCACAACGGTGACTTTGATATAGCCCTCAAACGCACCCGATTTGTCCTGATTGGTGGTCGAGATCTTAATCCCACGTTCCTTGGCGACAACCGGGGCCGACACCATGTTCACCTCGGGGTTGAACTTTTTCATGATCCCGGCAACCACCGAGCAGTTCAACGCCGCCAGGTTCATTTCAGCGGCCACACCATCATACAGGATATTGATCGCCTTGACCGGCTCATCCGTCATCTGGCCGATAAAGCTG
Source organism: Ruegeria sp. HKCCSP346 (assembly GCF_017872595.1). Taxonomy (NCBI): domain Bacteria; kingdom Pseudomonadati; phylum Pseudomonadota; class Alphaproteobacteria; order Rhodobacterales; family Roseobacteraceae; genus Ruegeria; species Ruegeria sp. HKCCSP346. Next base: position 16,035 of record NZ_JAEDOT010000002.1, read on the forward strand.
CCCAGATGGCCGGCCAGCTTGATCCACGGCCCCATCACCTTGGCTTCTTCCGCCGTTACACTGGGCATGTTCAAAGCGTTCTCGACCGCACCTGTCAGCAGATAGTTCGAGATCTGCTCGGCCACTTGCAGCGCCACATTCTCCTGCGCTTCGGTCGTTGCTGCACCAAGATGCGGCGTGCAGACCACGTTGGGCAGATTGAACAGGGGGTTGTCCTTGGCGGGTTCCTCACCGAACACGTCAAACGCGGCGCCCGCAACGTGACCGGATTGCAGCGCCTCGGCCAAGGCCTCCTCATCGACCAGACCACCCCGAGCACAGTTGATGATGCGCACGCCTTTCTTGGTCTTGGCAAGGTTCTCACGGCTCAGAATATTGCGGGTCTGATCCGTCAGCGGCACGTGCAGGGTGATGAAGTCGGCGCGGGACAGCAACTCGTCCAGCTCTACCTTTTCCACGCCCATCTTGGCGGCTTTCTCTTCGCCCAGATAGGGATCATAGGCGATGACTTTCATCTTCAGGCCAAGCGCGCGCTCGCACACGATGCCACCGATGTTCCCCGCACCAATGACGCCGAGCGTCTTGTTGGTCAGCTCGATCCCCATGAACTTGGACTTTTCCCACTTGCCCGCATGGGTCGAAGTCGAGGCCTCGGGGATCTGCCGCGCCACGGCAAACATCATCGCAATGGCGTGTTCGGCAGTGGTGATCATGTTGCCGAATGGCGTGTTCATCACGATCACACCTTTTTTCGACGCCGCTTCCTTGTCGATATTGTCAGTGCCAATTCCAGCGCGGCCGATCACCTTCAGCTTGTCGGCTTTTTCGAGAATGGTCGGCGTGACCTTGGTGGCCGAGCGGATGGCAAGACCATCATACTGGCCGATCACCTCGGCCAACTTGTCCTTGTCCTTGCCCAGATCGGGCATGAAATCCACGTCGATGCCGCGATCACGGAAAATCTGAACGGCGGTTTCGCTGAGTTTGTCGGAAACGAGTACTTTGGGAGCCATGTTTGTGGTCCTTGAATGTATTGAGAGGTCCGGGCCGATGCGGCCCGGTGGAGATGGGATGCGATCAGGCGGCTTCTGTCTGCGCCGCGATTTCGGCCTCAAAGGCCCATGCTAGCCAAGGCAGCATCGCTTCGATGTCCGAGGTCTCGACCGTACCGCCGCACCAGATCCGCAAGCCCGCAGGCGCGTCGCGATAGGCACCGATGTCCAGCGCGATATTCTCGGACTCCAGCCGCTTGGCCACAGCCTTGGCAAAGCTTGCGCCGTCCTGAATTCGGGCGTCGGTGAATTTCAGACAGACGGATGTGTTCGACCGCGTCGCAGCGTCTGCGGCCAGGTTTTCGATCCAGTCGTTCCGGTCGCAGAACGCATGCACTGCATCGGCATTGGCGTTCGCGCGGGCTGTAAGGCCCTTCAGACCGCCCACCGAGCGCGCCCAATCCAGTGCAAACAGATAATCCTCAACCGCCAGCATCGACGGCGTGTTGATCGTCGCCCCGGTAAAGATGCCTTCGATCAGCTTGCCACCCTTGGTCAGGCGGAAAATCTTGGGCAGCGGCCATGCAGGGGTGTAGCTCTCCAGACGTTCAACGGCGCGCGGCGACAGGATCAGCATCCCATGCGCGGCCTCACCGCCCAGAACCTTCTGCCAGCTGAAGGTGGTCACATCCAGCTTGTCCCAGGGCAGGTCCATCGCAAAGGCAGCCGAGGTTGCGTCGCAGATCGTCAGACCCTGACGATCATCGGCGATCCAGTCGCCATTCGGCACGCGCACGCCCGAGGTGGTGCCATTCCACGTAAAGACCACGTCATTGGCGAAATCGACCGATGCCAGATCCACGATCTGTCCGTAATCGGCGGTCTTCACCTCGGCGTCGATCTTAAGCTGCTTGACCACATCGGTCACCCAACCGGACCCAAAGCTTTCCCACGCCAGCATCTCGACCTTGCGTTCGCCCAATAGCGACCAAAGAGCCATCTCAACCGCGCCCGTGTCCGAGGCGGGAACAATGCCGATCCTGTAATCTGCCGGAATGCCAAGCACCTCGCGCGTGCCTTCGATGGCCGCTTTCAGCTTGTCCTTGCCAACGGCGGCACGGTGCGAGCGTCCCAAGGCGGCATCGGCCAGTTTGGTCAGATCAAATGTGGGGGGTTTGGCGCAAGGGCCCGAGGAAAAACGCGGATTTGCCGGCCGCGTCGCCGGTTTTTGAGTGCTCATCTGTATTACCCTTCCAGATACACGCCCCTCGTTGGGGAGGGGTGTCCCACGCACAGAGCTATGGGCCCTTCGCACCCGCAGCAAGCGAAAAAGACGCTTCGCTGGGTAAAAACGACATCCAAAGAGGGCACAAATCAGAACATGAGTTTCCGATTGGCGAAAAACCCCGCCGAAACTCGGCGGGGTTGTTGCTGTTATTCCGCGGCGTCTGCGTATGCGTCCATTGGGGGGCATGTGCAGACGAGGTTTCTGTCACCGTATGCGTTGTCGACGCGGTTGACGGGGGACCAGTATTTGTCGACGCCCATGGAACCCGGCGGGAAGCAGGCTTGTTCGCGGGTGTAGGGGCGGTCCCAGTCGCCGACCAGATCGCGCACCGTGTGGGGGGCGTTTTTCAGCGGGTTGTTTTCCGCGTCGATCTTGCCGTCGATGATGTCCTGCGCTTCCGAACGGATCGACAGCATGGCGTCGCAGAAACGGTCCAGTTCGGCCATGGGTTCCGATTCCGTGGGTTCCACCATCAGGGTGCCGGCCACCGGCCAGCTCATCGTTGGCGCGTGGAAGCCTGAATCGATCAGGCGTTTGGCCACGTCATCGACGGTGACATGCGCCTCGGCGTCCAGGGGCCGGGTGTCGAGGATGCATTCATGCGCCACACGCCCCGTTTCCGAGGTATAGAGGATCGGATAGGCATCCTTGAGCCGCGCCGCGATGTAGTTGGCGTTCAGGATCGCCACCTTGGTCGCCTGGGTCAGACCCGCGCCGCCCATCAGCAGCACATAGGCCCAGCTGACCGGCAGAATGGACGGAGACCCGAAGGGCGCCGCCGAGACCGGGCCCACGGCGGTGCCGTATTCCGGGTGCCCGGGCAGGTGCTCGGCCAGATGCGCCTTGACGCCGATCGGACCCATGCCGGGGCCGCCGCCGCCATGCGGGATGCAGAAGGTCTTGTGCAGGTTCAGGTGGCTGACGTCGCCGCCGATGTCGCCGGGGCGCGACAGGCCCACCATGGCGTTCATGTTGGCGCCGTCGATATAGACCTGGCCGCCGTGGTCATGGGTGATCTGGCAGACCTCCTGCACGGTGGTCTCGAACACACCATGAGTGGACGGGTAGGTGATCATGCAGGCGGCCAGATGATCCGAGTGCTTTTCCGCCTTGGCGCGGAAGTCGGCGACATCGATATTGCCCTTGTCATCCGCCTGCACCGGCACGACCTGCCAGCCCACCATCTGCGCCGAGGCCGGGTTGGTGCCATGGGCCGAGGTCGGGATCAGGCAGACATTGCGGTGCCCTTCGCCGCGCGCAAAGTGATAGTTGCGGATGGTCAGCAGGCCCGCATATTCGCCCTGCGCGCCCGAGTTGGGCTGCTGGGAGATCGCGTCATAGCCGGTGATCTGGCACAGCTTGTCGTTCAGATCGGCGATCATCTCGTGATAGCCCTGCGCCTGATCTTCGGGGCAGAACGGGTGCAGATTGCCGAACTCGGGCCAGGTGACCGGGATCATCTCGATCGTGGCGTTCAGCTTCATGGTGCAGGACCCCAGCGGGATCATCGCCCGGTCCAGCGCCAGGTCGCGGTCGGCCAGACGACGCATATAGCGGGTGATCTCGGCCTCGGCCCGGTTCTGGTGGAAGATCGGGTGGGTCAGATAGGCGCTTTCACGCAGCGCATAATCCGGCAGGCGGTATTGCTTGTTCGAGCTGTCATCCTTGCGGTCGATGCCGAAGGCGCCCCAGACCGCCTCAATCGTCTCGGGGCGGGTCTGTTCGTCCAGGCTGATGCCGACGCGGGTGTCGCCCACCTTGCGCAGGTTGACGCCGCGCGCCACGGCGGCCTCCATCACCGTCTTCTGCAGATGGCCGACCTCGACCGTGATCGTGTCGAAGAACACCTCGGGTTCGACCGAGAAGCCCGCCTCTTCCAGGCCGGCGGCCAGGCGCGAGGTCTTGCGGTGCACCGACTGGGCAATCGCCTTGATGCCGTCGGGGCCGTGATAGACCGCATACATCGAGGCAATCACCGCCAGCAGCGCCTGCGCGGTGCAGACGTTCGAGTTCGCCTTCTCGCGGCGGATGTGCTGCTCGCGGGTCTGCAACGACAGGCGGTAGGCCTTGTTGCCGCGGCTGTCGATGGACACACCGATGATCCGGCCCGGCATGGATCGCTTCAGCTTGTCGGTGGTGGCCATGTAGGCGGCGTGCGGGCCGCCATAGCCCATCGGCACACCAAAGCGCTGGGTCGAGCCGATGGCAATGTCCGCGCCCATCTCGCCCGGTGACTTCAGCAGCGCCAGCGACAGGATGTCGGCGGCGACGATGGCGATGGCCTTGTGTTCATGCAGCGCCGCGATCTCGGCGGTGAAGTCGCGCACATGGCCATAGGTGCCCGGATACTGGAAGATCGCGCCGAATACCGCGCCCGCGTCCAGCTGATCCGGGTCGGCGACCTGCACGTCGATGCCCAGAGGCTCGGCCCGGGTCTTGATCACCGCGATGGTCTGCGGGTGGCAGTTCTTGTCAACGAAGAAGGCCGCGTTGTTGGCCTTGGACCGGCCGCCGCGCTTGGCCATCGCCATCGCTTCGGCCGCCGCGGTCGCCTCGTCCAGCAGCGAGGCGTTGGCCACATCGAGCCCGGTCAGGTCGCTGACCATGGTCTGGAAGTTCAAGAGCGCCTCGAGTCGGCCCTGGCTGATCTCGGGCTGGTACGGCGTGTAGGCGGTATACCAGGCCGGGTTTTCCAGGATGTTGCGCAGGATCGGCGCAGGCGTGGTGGTGCCGTAATAGCCCTGACCGATCAGCGAGGTCAGAACCTTGTTCTTCCCCGCAACCTGTTTCATGTGGAAAAGCGCATCGCGTTCCGTCATCGCCGGACCCCAGTCCAGCGGCTGTTTCTGCCGGATCGCCGGGGGGACGGTGGCGTCGATCAGCTCGTCCAGCGTCTTGAAGCCGATCACCTGCAGCATGTCGCGCATCTCGGTCGGGCTGGGACCGATATGGCGACGGTTGGCAAAATCATAGGCTTCGTAGTCGGTCAGTTTGAAGGCCATTGCAGCGCTCCCATGGATAGGTCAGGGCCGGCGGAGACTGCGGGAGCCTCCGGCGGGGATATTTCTTGCCAGATGAAGGGCGGGGCCCAAATTCGGCGGCATCAATTAATTCGATGGAGCCCCATGCCGGGACTCCGTTCGGGTTTACCCGATGAAGGCTTTGTATCCGGCTTCGTCCATCAGATCCTCGAGCTGCGACGCGTCACTGATCTTGATCTTGTAGATCCAGGCCTCGCCCTCGGGGTCGTCGTTCAGCGCGCCGGGATTGTCGGCCAGCGCCTCGTTCACCTCGACGATCTCACCATCGACCGGAGCATAGAGTTCCGAGGCCGCCTTGACGGATTCGATCACACCGATCTCGCCGTCTTTCTCAAACTCGTCGCCCACTTCCTGCTGCTCGACAAACACCACCTCACCCAGCTGTTCAGCCGCGTGTTTGGTGATGCCCAGCGTGGCGGTGTCGCCTTCGACGCTCAGCCATTCATGCTCTTCGGAATAATAGGTTGCCATGCTTCTCTCTCCTGACTTCAACGCTTGTAATTCTGTTTGACGAAGGGCAGCGCCACGATCTGCGCCGGTTGCGCCTTGCCCCGGATGATCAGGTTCACCTTCTCGCCCGGCGCGCCATGGCCTTTGCTCACATAACCCATCGCAACCGGGCCGCCGACCGTGGGGCCAAAGCTGCCCGAGGTGATCTGACCGATGGTGTTACCCTCTAGGCATTGCACTTCCACGCCCTGACGCGCCGGCGCACGGCCGTCGGGCTTGATGCCCACCAGCTTGCGGGCTGCGCCCTCGGCCAGTTCGCGCTGGATACGCTCCGCCCCCGGAAAACCACCTTCTTCCTTGCGGCGCTTCTGCATCGCCCAGCCGAGGCTGGCCTCGACCGGCGAGGTGCTCTGGTCGATGTCATTGCCATAGAGGCACAGCCCGGCCTCAAGCCGCAGGCTGTCGCGCGCGCCCAGACCCGCCGGTTCGCACTCCTCATGCGCCAGGAAGGCCCGTGTGATCTCGATCGCCTTATCCTCGGGGATCGAGATCTCGTACCCGTCCTCGCCGGTATAGCCCAGGCGCGAGATACGGCATTCGACACCCAGGATGTCGGCAATCGTGGTTTCCATGAACTTAAGATCGCGCGCCGCGGGGCAGAGCGCGCCCACCACATCTTCGGCCTTGGGGCCTTGCACGGCCACCAGCGCGCGGTCGAAGATCTCGGTCACCTCAACCCCGTCCAGATTGTCGCGCATATGCGGAATGTCCTGATGGCGCAGCGCCGCGTTCACCACCACAAAGTAGTGATCCCCCGCATTCGACACGATCAAATCGTCCATGATCCCGCCTTCGGCATTGGTGAAGAACCCGTACCGCGCCTTGCCTTCCTTCAGCGTCGCATAGGCCTGCGGGCACAGAGCTTCCAGCTTCTCACCCACATTCTCACCGCGCAGGATCACCTGACCCATGTGAGACACATCAAACAACGCCGCCTTCCCCCGGCACTGCTTATGCTCTCCCATGATCCCCAAAGGATACTGAACAGGCATCTCCCAACCCGCAAAATCAACCATCTTGCCGCCAAGCTCGACGTGAAGGTCATACAAGGGCGTGCGCTTCGGTGTGGTCATTTCTTCAACCTTTCAATCAGCGGGACTGGTCGCGGACGACCATGACGGTGCAATGCGCATTGCGCACGACACGGGCCAGGTTCGGGCCAATCTCGTAGTTCGGGAAATCGCCCTTGGTCGATGCCATGACGATCAGATCAAAGCCTTCCTTGTAGGCAAGCTTCAGGATTTCGCGGTAAACACTGCCTTCTTCGACATGGACCGGCACGTCGGAAGCCTTGGCATGATCCAGAATCGCCTGAACCGCACCCCGCACGTGGTCCTTTGCGCCGGCACCATAGTTGGCGGGAAGGTTCGGCAGCTGGATGATCTCGGGGATGACGGCAACCGCATGCAGTTCGGCACCGTAGAATTTTGCCTGTTCCAAGGCGGTCGACAGGGCCAGTTTCCACGAGCGGTCGTCGGTGTGATCAATGGGCAGCAGGATTTTAGTGGCCATCACGTCTCTCCTCGAGATATTGAATTCGGTTTCAAAGGCGGGGGGCCGGGATGGCCCCCCGTTTTGGTCGGGCCGATCTTATTCGGCAGGTGTGCCGCCCGGCTCTTCGGACTTGCCGCCCGAGGCGAAGAACTCTTTCGTCAGTTTGAAGACGATCGGGCTCAGCAGCGCCAGGGCGATCAGGTTCGGGATGGCCATCATGGCGTTCAGCGTATCGGCCAGCAGCCAGATGAAGCCCAGATCCGCAGTTGCGCCGAAGTAGATCATCACGATCCACAGAACGCGGTAGGGCATCAGGGATTTCACGCCCAGCAGGAACTCGACACATTTCTCGCCGTAGAACGACCAGCCGAGGATGGTGGTGAAGGCAAAGATCGACAGCGCGATGGCGATCAGATACCCGCCGATACCCGGCAGCGACAATTCGAACGCGTGGCTCGTCAGCGCCGCACCGGATTCACCCGATGTCCATGCCCCCGACGCGATGATGGCCAGACCGGTGATCGAGCAGACGATGATGGTATCGATGAACGTACCCAGCATCGCGATCAGGCCCTGGTTGACCGGACCCTTGGTCTCGGCAGCGGCATGCGCGATCGGGGCCGAACCCAGACCGGCCTCGTTCGAAAACACACCACGTGCCACACCGAAGCGGATGGCGGCCCAGACGGCTGCACCCGCGAAACCACCTTCTGCGGCGGACGGGGTGAACGCATAGGTAAAGACCAGCGACAGCGCATGTCCGATGTTGCCGATGTTGATCAGCAGAACCAGCAGGCCCGCGATGATATAGGCAACGGCCATGAAGGGGACCAGCTTACCGGCAACCGCACCGATGCGGGTGATACCACCCAGGATAACGGCTGCAGTCAGAACCATCAGAACAACGCCGGTGACCGAGGTGTTCAGGCCAAAATTGGCTTCCAGCACCTGAGCAACACCGTTGGCCTGCACACCGTTGCCGATGCCAAAGGCGGCAACCGCGCCGAACAGGGCGAAAGCCACGCCCAGCCAGGCCCATTTCGCGCCCAGACCGTTTTTGATGTAGTACATCGGGCCGCCGACATAGTTGCCCAGCTCGTCTTTCTCGCGATATTTCACCGCGCAGACGGCTTCGGCATATTTGGTGGCCATGCCCACCAGGGCGGTCATCCACATCCAGAACAAGGCGCCTGGACCGCCCAGGAAGACAGCAGTGGCCACACCGGCGATGTTACCTGTACCGATGGTCGCCGACAGCGAAGTCATCAGTGCGTTGAACGGGCTGATCTGCCCTTCGCCCTGACCTTCACGGCCTTTGAACAACAGGCTGAAGCCTGTGCCGATGCGCAGGATCGGCATGAATTTCAGCCCGACCTGCAGGAAGAAGCCAACGCCGAGGATGAGGACCAGCATCATCGGCCCCCATACGACGCCATTGATGGCCCCTACGATTGAATTTAACGCTTCCATGGTTTCCCTCCCATTTGCGTTTGGTTATGCCCCGCTGGCGAAGGCCCGCTGACGGGCCTGCTTGAGGGCGGCAAAGTCTTCGTCCGCATGGAACGACGAACGGGTCAGCGGCGTGGCTGACACGTGCAAAAAGCCCTTGGAACGAGCGATCTGTTCCAGTTGGGCGAACTCCTCGGGCGACCAGAACCGGTCAATCGGATGATGTTTCGGCGTCGGTTGCAGATACTGCCCGATAGTCAGAAAATCGACATTGGCCGCGCGCAGATCATCCATCACCTGACGCACGTCGTTGAGGCTTTCGCCCAAGCCGACCATCAGACCCGACTTGGTGAAAATCTCGGGGTTCGAGCGTTTGGCATCGTCCAGCAGCCGCAGCGACGCATAATAGCGCGCGCCGGGACGAACCGTCGGATACAGGTGCGGGACGGTTTCCAGATTGTGGTTGAACACGTCCGGCACTGCGTCAAAGACGATATTTGCGGCGTCGCCCTTGCCCAGGAAGTCGGGGGTCAGAACCTCGACAGTGGTGCCGGGGTTCTGATGGCGTACGGCGCGGATTGTCTGGGCGATATGCTCGGCCCCGCCATCGGCCAGATCATCGCGATCAACAGATGTAATCACCACGTGGCGCAGGCCCAGTTTCTTGACCGCCGCCGCAACCCGGCCGGGTTCGAACGCGTCCAGCGCATCGGGGCGGCCGGTGGCCACATTGCAGAACGAACAGCCCCGTGTGCAGATCTCGCCCATGATCATCATGGTTGCATGGCGCTTGGACCAGCATTCGCCGATATTGGGGCAGGCCGCTTCTTCGCAGACCGTTGCCAGATCGTGATCCCGCATCAGACGTCGGGTTTCGTAATACGCGGCGCTGTCACCTTTTTTCTTGCGAATCCACTTGGGCTTACGCGGGATCACGCTGTCGGCCTTTTTGGCCTTTTCCGGGTGGCGTGGTCTAAGCTGGATTGTCATCTGGCAAACCTCGTTAAGCGTGAATCGCACGCCCCATGGCGTCGAGACAGGCTTCCTTGACCGCCTCACCCATGGCAGGATGCGCATGGCACGAGGCTGCAACATCGGCGACCGCGGCACCTTTGGACATGGCCAGAACCAACTCGGCGATCAGATCGCCGCCATGGGCACCACAGATATGAGCCCCGAGGATCTTGCCGTCGGAACCGGCCAGAACCTTGACCGCGCCATCTGTTTCACCTGTCGAGCGTGCCCGCGAATTGGCCATGAAAGCAAACTTGCCGACAACATATTCGACGCCCGCGTCTTTCAGAGCCTCTTCGGTCTGACCAACCGAGGCCACTTCGGGATCGGTATAGACCACACCCGGCACGGTGTTGTAATCGACATGACCGGCTTCGCCGGCTAGCTTCTCGACACAGGCAACACCGTCCTCTTCGGCCTTGTGGGCCAGCATCGGGCCGGGAACACAGTCACCAATGGCATAGATACCGGGCACCGACGTCTGGAATGTGCTGTCGACTTCGATGAAGCCACGCGGGTTCACGGCCACGCCCAGCTCTTCCAGCCCAAGCCCGCGCGTCACCGGGCGACGGCCCACAGCGATCAGAACCTTGTCGGCCTCGATCACTTCTTCCTTGTCCTTGCCAACACGATCCACCGTCAGCGACAAACCCGTATCGGTTTTATCGACAGACTTCAAAGCACGGCCCAGTTGGAATTTCAAACCGCGTTTTGACAGGGCCCGCTGCGCCAGCTTGGCGATCTCGCCATCGATGCCGGGCAAAACGCGATCCAGATATTCGACCACGGTGACCTTGGCGCCCAGACGCGCCCAGACCTGCCCAAGTTCCAGACCGATCACACCTGCACCGATCACAACCAGATGATCCGGCACGCGTTCCAACGCGATTGCACCGGTCGAACTGAGCACATCCTGCTCATCAATCTCGATCCCCGGCAGTGAGGTCGGCTCGGATCCTGTCGCAATCAGGATGTTCTTTGCTTCGTATGTGCTGTCGCCGACCTTGACCTGACCAGTGGCCGGGATGCTGGCCCATCCTTCAATCAGATCGACGCCGTTCTTCTTGAACAGGAATGCGATGCCCTTGGTCAGATCACCGACGATCTTGTCCTTGCGCCCCATCATCGCACTGACGTCGATGCTGGCCCCCTCGACCGCAATGCCATGGGAGGAGAGATGTGCAAGCTCGGCATATTTGGCCGAGGAGGTCAGCAACGCTTTGGAGGGGATGCACCCCACGTTCAGACAGGTACCGCCCAGTGCGCCGCGCCCTTCGACACAGGCCACTTTCAGCCCCAGCTGAGCCGCGCGGATCGCGGCAACATAGCCACCCGGTCCGCCCCCGATAACGATGAGGTCATAGGTATTCATTTCGCGTACTTTCAGTAGATCGGGTAGCTTGCGCAAAGAGCGCGAACCTGTTTGCGGGTTTCCTGTTCGACGGCTTCGTCACCTTCCGGTGACTGCGCGAGCGCGTCCAGAACATCACCGATCAGATGGCCGATCCTCCTGAATTCTTCCGGGCCAAAGCCACGGCTGCACCCGGCGGCGGTGCCCAGACGGATGCCGCTGGTGATGGTTGGTTTCTCTGGATCTCCGGGAACGCTGTTTTTGTTGCAGGTAAACCCGGCGCGCTCCAGCGCGGCTTCGGCGTCCTTACCGGTGACGCCCAAAGGTCTCAGGTCGACCAGCATCAGGTGGTTCTGGGTGCCGCCGGAAACGATATCACATCCGCGCGCCATCATGACGCTTGCCAAGGCCGATGCGCTGTCAACGACGCGCTGCATGTATTCCTTGAATTCGGGTTTCAGCGCCTCGCCAAAAGCCACCGCCTTGCCTGCGATGACGTGCATCAGCGGGCCACCCTGTAGGCCGGGGAAGACGGCAGAATTTATCTTTTTCGCCAGCGCCTCGTCATTGGTCAGGATGATGCCACCACGAGGCCCGCGCAGCGTTTTGTGCGTGGTCGAGGTCACGACATGTGCGTGCCCTACAGGCGAGGGGTGCAGGCCGGTCGCCACCAATCCGGCAATATGAGCCATATCAGCCAACAACCATGCGCCAACCTCGTCCGCGATTTTTCGGAATCTGGCAAAGTCGATCTTTTGCGAGTAGGCGGATGCGCCTGCGATGATCAGCCTGGGCTTTTCCGCCCGCGCCAATTCGGCAACCTGATCATAATCGATCAGCCCTGCATCGGTCAGGCCGTACTGCACGGGCCGGAACCATTTGCCGGACTGCGCCGGTTTCGCACCGTGGGTCAGATGGCCACCTGCGTCCAGCGACATGCCAAGAATGGTATCGCCCGGGTTCAACAACGCCAACTTGACGGCCCCGTTGGCCTGTGCGCCGGAATGGGGCTGAACGTTGGCATATTCACAGCCAAACAGCTTCTTGAGGCGTTCGATCGCCTCGACTTCGACCTCATCGACATATTCGCAGCCGCCATAATAGCGGCGGCCCGGATAGCCTTCGGCGTATTTGTTGGTCAAGACCGAACCCTGAGCTTCGATCACGGCCTTCGAGACAATGTTCTCCGAGGCGATCAACTCGATCTGTTCCGCCTGGCGTTCACCCTCGCGCGAAATGGACGCGGCAATGACGGGATCTGCCTCAATCAGCGACGTTTTGAACATGGTCTCCTCCTTTTGCCCCGAATCCTTAGTACGAAACTTTGTTTCCTATAAGGGAAATAATGCGCTTTAGGCAACAAAAATCTCTTATTCAAGAAGTTGCGTATTTACCGGGAGGCATGTAACCTTTGATAAAACAGGGGGAATTAAATGGGCGACGAAAGCAGAAATGATGTTTCCGGACAGGAAGATCTGGATGAAGGAGAGGCTCTGGGCCGGTCCATCCGCGATGCTCGGCGCGCGAAAGGGTGGACTCTGGAAGAAGCCGGCCGCGCTGCGGGTATCGGGCGGTCGACGCTGTCCAAGATCGAAAACAACCAGACAAAGCCAAGCTTTGACATCGTACGGCGTCTGACTCAGGCCCTGGATATGAGCACCCCGCAGTTGTTTCTTCAGTCGGGTCAATCCGGCATTTCAGGCCGCCGTGATTTCACTCCGAAAGGCGAGGGGGAAATCAAGAATACGCCCACTTACCTGCATGAACTGCTTTGCCCCGAACTGACCAGCAAGCGGATGCTGCCCTATATCGCGACTATCAAGGCGCGTGACCTGTCGGAATTCGAGACGTGGATCCGACATTCCGGAGAAGAATTCATGTATGTGCTCAGCGGTGAACTTATCTTCGTGTCTGAACACTACCGCCCCTTGCCAATGAAGGCCGGTGACTCGCTTTATTATGACAGCGGAATGGGGCATGGGTGTATTTCGACCAGCGAAGAAAACGCCAAGGTGCTGTGGGTTTCGCTGGAATAGCCCCCAGGGTTCTTTGGTTTTCCAGGAAAGCGGGCATCGCCATGCGCACCCCATTCAGCCGTCAGACAAGCTTCGGTGGCGAAACGCCGTCGGTGTCTGGCCGAATTCTGCCTTGAACGCTCGCGTCATGGCGCTGGCGTTTTCATATCCGCAACGACCGGCGATTTCGGCGATGGACTGCTCGGTATCTTCTGCCAGATTGCGTGCAAGGTTAAGCCTCAGCCGACGATACAGCGCCTGCGGCGTGGTTTTGAGCTCTGCCTGAACGCGCATTTCGATCCGCTTTTGTGAACACCCGATCTTGCGGGCCAGTTCCCTGATCGAAAGAGGTGTTTCAAGGTTCGCCTGCATGACAGCCAGTGCGCGATTGACCAAAGTGTCTTCGGACTTCAGAGGCAAAGGGTAATGATCCTGCCCATTTCGGCTCATCAGAAGATGCCCGACTTCCATGGACAAAAGGGGGCCGTGATCCTTGCGGATCAGGGCCGAGGCCAGATCGAACGCGGCCATCGCCCCAGAACAGGTCAGCCTGTTGCCATCGATGACAAAACGTTCCTGCACCGCATCCACGGCCGGAAAACTTTCTTCGAACCGGGAAAGCTCGTCCCAGTGAATGGTCGCCCGGTGCTCATCCAGCAAACCGGCGCGGGCCAGCAGCCAACTGCCGGTATCCAATCCGGCCACTTGCCGGTGTTTTCGGGCCGCAGCCAGCACGGTGCGCGTGGTCGATCGCGTGTCCAACTTGCGATACCCATAAGACGGCATGACCACCAGAACGTCGCCTTGCTGATCCAAGATTGAACCATTCGGTGTAACGACAAGGCCGCTGGAACTTTGAACGGGGTCTCCGTCAATGGAGCAGAAACACCACGAATACAAAACCTGCCTCGACAGGTTGTTCGCAGCCCTGAGCGGTTCGACCATGTTTGCAAGGCAATGGTTCGAAAACCCGTTGAAGAGCAGGATGTTGTATTGTCGCGTCAAAATTTTCGAATTTGGCATGATTTGATATCAACTCTGCATGCCGTGACCTTGAGCGATGGCGTTTGGTTGGTCAACCACCGATCCAGGGAACACGCGCCATGCAGTTTGGTCTGACAGAAGAACAGGACATGATCGTCTCGACGGTCCGAAGCTTTGTTGAAAACGAAATCTACCCGCATGAAGACGCGGTCGAGCGTTCGGGAACCGTGCCTCCTGAGCTGGGTGAGCAGATCAAGCAGAAATGTATCGATCTGGGCTTTTATGCCTGCAACTTCCCCGAGGAAGTCGGCGGCGCAGGTCTGTCTCATCTGGATTTCACCTTGGTCGAGCGCGAGCTTGGCCGCGGGTCAATGGCACTGACGCATTTCTTTGGGCGCCCGCAGAACATCCTGATGGCCTGCAACGACGAGCAGCGCGAACGGTATCTTCTGCCTGCCGTACGTGGCGACAAGATGGACGCTCTGGCGATGACCGAACCGGATGCGGGTTCGGATGTGCGTGGTATGAAATGCCAGGCGGTGCGCGATGGCGGCGACTGGGTTGTCAACGGATCGAAACATTTCATCTCGGGCGCGGAACATGCGGATTTCTTCATCGTTTTCATCGCGACCGGCGTGGACGAAACTCCCAAGGGCCCGAAGAAACGCATCACCACTTTCCTGGTGGATCGCGGTACTCCGGGGTTTGAAGTGCGCGAGGGCTACAACTCGGTCAGCCACAAGGGCTACAAGAACTATATCTTGTATTTCGACAACTGCCGTCTGCCTGACGCACAGGTCCTGGGCGAGGTTGATGGCGGTTTTGCCGTGATGAACGAATGGCTTTACGCAACCCGCCTGACTGTCGCGGCGTTCTCGGTCGGTCGCGCGCGGCGCTGCTTTGACTATGCGCTGAACTATGCGGCCGAGCGCAAACAGTTCGGCCAGCCCATCGGCAAGTTTCAGGGCGTCGGCTTCCAGATCGCCGACATGATCACCGAGATCGATGCCGCCGATTGGCTGACACTCGCGGCCGCGTGGCGTCTGGATCAAAACCTGCCATCAAACCGCGAGATTGCCTCGGCCAAGCTCTATGCCTCGGAAACGCTGGCGCGGGTGACGGATACCACACTTCAGATATTCGGGGGTATGGGTTTAATGGACGATTTCCCGATCGAACGGTTCTGGCGCGATGCCCGGGTCGAGCGCATCTGGGACGGCACCAGCGAAATTCAGCGCCACATCATCAGCCGCGATCTTCTACGTCCCCTGGGCGCCTGACCATGAACAAAGACCTGACCCGGCTGCTGCGCCCGAAAGCCATCGCCGTCATCGGTGGCGGCGCGTGGTGTCAGCAGGTTGTTCTGCAATCCGAACGCATGGGCTTTGCCGGTCAAATCTGGCCGGTGCATCCCAAAGCGTCGGAAATTGCGGGCCACAAGGTTTTCGGCCACATCGAGGACCTGCCCGAAGCCCCGGATGCGGTTTTTATCGGTATCAACCGCCACGCCACCATCGAGGCCGTTCGTGTCCTGTCCAGTATGGGCGCAGGTGGGGCGGTGTGCTTTGCATCGGGCTTTTCCGAGGCCGTTGCCGAAGATGACACCGGCGGGGACTTGCAGGATCAACTGATTGCCGCAGCCGGTGACATGCCCATTCTTGGCCCGAACTGCTATGGCTTCATCAACGCGCTGGATGGGGCGCTGTTGTGGCCGGACCAGCACGGGGCCACCCCTGTGGACAAGGGCGTGGCGATCCTGACGCAAAGTTCGAACATCTCGATCAACCTGACCATGCAGAAACGTGGGTTGCCAATTGCCTACATGATGGCATGCGGAAACATGGCCCAAACCAGCCAGGCCGACCTCGCCTCGGCCTTGATCGATGATCCGCGCGTAACCGCCGTGGGTCTGCATATCGAAGGGTTCAAGGACATCCGGGAATGGGAGGCGCTGGCCGCGAAGGCCCACGAAAAGGGCATCCCGCTGGTCGCCCTCAAAGTCGGTGCATCCGAACAGGCACAGGCCGCAACCGTCTCTCATACCGCGTCTCTCGCGGGCAGCGATGCAGGCGCGCAGGCGCTGCTGGACCGATTGGGCATCCCGCGTCTTTCGACGTTGCCGGATTTCCTAGAAACGTTGAAACTGCTGCACTGCTACGGGCCGCTCCCCGGGGGTAACATCGCGTCGATCAGCTGTTCGGGGGGTGAGGCGAGCCTGATCGCAGACATGGCCGTCGGCACCGGCCTGAGTTTTCCACAGTTGAGCGATGACAAAAGGGCGCGCTTGCGTGACGCGCTTGGCCCTATGGTCGCGTTGAACAATCCGCTGGATTATCACACGTATATCTGGCGCGATGAAGAGGCGATGGCACAGGCCTGGTCGGGCATGACGGGTGACGACATCGACCTGACGTTCTCGATCGTAGACTATCCGACAACGGATCCGACCGACTGGAGTTGCGCGACCCGAGCTGCGTTGAGAGTGCGTGCCGAAACCGGCGCCCGGTTTGCGATTGTTGCGACGCTGCCTGAACTTCTGTCTGAAGACGTCGCGCAAGACCTGATGGCCGGTGGTGTCGTTCCATTCATGGGATTGCGCGAAGCACTGGCGGCCACGCGCGCCGCAGGTCAGATTTCGCCCCCGTCCGCGCATCCTGTCTGGTTGCCTGGAACGGCTGAGGCGACCCAAACCCTGACCGAAGGCGAATCGAAACGGGCGCTGGCCGAATGCGGCCTGCACGTTCCGCAAAGCCGCACGGTTTGCGGCCCGGCAGAGGCCCATTCGGCCGCGCAGGACATGGAAGCCCCCTTTGTCGTGAAAGGTGTTGGGCTTGCGCATAAATCCGAACACGGCGCTGTTCGGCTGGGCATCAAGGCCGAGGATGTGGCCGATGTCGCAGCCGAAATTGGCACAGATAGCATCCTGATCGAAGAGATGATCACCGGAACCATTGCCGAATTGCTGGTCGGTGTCGTCCGTGACCCGGCGCATGGGTTTGTCCTGACATTGGGGGCGGGGGGCGTGCTGACAGAAATCCTGCGCGATACGGCGTCGGTGCTGGTGCCAAGCACGCCCGAGGACATCCGTGCCGCGCTTGGCAAATTGAAAATTGCCCCGCTTTTGGCGGGCTATCGCGGCCAACGGGCGGCTGATATGGATGCAATCATCGCCGCAGTCGAGGCCGTTCAGGCCTATGTCATGCAAAATGCCGACACGCTTGGCGAGGTCGAGATTAACCCGCTCCTGTGCACGCCGGACAAGGCCGTTGCCGTGGATGCTCTGATAAGAAAGGCCTGAGATATGGACCCGATCAAAACCCGCCGCGACGGAGCGATCCTTGAGGTGACGCTGGACCGGCCCAAGGCCAACGCCATCGATCTTGTCACCAGCCGCAGGATGGGTGAGGTATTCGCCGCGTTTCGCGACGATCCAGAGCTGCGCGTGGCCATTCTGACGGGCGGCGGAGAAAAGTTCTTTTGCCCGGGCTGGGACCTGAAAGCAGCGGCCGACGGGGATGCGGTAGACGGGGATTATGGCGCCGGAGGGTTCGGCGGCTTGCAAGAGCTGCGCGACCTGAACAAACCCGTGATCGCGGCCGTCAACGGCATCGCCTGTGGCGGCGGGCTGGAGCTGGCCTTGTCAGCCGACATGATCCTTGCCGCCGACCACGCCACGTTCGCCCTGCCGGAAATCCGCTCGGGGACTGTCGCGGATGCGGCCAGCGTCAAACTGCCCAAGCGCATCCCTTACCACATCGCGATGGAGTTGCTGCTTACCGGCCGGTGGTTCGACGCAAAGGAAGCCAATCGCTGGGGTCTGGTGAACGAGATCGTCGCCGCGGATCAACTGATGGATCGCGCCTGGGAACTGGCCCGGTTGTTGGCCTCAGGACCGCCCCTGGTTTATGCCGCGATCAAGGAAATCGTACGCGATGCCGAAGATGCCAAGTTTCAGGATGCCATGAACCGCATCACCAAGCGTCAGCTCAGAACCGTGGACGTTCTCTATGCCAGCGAAGATCAGCTGGAAGGCGCGCGCGCCTTTGCCGAGAAAAGAGACCCGGTCTGGAAAGGAAAATAGGCAGACGTTTACCATGATAGCAGAGCGTGAATTTACCATTTACTGATCCGCACGGCACGTGCACAGTTAGGCATGCCGTATTTCGAACGAAAACCATATGTTAGTGCATCTCGGGCGGTCAGCCCGATTGCGCCGCAGCCCGACAATCAACCGATTTCCGATATAGCGCGCCGCGTGCTCGAAACAGAGCGGGGCCCGCGGCAACATCTGGACGGTCCGTTCAGGTGTCGCAAATCCTGTCACCCCGGCAGCACCGCCACCATTCTGCTGTCCTTTGAAGCACCCGAAGGCGCGGCACCTGTTCAGATGCAGTTCGAACCGGGTGATCTGACCAATCCGAACGGCGACATTCTGCCGGCCAACCGCATCAGTGTGATCCCGCCACAAATCCAGCTTGAACCGGGGGCAGCAACGGATGTTGCTGTTGCGGTGACCATACCCGACCTCTCCAAACCCGGAGAATATCACGGTCGGATCGCCTGTACAGGAACGGACCAAACCTCGGTTGTGGTGATTTTCGAGGTGGCGGGCGCTCAGACCTGACGGGTCACCAGATAGTCCATGAACTGTCCCAGAAATGCGCGCGGCGCGTCTTCTGTGCCCGCGAACACCCGCGCGAACTCATTCCGGGCCGCGGCCAGCAGATCATTCGCTGCGTCCTGCGCATAGCGGATGCTGCCGTAATGGTTCATGCGCTCCAGCACCCAGGCGACATCTTGCGTCGACCGGGCATCACGCGGGTTTGACAACATCTCGGCCAACCGTGCCTGTTCAGGCTCTTCCGCTTTCAGGCCAAGCTGGCCCAGCATCAGCGTGCGTTTGCCTTCATAGATGTCGCCGCCGATTTCCTTGCCGTAACTGTCCTGTGAGCCGACGAGATTCAAGACGTCGTCCTGAATCTGAAACGCCGCACCCAGGAAAAAGCCGAAGGCGTTGAAATCATCCAGATTCAGCGCACCGGACGCGACATCATGTGGCCGCGCAATCAGGGCCCCGATGCGCATCGGGTGAATGAAACTGTACCAGCAGGTCTTTTTCAGACACATCCTCAGATAATCTGATGCATCGACGTTCAAACGATTGTCGCGGATCCAGCCAAGCTCCAGCGCCTGACCTTCGATGGATTGCTGCAACAGATGGTCGAACTCATCCACCACGCGCATACCGGTTTCCAGGCCCAACGGCCCCAGGTTCTGACGCAGCAGACGCAGGGCAAGCGATTGCATCCCATCGCCGGTATTGATCGCCAGGGGAACCCCAAGCCGCTTGTGCATACATTCGCGCCCGCGCCGGAAATCGCTTTGATCTTCGATGTCGTCGTGGATCAGAAAAGCGTTGTGCAACAGCTCAAGAACCGCGGCCGAGACCCTTGCATTCTCGCTGTTTCCGCCGAAGGCTTCGCATGTCGCCAACAGCAGGGCAGGCCTCAGGCCCTTGCCCGAGGTT
The DNA here is from genome assembly GCF_017872595.1 of Ruegeria sp. HKCCSP346. Classification (NCBI taxonomy): domain Bacteria; kingdom Pseudomonadati; phylum Pseudomonadota; class Alphaproteobacteria; order Rhodobacterales; family Roseobacteraceae; genus Ruegeria; species Ruegeria sp. HKCCSP346. Next base: position 35,700 of record NZ_JAEDOT010000002.1, read on the forward strand.
TCGATGTAATCGCGCATCGGGCCATACAGATAGGCCTGAGGCTCAGCCGTCGGCAACAGGCCCAAAAGCGTTTCGCGCGCCTGATCCCCGTAGAAGGTCAGGGTTTTTAGAAAATCCTGTTTCGCCGCAGGATCCAAATGCGCGGTTCCGGATTTCACAGGCTCAGCCCTTCTGGATGATGATCACGCGGCTTTTGTTTTCCCGCGCGCCGGATCGTTCCGGACCGGCGCCAAGCGCAGAAAGCGGTTCGTCAGAAATTGGCAACGCCCTGGACAAGGCACCTGATTGACCACTGTCCCGACCCAGATCATACGCGACATCTTCCGCCAGCTCATCCCCCGGGATCGGCAGATCCGCGGTGGGCTCGTAGTTCGCGATGAGGTCGAACAGCTCTTTCGGGGGGCAGATCATTCGAAGCGCTTCGGCAATGGCTGGCTCCTCGGTGATGCCGCCGGGTTTTGAATATTCCGCCGCCGGTTCCCCTATGGCGGCAAGAGGGCCATCACCGCCACGATCAACTCCTGCCGTGTCCTGACCCATTTTCAGCGCGGCTTCGACCGCAACCGCGAACCGGTTGTCCCACGGAAGGCCAGCCTGATAGCGGGCGTAATCATAAGCGCGCAGCGGTTTCAGGATGTCGGGCTCGTGCAGGTCCCAGATCTGGCAGGGCTCGGCATCCGATCCACTGCGTTGAAGAATGGCGTTGACGGCCCGACGCGCGGCCTCGTTCGCCCCTTCCATCGTGGCAAGGTCGGTAAAAGTGCGGACGTAATCCGATGCCAGGAAGAAATTCGGGATCAATGTGGCCGCATCCGGGCGCAAGCGCCAGCTGTTGATACGGTTGACCAACAAGGGTTCGACATTGCTTTGACGCTTGGGGTCGTTCGGGTCTTGAACGATATCAGGATCGAGGAACCAGTAGTGCATATCCTCGTCCCGCAGAATGGTTTGGCCATCCACGTTGATGCTGCGCTTGAGCTGTTCCCAAACCTCTTTTGCGATCTCTTCCCGGGTGCAATCGCGCGCGGTTTTTCCGTTCAGCCCCGGCTTGTCCCATTCGGAGATATCGATTGACAGCAGGCCTTTGGTCTTTCCTTCGGCCCAGTTTTCGAAATTGATCCCCGGCCAGAACTGTTTTTGCGACACAGCCGTCAAAGCCCATGGGCTGTCGATGAAAATGACGTGGCCATGGGTCAGCGCGACATCCTTGGTCAGATAGAACTGAATGCCGTTCATCCATTGCACGTCATCGGCCAGCAAAGGCAGTTTGGCAAGTGCAGGGTCAACCGCCATCATTTCCGGGGTCACAAGCGGTGCCATGCGTTCAATCGGCATGGCGCTGATGAACCAATCCCCCGTGACCTGCTTTTCTTCACCATCCTGTTCGACCGTTGCGCCAATGATCTTACCGTTTCGGCACTCGATTCCGGTGACTTTGGAGTCAAAATTGTACACGACCCCCTTGCTTGTCAGATAATCCAGCCAAGGTTGAATCCAGACAAGATTGGTGGGCCCGTTCAGCAGCCTGTTGCAGTGGGGTTCGGGCGTGGCAATGCCCAGCTGAAGCTGAACCGCAATGTCCCCCACTGTCTTCGTGCTTGCCGTGGTGGCCTTGGCGGCCACCAACGAACGGGTCAGGCCGATGGCAAGGAACTTCTGATAGGCTTCCGAGCGGTCCTGCGCACCGATGAAATCCCACCAACCGATCCGTTCATATTCGTCGAACCGGCGTTCCTTGCAGGAGCTCGCGATCCGCCACATGCAGGCGACAAAATGCTCGACATCCTCATACGCAATCTGGTCCCTCGGCGAAAGCGCGAAGGCAATGGTCTTGAAGGCATCCGCAACATCCTTGAGCGTGCGGGGGAACCGTTCCGGGACAATGATGCCGGGCTTGTCAAACTGGCTGACCAGAACTTGCGTGGTCGGGACAAGATTGTCAAAGCATGTGCCCTTGTCGTAATACGGCGTTCGGGCCATCGTGTCGGTGATATGCCGATAAAAGTTCGGAAAGAACCTGAACCCATGTTCACCGGGCAGCCAGGGCCGTTTCACGCCGGGCGGATAATTGGCTCCATCCATCTCGGCCCATTTTTCCAGTGCCTTGATGTGTTTCGCTTTCGAGCCATGATCCCCCTCACCCTTCATTACGGGAATGCTGCGGGCTTTGCCGCCGGGGATCAGCTGGCGTTCGTGGACTTCTACCTCGAACCCGCGTTCAATCAGTTCGTGCGCGGCGCTCATGCCAGCCACGCCTCCCCCAAGAATGACAACCTTGTCAGGCATCGGAAATTCCTTTCGCGGAATAGACGTCAAAGCGCAGGGTGATGTCTGACAGGCTGGCTTCGCCAATGCCAAAACCCTGCACCCGATTCATCCAGCTGTAATGCGGATTCGAGGTCAGGTAACGCGGTGCAAGCCGTACCGGAGCCGAAGCGGGCAGATTGCCCTTGGACAATGCCGCATATCCGTCCGGGCCGAAGTCACACACACCCGTATCTTCGAATAGGATCGGGGCTTGTCCGATGGACGGTCTGATAAGCGCCTTTGCATGAAGCAGTCCCACACCATCGGGCCGCACGCGCATCCAGTCTCCTCCGATCGGCTCGATCGTTCCCTTTAGATGTGGGCCTTCGACGGTGCCCCCTTCTTTGATGGCGAAATGCAGCCAAACCCCATCCGGCGTCTCGCCCGAGGGATGAAAGCTGCTATCGAACGGCACCAGAAATTTGGCAACATGTTCCAATACCGGCGACGTCACTGTGGTTTTTGCCGGTTCCGGCGCGGCAGGTTCAATTTCTTTTTCGGGCCCGGGGTCAAACTCGCGCCCTCCCGACGTCAGCACCGGACGCCAGGACAAGGTTTTTTCCTGTTTGACCGACGGCAGAATGGCTGCGAATTGTTGAAACCCGGTTTGCGGGTCCCGCAACAAGGGCCACCCGCGAATGGCACGCTCGGGGCCGCCATCTTCCGAACAGATCAGACGTAGCGTGTCATGCGACGACACGGATGGACCGGCTTCCACCAACACCCGACTGAGACCGTCTGCGTTGATCGCCTCGGACCAACGCAGCGTCACGCCCCGATCTGAAAACTCGCGCACGACCCGATCTCCGGTCAACAGGTTATGGTGCGGACGGCCTTAGCTTCCTTGATCCTGAGATGGAACTTCTGCTGCACGCGGAAGACGTGCTCGCCCTCGGCAGAGGTTTGCAGATACTTCACGGCGATATCCGAGGGCACGACGATTTCAACCGGTGTACCCAGCAGGGACACAAGCACTGCCTTGTCCTGGGGCAGGGTGCTGGAACGCAGCAACGGCCCGTCCAGGAACGGGAGAATGCTGTCACGTGGCAGTACCATCGAATTCGGCAGCGGGGTCGTGACCGCACGGAACAGACCGTTGCCCATCACACAGGCATAGGGGCCCAGATAGCCATGCGTTTCTAGCGTGCTGATGCCCTCGACGACGGCCTCGAAAACATCGGTTCCGCTGTAGTTCTTTTTGGTCGTGGATTTGGTTTTGCCTTCGCCCGCTTCAAGCAATCCCGGATATTTGCCACCGCCGCTGATCGTATAGATCTGCGGCAATGAGGCGTGCGCGCCGCCGGCGTGTTTGGGGGCCTGTCCGGTGCCGGGTTGACCGTTGAAAATGATGTCATCCTCTACCCGTGCCACAACGGCGGCCGCTCGGCGGAACATGATCTGAGCCGCCGTCAGTTCCGGATCAGCCACCTGTGCGCCTTTCAGGTACACGTTCACCGATACGGTGGTAAGGCGCAGCGTATCATAATCGTTCACGTCAAGACGTTCTTTGGATGCACCAGATGAGTTCTCGACCAGATCCAGCTTGTTCAGCGGGACGGACTGCGTGTCAGCGGGCAGCGGTCCGTACAGGGGCAGGAAACTGGCGGCCACTCGGGCGCGAAGCGCCTCATCATGGACGGCCTTTTTCACGGCGCTCCACTGATCTTCATTCCAATCCAATGCATCGGTCATTGCAAATCCCTCTCGGTGCTGCTGCCCAATTTGGCGGGGCAGTCAATCTTGTTCATTTTTCTTCTTTCAATCTGCCCAGCAGATCGCGGGCCCGCTGCTCCTGAACAACTCCACGGCAATCCCGCGCAAGCGAAAGCGCTTTTTCCGCCTCGCTGATTGCAGCGTCCAAGTCCCCCTTTGCGGCAAAAGCCTTTGCTCGCACACGGTGATATTCAGGTTTGTTCAACGTCTCGCCGCGCTCCCAGCCGGGAATGCAAACGGTTTCCAGCCGGTCCAAAGCCTGATCAACATCTCCGTGATCAATCATCAACTCAGACAGAACAATCTGATTCTGAGGAAAAGTAAAGTTTCCACCAGATTTGGAAATCAGGTTCATGCATGTCTCGATGCGTTCCGGAACACCTGCGATATCGCCCTTTCCGGCCTGCGCGAGGCCCATATAGATGTCCTGCATCGCGTGAAGGTAAAGAAACCCTTCCTCATCCGCGACTTTTCTGGCTTCTTTCATCGTTACGTCAAGCCGGTCCCATTCCCCCGCATAGGGCAGGAACATGCTGCAAGCGCCCATCACGTAGACAAGGTTGGGTGCGTGGTTCAGCGCTCTGCTGACCTCAATGGATTCCAGACGCGCGGCCTCGGCTTTTTCGAACTTTCCTTGCTGCCACAGCAGGCATCCCTGAATGGCCAGCAATGACGCGGCCGTGGAAGACTGGGTCATGGGCATCATGGCCATATCCAGCTCGGGTGTGATCAGGGCGAATGCGCGTTCCAGCTGTTGTTCGCATTCCGAAAATTCCCCGCGGAAGTAATGAGTAAAGCTCAGCGCCCGTGCCGCCAGCACATTGGCGACGGGGTCTTCGGACATGCCGGCCATCATATCCAGCGCTTGTCCCATTTCCATCGCTCGGTTCATCTGACCGGCAACAAAGAAATGGGTCCAACGGCAGAAGGTTGCGGCAAAAAGCGTCTCGCCGTCGCCCAAAGACTGGGCCAGTTCCATCGCCCGGGCGGCAGTCTCGCCGACCTGGTCGGACGACCATCCGTAAATCGCCATATAGGCGGGCAGAATATTCATTTGAACCCGAAGTTCGAAGCCATCGCGATCCGCGTTGACGTTCATAGTTCTGATGTTGCGCAGGGCGGCCCGGAAAGCGGAAATCGCGGGCAGGTTTGCCAGTCGGGACAACGCCAGTTCTCCTGCCGTGACCCAATTCGTGACAGCCTCATCCTTCAATCCGCCAAGATCGCAATGATGCGCGACGGTATCAGGAGCCGGGCTGCCGAATGCTTTGTGACCGTCCAGCAATGCTTGGGCGATTTTCAGATGCACCTTCTGCCGGTCTTCCCGCAGTAACGAATTATAGGCCGTATCCTGAACCAGCGCGTGGTTGAACGTGTATGTGGCCGACCCTGAATCGCTGGTGATCAGCACGACGCCAGCCGCCATAAGCTGCATGAGGGCGCTTTCCACATCCATGTCTTCATGCGCCACCGCGTGGATCATCTGAGCGGTGAAACTGCGCCCGATGACCGATCCGAGCTGGGCGACTGGTTTAGCATGTTCCATACGGTCAAGACGCGACATCAGCGAGTCCTGAAGGGTGGCCGGGACGCTCAGCGCATCCAGAACCTCGGCGTTGATCGGGGCATCCTGGGGCAGCTGGTCCAGAACCGCCTTTGTCATTTCTTCGATATACAGCGGCACGCCATCCGCCTTTTCGATGATCTGCCTGATCAGGATGACAGGCAGGCTGTACGGCTCGGCCACGCGCCGGACCAGTTCGGATGCCTCGGTATTGCCAAGCGGAGACAGATCAATGCGCGCGGCTCTGCTTTCGAAATGTTCCGGAGGTTCGTATTCAGGTCGGTGCGACAGAACCACCAGTACTGGAAAGTTGCTCAAGGCGGATGCAAGCGCATCCAGTACATCCAACGTGGTCGCATCGGCCCAATGAACGTCTTCGACCACCAACAACAACGTGCCGCGCCTGTCACACAGGCTGCCCAGACTGCGCAGCATCACGTCAAGGGATTTGCGCGCCTTCTTCAACGGGTCGGATTCTGACGGGGCGCCGGTCTCGATACCTGCCAGATCCAGAAGAACGGGCAAGTCTGCGTCACTCAGCCGTGAGGCCGATTGCACGAAGTCCGAAATCGCCGCCCGGATACTGTCATTTGATTTGTCGCCGGAAACGCGCCTCAATTCTCCGACAATGGGGTGCAGCGGAAGACTGGTCAGGTGCGGGATGCACTGCAATGTAAAGGGTTTGACCCCGATTGTTTCAGACAGTGACTTGATCAGCCTCGACTTGCCGATTCCCGCAGCCCCCCCGACAAGCGCCAGCCGGCCCGAGCCTTCCTGCGCTTCGCTCCAAAGCCGGGTCAGGGTTGAAAGATCATCATGCCGGGCGACAAGATCGACCGCGGATTGACCCACCCGCGCGTCGAACCGGCTGGTGGACATGATTTCCGACACCACGCGATACACTTTGCGCTGATTGTCAAAGCCTTTCAGCTCGTGGCTGCCGCGTGGCTCGAATTCAAAGGCACCCTGGGTCAGCCTCCGGGTCTCTGATGAAATGATCACTTCACCCGGTTCGGCCAGCCCTTGCAAGCGGGATGCAAGATTCGCCGTTTCACCTACCAGAAAGTCCTGAGATCCCAAGCTTTTCGAAGAAACAACGCCCACGACAACCATTCCGGTCGCAATGCCTGCCCGCAGGTCAAGCTTTTCTCCAAACTCGTTTTCAAGGTTCTGAACGGCCTCGATAGTCTCCAAAACGGCTCGTACGGCCCGTTCGGCATCATCTTCCATGGCCTTCGGGTATCCGAAATACACCATTATGCCATCGCCCTGCCGATAGGCCAGATGGCAGCCGTGCTGTTTCAAGGTGCCGATCGCCGTATCCAGATACAGGTTCATGATCTGCATCAGGTCTTCCGGATCATATCGCTGAGCCAGCCGTGTCGACCCCACAAGATCGCAGAAAACCAAAGTCAGTTGCCGACGCTCGGCCTTGGACTGGACTTCGGGCCGCTTCGACGCTTCCTGCGATTTCAGCCTGGCCTGCGCCTTTCGAAAGCGCTTCCTTTCACCAACCGTCAACCCGAGATCACGCAGTTCCGGATCAGTCAATTCGTCCAGAATGTCGTCGTCCACGCCCTCTCTCTGAAACAGAGTGGCATAGTCATTCAGATCTGCCAGATGAAGGACTTTTGAAATGCGTGGTGATGCCTCAAGGACTCGCGTCATTGGCTTGCGACTCCTTCCATAACTGTCCCCCTGTTTTCCCCTTAGTACATAAACATAATGTATATGTATAATCCAAAAATAGAGAGGAATTCATGCTGAATCCATAGCAGGAACAGATGGCACTGTTAACTTGTTACATTGATTGATCGATTTACTTTAAAATTACCACACCGTCACGCGCTTTTCCTTGAATATCATAAGGTTCAAGTCTCAAGTTGACTTCACTGGCAAGGTTTTAGGGGACCGGATATGCCGGTCTGGCCCTGACGCCACGTCACGGCTGAATGAGGTTCAAAAGTGCCGTGGCCGACATGAGATACCGGGCAGAATAGCAGACTCGACCCCGGCACCAGCAAGAAGCCGAAGCGCGCTACGAGCAGATACACTTACGCTCCGGCGCATCCCGTATTTTGCCCGCCCGTTCTTCATTGGGATACAGGCATCAGGGAAAGCGGCTCAAAGATCTGAGATAAGCTAGGAAACATCCGGTATCCAGGGCGGATCTGGCTGTGGATGAAACCCTATTCCTCGGCCACGGCTTTTACATGGGCCGCAAAGGACGGGGCCAGCATCAGGGACTTGCACCGCTCGAACCGGTTCGTGGCATAGGCCCAGAAATCTTCGGCGGGGTTTTCATCCGCATGCTGAATCAATCCCCATAGCGTCCACAGCAGGTCGCACATGGCTTTGTATATCACCATGCGCCCGATCTGAGCCTCGTTCGGCGGGCCGTCGAAATAGGCGGTTAGCATTTCCAGTTCCTGTTCGTGGTTCAGCCCGGCTTCGACTGACAGATCACCCAGATCCCAAAGGGCATCGTTCATGCCTGAATACTCGTAATCCACGATCCACATGCGCTGGCCGTCATCCAGAAAATTCTCGCACAGCGGGTCGCAATGGCTCGGGACCAATGTCCCAGGTTTGTCCCGCAGCACCTCGCGGATCGGGGCCGCCTCGGCCACGACGTCCGCGTACCCGTCCGGCAGGGTCGCGTTTTTGACCGCAACCACCTTCATGTAGTCGTTGATCATCGAAAACAGCTCGAACCGAAACTTGAACGGCTCGGGGGCATCGTGTAACTGCCTCAGCGCCTTTCCCGCGCGGGCGGCAGACCCGGGGCGCGTCGCAAACATCTCGGGTGTCATCGTCACGATGTCGGGCACGCAATCACTGATCATCACGCCGGATGATGCGTCTGCCCACAGAACTTCGGGGCCGACCCCGGCTTTTGCGGCCACCTGCGCGTTGTGGATTTCAACCGCGCGGTCGATATAGGCTTCGGTGCCCTCGCCGGGGATGCGCACGATCACCGTCCTTGGCCCGCCTTCGACGCGGTAGACCAGATTGGTCAACCCGCCCAGCCGGTTGGTGCGAAGGCCCGCGTCGGCAAGGTTGTCAAACCCCGCCACATTGCGAAGGGCCTGCATGATCTCAAGTTTCGGCTCGTTTTGCATCGCTCTCTCCCTCAGGCTTTCAAACGGCTGTTTGCCGGGTCGTAAAGCGGTCCGTCCACATGCTGGATAGGGTGACGCTCTCCGAACACTTCCACTTCGAATTCTGACCCACCAGCCAATCCCGCAGGCAGATAACCGTAGAGGACGGTCTTGCCGACGGTAAACCCATAGCCACCACTGCACGCCAGCGAGACTGTTTTGCCGGAATGCAGTATGGTCTCTCCTCCGGTGATCGGCAGCCGCTCGTCGGTGATGAACGTGCAGAGCTGCCGCTCGGGGCCGGTCGCTTTCTGCGCCTCCAGCACCGGTCGCCCGATGAAGCCCTGTTTGGATTTCAGATGGACCCGCGCGCCAAGGCCCGCTTCGATTGGCGAATAGTCGGGGGTGATGTCGGCGCTCCAGTAGAGATAGCCTTTTTCCAGCCGCAAGGACTCGATGGTGCGGTAGCCGATGTCGCGGATGCCATGGCTTTGGCCGGCTTGCCAAAGCAGGTCATAAACATGCAGGGCGAACTCGGTCGGGATATGCAGCTCCCATCCCAGCTCTCCGACGTAACCTATGCGGATCGCGCGGACCTTTGCCGTTCCCAGGGTGATCTCTCTGGCCGTTGCAAAGGGAAACGCATGGTTCGAGACGTCTTCTTCCGCGACAGCCTGCATCACATCCCGCGCCTTGGGGCCGCAGATATTGATGACGGCGCGTGCCGACGTCATTTCGATCAGCTGCGCGCGCCCGTCGCGGGGCAGGTGACGTCGGATCCAATCCGCGTCATGCACGCCGAATCCGGACCCGGTGACGATGTAAAAATGGTCCCGCCCCAATCGGGTGACGGTGATATCGGCTTCAACCCCGCCGCGATTATTGCACAATTGGGTGTAGATCACCGTGCCATCCGGCTTGTCCATATTTGAAACGGCAAGGTTTTGAAGGGCCTCCAGTGCGCCGGGGCCGATCAGTTCGAACTTTGAGAAGCTGGTTTGATCGATCAGAACGACCCCGTCGCGCGCGGCCTTATGTTCCTGTTCGGCATAGGTTTTCCAACCCGGCGACAGGAAATCCAACTGATCCACCGGCTCTACACCGGCCGGAGCGAACCAGAGCGGCCGCTCCCAGCCATTCTTGGACCCGAACACCGCGCCATGTTGTTTCAGCCGCTCATGCAGGGGCGACAGGCGCAGGTCTCTGGCCGTTTCCGCCTCCTGCCCCGGATATCGCATCTTGTAGTGATGCGCGTAATGCTCGACCGCGCGAGGATACATGAAGGCGCGCGTGGCGTGATGAGGACTGAACCGGCGCACGTCCAGAGGCCACAGATCAAGGCTCGGGCGGCCTTCGACAATCCACTCCGCGATCATCTCTCCTGCGCCACCACCTGCCGCGATGCCGTACAGAAATCCGGTCGCCAGCATCAGGTTTCGCAGTTCAGGCGCCCATCCCATGACAAAATCGCCATCCGCGGAATAAGGGATGGGGCCGTTGATCACCTGCCGGATTCCAACCGTGTTGACGACCGGCGTAACCTGACCTGCCAGTTCGGCAAGGGGGGCAAACCGCTCCAGGTTGTCGGGCAAAAGCTGCCGGACAAACGCGCCCGGAATACCCCTGTCGCCGAATGGCAGCGTGTTGTCCTCATACCCGCCGATCACAAGCCTCCCGCCTGCATCCGGTTTGTAATACACCAGCCGCTCGGGATCCCGTAGGGTTGGCAGGCGTTTTACAAGATCGGCGTCGGGCAGGGGTTCAGTTACGATGTATTGATGCTCGACGGCACAGGCCGGAACAACGACACCGAGTTTCGCGGCCAGCTCGCGGCTCCACATTCCGGCGGCCAGAACGACAATGTCCGCTTCATAGTCCCCTTCCGATGTCATCACTTTGGTGATGCGATCGTTATGGATCTCAAAATCGGTGACCTCTACGGATTGGCGGATCCGGGCACCGTGCATCCGGGCACCGGACGCAATTGCCTGACACAAGCCTGCGGGATCGACATGACCGTCCGACGGGATGAAGGCCGCGCCTTCCAGACCTTGCGCGTCGACATAGGGGAAAAGCGCCTTGGCCTCGGCGGCCGAGATTATTTCCATCTCCAGATCAAAGCTGCGGGCCATTGTCGCCAGGCGCTTTGCTTCCAGAAGCCGTTCCTTGGTTGCCGCCAGGCGCAGGCTTCCGACTTTCTTCCAGTCGAATTCCATCCCGGTTTCTTCGGCCAGACGATCATACAGCGCCACGGACCGTTTCAGCATCCGCGTCGTGTTGCGAGATGACCGCAACTGCCCGACAAGCCCCGCCGCATGCCAAGTGGCCCCCTCGGTCAGGGATGCCCTTTCCAGAAGAACAACATCCGTTTCACCGGACCGTGCGAGGTGATACGCGATAGAGCATCCGATGATGCCCCCGCCAATGATGAGATGTCTGACCGAATGCGTTGTCATGCGCCCACCCACTTCAAATGATATGTTGTCATCAAAAGTCGCAAAACAACAAAAAGCAACAAATATGTTTAAAAAATGTTGAAGTGGGTCGCTTGAACAGCGTCAACCTTGCAAGTAACCTGATGAAATCAACAAATATCGCGGCGCTTCATGTCGAAATACGAACAAGACATCCTTAGCACGGTAAACCTGCATGGGCGAATTTCGGTCATGGAGCTGGCGCGCATTCTCAACGTGTCGGACCAGACCGTAAGGCGAATCGTGAAGCCGATGGTCGCCAAAGGCAGCCTGTCCAAGGTGCATGGTGCATTGGTCAGCACTCAAAATGTGCTGGATCCTCCGTTTCTGGCCCGCATGGCGCAGAACCGTGCCGCCAAAGTCGCGATTGCCGACGCCGTTGCGGCGCGGATACCGGACGGTTCGGCCATTGCCATCGACACGGGGTCGACCTCGGGCTTCATCGCTCAGGCACTTCGTGCGCGCAAAAACCTCACTGTGGTGACAAACTCGGCCTTCATCGCCGCCACGTTGTCGATGGAAGAGGGCAACAGGGTCTTCATGGCGGGAACGCAGTTGCGCAACCACGACGGCGCCGCTTTCGACCGGGTCGCCTATGACGTAATTGCAGGGTTCTCGGCCCGGACTGCCATATTGTCGGCGTCACTGGTGCATCCCAGCAAGGGCTTCATGGTCTATGATCAATGCGAAGCTGATATGGCCCGCGCGATGTCTGATATTGCGGACCAAACCTTTATGGCGGTTGATTCCACAAAATTCAACGAGGCCCAGACCAGCCCGGCTTTGCGCCTGCCCGGGTTGACAGAAAAAGACGTGCTCATCACCGATCGCACATTGCCCGCATCCTTCCAGTCCTTGCCCGCAGATGCGGAATTGGTGATAGCGGGCGTGAAATCACAAGAAGACAGTCATTGACTTGGTGACGACACTGCCCGGCCCGACGTAACTAGCCGGTTCCACCGAAACGGTGAAACCGGCTGTGTTTCAGGCTGTTGCGCCCTTGATGCGAATGGCAGTGCCGAGGCTGCCTGCACAGACGCCGACCACAATAGCGATGATCAGTTCCAGTGGCTCTACATGCGCAAACCGGAAGCCTGCGAAAACCAGCGTTTCGAATACGCCGACTGCGCCGCCCAATGCCACACCCAGCCACAGCTTGCGGGTCATCATGCCTAGCGCCAGACCGAGTATGCCGGGCAAGCTCAGGACGTTGCCACCGATGGTTCCAAGTAACTCTAACATCTCTGCCCCCACATCAATTCGAGCTGTTGTTCAGGAAATCGCGGATGTCGTCACCCGCGGCAGCGTGCTCCTGCACAACTTCATCTTCCAATCCAGCAGTCACCTTTTCGTATGTTTCCAGATAGTTGGGTGGCAGGCTGTGGGCGATACCCTGGTGGCAATCAATACAGGTCATACCGTTGTCGATGGCGCGTTGGTGTTCCGAGGCAGCGCGGGTTTCCTGAATGGTGAAGTCCATGTAGTCAAAGTTGTGACAGTTGCGGCACTCGCGGCTGTCAGACGCTTTCATTTTCTTCCAGACGGCCGAGGCCATCGCCAGGCGGTGATCCTCGTATTTCTCGGGTGTGCTGATGGTGCCCACCAGTTCATGATAGACGTCCTTCACGGCCATGATCTTGGCTTTGATCTTGTGGTTCCACTCATCCGGAACGTGGCAGTCTGAGCAGATCGCACGCACGCCGGAGTGGTTGTTGTAGTGGATCGTCTCGCGATACTCACCCAGGTTCGTTTCCATCGTGTGACACGAGACGCAGAACTCTTCGGTGTTGGTCAGTTCCAGGGTCCAGTGAAATCCGCCCCAGAACAGGATACCGGCCAGAAATCCGGCAAGGATCAGAAAGCCCGAGCTGAACATTACCGCCGGCGTCCAGATCGCGTTCCAAAGGCGACCCAGAAAGCTGCGTTTTTCAGGGGAGTCTGCCATGTCGGTGCTCCTTTCAATCTTGTGTTGAATCAGTTGCCGGTCGAGGGCTGGAACACGTTTTCAACAAGCGGCGGCGCGTCCGCCTGCGGAACGTGACATTGGTTGCAGAAATAACGGGTCCCGGCGACGCGATCCAATTCGCGGCCTTCGCGATCCAGATAGTGTGTCATTGAAAGGGTCGGCGCGTTACGCTCACCTGCCTTGGACCAGTCATGGCAGGACAGGCACTGATTGGTGCGCACATCAATCTGATATTGCTCGATCGAATGCGGAATCAGCGGTGGCTGCTGGCGATAATTACGTTGCATCCGTCCTTCGACATTTTTGTGAATCTGATCCAAAGGGATCGGCTCGTCTACGTCCGCGCCCCGCAGCGTTTCGACTTGAGCGGACTGGGCAAAGGCCCATCCGCTCAGCAAAACTACGGGTAGAAGGGCAATTCCGCCTGTAACGATTGATCTTTTCATCTTGGCACTCCCCTAGATAGGTCTGGCAGCGCGCGGCTCAGGCGCGGCAACTGGATCGGAAGGTTGAACGACAAGGTCGTCGAACCGGTGAGTAAAGTTGAAGACGTCGACTGCGCAGACATCGATGCAGCGTCCGCAGTTTGTGCAGTCGGGTGACAGGATCAGGGGCGAGCTTCCCGGCTTGCCTTTCAGCGCGGGTGAGATCACCTGATTTTCAGGACAGACCGCATAGCAATCCATACAGTCATCACAGGCCGTGCGATTGGCGGCACTGACCCGCAGCAGGCTTTTCGACCCGATCAACCCGTAGAACGCGCCCACCGGGCACAGATGGCCGCACCAGCCATGGCGTGAGACGAAGACGTCAAACACGAAGATGGCCGCGATCATGGCCCAGACAAAGCCCATGCCGAATACCAGCCCGCGATGCAGCATGGTGATCGGGTTGACCAGCTCCCACGCGATCACACCACTCAGGCCCGAGACCAGCAGCACGGTTGCCAGAATCCACAGCCGGGTGCCGCGCTTGGGTTGCCAGCCTTTCGGCAGGTCCAGTTTGCGGTGCACCCAGTTGGCCGCGTCTGTCACCGGGTTTATGGGGCAAACCCAGGAACAATAGACACGGCCACCAATCAGGGCATAGACCACCAGAACGATCAGCCCGCCGATCAGCGCAGTCACTTCGGGCCAATGACCTGCAACCAAGCTTTGCAACAGGATGAACGGATCGGTCAAAGGCAGCACGCCCAGCGTCAGTGATCCTGCCAAATTGCCCTCGACAATCCAGATGCCAAACCACGGGCCCAGCAGAAACAGAACCAGAAAGAACAGCTGGCTTGCGCGGCGCATCAGCAAAAAGCGATGCGCCCCGATCCACCCTTTGCCTTCAACGGCCTCCTGACCGACGGGCATGTGCGTGCGAGTACTCATTGCCCCACCCCCGGCAGATCATATTGAGGCGCAAAACCGCCGGGCGCGGCAAGATTGTCGGTTCCCGGTCCGGGCAAACGGTCCGGCAGATCGATGATCCCCTCGACCACCGGTGCGCCCTTGGCGGCCTTTTCCTCCCAGCCTTTGCGGTAATGCTCGGCCGAACTGCCGCGCGCCAGTCGGGCAGGCAGCACCTTGATGGCGGCCTCGGGCAGAACACAGCTTTTCTCGCACATGCCGCAGCCGGTGCAGCGGTCGGCATGAACGGTGGGAATGAACAAAGCATGATGACCCGACCGGGTATTATGCGCCGTCTCCAACGTGATCGCCTCGTCAATGACGGGGCAGACGCGATAGCAGACGTCGCAGCGCAGACCGAGGAAATTCAGGCAGTTTTCCTGATCGACCAGAACGGCAACACCCATCTCGGCATCGTCGATATTCTCCAGCCCGGGGTCCAGCGCCCCTGTTGGACATGCGGCGACACACGGAATGTCGTCGCACATTTCGCAGGGAACATCCCGGGCGATGAAGAATGGTGTTCCCGTCGCCACCGCATCCGAGCCAAGCTCGGCCAGTTTCAGGGTATCGTACGGGCAGTCCCGCACGCATAAACCGCAACGGATGCAGGCCGACAGGAACTCCTTCTCGGGCAATGCGCCGGGCGGGCGCAATGCATCGGCGGGCAGGGCGCGGGCGTCGCGGGCCAGATAGGCCAGCAACGATCCGGCGACCACGCAGCCGCCCGCCGCCCGCGCCGAGTCCTGCAGGAACCGGCGCCGCTGCGGCGAAAGGGGTTTATCGACAAGAGACATGGGAACGACCCGTATGATCCTTGCTGGTTACGCGCGCTCAACCTTGCAGGCGCACTTCTTGAAGTCGGTCTCTTTCGACAGCGGGCAGGTTGCGTCCAGCGTCAGCTTGTTGGTCAGCTGGTGCTCATCGAACCACGGCATAAAGACCAGACCGCGCGGCACCTTGTTCCGACCCCGTGTTTCAACACGGCTGGTGACCTCGCCGCGGCGGGTCGACAGAACAATCTCCTGACCCCGGCGCAGACCCCGATCCTTGGCGTCCTGCGGGTGCATGTAGACGACAGCGTTTGGATAGGCGCGGTGCAGTTCCGGTACCCGGCGTGTCATCGACCCTGAATGCCAGTGTTCCAGCACGCGACCGGTGCACAGCCAAAGATCGAATTCCGCATCCGGCTCTTCTGCGGCAGGTTCATAGGGCGCAAAGATGATTTTGGCCTTGCCATCCTTGTGGCCATAGAATTCCACGCCGGCACCCTCGGAAACGTAGGGGTCATAGCCTTCGCGGAAACGATAAAGCGTTTCCTTGCCATCCACGACCGGCCAGCGCAGACCGCGGGCCTGGTGGTAGGTTTCGAATGGTGCCAGATCATGCGCATGGCCGCGCCCGAAGTTGGCGTACTCTTCGAACAGACCTTTCTGCACGTAAAAGCCGAAATGCTCGGATTCGTCATTGTCAAAGCCCTCGGCAGTTTCCGACAGCGGGAACTTGTCGACGCTGCCATTGGCAAACAGAACCTCGTACATGGTCTTGCCGCGATGCTCGGGCATGGTGGCCAGCAACTCTTCGCCCCAAACCTCTTCAACGGTGAAGCGTTTCGAGAACTCCATCACCTGCCACACGTCCGACTTGGCCTCGCCCGGTGCCTTGACCTGCTGCCGCCAGAACTGGGTGCGGCGCTCGGCGTTGCCATAGGCGCCTTCTTTCTCGACCCACATGGCGGTTGGCAGGATCAGGTCAGCGGAAACCGCAGTGACCGTCGGGTAGGGGTCTGAAACAGTGATGAAGTTTTCCGGGTTGCGATAGCCGGGATAGCCTTCCTCGTTGATGTTGGGCGCAGCCTGCATGTTGTTGGTGCACTGAACCCAATAAGCATTCAGGTCGCCATCCTTCAGCTTGCGATGTTGCAGCACGGCGTGGAAACCCGGCTTGTCAGGAATGGTGCCGGCGGGCACGTTCCATGCGGTTTCGCAGATCTCGCGGTGCTTGTCGTTCATCACCACCATGTCGGCGGGCAGGCGGTGCGCAAAGGTGCCTACCTCGCGCGCCGTACCGCAGGCCGACGGCTGACCGGTCAGCGAGAAGGGCGAGTTGCCGGGTTCCGAAATCTTGCCCACCAGCAGGTGCACGTTATACATCAGCGAGTTCACCCACGACCCACGGGTATGCTGGTTGAAGCCCATGGTCCACAGGCTCATCACCTTGCGGTTCGGATCGGCATATTGCTGGGCCAGACGCTCCAGCTTGTCCGCCGGAACGCCGGACAGTTCCGAGGTGTATTCCAGCGTGTATTTCGAAACGGCTTCGGCATATTCCTCGAAGCTGATCGGCTCCAACTTGCCCGAGTTCGGGTTTTCAGCCTCTTGTTGCAGGGGGTTGTTGTCCCGCAGGCCGTAACCGATATCGGTGGCGGTTTTGGTGATGTTGACGTGGTTCTTGACGAACTCTTCGTTCACCGCGCCATTCTGGATGATGTAGTTCGCAATATAGTTCAGGATCGCCAGATCGGTTTGCGGTGCAAAGACCATGCCATTATCGGCCAGCTCGAACGAGCGGTGCTCGAAAGTCGACAGCACATGCACTTCGCAACCCGGCTTCGTCAGGCGGGTGTCGGTCAGGCGCGACCACAGGATCGGGTGCATCTCGGCCATGTTCGATCCCCACAGCACGAAGGTATCGGCGTGCTCAAGGTCGTCATAGCACCCCATCGGCTCATCAATGCCGAAAGTGCGCATGAAACCAACCACGGCCGAGGCCATGCAGTGACGCGCATTGGGATCAATGTTGTTCGACCGGAACCCGGCCTTCATCATCTTCGCGGCGGCATAGCCTTCCCAGACCGTCCACTGCCCCGAACCAAACATCCCCACGCTGGTCGGGCCCTTCTTGGCAAGGGCCTCTTTCCATTTGGCGGCCATCACATCAAAGGCTTCATCCCAGCTGACCGGTTCAAACTCGCCATTCTTGTCATACTGGCCGTTGGTCTGGCGCAAAAGCGGTGTGGTCAGGCGGTCTTTGCCGTACATGATCTTGGACAGGAAATAGCCCTTGATGCAGTTCAGGCCCCTGTTCACCGGTGCGTCGGGGTCACCTTGCGTGGCGACCACGCGGCCGTCCTTGGTGCCCACCAGAACCGAACAGCCTGTGCCACAGAACCGGCAGGCAGCCTTGTCCCAGCGAATATCGGGCGCGCCGACCTGAGCGTTGGCCTGACCTGCGGCCATGGGAATGCCCGCAGCCGAGGCAGTGGCTGCCGCTGCGGACGCTTTCAGAAATGTACGACGGGATTCAGAGATGGTCATTGCATGGGCCTCCTGCTGGACGGTTGGCTTGGAGCATCAGGACGCGGAGCCGTCTCCGCGAGATCTTCGAAATGGTGATAAGTCAGTGACAGTGAGATCACTCCGGGGATCTGGTGCAGATCCATGATGGTGTCCGAGGCCAGCTTGTCGGCCGTATCCTCGACAACAACTACAAAACGGCCGTCCTCGGCTTCGGCATGAAGCTCGACGCCCTGAGTTTCGGCCATCGCCGCGCGTGCGGCATCGGTGTAATCGGGGGCGATGTGGACCAGACAGCCACAGATGTTCATTGGGTCACCTCCGGGTGGTGTGGGACGGGGCGGTGCATCACGATCGCCCCGGCGGGGCAGGCGGCGGAACAACTACCGCAACCGATGCAGGTTTCTGTTTCAAGCGCCGGTTCCGCGCGTCCGCCCAGTTGCAGGCGAAAGCGGATGGCATCCTGTTCACAATTGTCCTGACACAGGCGGCAGCTTACGCCGTTGGTCGACAGGCAGCTTGTGTCATCGATTCGTGCGCGCCATGGCCATTCGGCAACACGTTCGGTCAGCAACGCCGGGGTCGGACAAACGTCGGCGCAGTCACCACACAAGGTGCAACCGCCTGCGGACAGGTCCAGAACGGGGAAACCGGCATCGTCGAATGTGATGATGTCTTCAGGACAAGCCGCGGCGCAGTCTTCGCAACGTGTGCATAGATCGCTGAAGCCAGTTGCTACTGCCCCCGGCGGACGGATCGCATCTGGGTCCTCCCGCAGGACACGCGCGCTTAGAAAAGCGCGTCTGCTGGTCATCTGGCTCATAGCTGGCGACTCGAAATTGGATTGATAGGTTCGCGTCCTTACTTCCTAGCTGCCTTCAGCAGCTCACGAATTGACCTATATCATACTTTTTCGGATTTTTTTGTTCAGTCTGAGATTTGTAATTCTTCATTAAACGTTTAAATCGATACGGGCGTCGGGGAAGAACGCTAGGATCTCTTTGGCTCTGTCGGCGGATGCCGCGCAAAGCGCAGTGGACAACCCATCCGCAATTGCCGCTTTCGGGGAAGAAACCGAAACGGTCCTGTCGTGGTTTGAAGGCCCATCCAAGGTAATGATGTGCCCGACGCCTTGGCCGAGCTGAGTCGCCAGCGTTGAAGATGTCGCCACTGCCCGATCGCTCAATTCAATCCGCTTCAGAACCATTTGGTCCGGCGCCGCCAATCCAACTTTCCATGGCGCACCGTCACCACGTGCACCCAGGGCGGCAACCTCTCCCATATTGACCAGAACATCACGCAGACCATAAGCACGCAGCAGGTCGGCGATCCGGTCGGTGATCGCGCCCTGCGCTATACCGTTCAACGTCAGCGCCGATTTTCCGGGCACCGGAAGGCGAATGGCCGAGGCGTCGAAAATTACCTTTTCCCAGCCTATTGCCTGTTGAACTTCAATCAGATCGTCCGGGCGCGCGCCCGCAGCCAATGCCGCCCACACGGGTTGAATGCTTGGATCAAATGCGCCACCCGATGCCTGATGCAGCGCTGTGCTGAGGCTTAGCACCTTCAACAATTCAGGAGCGGGCGCCGTCAGCACACCATCGCGGTTCAACCGGCTGAGCTGCGATTGCGGACGATACAGGCTGAAGATGTCTTCCAGCCGGGCAATCTCGGTCTCCATGGCGGCCATGATGGGTGCAGCTTCGGCGTCCGTCAGACCCACAAGGCGCAGGCTGGCGGTGGCACCCAGCGCGGTCCCGTGCCAGCGCGCGTCCGAGGCCGCAAGTGGTGTGGCCGCAGCACAAGCAGCTGAGATGATCAGAAATCGGCGGCGCGACAAGGCGGTCATACGGGGGTCTCCAACGACAGTTCAAGATCGACAGGGCCAAGCACTTCGGTGTCCGGAATGTCCGGCAGGCCCAGTGCCGTTCCGCCGTAAATCTCAATGAATGCCTGTGCATCGGCAGGATCGGCAAAAGGCACCACTTCGCGCGCACCCATGCCACCTGCCACATTGGCGCCGACAACAAAGGTCGCGCCATCCGCGGCGATCCAGTTCGAGATACCCGGCTGCCGCCAGCTTGGCGCAATACCCATGTCGCTGACATAGACGGCTGTGATGTCGGCATCACGTTCAGGGCTTTTGAGGTATGCCACCATGTCGCGCACCTGCGCAAAAAACAACGGTGCGGGATATCCTTCCAGATGGATCTGCCCCTTGGGGCCGCCATGTTCGGCGATGTTCATCTGGCAGAAATAGCTCAGCGCGTCCGGGGTCAGATCCACCGGATCGGGGGCCTCGGCCAGGTCTTCCTTGCAGGCTGCCAACGCGACCAGCGCGATCAAGGCGAGACGGTTCATGGCTCGACCCTCCGGAATGCGAGGCGGGCGAGGGCGAAGGCGATCACCGGCCAGATCAGCAAAGATACAGGCGCAGCCCAGACCGGCAGGGCCTGCGCC
This sequence comes from Ruegeria sp. HKCCSP346, assembly GCF_017872595.1. Classification (NCBI taxonomy): domain Bacteria; kingdom Pseudomonadati; phylum Pseudomonadota; class Alphaproteobacteria; order Rhodobacterales; family Roseobacteraceae; genus Ruegeria; species Ruegeria sp. HKCCSP346. The sequence continues at coordinate 55,975 of NZ_JAEDOT010000002.1, forward strand.
GCTCCGGTCATGCCGGATGCCATGGCAACGCCTTCAGTCGCCGCGATGTTCCACAGACGGAACGCGTCGGCCGGGTTGGCGACCATCACCCAGGGAAAGACGGATTGGGTGAAGCTGCCGCCCTTGTCCATGACGACGGCCCCCAACAGGCCCAGATCATAGAGGACGACAAAAACCAGCCAGAGCCCGGCCGACATCCCCGCCGCCGCCGTGGCCCCCTTTGCCAAAGCGGACAGCAGGTATCCCAGCGCCAGAAACACGGCGCCCAACAGGATCGAGGTGAGGATCAGGCGCACCAGTGCCATCAGGCTTTCCGGTCCGGCCCCGCCAAAGAACGCGGCCACCGCGCCCGCGGTGCCGAAACCGACGGTCATGGCAAAAGCGAGAGCGGCCAGATGGGCAGTGAACTTGCCCAACAGGATTTCTCCGCGTCCGGCCGGATAAGACAGCAACAGCGACAGGCTGCCGCGATCTACGTCGCCTGCGATAGCGTCGAAGGAAATCATCAGCGCCAACAAAGGCGCAAGATAGACCGACAGCGTGGTCATTGACGCGACCGATACGGTCAGCATGTCGACGCCCAGCGTGCCGGTTGGGGCGCTGCCCGCAAAGGTCAGCGCCAAGGCGAACAGCACCATGATCAGCGTTGCGACCAGCAGCCAGCGGTTGCGGCGCAAGATCAGCATTTCTGTGCGGGTGATGGCGAGGAAGCGGGTCATTGCAAATCCTCCTGTGCATAGTGGCGATAGAGGTCTTCCAGCTTGGGCGGGGTCATTTCCAAATCCGCTATCGCGTCGCCCAGCCCGGCGATCCGGCGCAGGGCCTCCATCTTGTCTTCGGGTGTGCAGAGCAATTCAACGGATGCGCCGTTGATCCGGCTGCCGCCCAGCTCAGCGGCCAAAGCGTCAGGGTTGGCACTGGCGCGTACCTTCAGGCGGATCGGTAGACCGGCCAGCGCTGACAGATTGTTCAGGGTGTCATCAGCCACCATCCGGCCCTTGCGCAAGATAGCGATCCGGTCGGTGCGCGCCTCAACCTCGGTCAGCGCATGGCTGGCAATCAGCACCGCGGTACCCTGCGCGGCCAATTCATCAATGATGGCATAGAGGTCCTGCCGCGAGATCGGGTCCAGCCCGCTTGTCGGCTCATCCAGTAACGCCACTTTCGGTTGGCCCAGCAACACCTGCGCCAGTCCCAGACGTTGCCGCATGCCTTTGGAATACGTTCCGATCCGACGGTCCAAAGCGTCACTCAGGCCGACACGATCCAGCAAACCGGGCACATCGGCTTTTGCGCCTGAAAGCTGCGCAAACAGGGTCAACTGCTCACGCCCGGTTAGCGCGGGATGAAACGACACCGCTTCGGGCAGATACGCTGTTTCGCGCCGGGCCTGAGCACTACCGGGGGTGGCGTCTCCGATCCGAATGGCTCCGCCATGGATCGGCGTCAGGCCGAGGATGGATTTGATCAGGGTCGACTTGCCCGCGCCGTTATGGCCCAGCAGCGCAACGCGCTGGCCGGGGGCAAGGGACAGGGTGATATCGTCAAGAACGCGGGTTTTTCCTCGGTCCTTGAGAACATGGTCGATTGACAGGGCCTTATCCGTCATGAGGCACCTTTTTCATAGCTGGGGGTTCAGGGGCTTGCATCAATGGGTTGCTGTCCATCACGCCGCCCGGCAACAGGGCCGGGAAGGCGGATTGCGACCAGCGCACCAGTTGCACGGCGGGGGAGCCGAGCAGTAATTTGGCTGCGGGTTGGGTCCACAGCACATGGTCCATCGAGTCGTTTGGCCGATACGGGGCATCGGCGATGCCGTTGCCATCCACGTCATAGGCGGCAAAATCGGACCAGTAGTTGCCGCGCCCGTCTTCGGACCACTCGACCCATTTGGTCGAGACGTATTTCACCTGTGTCCGGTTCCCGATGAAGGAATTGCCAACGATGCGGTTGCGTTCGCTGCCGGCGGTAAAGTGGATGCCGATGCCGCATCCCTGGAACCAGTTGTCGGTGAATTCGTTCTTGTTCGAGTTATAAAGGAAGGTGCACTTTTCCTTGGCACCGATCACCACGTTTCCGGTGATCTGACTCTTGTTGGCATAATTCAGCATCACGCCATGTTCACGGTCACCGATCGAGACATTGTCTGCGACCTTCACATTGGTCGTGAACATCACCGCATAGCCCAGATCGTTGCCGATCGAGACATTGTCGCTGACCACCGAATTGTCGGCATACATGTAATGCACGGCAAAGCGCAGATCGCGGAACAGGTTGCCGGTAAAGGTGTTCTTCTTGGACGAGTTCACGAAGATCCCGTCGCGCCCATAGCGGATGTGATTGTCCTCAACCCGCGCACCGGGCGCATTCCAGACATAGACGCCATTGCCACGGTCATTCATCCGCTGGTCCTGACGCCCTTCGATCCGGTTGCCACGCACGATACTGTCCTTGGCACCATGAATGTCGATACCGTAAAGATTGCCCAGCAGTTCATTGCCTTCGATCACCGGCGCGCGGGCCGTCTTGGTCAGCTGGATGCCACTGTCGATCCCGTCATGGCTTGAACCCGAGCCGATCACTGTCAGGCCGCGCACGGTCACGCCCGGGCCGGTCACGGTGATGACGCTGCCGGTGCCTTGCCCGTCAATGGTGGCCTGTCCCAGCCCGTCGATGGTGACGGGCCGGTCCAGAATCAGATGTTCGGCATAAACACCGGGGCTCAGGCGGAGGGTATCTCCGTCCGCCGCCTGAGCCAGTATTTCATTGATGGCCCCCGCCCGGTTGGGCACATCCCAGTCCGCCGCCCAAAGGGGCGAGCCGAGCAGGAGCGGTATGAGCAGGGGCCAGCGCATGGGTCAGGCTCCTTGCGGTTCGACCAGCATCCGGCCGCGCATTTCCATGTGCAGCGCATGGCAGAACCACTGGCAATAGAACCAGTGCACGCCCGGACGGTCGGCGGTGAAGGTGACCGAGGCGGTTGCCATCGGTGCGACTTCCATCGCGATTCCGTAGTTGCCCAAGCAGAAGCCGTGGGTCACGTCGTCCACATCATCCAGGTTGGTGATGTAAACCGTGACCTCGTCGCCCTGTTTAACGGTGAACTTCTCAAGGCTGAAGGTCGGCGCCTGCGAGGTCATGTAGACCCGCACCTTGTTGCCGTCCCGGATCGGTTCTTCCGCACCTTCTTCCAGATCGATACCATCGGCTTCGGCCTGTTTGCGGGCGTCTTCCCAGGTAACGTCGTTGCGATCCCAGACGTTGACCGGGTTCACGATGTCGCTGCGAACGATGATCGAGTCGTGCGGCTCAGCAAAGGTCGGGCCGTCGTGCACCACTTTCATCTCATCCGACGAAATGTCGATCAGCTGTTCGTTCTCGGGTTTCAGAGGACCCACGTTCAGGAAGCGGTCTTTCGAGAACTTGTTCATCGAAATCAGCCACTTGCCGTCGGCATCCTTGGTCTCACCCATGGAAGTCGAGTTGTGACCCGGCTGATAATGCACGTCAACCTTCGAGATGATCGGGTCCACGTCCTCGCCATTGTAGGCGCGGATGGCCTTGTCGATGTTCCACTTCACGATCTGGCTGTCCAGGAACAGCGTGGTGAACGCGTTGCCCTGGCCATCATAGGCAGTGTGAAGCGGGCCAAGACCCAACTGCGGTTCACCTACGATGCAGGACCGCGGGTCGGCGTCGCTTTCGAACAGGGCGTCCAGCTTGGTGACGTCCATGATCGAGACGGTCGGCGACAGCTTACCGTTGATGCAGACGTGCTTGCCGTCAGGCGCGGTGTTGATGCCGTGCGGCGAGTTCGGGATCGGGATGTAGCGGGTGTATTTCTTGTTCTGACCCTTACGTCCGTCCAGAACCTTGACGCCTTTCAGCTCCTGATAGTCACCGGCTTCGATGCCTTTTTCGATCTCAGCGAGGTTGAAGACAACGACGTGGTCCAACTCGTTCTCGGTCATCTCGGCCAGGTTCATGCCCATTTCCGAGTTGTACGAGGTCGAGTAAGCGTATTTGCCCTGATAGTCGCAATCGGTGTTGTCGAGGTTGCCCGACACGATCACCTGCCACGCCACTTCCATGGTATCGCCGTCCAGCGCGGTGAAGATGTTCACGTATTGCGACGGATCGTCCAGCACGCTGCCATCGTTGACCAGCGGTGTTTCATCTTCACCATTGGCAAAGACATAGCCGGTGCGCGGGAATTTCTGCGGACGCAGACCGTGGATCGCCTTGGCGTTCGGGATCTCGGTGATCTTGTCGCATTTCATCACGTCACAGCGGACACGCGCGACGCGGGTGTTGGCCTTGTCGTTCATGAACAGATAGCGGCCGTCATAGGTGCCGTCGGTGAACGACATGTGCGGGTGGTGAAGGTCGCCGTTGTCATAGGTTTTCATGCCGCGCTTGGCGAGAAACTCCTTGGTTTCAGGCAGCAACCCTTCGGTCATGATCTTCAGTGACTCGTTGGTCTGACCCCAGCCCGTGGCCGAGCAGCGGTTGAACACCGGCACCCGCATCAGCTCGCGCATGGACGGAAAGCCCAGAATGCGCAGCTCGCCGGTCTGACCCGAGGACCAGAAACCGTAATACTCGTCCAGTTCGCCCGGTTCGAGATTGGCATTGGCCGCGGCGCTCGCCTGTTTCGCGGTCATCAGGGTCGAGCCCAGACCGGTCCCGGCCAGCACGGCACCGGTTGCTGTTGCACCCAGCATCCCACGGCGTGTGACGGTTAGTTTGTTGTCATGTTCCGACATGTTCGTTCCTCCTTTTAGGAAACGGATTGCGGTTTGGCGTTCGGATGGTTCGCCGGTGGTTGTCCGAGTGGGGTCTTCATCTGGACCGACCCTGTCTTGGCCCGCCGTTTCAGCTGGCGGATAACGACAGGACATTTGTCCTCGGACTGGTAGAGCACCTGACAATGCAGGCAGGTGACGCACTCGTTCGGATTTATCTCACCGGTTGGGTGGATCGCCTGAACGGGGCATTCATTGGCGCAGGTCTGACAGGGCGTGCCGCAATCCTTGTAGCGGCGCAGCCAGTCGAACATGCGAATTCGGGCAGGGATCGCCAGTGCGCCGCCCAGCGGGCAGAGATAGCGGCAATAGAACCGTTCAATGAACAGCCCGATCCCCAGCAGGACCAGCGCAAAGACCACGAAAGGCCAATCGCGCATGAATTTCAGAATGATCGCCGTTTTGAACGGCTCGACCTCGGCATATTTCTCGGCCAGCGGGATCGATACGAAACTCAGGCCAAAAAGACCCAGAAAGATCATGTATTTCGCGGGCCACAGGCGTTCGTTCAGACCCCAGGGCAAAGTCCATTGCGGCACTTTGAACGCTCGCGCGATCTTGTTGGTCAACTCCTGCAACGCGCCGAACGGACACAGCCATCCGCAATAGGCCCCGCGACCCCAGAACAACAGCGCGGCGGCGACGGCGAACCATTGAATGAACACCAGCGGGTCCAGCAGGAACGCATCCCACGAGAATCCTGTGCGCAGGCTGCCTGCCAGTGCCATCAGGTTCACCACGCTCAGCTGCGCGTTGGCGTACCAGCCGATGAAGAACAGGGTCATTGTCAGGTAACCGATGCGGAACCAGTAGAAGACCCGCGCATTCATCGTCGCGTGGAACTGGAAGAAGAACGTCGCGGTCAGGACCAGCAGCATGACGCCAAGAACGGCGATTTCAACAGTGCGATCCTTCCAGATGCGCTGCCACAGGGCAGCCTTGGCGGCGGCTTCGCCGGTCGCATCCTCGACAACCTTAGAGGCTGCGACGGGCAGCAGGTAACGGTCGGGCAGTTTGTAACCCAGATCGAATGTCAGAAAGGTTTTCTCAACGGCACCCACGGCACGCTGTACCAGCAGTTGCAGGCGGAACGGCTCGGTCGGGTCGAACTCGGCATCGGCGGGGATCTTGAAGATGTCCAGCTCTGTGAAACTGGGCGCATCCGGGGCTTCAACCTTGCCAAGGCGTACTTGCTGTTTGTCGAAGAACCGGACCGAGTTGTCGCCCTGGATCAACTGGATCCGATCGAAAATTCCGCCGCGTACATAGCCTGACCCCTTGAAACTGTAGGCACCGCGCCCCAGCACCAGAATGGCCTGTTCGCCCTCGTCCAACCAGTTCACAAGGTTCTGGTACTCGGCGTCGCCCAGCAGTGACTTGCCGATCGACGGAACCGAGACAAGCGCCATATGCATGTCGATGAACGTGTCATCCGGTTCACCCGGTTCGGGCCGCTTGATCGCGCGCTGGTCTCCGGTGGCCTCGAAGGCGGCATTGACCTGCCCGACATCCAGCGTCAGCCGACGGATCGAGCCGTCGCCCGAAAGGGTTGACCAGTCATGGACCGCATTCTGCGCCATATCGACTTCGCGCTTTGGCCCGTCGGCCTGCAACGGTGACAGGCCGCCCAGACCCAATGCGCGCGCCACCTTGATACCGCCACGCACAAGGCTGTCGTCGATCACCATGATCGTGACCGTCGCGCCCGAGATGATGTCGAGGTCGTGCCCCTCACCCCCGGTTTCGGCTTCAACCTTCAGGTCAAGGCCCGCATAGCCTTCGGTCAATTCAACCATGCGGGAATTGGGGATGCCGATCAGCACGATGGGTTCCGAGTGCTTGACCAGTTGCACTCCGGTCAACACGGCATCGTTGTCGATGGCGGCAACGACGTGGATCGGTTTGCCGGAATAACCCGTCGTGCCAACAAAATCCGAGGTCAGGAATGTCCAGGCAACGGTCTCGCCGCCCTTCAGGACGGGGGCGACCTTCACGTCATCGCGCACCGGGCCAAAGGCATCGGCGCCGGGGGCCAGATCGGCAGGGTCGATGTCGGGCAGGAAACTGGCCAGGCTGTCGGCATGGGCACTGATCGCCATCAGGCAGGACAGAGCGAAAGCCAGCAGGAAATGGATTGCGCGACTTACGACCACGGCGCACCTCCGATTGCTAGGGTGGACGCCATGGACGCGCGCAGGACGCGTTCAGATTCTTCTTGGGTCGCGAACGGGGGCCCTCGGGTTTCGGGCCACAGTCGCCTTGAGTTGTACAAAATGCACAGATCCCCGATTGCAGCGGGTACTATCCGTACATTTTCGGACTGCATCAGCAGCGGCAGATCCGGCAGCGGGGCTGCCGTTGTCACCGCGCACAGCGCACAATCGGCGCATTTCGGGCAAGGCGCGGTCGGGTCATCAGTGCCTTCCTCAAGGTCCACTTCAACCCAGACCGCCCCTGCCTCCGAGCAGATCTCGATCCACATGCTGTCCCCGGGACTCGCCAGCACCGGGCCAAGCATCTGCAAAAGCAACAGGAAAATACCCACCAAACCGCACACCGCGTGGGACACGCGATCAAACAGGCTATGCGGGGGGCGGACGGTAGGCATTGAGAATCCAGCTCGGCGTTCTTTTCAAAAACTTAGGGGATTCTTCCAGGCGAAGACTTGACTTAGGTCAGGTGTCTGAAAATTTGCACCTACCCGTCGGCCTCGTCCATCAATCCGCGCAGCCACCGACCGGCCAGCCATGCCGCAGGAATGCCCAGCGGAATCGACCAGAGGATCGCCGGCACCGGTTCGATTGCGCCGAACCCGAAGCTGTGCAGGATAAGCCCGAGCAAAAACAGGTTGATGGCCACGGTCAACGCCGTGGCCGGATAAAGCAGAATGGCCAGTTTCCAAACTGGCCATTTCCCCTCAGTGGCTGGTTCCTTCCGAGAAGGTGATCTTGTTCCAGACATTGTATTTCCCCGAAGGTTTGCGCATCGGCAGGCGGCGGATTTCCTCCAGCGTCTGCGCGTCATAGACGATCACCGCGCCGTCATCTTCCCAGATCGAAACCAGCGCGTGGCTGCCATCTCTTGTGAACTCGACATGGGCTACGGTCTTGCCCGGTGCAGGGCGCAGGGTCTTTACGATTTCAAGGCTTTGCTTGTCGATGACGTGCATCGCGTCCTTGTTGGGGCCAAAGAAAACATCGGCCCAGACATAAGGCGAATTCTCATGGCTGCGCATGAAAAACCCAGGGCCTTCGGTCTTGATCCGTTTGACGGTTTCCCAGCTTTCCATGTCGATCACCGACACGGCGCCGTCTGTCAGGTGCGGCGTGGCCATCACGGTCGTATCGCCGTGTTTCCATGTGATCCCCGAGCCCAGATGCGGCATTCCGGGCAAATCCAGATCGGCCACCTTGTGCCCGATCACCAGATCAATCACTTGCCCGCCCTTGCCATCGCGGGACGCCCCCATGACATATTCATAACTCTGGTCGAAAAAGAAATCGTCCAGATAGTCAGCTGTGGTGATCTTGCGCACAGGGAATGGATCAGGGTTCTTGAACTGGCCTTCGATGCGGAAATCATGACCAAGCCCGGATTGCGGGGGATTGGCGCCGTAGAACACTTCCCAAATCTCGGGCACATCCTTCAGCGCCAGAACAAAGCTTTCCCGCGGAGGGGCCTGGTAGACCGCAGAGACGCGGCTGGGCAGGCCCTTCTTGCTTTTGACCTCGATGACCTTTGCGACGGAAAGGTCTTCGGTGGACAACACCGTCAGGCTGTTGGGCAGGTAGTTCGCCACGGCCACCCATTTGCCATCGCCCGACATGGCGATGTTGCGGCTGTTCAGGCCGGCACGCACGCGGCCCACCTGTTTCAGCGCCCAAATGTCGTACTTCTGGACCCAGCCATCGCGCGACATGATGAAAACATACCGCCCATCCGGGCTGAACTTGGGGCCGCCATGCACGGCGAAGGGGGTTTCGAACCGGTCCAAAACCTCGAACGTGTCGCCGTCCAGAACGCTGACATGGTGATCGCCGGTTTCCACAACCAAGGTGATGTTCATCGGGTCGCTGTCCCAGACGGGCGCATCCACCGGCACATATTCCTCGTCCAGCGTCCGGCTGGCCAATATCTGGGCCTCGCCCCATTCGGGGTCGGATTCCAACGGCGACTTCAACCAACCGGCCAGCTCTTCGATTTGCAGAGCATCCAGCTCGTGCGAGAAGGCCGGCATTTGTGTCGCCGCGCGCCCTTCCGCGATTACCGCAGCGACCCGGGGACCCCGCATGCGTTTGAGCGTTTCAGGGATCAGCGCGGGGCCAACCCCGCCCAGACGGTTCTCGCCGTGGCATGAGGCGCAATGTTCGGCGTAATCCGATTGGGCATCCGCCCAGGCGGTGCCCGCCAGCAACACCGAGCACAACGTACCGAATGTGAGTGTCTTAAAAGAACTGATGCGCCGGATCATGGCTTTTCCCCCGAAACGGTGTGACCTGAAGGCGTTCCCCTGCGTCATCCACACCGATTTCCTGGTTGGACAGGTAACAGGCCGGATCCTCGGCCCACGGATCACCGGTCAATTGCAGGGCGCGGATGCGGGTATTGCCGCCGCACACGTCCTTGAGTTCGCAGGCTCCGCAGCGCCCCTTCAGCGGGCGTGGGCGGGTGCGGAGCATGGCAAGCATCGGATCATCGCCGGTCCAGAGTTCGGAAAACGATTTGGTCTTTACGTTGCCCACCGTGTAGTCAGACCAGTAAGTGTCCGGGTGGACCCGGCCGAGATTGTCGATATTGGCGACTCCCAAACCGCTGGAGTTTCCGCCCCATGCGGCCAGATGCTCGCGCACATGTGCAGCTTTTTCGGCGTCGAAATGCGCGCGAATCCAGTTCAGGAAATATCCCGCATCAGCGTCGTTGTTTCCTGTCACGATATCCAACGGGCGGCCACCCGAAGCGGCTTCCCATGCGCGCTCCAGCAATAAATCCAGACCTTTGCGTGTGCGCTGATGTTCGGCGTCTTCACCCCGGTTCTTGTCACCGCGTCCGGCATAGACAAGGTGAGACAAGTAGAATTTGTCGACGCCTTCATCATCACAGAGTTTCAGCAAGTCCGGCAAATGATGCTGTGTGCCTTCGGTCAGACAAAACCGCAGGCCAACCTTGATGCCGCGTTTCTTGCATTCACGCACACCGCGCAGCGCGTCGGCAAAAGCCCCTTCGACACCACGGAACCAGTCATTCGTGGCCCCAATCCCGTCCAGCGAGATGCCGACATAGTTGAAGCCCACGTCAGCAATCATGTCGGCGGTTTCGTCGTAAATCCGTGTCCCGTTGGTGGACAGTGCCAGCATTGGCACCAAATCGCGTGCGCGATTTGCGATGTCGAAGAAATCGAACCGGTCCAGCGGTTCCCCACCCGAGAGGATCAGGGCCGGGACGCGAAATTGGCCCAGATCCTCAAGGGTTACCATGGCTTGCTCATGGCTGAGCTCACCCGGGAACGCGACATCCGCCGAGACGGTGTAGCAATGGCGGCACTTCAGGTTACAGCGCCGCGTCAGATTCCAGATCACAACCGGCTTTACCGGGCCGGGGCGGCGTTTGCGCACCGGTGTCGGATTGACCAGCTGGTGCATGTATTCGGTCAGGCGGAACATGTCTCAGCCTTTCTGTTTCAGGCGCAGCCCGGTCTTTTTCAGAATGCGCGTGGAATAGAGGATGTCGCTGCCGCAGCAGGCCGATCCCAGTATCGCGGCAATCTGGCCGCGTTTGTCTTCGACCTCATCGCGCGAGCTGCCGTGGACCATTGCGAACAGGTTGTAGGGCCAGTCGGGCAGGGCGCGGGGCCGTTCATAGCAATGGGTGACGAAAGGCAGTGCCCCGATATGAGCGCCCAGTTCGGTGATCAGGTCATCTTGCACGTCCCAGACGGTCATGCCGTTCGACGTCATGCCCAGCTTGTAATGGTTGGGGGCTGCCGCGATCCGTCGGATCACCCCGCGCGCCTTCAGCGCGGCCAGCCGGTCCAGCAGGGTGGCCTCGCTCAGGCCCAGATCGGCAGCGACCTGCGCATAGGGCGCGGCCACCAAGGGCAGTCCTCCCTGGAGCAATTCGATAATCTGTCTGTCTGTTGCGTCGATCATGCCGCCACCCGGAAGCCGATGAAAAATTCCTGAAGTTTGGGGAAACGGAGAACACGGATCCCCGTTTCCCGTTCGATGGCATCGGCGGTGGCCTCGATCCCCTCGGGCGTTTCGGTGGCCAGCACGAACCACATGTTCAGCCGATGCGTGCGTTCATAATTATGTGCCACCTCGGGATGTGCATTGACTTTGGTCAGGACGGTTTCGAATTCTTCGTCTGGAACGGCCATTGCGCAAAGGCAGAAAGCCCCACCCATGGCCGCGGCGTCAAAAAATGGACCGAAGCGCGTGATGACGCGGTCATTTTTCATGCGGCTCAGACGCGACAGCAATTCCGCCTCGGACAGGCCAAGCTCTGCGGCGACGGTTGCGTAAGGGCGCGAAGTAAGCGGCAGATCCTCTTGCATACGATTCAGGATCGCTCGATCCGTTTGGTCCAGCGTCATGCGGCGACCTCCTTTGCCTGAATCAGCGCGCCGGTCTGTTTGAAACAGCGGGTTGAGAACAGGACCTTGTTCCGTGCTCCGGCCAATTCGGGCAATGCAATCGCACCCGCCAGAACATCCAAAGCCTCATTGCGTGTACGGGCGTGGATCATGGAATACAGGCGATATGGCCAGACATCGGGAACCGGATTACGCTCATAACACAGGGTCACCCCCGGGAAGGCGGCCAAAGCCGGACCGGCGGTTTCAATCTGTTCTGCCGGCAGGTCCCAGACCACCATCGCATTGGCCGACCAGCCAAGCGCCCGGTGACGCACAATGACGCCGAGTCGCGAGATTATTCCGGCGGCATGCAGGGCTTCGACCCGCTCCATCACGTCGGTCACATCCCGTTTCAGCGAACGAGCCAGAGCGGCATAGGGTTCTGAGAATAAAGACAGCCCGGAACTCAGAGACTGTAGCAGGCAGCGATCGCCCTCGCGCATGACGGATGCATCGACCTTTCGTGCCGTGGGTACGTTTTTGACTCCGCCAGTCATGCGAAAACCAAGATCCACGTTGAAAGGGCGTACCAGCCGCAGGTCCAGCACCTGCAATCCGGTGGATCGACTGATCCGCGCAAGGGTATCGTTGACATGCGTGCGGTCCGGTCCGGTCGCAACAAACCACAGGTTCCACGCGTCTTCGCGTTGATAATTGTGATTCACGCCGGGTTCGGCATCGATCAGGGCGGCAACCTCCTCCAACCGATCTTCCGGAGCCGCCACGGCAGCCAGGGTGCTGGCCGTCACCGCGCCGGGTGTGATGGTGGCGCCAACCCGTGTAATACGGCCCGTGGCGCGCATCCGGGACAAGCGATGAATGACTTCTGCTTCGTCCAGCCCGAGTGCGTTACCCAGCATCTGGAACGGTCTCTCGGTGATCGGGAAGTCGCGCTGAAATTCGTCCAGCAGGCGACGGTCGATCGGGTCCGTGATATGTCGCATCGTTTACAGCCCCGTTCTGTGCGCACGGGCGGTGAAGAAGATGCCAGACGGGCTGTCGGCGTCGATCTCGCGCAGTTTTTCAAAACTGTGCGTGTCGTAGACCATGACCTTGTTGGCGTCGCGCACGCTGATCCAGACTTCATGCCCGCGCGGCGTGAACTCCATGTGCAAGACTGCGGGGCCGGGCTTGAATTCGTGGATGATCTGTTTGCTGACACTGTCGATCACCTGAATAGTGTCATTCAGCGGGTGGGCGAAATTCACCCAGACCTGCCGTCCATCGGGGCGGGCCATGGCAAAGACCGGTTGCCCGTGGGTTTTGGTCCGTCCCGTTTCGGTCAGAGTGTCGGCGTCGATCCACAGAACCTCGTGATGGCCGACAGCGGGCAAAACGAACTCTCGGCCCGTCAGCGCCCAGCCTTCCAGATGAGGCATCTTGTAGACCGGCATTTCTTCCTGACCACGCCCGTAATCGGGAAGAACCCGGATCGGTTCGGGTGTTTCGGCCCACAGATCCAGCGCGGTCAGGCCGTCCTCGCCAAACAGACCGGTGATATAGGTGCGGCCATTGGCAGTGATCAGCGCGTCATAGGGATTCTTGCCCATGTCTGGGATCTTGGTGATCTCTGGTGTGCCTTTTGCGAAATCGGCAATCCAGGTTTCCCCAGTGTCCCACATCGTGAAAACGAACCGCCGACCCGGCGCATCGACCAGGCCGATGGTTTTGCTGTCGGTCGGGATGTCAGCGACCATCTCAAGCCTGTCCGCATTAAATACACGCACGCCGCCGGGTTCGTAATTCGACACGGCCACAAGCTTGCCATCGTCCGAAATCGCCCCGCCGATGGCGTTGCCGGCCTGCACGACGCGGTTCACGATCTGGCGGGTCACGATGTCGATCTTGGTCAGCCCGCCGTCGCGGCCAAACACATAGGCAAACCGTTCATCAGGCGAATAGACCAAAGACGCATGCGACAGATCACCCAATCCCTCGATCCGGGCCAGAGCTGCACGGTCGGATTGATCCACAAGAAGCACCGAGCCCTTGGCGCGTTCGATGACCAGACCAAGGTCACCTGTCGCGGTCGGTTCAGCCTGCGCTGTGGTGATCATCAATGTGGCTGCAAGGCCAAGAATGAAATGTTTCATTGTGCCTCCTGTTCCAGCAGGTAACGGGCGATCCATTCGGCCTCTTCTTCACTGATCAGGGGCCGCCATGGGGGCATCGCGGTGTCGGGGATGCCGTCAAGGATGACGCTGGTCAAAACATCCGCGTCGTAATGTTCAAGTGTCACACTGCGCAGATCGGGACCAAGACCGCCTTTCAGGGACAGGCCGTGACAGGAACCGCAATCCTGATGCACAAGTCTTTTCAGGGTATCGGGATCGATGACATCCGCCGCGAAAGCAGAGGTCGCGGCCAGAACGGCAATGGTCAGACAGGTTCGCGCCGCCCACCCCGAGCGCCCCGGCGATCTGTCGGTGCATGTTTGGACAATCCCCTGATCTCGTCTTCCCAGCTTAGCCATGGGCCTGTTCCAGAAGCTCGGCCACAGGCCGTTCGGCATAAAGCGAAACCACCTTGCCAATGATAAACAGCGTCGGCGCCTTCAGGTCGGCCGCGCGAACATCCGTGGCCAGCTGGTCAAGCCGTGACACAAGACGACGCTCATCAGGTGTCGTGGCCTTGCCCACCGCCAGAACCGGCGTCGAGCCCGGCAGGTTTTCGGTCATCAACCCCATGGCGATCTGACCGATATTGGCGACGCCCATATAGACCACCAGTGTCGAGTCCGGATCGGCAAGACGTTTCCAGTCCAGATCCAGTACTTTGTCGGCCTGCCGATGCCCGGTGACATATTGAACCGAAGTCGCCAGCCCGCGATGGGTCAGCGGCACACCCGTCGAACAAGACGCCCCCTGGGCTGCCGTGATGCCCGGTGCGTATTCGACAGCGACACCGCGGGCCATCAGATAGGCAGCCTCTTCCGAGCCGCGACCAAAGATCATGGGGTCGCCGCCTTTCAGCCGGGCAACCGTGTGACCTGCGCCGGCTTCTTCAAGCAGTATTTCGTTGATGCGGTCCTGCGGAACGGTGTGGCATTTGGGGGCCTTGCCGACAGGGATCAGCCGGGCGCCTTCCGCGTGCAAGTTCAGAATGTCGGCGGACACCAGCCGGTCATAAACCACGACATCCGCTTCTTGCAGCATCCGCAGTGCGCGCAGGGTCATCAGCTCGGGGTCGCCGGGGCCTGCGCCAATCAGAAAAACCTTACCGCTCATGTGCAAACTCGCTTGGTCTGAAAGTCTTCGAGACCCGGTATCCCATGCAGATCCGCTGCGTTTGCAAGACGTTGCTGGGTGGGCCGGGCGTGTCATGGGGGAAGATTGGCCCAATCGAAAACCAACCTCCTTGACATAAGTTAAGGAGCGCGGGATTTGCGCCCGCGCTCCTTCATCTTGCCTGTATTGTGCCTTGTTTCAGGGTTCGACGGTGATCATTCCGATCATGTTCTGTGTCTCCCAATGCGGGCCGCACAGATAGTCCTGTGGGCCGGGCGTGAGAAAGGTCAGTTCAACCGATTCCTCGGGGAACAGGCGATCACTTTCAGGTTGGCTGCCATCCTTCAACAGAACGGAATGGCTGGTGCGTTTGTCGACATTCACCCATCGGACAGTTGTGCCTGCCTTCACCGTCAATTCGGATGGGCAAAAATTGTATTTGTACATCAGCACCACTTCGGCGTCTTCGACGGCCGACGAAGGCTGACCGAACAACTCGACATAGCGCTCTTCGGCCTCGGCACAGATTTCCGCGGTTTCGTCCGCCCAGGCGGGCGCGGCCAGAAGCAGCAGCGCGGGAAGAAGGCGAAGGGGTTTCATGGTCCATGTCTCCTTTCCAAAAGTGGCCGGGGCCGGATTACCCGGCCCCGATCCGTCATTGTTTGACTACTTTGATGAACGCGCTGTCATCATCCAGCGCCAGGCTGGTATTCAGCGTCACGTGGTGGAACCGTGCGGCGGTAAAATCGTCGTGGATGGCAAAGCCAACGGTATAGGTTTTGCCCGCCTCCAATGGCACATCACCGGGCGCGCCCGAATTCAGGGGGCGTGTAAACACCACGGTCCACATGCCACCGGACAGTTCGGCCGATGCGGCGATTTCACCATCATTGACCACGCGCTGCTCCAACAGATAGCCATTGGTGGCGCTTCCGTCGGCGTAGACACGCATCAGGTCAAGATAGGTGCCGTCGGCCAGATACTGCTCGATCTGTTCCTCGGCCTTCAGCTTGTCCCAGCCCCCCAGGGCCTTGCCGCGGCGACCTTTGATCTCAACATCCGTGCGGCTTTCGCTGATGTACTTGGTAACGGTGTCCGTGGCATTGAGGCGACCGGTAACATCCGCATTGGCGGCGATCGCATCCGCTTCGGGCGCAAAAGGCATATAGGTGTTGTCGGCGTGGCACGAAGCCCAGCATCCCACCTGATCGCCAAGCTCGATACCAGTGCCGGTAATCATCATGGCAACCTTGATCTGGTTGTCCGGGTCCATCTTGCCGCCATCGACGAACGGGGCAGGGTTGTGACCCGCGTCCGGCCATTGCAGGCGAATGTACAGGTTTTCGTCGTCATGCGCCGCCTGAACGGTTGCGTCGATGACACCGCGTTTGCCCGGAATCGGGGTTGGCTCAAGATCTCCACCCGCAACGATCTTGTTGCCGATGGTGTCCAGTTCCTTGGCGTGACAGGTGGTGCACTGATCCCCGCCTTTGGTCAGGGGGCGCGCGCCACCATGGAACTTGCCATTCTGGACCCATTCAAACGAGGCCTGACCAGGGTAGAAGAGTTTCAGATCCGCCGCGGCCACTGCGTTCCAGTCGATGTTGGACCCAACGTCGCTTGCTCCGCCAGAGGGCGCCGCGGCGTCTTCACCGGAGGTTTTTGCGCGTTCTTCCTCTAAAGCAGCGTCAACAGCCGCTGCGATCTGGGCTTGAACGGCCTCTTGCTGAGCCTTTTTGGCGGCTTTTTCTGCTTCTGCTTCAGCGGCCTCTTTGGCTTCGATCTTTTCGAGACTGGCCAGATATTCCGGAGGGATGGGCCGGATGAAGTCCGGGTTCGGTGCTTCAAGCTTTTCCAGATACTCTTCGTCCGCCCGGTCGCGTGCATCCGAGTGTGCAATCCCCTTGTGGCAGTCGATACAGGTCTGTCCGACAGTCATCGCATTGAGGTGCTGCTGACGGGCGCGTGGTTTCTGGAATTCGGGCATCATCGATTCGAAATCGTGACAGTTGCGGCATTCGCGCGAGTCTGTGGCCTTCATCCGCTCCCATTCGTTCATGGCCAGATGTACACGTTTGGCCTCGAACTTTTCACGGGTGTTGATGGTACCGACCATCTTGCCATACAGCTCTTTGGACGCCTTGATCTTACGGATCATCTTATGGGTCCAGTCTTTGGGCACGTGGCAGTCGGAACAGACAGCCCCCACGCCCGACCGGTTCACGTCATGGATCGTGCCGGTGTATTCTTCGTAAACAAAATCTCGCATCTCGTGACATGAGATACAGAATTCCTTGGTGTTTGTGGCTTCCATTGCGGTGTTGAACCCGCCCCAGAAGATGATGCCGGCGGCAAAGGCCCCGGCGATACCGGCCACAGGCATTCCCCATAGGAAATACCGGCGCCAGATCGGTTTTTTCTTTTCCGGTTCGGAGGTCATATCCGGGCTCCGTTTTGGCTGTATTGTCTGGCCCTTGGTGGCAGGCCGGTGAGTTTGGCTGATGACTCAAACAAGGAAAGGGCGGGCGAGGGGCCCGCCCTTTCCTGTAGTCGTCCTGACCTCGTCAGGTGACGTGGTTCGACCGGTTGTAGACGTTGAACTTGCCGGTCGGGGCGTAAAGCCCCTCAATCCGACCGATTTCTTCCAGCGTCTTCGCGTCGAAGATCACGATCTGACCGTTGGGTTCCTTCGAGTCCGACAGGTTCCACTTAGAGACCCAGACCTCGGTGCCATCCGCGTTGAATTCGAAGTGAACAGCGGCGCTGCCTTCGTCTTCGGTGATCTGGATGGTTTTCACGATCTCACCGGTCTCTTTCGAGATGACCTGCACAGATTGCTGAATCTCAGGCTCCGGGTGCTTGGTCTGGTCAGCCCAGATGTAGTCCGAATTCGGGTGGGTGCGGACAAACAGGCCGGGGCCGTCGGTTTCCACTTCGTAGCAGATCTTCCAGGCATCATCCGGGCGGTTTTCCGGATCGTTCCCCCAGACAGTCACGGTGCCAACGCCAAGGTGGGTTGTACCAGCGACAGGACCGCAGTTCGGGTCGACCCAGTTGGCGCCGGGACCGGGGTGCGGCAACGCGGCTGTGTCGATCATCGCCTCAAGCTTGTGGGTTTCGGTATCGACCACCACCATCTTGTTCGACGCGTTTGCGGCGATCTGGAAGTAACGGCCTGTCGGGTCAAAGAACCCGTCATGCAGGAACTTGGCGCTGTCGATCTTGTCGATCCGCAGGTTGTCCAGATCGGTATAATCGACCTGCCACAGCTGTCCCAGTTCTTTCACTGCAACGATCCAGGTGGGTTCGTTCGGAGTGGTGTAGATGGCAGCCACCCGAGCTTCTTCCACATACTCGCCGTCAACGTTCACGCCGCGGGTCGATACGACCTTGACCGGTTCCATGGTCTGGGCATCAACGATTGCAAAGTGCGGCGGCCAGTAGCCACCACCGATGACGTATTTACCATCGCCGGAAACGGCGACGTCACGGGCGTCATATGCAATCTTGACTTCGGATACCAACATCTTGTCCGGCGTCTGCCAAAGGTCGATCTTGGTCATCTTGCCGTCGCGACCCATGGTGTACCAGAACCGGCCAGGCTGTTCAGGCTCTTCCAGCGAGTGGTGCTCGGATGCTTTCAGAACGTGCACTGCATAACCGGTGGGGATGTGCGTCAGCACTTCTTTGGTGTCGCCGTCGATCACGGCCACCTTGCCGACGTCACGTTCGATGACGACAAAGAAGTTTTCCCAGTTGCGGCCGTGCAGCGGCTCGGTCGGATAGTCCTCTTCTTCGACATAGACCTTACGCGTCGCCATCATCTGTTCCAGCGACATTTCAGGTGGTTTTGGCGGCTCCATCATGATGTAGGTCGCCATATCCTTGATTTCCTGCTCGGTCATGATGTCCGAGAAGTTGTTCATGCCGCCTTCGGTACCCCAGGCGATAATCTTTTCAAGACGTTCCTGCCCCAGTTGGAGGGTGCCGCCTTCTGTTACTGTGCCGTCGGCTGCGGTCTTTTTCCAATGCGGTTCCAGGTTTTTACCCGTGGCACCTTTGCGCAAGACGCCGTGGCAGCCTGCGCATTGTTCGAAATAGAGCTGTTTAGACGATTCAAAGGCTTCTTCGCTCAAAGTTGGCTCTTCGGCGAAAGTCGGAGCAGCGACGCTGCCCAACAACATTGCCAATCCGACCCCGAAGGCGCGGCCGGGTTTGTTGTAGCTGATTCCAAGTGACATGATCACTCTCCATATGCGTGGTGAGGCGGTGTCGAGAGTGAAACATCACGTGGATGTCATCCTTGACCAAAGTCAACGGGAAGGGCGCAGACCAGGCACTTTGGACAGAAAACACGGATCAAAACCCCCAATAAAACTTGTGTTTTTCACACATGTTTAAGCCCGGTCTTGATTTTGGTTAAGGGCGCCGGGTCTTGTGGGCACTACACATTGTTCAACGGCGGAAAAAGCTATGGAGAGCAGGCATGACAGCTGTAATCGCGCGTGTTTTCAGTGAAGGGTTCCGGGTCTTTTTTCTTTCGGCGGGTCTTTACGGTATGTTTGCAGGGGTCGCGTGGGGCGTATGGTTGGCGTCGCTCGACGGACTGATGCCCTATATGGACCAAAGCTATGCGATGCCCCCGGTGATGTGGCATGCGCATGAGATGATTTTTGGGTATGCAACGGCCGCCTTGGGGGGATTTTTTCTGACCGCCGTGCCGAACTGGACCGGTGCGCCCGAGGCGCGGGCCCGTTTTATCACGCTTGTCGCATTGATCTGGATGGCCGGGCGTCTGGCGGTCTGGTTTTCCGGAGTGTTGCCACCCTTGTTCGTCGCTGTTGTGGACCTGAGCTTTGTCCCCATTCTGGCGCTGAAGATTGCCAGCCAACTGGTTCGTCGGCCAAAGCCCCAGAATATGGTGTTTCTGTATCTTCTGGTTCTGATGTTGGCCTCGAACGTTATGGTTCATTTGGAATGGATGGGGGTCACGGTGGATACGCTGAACACCGGCATTCGGGCCGGGCTTTTGACCTTGTGTTCGATGATCGCGATACTGGGTGGCCGGATTACGCCGGCTTTTACACGCAATGCCATGAAAAGAGCGGGTCAACCCGAAGCATCGTGGCCGGTATCCGTGGCCAGGCTGGACAGGGCGACGATGATTCTGGCGCTGTTGCTGCCCCTGCTTGTGCTTGCACTTGATGTCGGGCCTGTTGCGGGGGCCGTTGCTTTGGTGATGGGCAGTGTTCAACTGATGCGCATGGCGCGTTGGAGAACAGGCTGGGCCTTGCGTCAACCGATCCTGATCGCGCTGCATCTGGGTCTCGGGATGCTGGCGCTGGGTCTGATTCTCTGGGGGTTGGCTGCCATCGGGATGGGAAATGAGATCGGCGCGCTCCACGTTCTGGGCATTGGTTGCGTTGGCGGCATGACCCTTGCCGTAATGAGCCGCGCCGCCTTGGGCCACAGCGGCCGCCCCCTTGTCGCGCCAAAGCCCATGGCGATTGCCTATGGCTTGATGGCGGTTGCAGCGCTTGTGCGTTGGCTGGGATCCGACATGGCGGGAGGGTACATGACGGCGATGCTGACTGCGGATGGATTTTGGATCGCGGCAATGGGGCTGTATCTGTTTGCCATGTGGCCTGCCCTGACCGGCCCCCGCGCCGTGCAACAGTCCTGAAGTCTGTTCGGGCGGCGCTTATCGTTCAGCGATCAGCGGCCGCGCGTTCTTGATATGACGATGGACCAAGGCACGAGCGCGTTTCCCTTTTTCCGGTATCCGTCGTGCGGCCAGCGGAACGTAATTGCACTGATCCAAATCAGGGAACAATTCAAGAATTTCCGCCCGTGCGTCCGGGTGAACACTGGACAAGGCCTGCGCGCCGGTAAGCAGGCTTTCGGAGGGTGCGCCTTCCGCATAGATGATTTCGTGACGGTCGAACAAAAGATGGACATAGGTCACAGCACGAGTGTCATCAGCGATTGAAATGCCGGGCACGCCGACAAGAATGTGAGCAGGAACAAGAACCTCTTCGGCGTCGAACATTCTGACGGCAATCGGCGACCGGACCAGCATACGGTGTTGCGGTGACACGAAAAGATCACGCTGGGGCAAGTGATCACCCAGTGAACCGGCTTGGATCCGGATGGGCTTCAGCCTGGGACGGGCGCGAAGCGCTGCTTGGTCCAGATGCCGCGTGCCGATCCAGCGTATGTGTTGCAGTCCGTTGTCCGCGGTGACGACCGCGTTACCCACCTTCAAATCCTCGATAGTCCTCGGACCTTTTGGAGTCATTATCAATGTTCCGGCTACGAAGCACGGCACGTCAATGATAGTAGTCGGATCTGTTGTGTCAGGAGCATTGGTCGGCGTAACATTCACGATGTTCATCGAGTATGTCGTGCCGGGCACAAGGGGTTCAGAGGTTATGTAACCACCCAAAGTTCCGGCAACTTCCACACGATAAACTGTAATCGTACCCCCGCCTGGTTTGGACAGAATATAGGATTCTTCCAGGTAAATTGGGCCACTAAGAAAGGTGGTCGAGCCATCAAGGGTGGTGATGGTGCCGGTCTGCGTCAGATCATCGCCGTCTTCGTTGTCGAAGCGGTCACCGTTGAAAACATCGCCAGTATCGACAATGGGTGGTCCGCCGCCGTTTTGAATAAATCCACCGGCTGCGTCTGTCACGCTGAACAAACGACGATCCGTGTCAGGATCAAAATTGACATCCAATGTAACCGTATCCGGCCCAATCGTATTCACCGTGATTACGCCGGGCGTATAACCGATATAGGAATAGTTTGCCATTTTAACCCATCACTCTTTGACGCGGAATTTACACTTGTTCTCTCAAGCGCTTGGATAGCTCTGCCATACTAAAATGTCGACGCGACATTCCTCACGATTGGTTCAGATATCAAGGCGAACCCCAGGCTTTTTCGTGGTTCTTGCTGTTTGTCAGGCATCTGACCTCGTTCCAGAGCATACTTGAGAAGTCTTGACTTTCGTTAAGGCACTCCCGCGTCCCGCCCGTCATGTTGCTGACACTAGCTAATCTGCGCAAAGGAGAGCGCAATGCGAGACGTCATGACAAAGAGCATGGCCCGCAATATTTTTTATGGCGGGTCACTGTTCTTCATTCTTATCTTTCTGGCCCTTTCGGCCCATTCCCACTGGTATATCGTCAATTCCGAAAATGCCGCAAAGCTGGATGACAGTGTGGTCCGGGGCAAGCATGTCTGGGAAAAACACGCGTGTGTAAACTGTCATTCGATTCTGGGTGAAGGGGCTTACTTTGCTCCGGAAGTCGGCAACGTGATGACCCGCTGGGGCGTGCTGGACGACCCGGAATCAGCCTTTGAATCCCTCAAGGGCTGGATGGAAGCACAACCGACCGGCATTCCCGGTCGTCGGCAAATGCCCAATTTCAACCTCAGCGACGAAGAACTCCGTGACCTGACCAACTTCCTGATCTGGACGGACAACATCGACGCGCAGGGCTGGCCGCCCAACGAGGCAGGCTGAGAAAGGGAACGAAACAATGAAATACGAATCCCAAAAAATCGCCTATGCCTACTTTGCGGTAGCCATGGCGTTGTTCGCGATACAGGTGATCGGCGGCCTTCTGGCCGGTTTCATCTATGTATTCCCCAATTTCCTGAGTGAGCTTCTGCCGTTCAACATCGTGCGGATGCTGCACACCAACTCTCTGATCGTCTGGCTGATCCTGGGTTTCTTTGGCGCGGCCTACTTCCTGATCCCGGAAGAAGCCGAGCGCGAGATCCACTCGCCCAAGCTGGCCTATCTGCAACTGATCATCCTTGTTGTCGGCACATTGGGCGTGGTCGTCACCTATGTCTTCAACCTGTTCGAAGGCAACTGGCTGCTGGGCAAAGAAGGGCGTGAGTTCCTGGAACAGCCCAAATGGGTCAAGGCCGGTATCGTCGTGGCTGCATTGATCTTCCTTTACAACGTGTCGATGACCGTTCTGAAAGGCAAGAAGACAGCCATTACCAACATCCTGCTTCTGGGCCTTTGGGGTCTGGCGCTGCTGTTCCTGTTCGCCTTCTACAACCCGGGCAACCTGTCGCTGGACAAGCAATACTGGTGGTATGTCGTCCACCTGTGGGTCGAAGGTGTGTGGGAACTGATCATGGCCTCGATCCTGGCCTATCTGATGCTCAAGCTGACCGGTGTGGACCGTGAGGTAGTCGAAAAATGGCTATACGTCATCGTCGCCGCCGCGCTGTTCTCGGGCATCCTTGGCACAGGTCACCACTATTACTGGATCGGTACGCCTGCATACTGGCAGTGGATCGGTTCGATCTTCTCGAGCCTCGAGGTGATCCCGTTCTTTGCGATGATGGCCTTTGCCTTCGTCATGGTCTGGAAAGGCCGTCGTGACCACCCCAACAAGGCCGCGCTGCTGTGGTCGCTGGGCTGTGCTACGCTTGCGTTCTTCGGTGCCGGTGTCTGGGGCTTCCTGCACACGCTGCACGGGGTGAACTACTATACCCACGGCACGCAGATCACCGCAGCCCACGGTCACCTGGCCTTCTACGGCGCCTATGTCTGCCTCAACCTGGCGATCTTCAGCTATGCGATGCCGATCCTGAAGAACCGTGATCCCTACAATCAGGTTCTGAACATGGGCTCGTTCTGGCTGATGACCAGCGGCATGGTCTTCATGACCTTCGTGTTGACCTTCGGCGGCACCGTGCAGACACATATGCAGCGCGTGGTCGGAGACTACTTCATGGACGTACAGGACCAGATCGCGATCTTCTACTGGATGCGTCTTGGCTCTGGTCTGGTCGTTGTCCTCGGGGCGCTGCTGTTCATCTATTCGATCTGGGTTCCCCGCAAAGAGGTCATCGAACCCGGCGCGGCTGAAACCCCTGCGGAGTGATGGATATGGATGGCTCCATGAACCTGAAAGAGGGGGCGGCAAACGCCCCCTTCTACCTGGCCCAAGGCGATGAGTGCGACGTCTTCACCGCCGCTTACAAAAACGACCTGCCGGTTCTGCTGAAAGGCCCGACGGGTTGCGGCAAGACCCGGTTTGTGGCCCATATGGCCGCGAAGCTTGGCCGCCCGCTTTATACAGTGGCCTGCCACGACGATCTCGCTGCCGCCGACCTGATCGGGCGCTATCTGCTGAAGGGCGGCGAAACCGTCTGGGTCGATGGCCCCCTGACCCGCGCGGTGCGCGAAGGTGCGATCTGCTATCTCGACGAGGTGGTCGAGGCCCGCAAGGACGTGACCGTGGTGCTGCACCCGCTGACCGACGATCGGCGCATCCTGCCGATCGACCGCACCGGGGAAGAGCTTGAGGCCGCGCCCGGTTTCATGCTGGTGGCGTCCTACAACCCCGGCTATCAGAACATCCTGAAAACCCTGAAACCTTCGACCCGCCAACGGTTCATCTCGTTGGAGTTCGACTTTCCCTCGCCTCAGATGGAAGCCGAAGTGGTCGCGCAGGAAAGCGGCCTGCCGCTGGAACGCTGTAAGCCGCTGGTGCGGTTGGCGGGCAAGCTGCGCGGGCTCAAGGGTCAGGACCTCGAGGAAGGCGTGTCCACCCGGCTGGTCGTCTATGCTGCGACGCTGATCGCGCAGGGCATGTCCACCGACCGCGCCATCCTTGCCGCCATGATCGAACCTCTGACCGATGACGAGGATATCAAACGCGGGCTCCTCGATCTTGTCACCGCCGTCTTTGGGTGAGGCCGGCGATGGTCAGGATCGACTTTGAGCCATGGGAACCCGAAGAAACCATCGGGAAACTGTGGCACACCCTTGCCAGCCGCCTCGATGCACCCCAGGTGCATGTTGGAGCCGCGGTCGACCTTTCCGAGGTCGCGGGGCGGCTGGCAGTCCTCTTTCGGGGGCTTGGGGGTAGTCCGGGCGTTGAATTGCGCCCGGTCTCACCCGAGGTTTCGCGCCACCGCCTGAGTTGGCGCCGCAAACTTGCAACCGAAGTGGAATTGATGCCGCGCGCCTCGTTCGACGGAGAGATTTTGCGTCTGCCCGACCGTCTGGCAGTATTCCCCGCGCGCGAGGCAAACGGCGCGCTCTATGTCTGGTTGGCCGCCGCCGCGGCCCATGCCGGAACCCGAATTGACGAAGAAGATCCTCTGCGTGCCGACCTGCGTGCCTTGATCGCCGCCCGGCATATGGTCGAGGCGACTCTGGACGATGCGCCAGGCTTGCGTCCGCTGTATACCGAGCTGTGCAAGGGTGTGCTGTATCAGCGCGACATCCCCAGCCTGCCGCCTGCCGAGGCCGCGGTCGAAGAACTGATCCGTCATATGCTGGGCGATCCCAAGCCCCTGTCGGATCAGGCCGAGCACCTTCTGGCACTTGACGACGACCTGATCGCCCCGCGCGGCTATCAGCCGTTGCGCCCGGTTCCCCTGTGGCCGGAGTTGCGCGCAGTTGGGTTCTCGGAACACAACGAGGTTGAAAACCCCGATACCGAAGGCCCGCCAGAGGAATCCGGCGAAAAGACACACCGTGCCCGGCGCCGCAAATCGGATCAGGCCGAGCGCAGCGACAGTTTCATTCTGCACAAGTTCGAAGCCATCCTCAGTTGGGCCGAGTTTCTGAATATCAACCGTCGCATCGATGACGACGATCCCGACAACGCCAAGAAGGCGGCTGACGATCAGGAAGAGATCGGTCTTGGTCAGATCTCAAAGGCGCCGCCTACCAGATTGAAGCTTCACCTTGATCTGGCGCCCGAAGACGTCAACCGCGAACGCCTGTCAGGCCGTATTCTATATCCCGAATGGGACGTGCGGACGGGTCAATACCTGCCGGATCATGTGAACGTTCTGCTTTCGGATGCCGATATCCGCGACGATGCTGCCGAGTTCGGCAAGGATCCGGCCACTGCGCGGCGCATTCGTGCCGTCAAGCGCCAATTCGAGGCACTGCGCCCGGGGCGCGTGATGACCCGGGGCCATCTGGACGGGGACCAGCTGGATATGGAAGCCGCCGTTCGGGCGCAGGTTGACCGCTGCGCAAATGGTGAAGGGACGGAACGCGTCTGGATGCAATCCCGCCCAGAGGCCCGCGATCTGGCGGTGTCGATCCTTCTGGATGTCAGCCGATCCACCGAAAGCGCGGTCACAGGCCGCGCCGTGATCGATATCGAACGCGAGGCGCTGGCGGCCTTGGCCTGGGGCCTGAACGCTTGCGGTGACGATTTCGCCATTCATGCGTTCAGCTCCCTCAAGCGTCAGCGCGTCTATGTGCAGCGTTGCAAACGGTTTGACGAACCGATGGGAACCAAAGTTGAACAGCGCATCGCGTCGCTGCGCCCCGGACATTATACAAGGTTGGGCGCGGCAATCCGACACTGTTCAGCAGATCTGGCCAGCCAGTCCCGCAAGCGCCGATTGCTGCTGGTCATTACCGACGGAAAGCCAAACGACCTGGATCACTACGAGGGGCGCCACGGCATCGAAGATACCTGCATGGCCATACGCGAGGCGCGCCGGGCCGGACAGTCGGTGTTCGGCGTTACCATCGATAAAACCGGCAAAAGCTGGTTTCCGCGCATGTTCGGGCAAGGCGGTTTCGCCGTCATTCCAGATCCGCATCGCCTGACCATGGCCCTGCCGCAGATCTATCGCCAGTTGGTCGGCGCATGAGTGATGCCCCTCTGATCGACGAACTGCCGGGCGAGTTCCTGATGTGGGTTCTGATCATTTCGGAACTGCTGGTCTTTGGCGCGGGGATGATCGCCTTCATGGGGGTACGTCTGACCGATCCGGCGGGCTTTGCCGAGGCGCAGTCGCATCTGCATCGCACGGGTGCGGCCTTGAACACGGCGGTATTGGTGACATCCGGTTATCTGGCCGCACAGGCGTTGCATTGGCGGCGGAGCATGCAACGTTTGCGGGCCCGTTTGGCGTTGATCTTTGCCGCGCTTCTGGGTGTCGTGTTCCTGATCATCAAGGGTGCAGAATACGCCGACAAGGCGTCTCAGGGGATAGGATACGAAACGCATCCATTCTTTCTGTTCTACTATATGCTGACCGGCTTTCATGCCGCGCATGTCCTCGCCGGGGTTGGAATTCTGTTGCTGGTGGCTTGGCGCGACGACCCCAGTAGCGTCGAAGCGGGCGCGCAGTTCTGGCACATGGTGGACCTGGTCTGGATCATGCTGTTTCCAGTGATCTATCTGCTGGGATAGTCGGATGGCCCAACCTTCATCTTTGACGAACAGTTCACGTCAGAGGTCGCCGAACTCTCTGACCCAGGCTTGGCTTGGGCTTTTGGCACTCAGCGCGGGATCCGCGCTGCTGACCCTGATTGAGGCGCCCACCGCGATTATTGCTGGCGGTATCCTGTTGCTGGCGCTGATCAAGGCCCGCGTGATCCTGAAACACTATCTGGATTTGGAGAACAGCCAAAGCTGGCTGCGTGGGTTCACCATGGTGTTGACGGGATTTTCCGTTGTAATTTTTGCGCTCTATCTGGTCTGAGGCAAAAAAATGCCGCCCCGAAAGGCGGCATAAGTCAAGCAAAGGGGGGTCGATTACTGAGCGGCCTGTGGGATCCGCGCGATCTGACAACGCTGCCAGAGCGCCGACAAAGCACCGACCAGATGATCGATATCCTCATCTGTGTGGACCGGGGACGGCGTGATCCGCAAACGTTCGGTGCCTTTGGGGACAGTGGGATAGTTGATCGGCTGGATATAGATGCCGAATTCTTCAAGAAGCGTATCCGAGATGAACTTGCACTTCACCGGGTCGCCCACCATCACCGGGATGATATGGCTGGGGTTCGGCAGATGCGGTATCCCTTCCGCATCCAGACGGGCGCGCACCTGATCCACACGGGCTTTTTGCAGATCACGCTCGGCGCTTGACTGCTTCAGATGCCGGATAGATGCGGCAGCACCGGCCGCGATCGAAGGCGGCAGGGCCGTGGTGAAGATGAAGCCGCTAGCAAAACTGCGAACGAAATCGCACAGCGCTGCGGAGGCTGCGATGTAGCCGCCAACCACGCCGAAGGCCTTGCCCAGCGTGCCTTCGATCACGGTCAGGCGATCCATCAGGCCCTCACGCTCGGCAATGCCACCACCGCGCGGGCCATAGAGGCCGACGGCGTGAACTTCGTCCAGATAGGTCATCGCGCCGTATTTCTCGGCCAGGTCGCAGATTTCCTTGATCGGCGCGATATCACCATCCATGGAATAGACGGATTCAAAGGCGATCATCTTGGGCGCGTCGGGGTCGGCGGCGGCCAGTTTGGCCTCCAGATCCGCAAGGTCGTTATGTTTCCATATCACCTTCTGCGCCCGTGAGTGGCGGATGCCTTCGATCATCGAGGCATGGTTCAGCGCATCAGAGAAAACGATCAGACCGGGGATCTTCGCAGCCAGCGTTCCCAGAGCGGCCCAGTTTGATACATAGCCCGAGGTGAACAGCAAAGCGGCCTCTTTGCCATGGAGATCTGCCAATTCTGCCTCAAGCAGAACGTGGTCATGCGTCGTGCCCGAAATGTTGCGCGTTCCGCCCGCACCGGCGCCACAACGCTCCAGCGCATCGTGCATGGCGTTGATGACCGCAGGGTGTTGCCCCATTCCAAGGTAGTCATTCGAGCACCAGATACGCACATCCCGCTGGATCGAACCATCGGTCTGGCGAGCGTTCGGGAAGGCTCCGCAACGTCGCTGCAAGTCGATGAAAACCCGATAGTTCCCTTCATCTTTCAAAGCGTCGAGGCTCTGGCTGAAAAATCGCTCGAAATCCATCTGACATGCTCCCCGGATAACTGGCTGTGAACCGAACCTAGGACAGCGACGGGCCCCGTGACATGACAATTGTCAAGTTGATCTTCAAGAAAAAGGCTGGCACTGCCACGCCGGCTTTGGCATAGCAGGGCATTGGGGATGATATCCCGGGCCATCGCCCGGACTGGATGAAGAAGGGAGTGCCTTCATGTCACACGAGGCACAAAAGGCGATTGCGCGGCAGTCTCTGCTTCTGCGCAGCTTGCCGGATCAGCATGTGGATACATTGCTGCGGCAAGCGATTTGGCGGCAATATGACCGTGGCGAGACGATCTTTCTGCAAGAGGAAGAAGCCAAGGCCGTGCACGTCGTGCTGGCGGGTTGGGTCAAGCTGTTCCGTATCTCTCCGACCGGGGCAGAAGCGGTGGTGAGCGTTTTCACCCGCGGAGAAAGCTTTGGTGAGGCCGTTGCGCTGCGCAACGTGCCGTATCCCGTGTCCGCCGAAGCCGTCTCAGCCTGTGAAGTGATGCATATTCCCAGCCCGGTGTTGCTGTCCCTCATGAAAGAAGACCCGGAAATCGGCGTTTCAATTCTGGCTGCGACGTTCACGCATCTGCATGCTCTGGTGGCGCAGCTGGAGCAATTGAAGGCGCAAACCGGGGCGCAACGCGTTGCAGAGTTTCTGTTGAACCTGTGCGATCGCGAGTCCGGTCGCTGCGAGGTGGAACTGCCTTACGACAAGATGCTGATCGCCGGACGTCTGGGGATGAAGCCCGAAAGCCTGAGCCGCGCGTTTTCGCGGTTGAAACCCGTTGGCGTCAAGATCAACAGGAACCACGCGGATATCGCCGACATGGACGATTTGCGCAACTACGCCGAAAGCGACACCAGCGAGAGGTGATTGATCACCGTCGACCGGACCCTTTGACGTTGCAAATTCACGGAAAACCCGTGATCCGAAACTGGCCCGCTTCAACGGGGGCTCCAGTCGGACGCTTTTGCGCGTGACCGGCTGTCTTCCACGCTTTCCAAAACCTCACTATCCTGATCAGCAGTGCCATCCATCGGCACGAGTCTTTTGCATGAAAATGAAGGGCACCTGGTCCATGATAGACGCAGCGCTTTCAAACTATCCCCGCGCAAGGTTGATGACATCGGTCACACCGGTCGAACGGCTTGAGCGTCTTTCTGACCAACTGGGGCTGGACCTGTGGATCAAGCGCGACGACCTGACCGGGCTCAGCTTCGGCGGAAACAAGACCCGCCAGCTGGAATTTTATATGGGCGAGGCGCTGAGGCAGCGGGCGGACACCATCCTGATCACAGGTGCCGTGCAATCCAATTTCGTGCGCACTGCGGCAGCTGCGGCGGCAAAGCTGGGAATTTCATCCGTTCTTCAATTAGAGGACCGCGTGACGAATATGGGCGAATACTACCATCGATCCGGAAATGTTCTTCTGGCACAGCTTCTGGGGGCGGAACATATTGGCTATCCCAGGGGTGAGGACGAGGCGGGCGCTGACGGCGCTCTTCACGAACGTGCCGAGGATCTGGTTGCTATGGGTCGAAAACCATACGTGATCCATCTGGGCATCGATCACCCTCCGCTGGGGGCATTGGGCTATGTGGCGGGGGCGGCCGAGTTGCATACTCAGATCAGCGATTTCGACGCCGCAGTGGTGCCGTCTGGAAGCGGGGCAACCCATGGCGGGTGCCTAGCCGGATTGCGTTTAGTCGGGCAGTCTGCGCCGGTCTACGGCATATGCGTGCGTCGCGATCAGAACCAGCAGCACGCGCGTCTGCAAAAGGTCCTGAGGCGATTGGCGACCATGATGGGTTTCGACCCTGCTATGGTCATGGAAGACATCTGTACCTGGGACGGCGCTTTGGCACCCGGATATGGGCGGGTCGGTCGAGCAACCCGCGAGGCGTTGACCCTGATGGCGCGCTCCGAAGGCATCTTTCTTGACCCTGTTTATTCTGCCAAAACCTTTGCGGGGCTTCTTGGACTGCTTGAACAAGGCATCATCAAAAAAGGTCAGAAAGTTGTTCTGCTGCACACGGGTGGTCAACCTGCGTTGTTCGGATACCAGGACGAGTTGCAACCGAGTTGAAACAGCGCAGCATTTCGCCTTTGGTCCTGCGGGGCGACAGGATGAACGGAAAGGTGTTGCCCGCAGAACTGGCCGGGTAAGTACTCTACGACACTTTCGATTGATTGAGCAAAGACATGGCCCGCGCGACATCGCGGGTCTGCGCGCCGCCAACGATCATAGCCAGAATCTTTCCAAGATCCGGCGGCGAGGCCGGCGTGCAGCCAAAGCGGTCGCAGGTTTGCACGTAATCCACCGCTGTGCGCAGTTCGAACATTCTTGCCTGTTGTTTGCGTGCGGTTTCCAGAGCCTCCGTGAACAGATCGTCTGCGGCAGTGCCCATGGAGCGCACCAACGCCTGTATCCGATCCGTCTCGGGCTGAGCCCAGGCTTCATTGGTCAGAACCTGCTGTTCACGGGCTTCATCCAGCAGGCGCTGAGCCGCCTTCGGGTCGTTCGCCTTCAATGAAGCTTCAGCAAGGGCCGTCAGGAACACCGGTTTGTAGTTTCCGGCCCCGCTGGCCCACCAGGCTTCGGACGCGTCGCGCATTGCTCGGATCGTTTCCGGGCCTGGCTTGATCTGCGCGTCCGCCCAACACCGCCAGACATTCGCCGTCAGTGTCATGAAGGGGAAGGTGTGTTTGGTTGCCAGTTCCTCAAGGCGCGCGGCAACGTCGTAAACCTGTTCAGGTTCACGCCGCAACAGGTGCAACATACACAGATATGTCAGCGTCTGTGCCAGGCTATGAGCGTGATTGAGTTTCTGCGCCGCCGAGATCGCCTGATGCTGGATCTCGAGCGCGCGGTCGGGTTCTCCGCGCAACCAGACCGTCATGCTCAGGAAGCAGGATGTAATGGCAGCATGATCCGTGCCGTAGACATAGGCAAGACGGCTGTGCTGCTGAGGATCATACAAGTGCAACGCTTGTCGCAGATGTGCATAGGCGGCGTCCTGCTGCCCGATATGCAACAAGACGGCACCCATGGCCCGATGGGCAATCATTATGTGATGCGTTTCGTCGGTCAGCTTGGACAGGTCCAGCAACTGCGCCGCGACGTCCTTGGCAAGGTCGTATTCGCCGCGGACCAGATGATACGCATAGAGACCATTGAGCACAGGGAACAATTGTTCGGTTTCGCCCAGCCGATTGCACAGGTCGCGGATCCGGGCATACACCGCCCCCGTTTCATCGGCCGCGATGCCAGCGGTCGAGCGCAGAACGCCGGCCCGCAAGGTCTGGATCTTGGTTTCCATGCGGTCGCGGTCAACCGAGTCTTCCTGCTGTTCAAGCAACGCCAACGCACGCCCCAGCTGAGTGGCTGCTTCAATCCCGGCCGAGCGTTCCACGGCACGTTGTCCGGCCAGATACCAGTGTTCTATCGCTTCGTCCGGCATATCTGCCATCGTGTAGTGATGAGCCAGAATTTCCGGGCCGGCAGAGTTTTCGTGCAACGAGGCAGAGTTCAGTGCTTGGACCACACGCGCATGCAGCGTTCGCCTCTCGCGTTTCAGCAGGCTGTTGTAAGCGGTGTCGCGAATGAGAGCGTGACGATAACTGAACGTTTCCTCGGGCTCTGAGTCTGAAACGATCACGATCCCGGCATCCACCAGCAAATCCAGACCGGAACGCAACGCCCGTTCATCAAAACGGGACACGCTTGCAATCATCGGATAAGAGAATTGCGGGCCAATGACAGCGCCGATCTGTGCCACTTCCTTGGCCGAGCTCAGTCGATCAAGACGAGCCATCAAGGCGTCATGCAGTGTTTTCGGCACAGTTTGTGATGGCGTGGACCGGTCCATCGTATAGGCGTCGGCGCGTTCGGTCAGAAGATCGGATTCCAGCAGATCCTTCGTCACCTCTTCTACGAACAGCGGGACACCGTTGGATCTGGCGGCAATCAGATGGTGAACTTCGTCCGGGACGGTCTTGCCCTTGGCAACATCGTTCACGATCTCTTTGACCTGCGCGAAATCCAGTTGTTGAAGCGCGACGTGCATCAAGGTGTGTGACTGCGGCCAGCCCGGATCAAAGCCTGTCCGATAGCTCATGACCATCAGCAGGCGCGCGTCCTCTATCCGGGTTACAAGCTGATCAAGCAGAGTCTTTGTCGTTGGATCGATCCAATGTGCATCTTCAAACAGCAACAGGGTCGGGGTTTCCTGCGCCATGCCGATCACATGGTTGACCAGCATGTCCAGCGTCTGCTTCATGATCTGCTCTGGGGTCAGATCCAGCGGGCCAAGCCTGTCTTCAAACGGGACCGACAACAGTGCCGCAGCCAGTTTCAGTGACCCTTCAGAAGGATCGCCCAGAACGCCGTGGATCTTGTTCAATTTTTTGTCCACACTGTCACCGGCCCGAAGTTCGGCCGCGTTTTCAAGCTGGCGTATGATCGGATACAACGCGCTTGCGTCATGAAAGGGCGAACACTGAAATCGAAGCTGTCGGTGTTTTGCATCCGGGATCGTGCGGCGAAGCTCTTCGATCAGCCTGGACTTTCCTATGCCCGCCTCGCCCGAGACCAGCACCACCTGACCTTGACCCTGACGGGCCAGCTTCCACTTGCTTTGAAGGGTTTCATGCTCCTGCGCGCGCCCGACCAATGAACTCATCCGGGCGTCGTCTGCCGCAAGAAAACGGCTGAGAGTCTGGCGCGTGCCGGTGACTTGCCAGGCTTCGACCTCTTTGGCAAAGCCTTTCAATTGAAACGTGCCCCGGCGCACATATTCGAACGCATCACCCGCCAGTTCCCGCGTCGTCGGCGCGACGATCATTGTCCCCGGATCAGCCATCGATTGAAGCCGTGCGGCTAGGTTCGGGGTCTCGCCCATGGCGGTGCCATCCTCGAACATCTTCTCTCCACGCAGGTCACCGACGACAACCAGGCCGGTCGCGATCCCTATGCGGACTTCAAGATGTGCATGCGTGCGGAGTTCCGGAATTTCGCGAACGATCCGAAGACCTGCATGAATGGCGCGTTCCGGGTCGTCTTCATGCGCATGCGGAAAGCCAAAAAACACCATGATACCGTCGCCATAGTAACTGGCGATATGCCCGTCAAAAGCGGCGACAGCAGCGGCGCAGGTCTCTTTGAACAGCCTCAGAACCTCGGCCAGATCTTCAGGATCCAGCTTTTGCGATATCGCCGTCGATCCAACAAGATCAATGAACATGACCGTCAGCTGTCTGCGCTCTGCAATGATGTTGGGTTCTTGATGCGCGCGATGTGATCCCGCAGGCTGCCCGGTTTCATCCCGTATTGCTTTCAGAAAGCGGCGTCTGGGTCCAAGGGGCAGGCCGATCGTGACAAGGTCATCGTCGCTCAGTTCCGGCAGATCACCCAGTTCGACCTCGTGCCGGGAGAAGGCATCGACATATTTGGACAAGCCGTTTCGGATCAGCCATTCATCAATGTCAGCCATTTGACCACCATGCATGACCGCAACCAGGCGGATCCAAGCATTCCCCATTTCCCTATGGTTAAAAGGACCAGCCCCGGGCATACTCCGGGAAAACACAGTTCTATCAAGGACGACCCGCGAATTCCGGTCAAGTGTTCAATTTAAGGGTGAGGAAATTTCATTGCACGAAACTGTATCGGAGCCTGCCATCTCTATTCGTCGGTCCGAAAATCGATGTGAATGTGATTGCCGTCCGGATCCCAGACGTTCAACTGAACGGTGTCGATCGCCGTCAGTTCTACACGGCGATAGGAGACGCCATTTGTTTTAAGATGCGCTTCGAACCGATCCAACCCTGTCGCCGAAAAAGCGAAATGCTCAAGCTTTAGGTCTGCGTCCGAACCCGTGGCCTCGGCCTCGACACCGACCAGATGCACGAAAGCGTTTTCTTCGACATAAAGCCAGGCTCCGGGAAAAGGGAAGGGCGGGCGTGGCCCGACCCGCATCCCCAGCAAGTTGCAGTACCAATCGATCATCTCGTCCAAACGCGTGGTGCGGAGGTTGACATGATCCAGTGACGTGATCTCCATAGCCTAGCCTCGGGTCCATTTGATCGAACATCCCATTGATGGAATCTGGTCCTGGGGGCCTTGCCCGGTCTCGGCAATTTGCAGCATCGCATTGACCAGTTCTGGTTCGCGCTTGCCTGTCTGGCCGCGGCCCAGATTGTCCAGACGGCCCCGGTACTGCAACTTTCCATCCGCATTCAATCCGAAGAAATCCGGAGTGCAAACAGCACCATAAGCCTTTCCTACGGATTGATCCTCGTCCACGAGATATGGAAAGTTGAAGCCGTTCTGCCGTGCGAATTCCAACATGTTTGGCGGCGAATCTTCGGCGTAATCGCGATAGTCGTTCGACATGACCGCCAACACGCCGATCCCCTTGGACATCAGCAGGTCCGTGTCCTGGGCAAGCCGGTCCGTGATCGTTTTGACATAGGGGCAATGATTGCAGATGAAGGCGATTAGCAACCCGTTTTGCAGGTGATCGGACATCTTGAAGGCCTGACCGTTCGGGTCCTTGAGCGTGAAGTCCGGGGCTTCCCAACCGAAATCGCAGATCGGAGTGTCGAGCAGCATGATTGTCCTTTTTGTGACCAGTTGGCATGTTCAGGCCAGCTTAGCTTACGGGCGCAAACAAGTAGAGCGTGATTTCCGGCACCATGTTTGCGACGGAATGCGCCTGCAAACGTATCTGGTTCAGATCAGCAGCGTTGACAGGCTTGGGTAATAGCTTAGCAGAAGCAACACCAAAGTTACTGCGATCAGGAAAGGCCAAAGCGATTTCAGGATTGAACCGGGCGATGTGTCGCTCATGGACGAGGCGATGTACAATCCGATCCCGACCGGGGGCGTCAGCAGCCCAAGCACAAGGTTCAGGCAGGCAACAATGCCGAACTGATAGGGGCTGATATCGTATGAACCGGTTGCAATCGGCAGCAGGATCGGAGTGATCAGGATGATCGCGGCGATGCCATCGATCACCATTCCAACCAGCAAAAGCGCAAGGTTAACGATCAGCAGGAACACGAACGGGTCCGAGGTGACCGAGGTGATTAACCCAGCCAGTTGCTGCGGTATTTCCTCATAGATGATGACCCAGCCGAACACGCTGGCGGCCGCGATCATGAACAGGATCATCGACGCATTGGCCGCCGTGCGTTTGAACATCTGTGCCAGGTTGCTCGGCTTCAGGTCCCCGTAAACCAACCAGCCCACCAGAAACGCGATCAGGGACGCGATTGCAGCGGATTCGGTCGGTGTGGCGATCCCGAACAGAATGCCGCCTATGATCGACATCGGAATCAGCAGGGCAGGGGCCGCGCTGATCAAGGCCTGGACGGCTTCGGCACGCGTCATCCAATGCCCTTTCGGAAAGCTCTGCCACCACCCGATCAGGGTGATGACCGATGCAAACGCCCCGGCAAGGATCAAACCGGGCAGGATTCCTGCAATGAACATGTCACCAATCGGGATCTGAGCCAGAACACCGAAGATGACAAACATCATCGACGGCGGGATGACCGGAGCCAGCAGCCCGCCTGCGGCCGTCGTGGCAGCGGCGAAACCCTTGTCATAGCCCTCCTCCTCCATCGCGGGGACCATGGCGCGCGACATCACCGCGATCTGCGCCGTCGCAGACCCGATGATGGCCGCCATGAACATGTTTGCCAGCAAGTTGATATAGGCCAGCCCGCCGCGAAACCCGCCGACAAATACCCGGGCCAGCGCGACAAGGCGCCGGGTCATGCCGCCTTCGTTCATCAATTCTCCGGTCAACATGAACAGAGGAATTGCCAGCAGGCCGTAATTCTCAAGACCGCCGAACATTTTCTGCGCGAAGCTGTCATAAAGAACCGTGTTGCCGCTTTCCCAGATGTACCAGATGGCCGTGATCGCCAGCACGATCGCCACGGGCACGGACAGAAGTAAAGTGGCCAGAAAGACGATGGGGCTCATGGCTGTGCCCCTTTGCCCGGGGCGCTCAGCAGATGCATGGTGGAATGCAGCGTCGCGCCCACTGCGAAAAGCCACATCACCAACCAGAACAGGTACTTTGGCAGGCCCAGGGTCAGCGTTGGCTCGGCGTAGATGAAATTGAATGTCTGACCTTGAAACGCCGCCACGTCAAATCCGCTGCTGGCGATGTCCAGCGGAAGGAACCAGCGCCAGCAGAACCACAGCATCGCAAAGGAAAAAGCAAACACGACCACGTCCACACCCTTGCGGATCAATGGTTTCGCGCGTTCGGGCACGTTGTCGGAAACGATGGAGATCGACACAGAACTGCGATGGTGCAATGCGGAAGACGCGCCCAGAAAGGTCATCCAGACCATCGCGTAGATCGCCAGTTCATCAACCCAGAACAGGGCGTTGCCCGCCGTTCGCGTTACGACATTCAACAAGATCAGAATCGTTATGCAGACTGCCAGAAAGGCAGCGCACCACAACTCGACCCGCGCCAAGCCTGCCGACAGCCGATACAACATCGCTGTTCTCCCGTGAAAAAGGGCGCAGGATCGAGCTGCGCCCCTTTCGTCATGCCGTTTTCGTTATTTTGTTTCTGCCGCAGTCTGCCGCAAAGCGTCAAGGGAAGAGGTCTTCTGGGACCAGATCCCGTTCCACTCTTCTATCGCGTCGCCAAAGAACGAGGCATCGACCTTTTTGTAGGCTTTGCCAGTGCCCTCGATCTGCTCCAGCCATTTGGCATCGTTTTCGACGTAGGCATCAATGGTGCTGTCCACATGCTTGGCCATGAGTTCCGCGATCATCGCGCGGTCTTCTTCGGACAAACCAGCCCAGACCTTGGCCGATACCAGCCCGACCATCGGGAACATCATGTGATCCGACTGCACGATCGTGTCGGCGTGTTCATAATATTTCAGAACCCAGATCAGCTCGGCGTCCATGTCGATGGCGTCAACCTGACCATTGGCCAGCGCATCATAGACGGCAGGCAAGGGCATGGGCGTGGGTGCTGCCCCCACCGCGTTGTAGAAATCCAGAATCGGTGTGAAGGGCGTGATACGCAGTTTCAGGCCTGATAGATCTTCGGCGGAGGAAACCTCGCCCCGGCTGACGATCTGGCGCAATCCTGCCATCCCATATCCCAGTCCAACGACACCAACCTGCCCCGGCAAGGGTTCCAGCATGGACTTGGCCGTATCGGATCGCAGGATGCGCCCCGCGTGCCCAATGTCATCAGCCAGATAGGGCGCATAGAACGCCCCCAACTCGGGCGCGCGGTTGGAAACCTCGGCCACCGTCATGAAAGCCATGTCCAACGCGCCGGTCTGCAATTGTTGCAGCATTTCTGCCTCGTTCCCCAACTGGCGGGCCGGGAAGACCGATACCGAATGCGCGCCACCACTGGCCTCATTCAACTCGGCCCCAAACGCTTCGGCGGCTTTGGTCCAGATATGCGGTGGCGGCGTGATCAGACCCAACCGAAACTCTTCGGCGTGAGCGGCAACAGACGCCAGTGCCAACGCAGCCGCAGAGGCGGCGATTTTTGCGAAATGTCTCATTACTTCCCCTGTTTGATCTTGTTTTACAACGTGACCCAGCCCTCGGGCGGTTCCTTTCCCGGGTGCACAGCCTGACAATTGGGGCAGGTGCGGTCTTGTTCCGAGGCATAGAACTTCTGATAAACCGGAGGCAGGTCATCAACGATGGACTTTAGCTGCATTTCCGCTCGATGCACCAGTGATCCGCATTCAAAGCAATACCATTCGATGGCGTCCAGCTCTCCGGTCTGGCGCTTGGGTTCAATCACAAGCCCGATCGAGCCTTCCTGAGGGCGCTGTGGCGAATGGCGTACATGCGGAGGCAGCAGAAAAACCTCGCCCTCACGGATCGGAACATCATAGAACTCCTCTCCGTCATAGATTTTCAGCACCATGTCGCCTTCAAGCTGGTAGAAGAATTCTTCCACCGGGTCATCGTGGTAATCGGTTCGCTTGTTCGGGCCACCCACAACGGTGACCATCAGATCGGCGTCTTCCCAAACCTGACGATTCCCTACGGGCGGTTTGAGCAGATGGCGATGCTCGTCGATCCAGGCCTTAAAGTTGAACGCTTTCAGTTTTGACATGTCCCACTCCCTATCCCTGAAAGTTTGGCGCGTTTTTGCATGACCGCAAAGAAATTATCAGCATCTCGCTATCCGATTTCCTTATACTGCCCGGCCTCACCCAGCTCAGACGCGCAGCCCGCATTCGTCGAACGCTTTGCGAATGATCGCTTTTTCCGCTTCGGTCAGTTCCAGCATCGGCGGGCGTACACGGCCACCGACCTGACCCAGCAACTCTTGCCAGTACTTTCCGAATGCAGTGGGTTTGCCCGCAGGACGCGCGCGTTTCATCGCATCGCGGACCGGGTTCAGACTGTCAAAGACACGCCGCGCTTCATCGGCCTTTCCCGCAAAGGCCAGACGCGTGTATTCGTTCATCCGCTGATCAACCTTGCTTTGCAGCTGATAGGGCGGGGACGAGCAGAGATACAACTTCCAGTCCAGTTCCAATATGTTGTCCAGCCATTCATGTTCGGCCGAGGTCGAGACATGGATCCTGTCGCCCACCATGTGGGTCAGCTTCACGTACATCTCACGCGGGACCGAGTATTTTATCGCAACGATATTGGGTAAGTCCGCAATGCGGGCGCATTCTTCGGGCTGCATCAAATAGCCACTGTCTGGATGGCTCCACATGGCGATGCCGATATCCAGTTCGTCACAAAAACGCTTGTAGTACTGGTACAAAACCTCTCCGCGATCCTGCACAAAGCTCAGAACCGGCGCGTGCAGAACGATGTAATCCGCGCCGCAATTCTGTGCGTGATGCGCCAGGTCCAAGGCCGTATTCATGTTCTGGTCCGAGACCGAGACGATGACACCGGCTTTGCCTGCGCATTCATCAACGGCAATTTCGAAGTTGCGCTTGCGCTCTTCGATGCTCATCGAAAAGAACTCGCCCTGTTTGCCGGCGACGAAAAGGCCCTGGATGTCCAGATCGTCGATCCAATGGCGGATGTTGGCGCGCAGTCCCGATTCATCCAGAGACAGGTCATCATTGAACGGGTTCAGTGCCGCTGCCCATATTCCAGTCATATGTTCGCGGGCATAGGCCTTCGCGTCGTGTTTTGAGTATTTCATTTCCAACGTGGTCCCCGTGGCTTCAACAGGAACAAAACACACCAGGCGGGTCGGTCCAGTGCCATTTCAGGGAAATGGATATCTGAAAAAAATATACCACAAACTTACCAATTCAGATTTTTTCAATGCTGGTCTAGGGTCCAGACATGAAGATCGCAGTCATCGGAACCGGCGCAATCGCGCAGTTTGTGCAGCGCATGTTGCCAGAACATGGGCATGAGTTGGCAGCCATTCTGGTCAGACCACACCGCGTTGATCCAAAATCGCCCAAGTCAATTGGTTCGGTTGATGACCTGCCGGCCGGAATCGAAATGGTTCTGGATTGCGCGGGGCACGAGGCACTGGCCGGTTTGGGTCCGGACATTCTGGCACGAGGGCTGGATATCATCAGTGTCTCTGCCGGCGCACTTGCGGATCAGCAGGTCAGTGATCGGCTGGACAGGGCCGCGCGAAAGGGCGGGGCGCGGCTGCATCTGGCAAGCGGTGCCATAGGTGGGCTGGACTGTCTCAGCGCCGCAGCGGTCGGGCCGCTCAAATCCGTCACATATGTGGGGCGCAAGCCGCCGGCGGGGTGGAAGGGATCCCTTGCCGAACACAGTCTTGACCTCGGCAATATCACCGCGGCTGAAACCCATTTTCAAGGTTCCGCAAGAGAGGCGGCGCTGGCTTACCCAAAGAACGCAAATGTCGCCGCCGCCGTCGCCTTGGCGGGCGTGGGGTTCGATAACACACAGGTTCGTCTGATCGCCGATCCGACGATCCACAAGAACATTCACGAGGTCGAGGCCGAAGGCGATTTCGGCACGTTTCAGTTCCGGATCAGCGGTACCGCGCTGCCCGACAACCCGCGAAGCTCGGCGCTTGCGGCCATGAGTGTGCTGTCCAAGCTGGATCAGCTTTGCAAGCCGATTGTGCTGTAGCCATGGTTGGGCGTCACTCTCGCATCGTTGACCGCGCCTTGACCCGCCTGAAGCTGCGGCAGCTGCGTCTGCTGGTTGCAGTTGGCGCGCATGGAAACATTCAGAATGCTGCGCGTGAGCTGGGAATATCTCAGCCAGCGGCAACCAAGATGATTCAGGATCTTGAACTGGATTTCGAAGTCAAGCTGTTCACGCGCACCAACCGAGGCGTTGTGCCAACGGTTTTTGGCGAAACTCTCATACGTCACGGGAAACTGATATTTGCTCAGGTTTCCAATGCCGCGCAGGAACTGGACGACCTGAACGAAGGAAATTCCGGCCGTGTCGTGGTGGGAACACTGCTTGCGGCGTCAACCAGCCTGCTACCTGCCGCCATTGAACTGCTGCTGGAAGACCGCCCGAACGTTGCGGTCAAGATCAGCGAAGGGACAAACGAGGTGCTCATGCCCCGGCTGCTGTCGGGTGAGATCGACATGGTTGTAGGACGCCTGCCGTCGCACCGGCATCGCGACAAGATTCGACAGGAAAAACTGTTCGAGGATCGGATATTGGCCATTGTCGGCCCTCAACACCCGCTTGCTGAGCGGGACGCCGTGACCTTTGCGCAAACCAAGCCGTTTGGCTGGATTCTTCCCCCGCAAGAGACCACGTTGCGACGTCAGGCGGATCATTTTTTCGTCGGCCAGCAGCAATACGTGCCACCGGTCGCCATTGAATCCGTGTCCTACCTGACGAACCGGGCGCTGCTGCAATCCCGCGACCTGATCGGCCTTATGCCGGCCGAAGTCGTCGTCCAGGATATCGAAAACAACCATCTTGCCCAGCTCACCTGGGAGGTTCCGTTCGGGCAGGGACCAATTGGAGTGTCTTTCCGCGCCGACGACGATCTGTCGCCCGCTGGGCGCGCTTTCAAAACGGCCCTGCATCGGGCGGCGCAGAGCAGACAGACCAGATATCCGCCAATTTGATATCCGTATTCGCGCAATGCGCTTGAACTCATGCGAGGCATCGCGCGATCAAAAATCAAGGCAAATGGAGGCGCCAGTTTCATGTATCCAGAGCTCAGGCTGTTCATTGGCGGCACGTGGCGAAAAACCGGGCGCGATATCCCGGTTGTCAACCCGGCAACCGAGGAAGAACTCGGTCGGTTGCCTTGCGCATCGGCGAAAGACCTGGACGACGCGCTGCAAGCGGCCGTCGAAGGCTTTCGACTGTGGCGCCGCACATCGCCGCGGGAACGCGCGGATACGATTCTGCGGGCGGCAGCCCTCATGCGTCAGCGGCAGGAAGAAATCGCGCATTCCATTACTCTGGAGCATGGCAAGCCTTTGAAGCAGGCCCGGCTGGAGGTCATTCGAGGCGCCGAGTTCTTTGAATGGGATGCGGGCGAGGCGATGCGGACCTATGGCAGGATCATTCCGGCGGCGCAGGGTCACAAATTTGCAGTTCATCACCAGCCTGTCGGCGTTGTCGCGGCATTTTCGCCGTGGAACTTCCCCATGAGCCAACCTGCCCGGAAAATCGCGGGTGCTTTGGCCTCGGGCTGTTCAGTGATCCTGAAAGCGGCAGAAGAAACGCCTGCCGGCGCCTTGCACATAGCAAAAGCGTTCGAAGATGCCGGTCTGCCGGCAGGGGTTCTGAATTTGGTGTTCGGTGAACCATCCGAGATATCCGGTCATCTGATCCCGCAGGACTCTGTTCGCTTGGTGGCCTTCACCGGATCGACAACCGTCGGGCGTCATTTAACCACTTTGGCGGCCCGGCACGACACCCGAGTGCTTATGGAGTTGGGTGGCCACGCGCCGGTCATCGTTTGCGAAG
The DNA here is from genome assembly GCF_017872595.1 of Ruegeria sp. HKCCSP346. Lineage (NCBI taxonomy): Bacteria > Pseudomonadati > Pseudomonadota > Alphaproteobacteria > Rhodobacterales > Roseobacteraceae > Ruegeria > Ruegeria sp. HKCCSP346. Next base: position 98,350 of record NZ_JAEDOT010000002.1, read on the forward strand.
ATACGGATGTGCAATCGGCGGCCGTTTCAGGCGCGGTCCGCAAAATGCGCAATGCCGGTCAGGTCTGCACATCCCCAACCCGTTTCTTCGCGCATGAGAGTATTTTTGACGCCTATGCGGCCGGATTTGTTGCGAGGGCCAAGGCCACAGTTGTCGGCAATGGGCTTGACGCAACCGTTGAAATGGGCCCAACGGCCAACGACCGGCGCGTGCCAGCCTTGTCAGAGCTGGTTGAAGACGCAGTGGCGCAGGGCGCAACGCTTGCCACAGGTGGATCGCGGCTGGGTGAGCGGGGATATTTCTTTGAACCCACGGTGTTATTGAACGTTCCTAAAGCGGCGCGGATCATGCGCGAAGAGCCGTTTGGACCGGTTGCGGTGATCAACCCGGTGGCTTCGCTGGATGAGGCGATCGCTCTGGCGAATTCAGTTCCCTACGGGCTGGCGGGGTACGCTTTCACCAATCGGGCGGATTACATCGACCGTCTGATCGACGAGGTCGAGGTCGGCAATCTGTCGATCAACACACTTGAAGCATCCATGCCGGAAACGCCCTTTGGGGGCGTGAAATCCAGTGGCTATGGTCGGGAAGGCGGAACCGAAGGCCTTGAGAATTACATGACGGTCAAGAACGTCTGGCATTCGGCTAGGATCTGCTGAAAAAGATCCCGACACCTGCACTTGTCGACTTTTCGCGACCAAGCCAGCCTTTTTCCTTTCGAAATCGACCAAAGGGCCAGCGCTGCGATTGTGATTTCATTACTTGCGGAACCGAAAGACGCGACAATGTGCCCTTTCTGATGGGACGCCCGAACGCGGATCATGACCTATGTCAATGACAGTAAACCCGCCTTGCTGTCCATTGGCCGGGAATTTCTGGCCGGACCGTGCGACAAAACCATCGCGTCCTTTTGCCGGTGATGATCAGCGTTTTGGCTGACCTGCGGGGGGTTTCCCGCCGGGTGGCCTGAGCTCCGGAGGGACGGATGAACACTTGGCTGACGCTATCTGCACCAATCCCTGCCAAGGATACCGAGGGCTTCGAGAGAATGGCTGGGCTGCCCACCGTAACGTCCACCTTTGGCATGAACTCTGACTGCGCGCGCGTGTCTGAGCTTTGCGGCCAACCCGAGCAGGATTTGTCGTCCGTGAAAGAAGGCGATGACGGCACAGGTCGCGCCGCACATGGTCGGCATAACGTGGGTACGCTGCCGGTCGTTGCTGATCCCAGCTCGGATTTGGAAAAATTCAACGACGGCCTGCCCAATCTGGATCCGGACGAACAGCCGGGATTTGCAGGACGCTTAATATTTTCGGAGATTCAAAATGGCTGATGGATGTGCCTGTGACCGCCACGCCGACATGTATCTGACTGTCGAGGACGCCCTTGAACGCGGTCTTTCCGTCGCCGATCCTGTTGCCGAAACCGAGATTTTGCCGCTGGAACAGGCTATAGGCCGGGTTCTGGCCGAGGATTGCGCCAGCAAGGTTGATATGCCTGCCTTCGACAACTCGGCCATGGATGGCTATGCCATCCGCACCGGTGATCTGGGTGACGGGCCGGTGTTCGAGCTGCCCATCGCCGGGCGCGTGGCTGCGGGTGACTGCGGCGACCATGATGCACCCGAAGGCAGCGCTTTGCGCATTTTCACGGGCGCTCCGGTGCCACCTGAATTCGATGCCGTGCTGATGCAGGAAGATTGCGATCTTTTGATCGACAGGATTCGATTCAGCCGCCGCCCGAAACCCGGCCAGCATATCCGACGCGCAGGGGAAGATCTTTGTGCCGGGGGTCCGATCCTGCGACGCGGCTGTGAAATTGGACCGCGCGAGATGGCCGCCCTGGCATCCGCCGGGTATGGTGAGGTCCTGGTGTTTCGAAAACTGAAGGTCACGATCTTTTCGACAGGCAGCGAACTGCGTCAACCGGGCGAACCCCTCGACCCCGGCCAAATCTACAACTCGAACCGTTATATGCTGCTGGCGCTGTTGCAAAAACCCTGGATCGAACTGATCGACCGGGGACCGGTCGTGGATGACCCGACCCGTCTGGAACAGGTTCTGCGCGAGGCATGCGTTGCCTCGGATCTCATCGTCACGACCGGGGGCGTGTCCGTCGGGGATGAAGATCACATGCCCCGGCTGTTCAGCGCGATTGGCGGCGAAACCGATGTCATGAAAGTGGCGATGAAGCCCGGTAAACCGGTCATGTTCGGGCGGCGCGAGCGTGCTCTTTACGTTGGCCTGCCCGGCAACCCGGTGTCAGCCTATGTGACATGGCAGATAATCGGGTCGCAGATGATGGCGCGGCGCGCAGGCTTGTGCCACAGACCTCAGGTACCTGTTCAGGCCGTGCTGGCCGAACCGGTGCAGCGTCGCGCGGGTCGGCAGGAATATCGTCCGGTCCAGATTGACGGTACCTCGCCGCGTGGCCTTCCCAATGTACGTCTGATGGCGCCCTCCTACAGTGGCCGTGTTGCCTTGCTGGCGCAGGCAGATGGGTTGGCGATCATACCGGCCGAGATCGAAGACCTGCCCGCCGGGCATTCGATTGAATTGTTGAGGTTCTGATCTTCGCACCAGGTGCGTTGCTTTTTATCCTGCAACCTCAACGCTGCGGTCATGGTGGGCACCCGGAAAATTGCCCGGTCGCGCGCCAATCAATCCCAATACCGACCTGAAAATTGTCGCAACCGATAAACTCCGTGACGGATTACGTCGTGACTGGGGCTTTCCCGGCGGCACATGATGCTTCGGCGCACTGAGGGTTAAGGACACAAATTCATGCGGTATTCGGCACTCGCGATCATGCGGCAGGTTTTGCAAGGGCACCGGGGCTGGACACCGGCTTGGCGTGATCCCGAGCCTCAATCAAGCTATGATTTCATCGTGATTGGCGGCGGCGGCCATGGCCTTGCGACGGCATATTATCTGGCCAAGGAACACAACGCCGCCAAGGTGGCCGTTTTGGAAAAAGGCTGGATCGGTGGCGGCAACGTCGGGCGCAATACAACGATCATTCGCGCCAATTACCTGTTGGATGGCAACCAGCCATTCTATGAGCTGTCGCTGAAACTGTGGGAAAATCTTGAACAGGACCTGAACTACAATGCGATGGTCAGTCAGCGCGGTATTCTGAACCTCTGTCATACGGACGCCCAGCGTGACGCGTATCGTCGTCGTGGCAACGCGATGATGTTCACCGGCTCTGGGGCCGAACTGTTGGATGCAGAGGGCGTTCGCGCGATGTATCCGTTCCTGAACTTTGACGATGCGCGCTTTCCGATCAAGGGCGGTCTGTTGCATCGCCGCGGTGGTACGGCGCGTCATGACGGTGTCGCTTGGGGCTATGCCCGTGCCGCGGATCAACGGGGGGTCGACATCATCCAGAATTGCGAAGTCACCGGGTTCCGCATCGAAAACGGAAAACTGCTGGGCGTTGAAACCACAAGGGGTTACATCGGCGCCAAGAAGGTGGGCGTGGCGGTTGCCGGGTCTTCCGGGCGCGTGATGGCACAGGCGGGGATGCGCCTGCCGATCGAAAGCCACGTGCTACAGGCCTTTGTGACCGAAGGGCTGAAACCGGTGCTTGACGGGGTGATTACGTATGGCGCCGGACATTTCTATGTCAGCCAATCGGACAAGGGCGGTCTGGTCTTTGGCGGCGATATCGACGGCTACAACACCTATGCACAACGCGGCAACCTGCCTGTGGTCGAGGACGTGGCCGAAGGTGGCATGTCCCTGATGCCGATGATCGGTCGCGCGCGCCTGCTGCGGATGTGGGGCGGCGTGATGGATATGTCGATGGATGGTTCGCCGTTCATTGGTCACACCGGAATTGAAGGGCTCTATTTCAATGGTGGCTGGTGCTACGGCGGGTTCAAGGCAACGCCAGCATCTGGTTTTTGTTTCGCGCATCTGATGGCCACCGACCGACCGCATGACGTTGCAACTGCCTATCGTCTGGACCGGTTCAGAACCGGGCGGATGATTGACGAAAAAGGCGTGGGCGCACAGCCCAACCTGCACTGAGGAGGCCCGGACATGATCATCAATCATCCACTGCTTGGCCCGCGTGACGCGTCCGAATTCACCTATCTGGGCGACGCGAGTCTGATCAATCGGCCCGACTGGCAATCCGACACGGCCGCCGCCGAGTTTCACGACTATGTCTACCTGCGCGACAACCCGGCAGGAACCCACCGAGAGCTGTGGTTTCACGAGCAGGGCGACCGCTCGTGGCTGGTTGTGACACGCGACACGCTGACCCATGAAATTCTGGCTACAGAACTGGCGCGGGATGTAGCCCGCAAGACGGGACGGGGAAAATGACCCAGAACAATCGTTTGCAGGGCGGTCTGATCGACCGGTCCAAAAAGCTGCGTTTTTCCTTCGATGGCAAATCCTACGAAGGCTATCAGGGTGATACGCTGGCCTCGGCGCTGCTGGCCAATGACGTGCGCCTGGTTGGCCGTTCGTTCAAATACCACCGTCCACGCGGTGTGCTGGCCTCGGGTTCGGAAGAACCCAACGCGCTGGTCGAGCTGCGCACAGGCAACAGGCAGGAGCCCAACACACGCGCGACAACGGTCGAACTGTTCGACGGGCTCGAGGCGACATCGCAGAACCGCTGGCCCTCGCTCGCCTTCGATGCGCTGTCGATCAATGATCGGCTCTCGCCCTTTTTGACGGCGGGTTTCTATTACAAGACCTTCATGTGGCCTAAGGCGTTCTGGGAAAAGCTATATGAGCCGATGATCCGCAAGGCGGCCGGTCTGGGCAGCCTGACGCAGGAGGCCGACCCGGATATCTACGACAAGGGCTATTTGCATTGCGACGTCCTGGTTATCGGCGCCGGTCCCTCCGGCCTGATCGCGGCGTTGACGGCGGCGCGGTCTGGCGCGCGGGTCATTCTGGCCGACGAAGACAGCCGGATGGGTGGGCGTTTGTTGTCTGACTGTGACCGGTTCGAGGGCATTTCGAATGCCGATTGGGTCGCGCAGACACTGGGAGAGCTGGCATCGATGGACAACGTGCGCCTTCTGACGCGCACCACCGTGTTCGGCGCCTATGATCACGGCATTCACGGCGCGCTTGAGCGGGTCTCGGATCACCTTGCGGTGCCCGAGGCGGGGAAACCACGCCAGATTCTGTGGCGCATCTACGCGAAGCACACGGTGCTTTGTGCCGGCTCTACCGAACGTCCGATTGCTTTCGAAAACAACGACCGACCGGGCATAATGCTGGCGGGCGCGATGCGGGCCTATGCAAACCGCTGGGCCGTGACACCGGGCCAGCGCGTGGCGATCTTCACCAACAATGACGAAGGACACCGCGCCGCACAGGATTTGATCAAAGCCAGGATCAATGTTGTTGCCGTGATCGACCCGCGCCACGATGCACCGCGCATTGCCGAATGTGAATTGCTGGCCGGGGCGCAGGTCACGAATACGCAGGGCCGGTTGGGGCTGAAATCGATCACCGTGCAGATGGCCGATGGTCAAACCCGCCCCATCGAAGTAAGCGGTCTGGGCGTTTCGGGTGGGTGGAATCCGAATGTGCAACTGACATGCCATCAGCGCGGCCGCCCGCAATGGTTCGAACCGCTTGCAGCCTTCATCCCACCTGCCGAACTGACTAAGGGTATGAGTGTCGCCGGTGCCGCCGCTGGCAACCTGACCAGCCACGGGGCGATCGCCTCGGGCACCAATGCGGCACTTGCGGCGCTTGACGGGCTGGGGATCAGGGCCTGCCCGGTCGACCTGCCGAAAGCCGAGGATGATGAGATCCGCATCACCCCGTTGTGGCATGTGCCCGGCAAAGGCCGCGCCTGGCTGGATTTCCAGAATGACGTGACCGTCAAGGATGTCAAACTGGCCGAACAGGAAGGCTTCCGCAGTGTCGAGCATCTGAAACGCTATACCACCCTTGGCATGGCAACCGATCAGGGCAAAACCGCGAACGTCGGCGCGCTGGCCGTGATGGCCGAGATCACCGGCAAGAGCATTCCAGAAACCGGCACGACCATCTTCCGGCCACCCTACACGCCCGTGGCGATGGGGGCCTGGGCCGGGCGCTCGGTCGGAAAAGAATTCAAACCCACGCGACTGACGCCCAGCCATCAATGGGCCGAAGAACAGGGCGCGGTATTCGTCGAGGTGGGCCCCTGGCTGCGTGTGCAATGGTTCCCCAAGGCTGGTGAGACCCATTGGCGCGAATCCGTGGATCGCGAAGTTCTGGCCGTACGCAGCGGTGTCGGCGTCTGCGACGTGACCACGCTGGGCAAAATCGACGTGCAGGGCGCGGATGCCGCGGAATTCCTCAACAAGATCTATTGCAACGGCTTTGCCAAACTGCCGGTGGGCAAAACCCGTTATGGCTTGATGCTGCGCGAAGACGGCATAGCCATGGATGACGGCACTGCCGCCCGCTTGGCCGAAGATCACTTTTTGGTCACCACCACAACCGCAAACGCGGTTGGTGTCTATCGCCACATGGAGTTCGTGCATCAATGCCTGTTTCCGGACATGGATGTGCAGATGATCTCGACCACCGACGCCTGGGCACAATATGCCATAGCGGGCCCGAAATCCCGTGAGTTGCTGCAAAGGGTCGTTGATGACGGCCATGACATCAGCAACGAAGGTTTTCCCTTTATGGCGTGTGGCGAGGTGACCATTGCCGGGGGGGTCCCGGCGCGGCTGTTCCGCATCTCGTTCTCGGGTGAGTTGGCCTATGAGCTGGCTGTTCCTACCCGGTACGGTGACGCGCTGATCCGACATCTGATGGCGCTTGGAGAGCCCTTTGGCGTAACGCCGTATGGCACCGAAGCGCTTGGCGTTCTGCGGATTGAAAAGGGCCATGCCACCGGAAACGAACTGAACGGAACCACCAGCGCCCACAATTTGGGCATGGGGCGCATGGTCTCAACCCAGAAAGACAGTATCGGTGCGACGCTCAGCGCACGCGAAGCTCTCACCGATCCGGATGGTCTGGCTTTGGTCGGCATTCAGCCGGTCAACAACGCCGATGCCGTGCTGGCCGGAGGCCATGTGTTCGACGAGGATGCGCCACACCTGCCGGAAAACGATCTGGGCTATGTCACATCGGCTGCCTATTCGCCGCACCTGTCCAGCAGCATCGGACTGGCCTTTGTAAAACGCGGGGCGCAGCGATTGGGCGACACCGTGCAGATTGTCAGCCCGGTGGATGACACCAACATCAAAGCGACGCTTGTCAGCGCGCATTTCGTTGACCCCGAAGGAGAACGGCTCCGTGCGTGATTTTGTTGCCAAGACCGCCATTGGCGGCAGTGAACCCAAACGGGACGTGGTCGGAACTCTGACCTTTCAGGAACGAGAGGATGTGGCACTGGCATCCGTCTCAGCCAGGCTGGGACACGAGGAAACCGTCAAAACCAAACTTCAAACCGTTTGCGGAATCCCTGTGCCTGAGGCGGGGCGGTGGGAAAAGGGCGAAACCAGCAGCCTGCACTGGCTGGGCCCGGATCAGTACCTGTGCGAAGAAGCTTTTGCAGGCCCGTTGGAGTTGGCCAGGCGTATGGAAACCGAGCTGGTCGGCATGGCGTCGGTGACCGATCAGTCGGACGCGTTCACACGCATCGACATGACCGGGCAGGGTGCCACCGTCTTGCTGCAACGCCTGACCGTTCTGGATGTCGAGCAGATGCAGGCCGGAGCCTTCAACCGCACCGCAATCCATCATGTGGGGTGCCTGCTGCGCTGCAATGAGGCGAGAACGGATTTTTCGATCTACGCGCCACGCAGCTATGCGATTTCAGTTCACCACATGCTGATTGAGGTGGCCAGGGCCCTGTGAAGGACGGTGTCCTAAGGACAAAGCCGCGTGTCTGGCGCCGCGGCTTCGTTCCTTGCGCTCCTGAGCTGGCGGCAGACCGAATGCGCGCCGATAGTTGCTTGAAAACGAACTGGCGCTGTCATACCCGACCGAAAGCGCGATTTCCTGCAAAGGCTGATCGGTGTAAAGCAGCTTCTGCCGCGCCGCATCCAGTCGCAGTCTGCGATAGTACCCTCCGGGGCTGATCCCGGTTTCCTTCTTGAAATGCCGCTCCAATTGCCGGATGGACATGCCAACGCGTTTCGAAACCTGCTCGATCGAGATCTTGTTTTCGATGTTGTTTGCAAACAACTCGATGGCCCGCCGCACCGGGCGCGGCAGGGCATTGCGGGTCTGATTTTTGCTGTAGCCCGGCAAAACCTGCAACGTATCCGCATCACGCAAAGTCGCGTATTGGAACCAGCAGGCCGTTTCGACGGCAACCGCATCGGACACCTCATCCGAAATCACGCCCAGCATGAATTCAAAAACCGCTGAAGTCCCGGCAAAGGACATTCGGTTGCGATCTATCGTATAGAGCGTGTCGCACAGGTTCACCCTGTCGAATTGTTCCTTCAACGCAGCGGTATAGCAGAAATGCGCGCTACAGCTGTAACCATCGAAGAACTTTTCTTCCGCCAGCGCAAAAAGTGAACCGCTGACCGAACCGATCCGCGCGCCACGGGACAAAAGCCGTCGCAGCGCTCCGCCCGAAGCCTTGCGATCCTTCAACCGGGCTGAGGCCCCGGCAAAGACCAGCACGACGTCGGTTTCCTCCACCTCGGACAATGCCTTGTCAGGGTTGATGCTGAGGCGTGAGCTGGACATGATCTGTTGTCCATCTTCCGAAACGACAGTCCAGCCAAGACCATCGCTGCGGCTGATCTCATTGGCCACGCGCAGCGGGTCGATGGCCATGGACAGGGCAGCAAGCGGGAAATCTTCGAGGCACAGAAAGGTAAAATGGGTCATGCTTTGTCTCTTTGCCAGCACGATACCCCAACTACACCGATTTCGTCAGAACACCAAACGATGGGCGCGGCCGCGCTCGTATAGTTTTCGGTTCAACTCATCCGCTTCGGGCGCGCCGTATTCCAGCGCGAACACAAACGCATGTGTAAGGTAAAAACAAGCAGCGTCGAGATCCTGGTTTTGCTCGGCCCGGTCGGCTGCCTCGTGGTACAGCCGGATCAGCCCAGGCACATCATTATCCGCGTGAGCCTGCAACAGGTGCTTGTCGAGTTCTTGCAGATCCAAGGTCAGCCTCTTACCGGAAACGCGAAGTGTGTTGGCCTGTACGCAATCATACGCTTTCTACCTTTTTGCGCCTGAATCCTGATTTCCCAGCGCCGTCAACGATGCGGACCGGCCCTTGATGAACCCATCACACGCATCCGCACGCGTCTTTGCGCAATCTTGGAACATCGCCTGCATCTGCGATGTTCCTGATTGCAAATGACCGCGCAGGATACATCCGTGGCGCCCTCAGCCCATGATCCGGCCGGAAAGCCGCCTATGCCTCGGCACGGGCTTGTTCGATCTGAGTGGCCACCCAGTGGTGGAAACAATGCGTTGGGCCATCCATCGCGGGCGAGAAACGGCCGCCGTCGAATTTGACACCGTGACGGCCTTTCTGCATGCCCTCGACCACGAACACATCCTCTTCGAAAACGGTTTTCCAAAGCTGCGCATTCTTTGCGCGCAACGCTTCGTGCTCGGGTGCGTCTTCCGGTTTTTTGGCGTAGTACAGCTCGATCCTTTCGTTTGACCGTTCATGCGTGATCGGATCGATGATGAAGGCAAATCCATGGTCGCGTTGAACACCCAGCAAGGTGTTCGGGTACACGACGATGTATTCCGCCCCTTCGTTCCACTTTTCGCTGAGATTCTGGAAGTCATCCAGTTTTTCGCCATCCTGACCTTCGAACTGGCGATAGACATAGGTGCCCTGACCCGAATACTTGCCCGGTTCATTGATGTTGTAGTGGTCTTCCAGGCGCGAATAGCTGTTGAGACCCGGGTGAACCCAGGGCAGGTGATAGCTTTCGCAGAAATTCTCGACCGCCAGTTTCCAGTTCGACTTCAGCTCGAGCCGGACAGACGCGCCGGCACCGCCATGATACATGGGCTGTTCAAAATCTTTCCAGCGTTCCATCAGCTCGCCATGAACCTCTTCGAACTCCGGGGCGTTGCCATCCACATTCACGAAGACAACATCGCGCCAGACATAGGAACGTATGCGGATCAGGCCCAGTTCAGCAAAGTCCAGATCTTCATGCGTGTTCTGTCCGGGGCCTCCGACATGCGGCGCCGTGCGCAGCTCGCCATTCAGGCCGTAACACCAGCTGTGATAGGGGCAACGGATCGCGCCGCGGATTTTCTGCGGCTTGTCGACCAAGATCATTCCGCGATGGCGGCAGGTGTTCTGGAAAACGCCGATCTGTCCGTCACGGTCGCGCACCATCAGAAGCGGCACGCCGAGAAAGTCGATCGGAAAGGCATCACCCGCTTCGGGAATGTCCTTGCCAAAACCGATGCCCGACCAGTTCGCGAACAGGACCGCCTCCCGTTCCTCGGCGAAGATATCGGGATCGATATAATGCTCGTTCGGCAGGCCCTTGGCGGTGTTTACCGGGGTCAGAACAGACGAAAGCGCTGAATGCTTGTTCATCGGTTGCTCCTGAGTAATTCGGAATGTGTTGAACGTTACCCCCATTGGCCGGTCGAGCCGGCTTCATTCAATATCAAAAAACCTCATGGCCGATTGAGGCAGACTAAACCGAACCGCCGGACAATTCATCCAGCAACCAGTTTTTCAGCGCCAGGGCACCTTCTGTCAGCTGGTCGTCCGGGCGACCGACGAGGTAAAAGTTGTTCGGGGCAGGGATGCTGAATTCTTCTAGCACAACAAGTTTTCCTGATGCCAGCATGGGCTGGATCAAGCGTTTCCACCCCAATGCAAGCCCGGCCCCTTTGCGGGCCAACTGCAAGGCCAGCGCATAGCTGTTTACGCGCGACTGTACCGGTACAACTCCGGTATATCCGAGGTCGTGAAACCAAGATGGCCAGGTGGTCCAGGTGTTGTCCTGCGTTTCAAGGTGGATCAGGCGACGTTCGACCAGGTCTTCCAGGCTTGCCCCCTTCAGTTCCAGGGCCATCTCGGGGCTACAGACCGGCGTCAGAGTATCGCGGTACAGTTTAGTATGGTTCAGCTGCGAGTTCACGTCACGACCGTAGCGGATGAAAAAGTCGATATCCGGCCTGTCCGAGAATGGCTTGTCCTGTGCCATCTGGTTCACTTTCACGTGCGGGTAGTCCTGCCAGAACCGGATGACCGACGGAGAAAGCCACAACGCCGCCACAGCGGTAGTGGACCCGACCGTCACTGGATTTTCTGAATCGCCGCTGCGAATCTTTTCGAGCACCTTCGATATCTGCCGGAACGACGAACCGAGCACCTCGAACAGGTCCTGGCCATCCTCGGTCAGTTCCACGCCCCTGTGCTTTCTGACGAACAGCGCCGAACCCAGTTCACTTTCCAGCGCCTTTATCTGGTGGCTGACAGCGCCCGGCGTAACCGACAGTTCGCTGGCCGCTTCTTTGAAGCTGAGATGCCGCGCGGCGGCCTCGAAGGCCGACAAGGTCGTGAGAGGTGGAAGATTATAGTGGCGTCGTGACATGGTTGCTGCGTTGCTCAAAAGGTAGAGGTGAGTTACATTCATCCGAATGTGAGAAATTTTGCAATTGAAATCTATGTTTTTTCCTGCTGTTTGCGATCGGGTACAGGACCAAAGTCGACCGAGAACGAACAGGATGTGTGATGGATACACAAGTTGCCCGCCTCGTGCGCAAAACACGGCTAAGCCCGGACACGTCCGATTTTTGCTTTGAAATCGAAAACGGCCGCTTCACAAGCCTTCAACCCGGCGCACATGTCGATATCCATCTGGCCGACGATCTGGTGCGGCAGTATTCACTGTGGAGCTGGAGTCAGGACGGCTGCGTAATCAATGTCGCCGTCAAACGCGAAGATGAAGGGCGTGGCGGCTCGGTGGCCATGCACTCGCTTCAAGAAGGGGCGATGGTCGAAATCGGCGGGCCGCGGAATCACTTCAAACTCGAAAACCACGATCGGCATGTCACGTTGATCGCAGGCGGCATCGGGGCAACTCCGCTGGTTGCAATGGCGCGGGAATTGATGAACCGCGGGCAGGATTTTCGGGTCTACTACCTTGTAAGGTCAAGAGAATTTGCAGCGATGGACGCGCAGTTCAGGGCCCTTGGGCTGGATGAATGGTATCATTTGCATTGCGATGACACAGACGGCTGGTTTGATCTGGCATCGGTCATGCAATCGATGCCCGTCGGTGCGGATGTGTATACCTGCGGACCTGAACCGATGCTGAACGCTGTTCTGGAAGCAGGTGCATCCTTGCGTGGCGGGGCAATCCATTTTGAACGATTTGCACCCGCTTCTGACATCGACCACGATCCAAACGCGGAATTTCAGATCGAAATTCAGTCAACCGGCGCGGTCTACCCGGTCGGAAAAGAGGAAACTATTCTCGGAGTATTGCAAAACAACGGCGTGCAGGTCGATTTCGGCTGCTCTGAAGGGTTGTGCGGGTCATGCATTGTTGACGTAGTGTCAGGGCAGGTCGATCACCGCGACGGAATACTCACACCGCAAGAGCAGGAAAGCCACGAATTCCTGTGCACCTGCGTTTCGCGGGCCAAGTCCGATAAACTGGTCCTGAAGCTGTGAAGGACGCAGTGGTCACAACAAATCATGTCGTCGCATTGTTCTCGCTAACATCGCAATCGAGTGAATTCGGTGGTCGCTTCATGTGATCGAAGTGTCGGATTCTCAGGTTAGAACATCTCACCCTTGCTATAGGTTTTCCGAAACTGGAAACCCAATAACCACTTAAGATGCTGCGACGACATTCAACCACAGGCTGACTTATCACCGGGATCGGTGATGACAGCAGGCAGCGAGCAATCGGGAGGAAATTTGCAGTAAGAGACGTAATGGGAGCACGCGTTGTTACTGCAAGCCCAAGTTTGGGCTGAACACAACTCAACATCGGTTCGTGCATCGTGCATGATTGTCCACGTCGTGCAACGCGATGTTTTCCAGCATTTTTTCAGAAGAACAAAGAACGACACACTCGAGGAGGAACGTGCGATATGTCGATACCCGAACCTTTCACGGACGTTGAAATAGAAACGGCTGATTCCGGATTCTATGAAAACTACAGCGTCCCAATTGCCCTGATCAGCAAAGCCATCATGGTCGGGCTGGTGCTGTGGGCCCTGGTTTTCCCAGCGAATGCAAACAGCACATTGGGCAGCCTGAACAGCCAGTTGCTGGAAGTCTTCAACAGCTTCTACATCGTTATTGTCGGTTTTTTCTTCTTTTTCCTTGCGGTTGTTGCGATCATTCCGTCCACGGGTCGTAGGATCATGGGAACGCCGGGGGAAAAGCCCGAGTTTTCGAACTTCTCATGGTTCTCCATGATGTTTGGTGCCGGTCTTGGTGTGGGGCTCATGGTTTTCGCCACAGCAGAACCGCTGGGCCTTTGGGGGTCTAACCCTGTGGTTTTGTCGGGTGAAGTTGCAGGAAATGACCCTGAATCCGTTCAATCGGCTTATCGTTTCACTTTCCTGCACTACGGCTTTCACGCCTGGGCGATCTATGTGGTAACCGGCCTGTCCCTGGCCTACTACGCCTATACACGCGACATGCCTCTGACGATCCGCTCTGCGCTGACACCGTTGTTTGGCCGTTTCGTCAACGGCTTTTTCGGCCACGTGGTTGACGTTTTGGGCGTTGTCGCAACGATCCTCGGCGTGTCCGTAACCATCGGCTATGGCGTCAGCCAGTTCATCGACGGCCTTTATGCCATCACCGGCATGCAGTGGATCATGGATCTGGGCGGCGAGGTGCCGACCCCCAGCAAGGTCGGTCTGATTTCAGGCTTGGTCGTTATCATGGGCCTGTCGATCATTTCGGCGGTTTCCGGTGTCGGCCGGGGTGTCAAGTACCTGTCCAACCTGAACCTGGTGCTGTCGATCATCCTGCTGGGCACTTTCGTGGTCTTCGGTTCGTTTGTCTTTGCCATGACCACTTATGGCACTGCGATGATCGACTACATCCTGCACTTCCTGTCGCTCAGCTTCAATGCCTATGGCCCGCTGTCGGCCGAAGCATTCGCAGCGGCTCTGCCGGCCGAGGCGCAAGCACATGCCGCAGATCTGATGGGTGGGGCGACCAATGCCTGGGGTAGCTTCGACGGCTTCAAAAGCGGTCTGGAAGGTGCAGCGGCCGAGTTGGACGAAGCAACCTTGGCCGCGGCCTACGCTGCGGGTGAGCAAGGTCGTCAGTTTGGCTGGCAGGCAGGCTGGACCACCTTCTACTGGGCGTGGTGGATCGCATTCTCGCCCTTCGTGGGGCTTTTCCTGGCGCGCATCTCCAAGGGTCGGACCGTCCGCGAGTTCATCTTGGGCTGCGTGTTCGCGCCTGCGCTGGTGTGCTTTGCCTGGATGACCGTTTTGGGCGGCACAGCGATCGATCTGGAACTGGCAGGCGCGGCAGAAGGTGCGATCATCGGCGCATCGAACACCAACAAGCTGTTCACGACATTGTCCTTCATGATCGATGGTGGGCTGCTGTCCATGCTGAACGTTATGTGCGTGATCCTGATCATGACCTTCCTGGTAACCTCGGCGGACTCGGGTATTCTGGTGATGAACACCATCATGTCGGGTGGTAGCCAGGAAACCGGTATCAAGCACCGCATCATCTGGGGTGTGATCCTGACGGCAGTGATCGGCGCGCTGATCCTGGCGGCGGGTGAAAACAACCCTATGGATGCGCTGCGCAATGCCATGATCATCGGTGCGCTTCCGTTCACCATGGTGATGGGCCTGATGTGCGTATCGCTGGCCAAGGCGCTGTTCCGCGACAGTCAGCGTGACAAGCACTCTGCCAACAGCGCGCAGGCAGCCGAGTAAGGCGTAGGCACAAGAAAAAACCTGGTCAGGCCGCCCTAACTGGGCGGCCTGTTCTTTTTCGGTAAAGCGTCGCCCTTGACGTGAAAAACTCCAATATCACCCCGGGGCTAATGCCGTAATGAACGGCGAACCAGGTCTGCCCCCTACCGACCGGCCGAATACCCCGTACTTCCGCCACCTCTGGCTGCTGAGGTGACGGTTTGCGCACCGGACCGGCGAGGGCCGCATCACCAGTCACGGTCGATTTCCTTGCGGCTGCAACTTTGGATGCAGGACTGCCTTAGGGCCGCGGGCAGGGACTTAGAACTTTCGTCGAATGTCCCTGCGAAGGGTGGAAAGTTAGTCTTTCGATCATGCGCGTACTCACAGGCATTCTGATGCTGCTTTTCGGCGGCCTAGTGATTTTGGCCGAACCTGTGTCGCGCGATGATATCGAATCCTACATCCGCGCGCCGTTCGCATTGGGGGCGGCGTTGTACGAAAACGGCGTCTACAGTCTGCTGAACTCCGGCGGGGCCGATGCAGGCTATGTCTTTGAATCGAACCCATGGCGCCATTGCCCGGTTTTTCAGGCGCACCAATCAACATGTTGATCGTGCTGGATCTTGAAGGGCGTTTTCTTGACGTGCAGTTGATTGAACATAACGAACCGTTCTTTGTTTAAGGGCTCGGAGAGCCCCTTTCCACAAATTCTTCGAGCAATACAGGGGCCTTTCGATCTCGGATTCCATCGTTGTTGGAACCCCGTACGGCGGTGCAGCAAGCGGGTCGTCATTGGTCTATCTGGACGGGGTTACAAAGGCGACGGCAAGTTGTGCGGATCGTGCATGAATCGGTCATGGGCGCTGCTTTGACAGTCGCGCGCGAGAAAATGCAGGGATTGGCAACCGCGCCGCCTGCATTTCCGGATCCCGATTATCAAGAAGAACTCAACTGGCAGGATCTGATCGATCAGGGCATCGCCACATGCAAGGTCTACACGAATGCGCAAGTTGACGCTCTGTTCAATGGCTCCCTTTGGGAAGATGACGATCCCGAGCCGCAGTACAGTCCCGACGACCCTTATCTGGATCTGTGGGTCGTGGATGTGGGCCCAAAAGCCATCGCTCGCGCTGCCTTGACCACGGACAGTTATGAAGAGGTGCAGCGCTTCATGGAAATTTCGGACAATGACGAGCCGATCCTTGTGATCGAAACGGTGCGCCATGGTCCGGTCAGCGAAGACTTTGTACGCAATACCGCGCCGGACTGGATTTCGGCCGAGCAGAGCGGATTGCCGGTCGCTCTGCGTGATGCCGATCTGCTGGTCGAGTTGGCGGATAACATGCCAGATGGCGTTGCCATGATCCTGCGCACCGACCGGCGCCTGGGGTTCGAACCTTCCTGAGAATGGGTGTTGAAGGTTCTTGCAGTTCGCGAACATGGCATGTTCCAGCCTGAAACAGGATCCGTCACTTTGGATGGTGCACATATCTCACCTGAAAGGTTCTTTGATCGACCAGAACAGATTGTTCCGGCACAGCCCTGGCTTGAAGCGCTGCGAAATCGCCAGTTGGATCTGGTTTTCCTGGGTGTGTTTCTGGCAGCACTGTTGGCCGTTTAGGCCCTGCGAATGAATGCCCTTGCGGCGCGACCATTGTTCACTCCCGTACGTCTTGGCGTTCTTGCCCTTGTCACAGTTTTCGTGGGTTGGTGGGGGCAAGGGCAGCTATGGATCGTCACGGTCTTGGGGGCATTGCGTACGGCATTGGACGGCGGCAGTTCTGCCTTCCTGTTCTATTATCCGTTCTCGTTGCTGATCTGGGCCGTGACCCTTGCGGGTTTGATTGCTTGGGGCAGGGGATTGTTCTGCGGATGGCTCTGCCCTTTCGGTGCCCTTCAGGAATTCGCACATCATCTGGACAAAGCCCTTCGTATCCCTCGGATTGAACCGTCAAAAAAATAGGCAACCGTCTGAAATGGTTGAAATACGCGGTACTGACGGCCGTGCTCGCGTTGTCTTTGCCGCACCTGATCAGGTCGATAAAGCGGCAGAGGTTGAGCCCTTCAAAACAGCGATCACGACCTTCTTTTTTCGCGAATGGTATTATGTCGCCTACGCCATCTTCTGGCTGGTTCTGGGAATGGCGGTGTTCAAGGGCTTCTGCCGATATGCCTGCCCCTTGTGCGTGTTCCTTGCGATCGGTGGGTTGCTTCGGGGCCGCGACTGTATCGAACGCCGCGCCGAATGCGGGTCACCCTGTCAGCTACGCAAGGTCAAATGCAAATTTGGCGCGATCACGCAAGCCGGGCAAATTCAGTTTGATGAGTGTTTTCAGTATCTCGACTGCGTCGCCATATATAACGACCGCAACCGCTGCGTTCCCCTGATCGTCGCGGCTCGCCGCCGCACGAGAGAGGTTGTAGCCGAATGATCAACCGTCGCCGCTTTCTGGCCATATCTGCCGCAGCACTGGCATCTCCGTCTCATGCACAGCCTATCCGTCGGCGTGGCTACGCCATGGGGGCCGAAATCAACCTGACACTGGATGCTGACCCTGTGGAGGCAGAACATGCCATTGCCGCTCTGCGATCCATTCTGGAGGAATGCGAGGCGCTCTTCAGCCTGTATCGCCCGAACTCTGCCCTGTCGGAGCTCAACCGGAAAGGGTATCTCAAAAGCCCCGATCCCGCTTTTGTGTCTCTTTTGACAGCGTGCAGCGCGGCTTACGACCTCACAAATGGTCGCTTTGATCCCACAGTTCAGCCAATTTGGCTTGCCGCGTCCGAGAATGAGGCTCAACACGCGCGAAGGCTGATCGGATGGAACCGCGTAGGTCTAACTAAAAAACTCGTGCAATTGGGCCCTGATCAAGCGCTTATCCTGAACGTCATCGCTCAAGGTTTCGCCACCGATCTGGTCGTTCGCGCCTTGCGCAAAGCCGGGTGGGAAAAGGTTCTGGTCAATATCGGAGAGTATTATGCAAGTGGTCGTCAGCGGCTGCTGGGCGTCACGGATCCAGTGCACCGACTTGTCGAAGTCACGCATTTGAAGGACCGCGCCATTGCTACGTCCAGCGCTGACGTCATGCGCCTGCGGTCGGGCGGCGCTCACACCATCGACCCGATGGGCGGAAACGCACCGCTTTGGTCAACGGTCAGTGTCCAGGCACCGGATGCTACGACGGCAGACGCGCTTTCAACAGCATTCCGTCATGCTTCCGAGGCTGAAATAGCAGCGACCCTTGCGCAGGCAGCAGGTGATGGCATCGCGATCTGTGTTCGCCCCAATGGGAAAGTAGTCATGCTTCAAGGTTAAAAAGCCCCGTATCACACCGGGGCTTTTTCGATTTTCCCGAACAATTCTTTACAAGCAGTCTTCAACCGCGCGTTTGGTCATGACCGAAACAAGATGCGCTCGATACTCCTTGCTCCCATGCAGATCCGCAATCATGTTCGCCGGGTTTACGCGCAGGTCCATAAGGGCATCAGGGCGAAATTCCTTGTTCAGCGCCTGTTCAGCCTCGGACCACCGGAAAACGCCGTCCTCGCTCGCGCCGGTTACCGCGACGCGCACCCCGTCCGCAAAGCGGGCCAGGTAGACCCCGACAAGCGCAAAACGCGAGGCTGGCTGAAGGAACTTCCGGTAGCTCGCCGCTTGCGGCACCGGGAAACGGACCGATGTGATGATTTCACCCTCATCCAGCGCCGTCGTGAACATTCCCTGGAAAAAGTCATCGGCGGCAATCTGGCGGGTATTGGTCACGATAGTCGCCCCTGATCCCAATACCCCTGCCGGATAACAGGCCGCAGGGTCATTGTTGGCAACCGAGCCGCCAATCGTCCCGCGGTTGCGAACTGCCGGATCGCCAATCTGACCGGCCAGCGCTGCAAGCGCTGGATACGAGCCCACGGCCTCGCGGGCGACGACAGCGTGGGGCGTCGCGCCACCGATCGACACCGATCCGTCATCCTCGATGCAAACGCCTTGCATCTCGGGAATTCCGCTCACCGACACCAACTTGGACGGGGCCGCCAACCGTTGCTTCAATGTTGGGATCAGCGTCTGTCCGCCTCCCAACGCCTGCGCATCCTCTGCTGCCAATGCTGCAACCGCGTCAGCAATGGTCGAGGGCTTCTCAAACTCGAAATTGTACATTTCGTTCTTCCTTTCCGAAAAGGCGCTGATCCGCCCTTCATCTGGCTATAAAAATCCCGGGGAGCGCGAGGGGCTGGCCCCTCGCACCTTAACCTCTCAACCATGCATCGCCGTCCAAACGCGTGACGGGCTCATCGGCATGTCGATATGATCAACAGCCCTTCCACCTGAGTTCAACGCATCCAGCACCGCGTTGACCACCGCAGGCGGTGAGCCGATCGCACCGGCCTCGCCGCAACCCTTCACACCAAGCGGATTGTGCGTACACGGCGTCTGGCTGGAATGATCTACGCCGTAGAATGGCACGTCATCCGCACGCGGCATCGCATAGTCCATGAAGGACGCACTCAGCAGCTGGCCGTTCTCGTCATAGGCACAGTTCTCCAGCAGGGCTTGACCGATGCCCTGACCAATACCGCCATGCACCTGGCCATCAACGATCATTGGATTGACGATATTGCCAAAGTCATCCGCAGCCGTGAACTTCTCAATCGTGACCTGACCTGTGTCTGGATCAACCTCGACCTCACAGGCATAAGCCCCTGCCGGGAAAGTAAAGTTGGCCGGGTCGTAAAACGCGGTTTCCTCCAGTCCCGGTTCAACTTCCAGCGGATAGTTGTGCGGTACATAAGCCGTAAGGGTCACATCCCCCCACGCCACCGACTTGTCGGTCCCCGCAACACTGAACTGACCGTCCTTAAGTTCGATATCTGCCTCGGACGCTTCCAGCAAATGGGCTGCAATCTTTTTGGCCTTGTCGATCACCTTCTCGGTGGCCTTGACCATAGCCGAGCCGCAGACCGCCAGCGAGCGTGAGCCATAGGTGCCCATGCCAAACGGGATCTTCGAGGTGTCCCCGTGCACGATCTCGACCATTGACTCGTCGATGCCGATCATGTCGGCCACGACCTGCGGGAATGCTGTTTCATGGCCTTGCCCGTGGCTGTGTGCGCCAACCATCACACTTATCGAACCGGTGGCGTTCACCCGAACTGTCGCCGCGTCGTAAAGTCCCGCACGGGCTCCCAACATGCCGACGATATTCGAAGGCGCGATACCACAAGCCTCGATATAGCAATTGACGCCGAGACCGCGCAGCTTGCCTTTGGCCTCACTCTGCGCGCGTCGTGCTGCAAAGCCCGCCAGATCAGCCGCAGCCTCAAGCTTGTCCATCGTCCCGTTGTAATCCCCGGTGTCATAGGTCAGCGCCACCGGCGTGTCATAGGGGAACTGGGTGACAAAGTTCTGTCGCCGCAGGGCGATCGGATCGACACCCAGTTCGCGCGCGGCTTTGTCGATCACACGTTCCAACTGGTATGTCGCCTCGGGGCGGCCCGCGCCGCGATAGGCGTCCACCGGCACCGTGTTGGTGAACATCGCCTTCACGTTCACCTGAATGACCGGCGTCTTGTAGTTGCCTGCCATCAGCGTACCGTGCAGCCAGGTCGGGACCGAGCTGGAGAAGGTGGACAGATAGGCGCCCAGATTGGCGTATGTGTTGGTGCGCAGCCCGACGAAATTGTTGTCGGCATCCAGCGCCAGCTCGATCTTGCTGACATGGTCGCGGCCCTGTGCATCCGACATGAACGCCTCGGACCGGCTGGCCGTCCACTTGACCGGACGGTTGCAGGCCTTGGCGGCGAAAGTACAAAACGCTTCCTCGGCGTAGTGGAAGATCTTGGTGCCGAAACCGCCACCCACATCCGGCGCCACGACGCGGACCTTGTGTTCGGGCAGGCCGAGCACAAAGGCGCACATCAGCAGCCGGATCACATGCGGGTTCTGCGACGTGGTATAGAGCGTATACTCATCCGTGCCCCGGCTGTATTCCGCCACGGCCACGCGCGGTTCCATCGGGTTGGCGACCAGCCGGTTGTTCACCAGTTCCAGCGTGGTGACATGCGCGGCGTTGGCAAACACTTCGTTCACCTTGGCATCGTCCGCCTCACCCAACTGCCAGTCATAGCAGATGTTGTTCTTCAGATCGTCATGGACCAGCGTCGCGCCATCCTGCGCGGCTGCCTTCATGTCGATCACCGCGGGCAGTTCTTCGATATCCACATCGATTGCCTCAGCCGCGTCGCGCGCCTGTTCAAGGCTGTCGGCCACAACGGCAGCAATCGGATCGCCAACATGGCGCACTTTGCCTTGCGCCAGAATGGGGTGCGGCGGCTCTTGCATCGGCGCGCCGTGCTTGTCGGTGACTTCCCAGCCGCAGGGCATGCCGCCCACGCCTTCGAAATCCTTGCCGGTAAACACCTTGACCACTCCCGGCATGCCTTCGGCCGCCGAAGTGTCCACGGACTTGATCCGGCCATGCGCGATGTCGGACCGCAGAAAATGCACATAGGCCTGGCCATGTACGTTGATGTCGTCGGTATAATTGCCTGCTCCGGTCAGAAAGCGTACGTCCTCGCGCCGCTTGGAACTGGCTCCGATGCCACTGTCTTTGGGCATTGCTTATTCTCCTCCCATAAACGGATGCTGCTGCATCCCTCACTCATCCCACGGGCGTGTTTCCGACGCCCGCAGCGGCATCATTCCGCAGCGATGCTGCCCACATCCTGGCCGGATGCGGCCATGATCGCTTTGACGATGTTGTGATACCCAGTACAGCGGCACAGGTTGCCCTCCAGATACTTCCGGATTTCGGCCTCGGTTGGGCGCGGGTTCTCTTTCAGCAGCGCGGCGGCGCTCATCACCATGCCCGGAGTGCAGAATCCGCATTGCAGACCGTGGTGATCCTGAAACGCCTGCTGTATCACGTTCAGTGAGCCATCCGCTGTTGCCTGGCCTTCGATCGTGCCGACATCGGCCCCATCTGCTTCGGCGGCCAGCATGTTGCACGATTTCACCGCTTCGCCATTCACATGCACCACGCAAGCTCCACATTGCGCGGTGTCGCAC
Source organism: Ruegeria sp. HKCCSP346 (assembly GCF_017872595.1). Taxonomy (NCBI): domain Bacteria; kingdom Pseudomonadati; phylum Pseudomonadota; class Alphaproteobacteria; order Rhodobacterales; family Roseobacteraceae; genus Ruegeria; species Ruegeria sp. HKCCSP346. Next base: position 120,271 of record NZ_JAEDOT010000002.1, read on the forward strand.
CCCACATGCGTGCCCGTCAAAGACAGATGATCGCGCAGAAAACCGGACAACAATGTCCGGCCCTCGACGTCTCCGCTTACGGCTTTGCCGTTCACGGTCATGGAAATTTTCATGACTTTCTCCTCCCTGAATTCCAAAGGATCAACCGCCTAACACGCGCTTGATCCAACCTTTCTTTTCTTCCCCGGTCTCGCCTTCTTCCGAGGTTTCGGGCTCGGGCACATCCTGAGGTTCGACCGCGTTCTGGAAGTTCTCAAAGAACTGGTCGGCCATTTTTCTGGCAACCCCATCAATCACGCGCCCCCCCAACTGAGCCAGTTTGCCACCGACGCGTGCATCGACCGCGTAGGTCAGTAGTGTGCCTTCGGGGGCATCCGACAAGGTGACGTCGGCCGCGCCTTTGGCAAATCCGGCGGCTCCTCCCTTACCTTCACCCGATAACTTCACGCTTTCAAGCTCCACGAGATCAGAAAGGGTCACAGAGCCTTTGAACGTCGCTTTGACCGGGCCTACTTTCTGCACGACGGTGGCCTCGAACCCGTCTTCGACCGAGCCTGTCATCTCCTGACATCCCGGCACGCATTCCTTCAGAACATCTGCCGACAAAAGCGCGGCCCAGACTTTGGAACGCGGCGCGGCGATGACGCGGCTGTCATTGAGTTCCATTTCACTTCTCCAAGTATATTTTTGTTACGCTACGCGGTGTTCGCAGCCTTGCCTATAAGACCTTGGGTGTAGTCACCGCAGCATGGGCGGCGAATGTGTAAGGCCGTGACGTTTGAAGATTTCGGCGATGCGCCCATCCTGCAACGCCGCGTAAATGGCATCGTCCACAGCATAGCCGAGGCCGCGATAGGCGAAATGAACGGCCACGCCAGTGGTCCATGGACTGACGGCAAAACCGGGCAGGGGTGGGGTATGGATGTCAAGCTCTGGCGTCAGCCTGGCCTCAAGGTTTTCGCCGGCAGCCACCAGATTGAAACGCGCGTCAACACCCAGCTCTTCGGCGATCAATGTTCTGGTGTCGATATCCACGCCCTGTATCTTGCCGTCTCTCTCATAGGACCACGGGGCAAACTCGTCATGAGCCGCAAATTTGATATAGCCGCGCGCGACGATGGTATCGAGATCAGCGCCAACGATATCCCGGCTGGCGTTTTGTGGTTTGGGTTGAGGCACATGATCCTCGCATCGGGCCATCGCCATTCCGTTTGAAAGAGTGGCAGCCAACAGGGAGAGAAAAAATGTGCGTCCGATCATGTGTCTCAGTCTGCCGTCCTATTGCGCGGCAGACAATCCAATTGTCAGTTGCTCCGCCGCCTATGAGAAATCAGGGCTGTCGCCCGAGATCAGAACAGCGGCGCGAAAGGCCACGCTGTCAGCCGCAGGGCGCCCGATCCTGTTTCCACAGTGCCGGCAATCTGGCTGAGATCCGACGACTGAAGCGCTGCGGCATCACCTTCCCCGCCGTCGGCCATCGCGGCCAGCAGGTCGCGGGGCGACGTCTCCGTGCGAAAACGCCATGCCACCTGCGGTCAGGCCAGCCAGCGCTGTGTTGAAAAACACAAGACCCATCGTCTCCTCCTTCTGATGCTGGCTCTGGTCTTAGCTCAGGGAAAACCATCGTGAAATTCGACCTTGTTTGCAGATGAGCCGCTGCGTGCGACTAAGGTCGAATGGCATGCCGCCCAAGGACTCATTTTAGTAGAGCAGCATCGGAGGAGGAGCAAACACGGCCATTTTTTTGCGTCTTTGCAACTCTTGTTCTGTTGCCAATGGTTGCTGCAGCTGAGGTCTCTGTATCTGCTGTCTATCTTCATCAACAGGTCAGACGACCACCGGTTTTGTCGAACCTTGACCCATTGCCCGACGATCTGGGCACGGCAGGTGCAGAACTGGCTTTGTCAGACAACCTGACAACGGCCAAGTTTCTGGGCCACACGTATGAACTGACAGTTTTGACCGTCCCGGAAGACGGGAATTGGCTTGATACGGCGCGCCGGGCCTTGTCCCAGACAAGCTTCCTGATATTGGACGCTCCGGCGCAGGCGCAACTGGCGGTCGCTGATCTTCCCGAGGCCGCCGACGCCATCTTGCTCAACGCGTCTGCCCGCGACCGCGACTTAAGACATACCGCCTAGCCGTGCCAACCTGCTGCACACCATGCCGTCCGATGCGATGCGCACGGACGCTCTGGCACAATTTCTGGTCAAAAGGCGCTGGGACGATCTGGTTCTGGTCGCCGGAGAACACCAGTCGGACATGGCCTTTGCTGACGCAATGAAACTGTCCCTGACCAAATTCGGACTGGAAATTCGGGCGGAAAAGACCTGGCGTTTCGATGCTGACATGAGGCACAATGCGGCGCAGGAAGTTCCTGTTTTCACGCAGGATTTCGTGGACTACGATGTCACGTTGGTCGCGGATGAGCTGTGCGACTTCGCAAGATATATACCGTTCAACACATGGGAACCCAGGCCGGTCGCAGGTTCGGAAGGGTTGCGACCGGTCACGTGGTCGCCTGTGGTCGAGCAATGGCGCGCGGTTCAGTTGCAGAGCCGGTTCGCCGGTTAAGCAGGCCGGTCGATGAGGCCAATCGACTATGCGGCATGGGTTGCGTTTCGGTCCTTGGGCGAGGCCGTGGCCCGAACGCAATCTGGCGATCCCGCGGTTCTGCGGGACTACATTCTGTTGGAAAAATTTGAACTGGCAGGCTTCAAGGGCCGGGCGATGAGTTTCCGCGCCTGGAACGGTCAGTTGCGCCATCCCTTCCCGCTGATGACGGATCGAGCGGTCGTGGCCCTCGCACCGCTCGCGGGTTTCCTGCACCACAGGACTGAACTGGACACTCTGGGAATTGACCAGGCCGAATGCCTGTGCACGGCCTTTAGCGAGGACTAAAGATAAAGTTTTCCGTCTTTTTGGCCGCTGCTGCATTTTGCACTCCGGCGGTTTCGGACGAGATTTGGATCAGCAATGAAAAAGACGACACGCTCAGCGTGATCAATATCGAAACGTTTGAAGTGATCCGCACCCTTAAAACCGGAGAACGACCACGCGGGATCACATTTTCCAAGGACTACTCGGTTCTCTACATCTGCGCGTCAGATAATGACTCGGTGCAGGTCATGGATCCTGAAACCGGAGAAGTCTTTTATGATCTGCCGTCGGGCGAAGACCCCAAACAGTTCGTTTTGCACCCGAATGATCGGCATCTGTACATCGCCAACGAAGATGACGCAATAACAACTGTCGTCGACACGGTATCGCGGACCGTAATTGCCCAGATAGACGTGGGTATCGAGCCGGAAGGGATGGCGGTCTCACCTGACGGCACGATCGCTGTCACCACGTCCGAGACCATCAACATGGCTCATTGGATCGATGCCGAAACACAGGAGTTGTTCGCCAACGCCCTGGTGGACTCGCGCCCGCGCCACGCGGAATTCGTCAAGGGCGGAACCGAACCTTGGGTCAGCTCTGAAATCGACGCCGGAAACTGAATCAAGCTCCTGAATTTCAGCGGCAATGGTGGTCGGTAGATTTTTGGGCGGCCTGAAAGGTCAAGGAAACATATCCCTGCATTCTGGGCGGGACGTCGCGGGACAGACCCGTTCCGAACGACGCGTGCAGGGCCAAATGGCGCAACCGTATCAAGATCATGTTCGTCCGGGAGAAGGATCGGCGCCGCGTCGCAAACCGTTGCGACAGATGCCCGAAAGTGGCCCGATAAGTCACCGCTGGTGCCGCCGAAACCATGAGTGTGGAGCCCGGATGAAATGCGCGAATTGCCCCCACGACCATTGTGCAATTTCGCCGACAGACCCGCCTGCGAATAGTTGCCGTGCCAACAGCTCTGACCTGTCGGCGATTCGGTGCGGAGGGAAGACACAAGTCTAGGGAGGACACTGATGAACCGGTTCACAATGGCGGCAGTTGCAAGCGTGATTGCAGTGGGCACGGCCCATGCAGAAGTTACCGAGGACGATCTGGCCAACGACCAGTCAATTGCGACCCAGGTCGTGACAAACGGGATGGGACGCCACTTGCAGCGCTACAGCCCGTTGGACATGCTAAACAAAGACAACGTCAAGAACCTGTTGCCGGCCTGGGCGTTCAGCCTTGGTGGCGAAAAACAGCGCGGGCAGGAAACCCAGCCGCTGATCTATGGCGGCATGATGTATATCACCGGATCGTATTCGCGCCTTTATGCAATTGATCTGGAAACCGGCAAAGAGGTCTGGCGATACGAGGCGTGCCTGCCCGAAGGCATTCTGCCTTGCTGTGACGTGGTGAACCGGCGTGCCGCCATCTACGGCGACAAGGTGATTTTCGGCACCCTTGATGCCCGGATTGTGGCCCTGAACAAAGACACCGGCGACGTCGTGCGGCGTGATAAAATCGCGGACTACAAGGCGGGGTATTCTTACAACGCAGCTCCGCTGATCGTTGACGGGCTGGTGATCACCGGAAATTCCGGTGGTGAGTTTGGCATCGTTGGCGCTGTGCAGGCACGGGACGTGAACACCGGTGATCTGGTATGGGAACGCCCGGTCATAGAAGGCCATATGGAGACGCTGAACGGTGAAGAAAGCACCATGACGGGCGAGTTGAATGCGACGTGACCCGGCGACATGTGGAAGACCGGCGGTGGCGCAACCTGGCTGGGTGGTTCCTATGACGCGGACACGGATACGCTTGTTTTCGGGGTCGGAAACCCGGCGCCGTGGAACTCGTGGCTGCACAATGCGGGCACGCCGACGGAAGGTAACGCCGGAGACAACCTTTACGCGGCCAGCCGCATCGGAATCGATCCGAAAACCGGCGAAATCAAGTGGCATTTCCAGACCACGCCGCGCGAAGGTTGGGACTATGACGGTGTAAACGAGGTTGTTGCCTATACCGACCGTGAAGGAAACAAGCGTTACGCAACCGCCGATCGCAACGGGTATTTCTATTTTCTGAACCGCGAAGACGGTGCCTTTGTATCGGCTAATCCGTTTGTCAAAGACATAACATGGGCGTCCGGCGTGGATGAGACCGGCCGACCGGTCTTTGTCGAAGAAAACCGCCCCGGGGATCCGTCGTCAGCGGCTGATGACAAGAAGGGTGAAGTGATCTTTGCATCGCCTTCTTTCCTTGGCGGCAAGAACTGGATGCCGATGTCCTTTTCGCAACGTACCGGCAATTTTTATGTACGGTCGAACGAATGGGGCATGGATATCTGGAACCAGCCGATCTCGTACAAGAAGGGTGCCGCCTATCTGGGCGCAGGCTTTACGATCAAACCCAACTACGAAGATCACATTGGGTCTCTCAAGGCCATCGATCCGGATGCCGGCGAATGGGAATGGGGATACAAGAACAACGCGCTGCTGTGGTCAGGCGTGATGGCAACAGCCGGTGGCCTGGTGTTCTTTGGCGCGCCTGAAGGTGAGTTTATCGCGCTGGACGACGAGACCAGCGAGAAGCTGTGGTCGTTCCAGACCGGCTCGGGCATCGTCGGGCAGCCTGTGACCTGGGAACAGGATGGTGAACAATATGTCGCGATCATTTCCAGCTGGGGCGGCACTGCACCGCTCTGGGGGGGTGAGGTGGCCAAGAAGGTCAACTATCTGAACCAGGGTGGTACCTTGTGGACCTTCCGCCCGCCAAAGGAACTGGCATCGGCGAACTGACACGGGATCCAGCAAAACCCTGATGCGTACCTCTGATCCGGGGTGCGCGTTACTATACGACCTTCCGCCAGTATGCGTGGTTTTCATTCATCGCTAGGATTGGTTAGGCTGGAGACCATTTGAATGCAAAAGGCTATACCAGATGCTTGCTGAATCCGCCGCGCGCAATAATTTCGAAAACGTGCTGATCGTTGATGACCATCCATTGTTTTGCGACGCCTTGTCGATGACCTTGCAAAGTGTGGCTCAGATCCGGAAAATCCATACGGCAGACCGGCTGGAGGACGCCTTGGATCTGCTGGCAAGTGGGCTGAAACCCGATGCGGTCATGCTGGACCTCAATTTGCCGGATGTGGACGGACTGGAAGGTTTGATCCGCTTGAAGGCTGCCGCAAACGCACCGGTGATCGTGGTGTCGTCGCTGACGGACAACCGCGTTGTCAGCCAGGTGATACAGGCCGGCGCATCTGGCTATGTCCCCAAGCACAGTCAGCGCGACGTGTTCCGCACTGCATTCGAGACAGTGCACGCCGGTGACGTTTTCGTGCCTGAGGGCTGTGTTTTGATTGACACAGAGGAAGAGGACGAACACGACGAAGCGGTCAAACGACTGGCGACACTGACAAATCAACAGGCGCGCATCCTGCAACTGATCTGCGAAGGCAAACTGAACAAGCAAATCGCCTATGACTTGTCGATTGCGGAAACGACGGTCAAAGCGCACGTGACAGCAATAATGCGAAAACTGGGTGTTCAAAGTCGTACGCAGGCGGTTCTGATCGTCAAGAAAGCGTCCTTTGCCAGTGTCTTGCAAGACCAAGGCTAAGCGTCATACTCTCACGTCATCGTCGCGCTTTTAGGGAGGAGGCACGATGGACCAAGCAGTCGGGTGGGCAACAGCCCGGGCCCGTACGCCAGGCATCGTCAAAACGGCTTTTGCACGCCACGACACCGGGCAGTCGATCGAGACCCTCAGACGCCAGTTGGGTGATGACCCACTTGCGCTTGTCATTCTTTTTGTCAGCCCGAACGCCGATGCATCCGTGGTGATCGCGGATGCCGAGCGCGCCTTTGCGCCGACCCCGATTGTTGGTTGCACCACCGCCGGAGAGCTGGCGGATAGTGGGTATTGCGAAGATCAGATCGTCGCGATCGGCCTGCCGCAATCCCATTTCGACATACGCACGGTTCTTGTTCCGGATCTGAACGAATTCGAGTCCGACAGCATCATCAAAGAGATGATCCACAACAGAAATACGATGATGGCGAACGCACCCGACTGGAGCCATGAATTCACGTTCCTGATGATTGACGGGTTGTCGACAAAAGAAGATGAGCTGACGTCGGAATTGGCTGTGGGGCTGGGGCCGGTGCCATTGTTCGGCGGTTCGGCCGGGGATGGAACCAAATTCGGGCGCACTTATGTTCTGTATCAGGGGCAGGCAAGAAGCAACGCAGCCGTACTCACGCAGGTTCGCACGCGGTGTCCGATCAAGGTGTTCAAGACCGATCACCTTCTGCCCACCGCCTATCGCATGGTCGTGACCAAGGCAGACCCGGCAAAACGCATCGTTCAGGAAATCAATGCCGAACCCGCTGCCCGCGAATACGCCCGTATTCTCGGCAAAGACCCGGAACAGCTCACCACATTCACATTCGCGGCCCATCCAGTCGTTGTGCAAATAGGCGGGCAACACCATGTCCGCGCGATCCAGCAGGTAGCGGGAAATGGCGATCTCGTCTTTTTTTCGGCGATTGACGAAGGCTTGGTCCTGACGCTGGCAGAACCTCGGGACATGGTTGAACATCTACAGGAAGAAATCAGCCTGTTGACCGAGAAGCAGCAACCCGACACCATTTTGGGTTGTGACTGCATCCTTCGCCGGCTGGAGGCCCAGCAAAAGCAGAAGACGCACGCGATCTCGGACATCCTGTCTCGCCATCACGTGGTCGGTTTCTCGACCTATGGAGAGCAATTCAATTCGATCCATGTGAACCAGACCCTGACCGGCGTGGCGATATACCCGCCCGAGAAAGAGTAAGGTATGATCGAGCATCTCACAGACCCCTCGGACTCCCTTGAACGTCAGAACGAAAAACTCAGGAAAATTGCCGAAGCCCTGATGCGGCGGGTCGAAGAATCCACCAATGCCTCTGGCGCGGCTTATGCTCAGTTCCAACGGGCGGCGGTGCTTGAACAAGAGGTTCGCGCCCGAACGGATGACCTTGAGCGCGCGCTTGAACTTCTGAATGACTCCAACGCCAGGTTGGCGCAGGCCAACAAGGAAACCGAAGCAGCGCGCGCAGATTTGGCAAATGCGATCGAAACGGTGCAGGAAGGCTTTGCCCTGTTCAATCGTGACGAAGAACTGGTGCTGTGCAACAGCAGGTTCGGGATGCATATGCCCGATATTCAGGAACAGCTGAACCCCGGCTTGTGTTTTGCCGACTACGTGGAACTGGTCAGCCGATCCAGGTTCCTGTCCTTGCCAGAGACAATGACCCCAGAGGACTGGGCCAAAAGCCGTCTGGATCGTCACGCAGATGACCACGTGGTGTTCAATGTTCGTCTTTCGGGCAATCGGTGGACGCAAGTGTCAGAACACCGCACGCCAGACGGGGGCACCGTGATCCTGCAAACCGACGTGACAGATATCATGCGGATCGAACGGCAAGAAAGGGATCGCATTCTTGACGACAAGGCGCGGCTGATCCGCGCCACGCTTGAACATATCGATCAGGGCGTCTGTATCTTTGACAACAAGCACCGCATGATCGGGTGGAACACCCGCGCAAGCGAGCTTTTGGCCATACCGATCACTCAGTTTCAGATGGGCATGCGGTTTGAAACCCTGTCCAATCGCCTGGGCGACAACATCAGCTTTCAGAAAGGCATAACCGAGGCGGATCTGCTGGATTGGGTCAGCCGACCAACCTACCGCCGCCCTCTTCAGTTCCAGATGCATCAGGGGCGATCGAAAATCCTGTCGGTCTTTGCGCAGGAAATGCCAGACCGGGGCTTTGTGATTTCCTTTACCGATGTAACTGCGGAACGGAGGTCTGCGCAGGCCTTGTATGAAGCCAAGGAACTTTTGGAACAACGTGTGGCGTCACGCACAATGGAGCTTGCGGATGCGCTGAACGAGGCTGAACGGGCGAACGCGTCAAAATCGCGTTTTGTGGCCGCCGCCAGCCATGACCTGTTGCAGCCTCTGTCTGCTGCAAAGCTCTATGTTGCGTCACTGGGCAGCGGTTTGGACACTGACACCGCCCGGACCGTTGCAGCAAAAGCAGAAAGCGCCCTGAACAGTGTCGAACACATTCTCGAAGCCCTGCTGGACATCTCAAAGCTGGATTCCGGGCGGGCCAAGGCGCATCTGTCCACAGTGTCGGTGGGCGAGCTTTTCTTGCAGATGGAAGACGCATTCAAGCCCGTCGCCCAGGCCAAGGGTTTGAGTTTGCGTTTTGTTGACACAAAGGCTCTGGTCACAAGCGATGCCAGTTACCTTCGGCGTATATTGCAGAATCTGCTGTCAAACGCGATCCGGTACACCGAGACCGGCAAAGTTCTTGTTGGTGTCAGGCATCGCAAGAACGCAATTGCTTTGGAAGTCTGGGATACGGGCATTGGCATAGCATCAGATCAAAGAGATATCGTGTTTCAGGAATTTCAGCGTTTGCATTCAGATGCCAGCGCCGCCGAAGGAATGGGGTTGGGTCTTGCGATTGTCGAGCGGGCCTGCGGGTTGCTACAACACCCTATCCACCTGTTTTCCGAAGTTGGAAAGGGCACGGGGTTTTCGGTCGAAATACCTTTGGCCCGGGTGAAACCAGAGGTTTTTCTCTGCTCTTCAGTGGTACAAAAACCAAACTTGAATGTGCTGGGCAACACCGTCGCCCTGTTGATCGAAAACGATGAAAACCTGCGCGGCGCGTTGACCATGACCATCGAATCCTGGGGCGTCGAGGTTCTGGAATGCGAAAGCGAAAGCGAAGCGATTGGCCTTCTGCGCGAAATAGGCATCCTGCCAGACTTTGTTGTCGCCGACTATCAATTGAACAACGGAAAAACAGGGACGGACGCCATGCGTGCCCTGACGGATGAATTCGGGCATTTGCCCGGCTGTATTATCTCAGCCAATCGATCACAAGAGCTTGTTCAGCAGTGCAAACAAGCAAAGCTGCCGCTGTTTTACAAACCGATAGATCCGCAACTGCTAAAATCGACGCTGGAGGCCTCGGTCGCGCGCGTCATCTGAGTTTTCCGGTTGTCGCACATTTCCAAGTTCGGCCGGGTGTCTTTCAGAAGTCTTCCGTCCGCGGGTTGGCGTTGGTCTGATCCAGCATCGACACAACTTCCGCCTTCCATCCCGCTTTTATTTTCAGCGCCAATTGCGAAGGGGGGCGGTGATCCGGCGACAGGATGGCGTATTCGTATCTGAGGGGGTCCTTGAAAGGCAGAAATACAACACGGCCATGCGAGATATTCAGCTTCCGTTCCGTCGCAACAGTCAACGGATCGACAATCGAGCAGCACTGCCCCGATCCAACAAACGGAATGAGCGGAAGAAAATACTGGCACGTCACACTAGGTTTGTAAGTGGCGGCAACCATCTGAAAAGCGCGCTGCACTTTCTTCTGAAAAGGGTGGGTGTCATACAGTCCACCCATTGGCACATCATCGAGATCCGAAATCGTCACAGCCTTTTTTTGCGCCAACGGATTGTCCCGATCCATTGCGCAAAAGCAGTCTCCGCTGATGATCTCTGCTGTAAATTGTGGCTTCTTTCCGACCGGGTGTTCGAAATCAGCAAACCCGAAATCAATGTTCTGAGTGCCTGCAAGTTCCATTATCTGTGGCGAACTGCGGGTGGACAGCGTAACCCGGATGTCCGGATTCCCGCCAACTGAACGGCTTATGAAATTCGGGAAGGCAAAAATGGACGGTCCCGGCATGGCGGCAATGTTCAGGCTGCCTGAATTTCCTTTAAGAAGACCGTGCATCGTACTGGAAACCGTAGATAATCTGTCCAGTATTCCGGTGGTTTCTGCCAACAGGTAATGCGCCTCTGGCACTGGGATCAGACGCCGGCCTTTTCGTTCGAACAAGGTCAGTCCCAGACTCCTTTCCAGGTTCTTGATTGCCAGGCTGATCGCGGGTTGTGTCCGGTTCAGCTTCTTCGCGGTTTGAGAGATGGACCCGGTTTCCATCACCTCACGAAAAACTGTCAATTGAGCAAGGTTCATATCTAAAACATAAGCTAAACTTTCATTTTGTTAAATATAACAAATTTGTATTTATGCTAAAACTCCATAGGCTGAACGGATCAGAATTCGAACAAACCGAATCCAACGATCCACAACTGGGAGCTTACGATGAAATTGATGAAATGCCTGACGGGTTTGGCTTTGGCGGGTGCATTGGCTGCACCGGCGTTTGCACAGGACCCAACCTTTTTTCGCATCGGCACCGGCGGTGCAGGCGGCACTTATTTCCCGATCGGCGGGACCATCGCCAACGGAATTTCGGCCCCTCCAGGCTCACGCCCCTGCGAAGAGGGCGGCCAATGCGGCGTGCCCGGGTTGATCGCGATTGCACAGTCGACAACTGCGTCAGTCTTCAACAATGCCGCCGTGCAAAACGGCGAGCTTGAGGCCGGCCTGGCCGCGGCAGATGTAACCCGTTCGATGTATCTGGGTGAGGGCAAGTTTGAAGGCAAACCCCACCCGAAACTGCGCATCGTCGCAAACCTGTTCCCGGAAGACCTGCACCTGGTGCTGCCAGCCGGTCAGACGATCAACGATCTGAGTGATCTCAAAGGCAAGCGCGTTGGTATTGCCCAGGCTGGTTCCGGCACGCAGGTGGCCGTTTTGCAGATGCTGGACGCCTGGGGCGTCAATCGCGACAATATGGACGAGGCCGAGCTGAACAACAGTCAGAGCGCCGAGCGTTTGGCCGACGGTCAGCTTGACGCCTATTTCTACGCAGCAGGCTGGCCGGTTGCCGCAATGGTGCAGCTGTCATCGACCAAGGGCATGAACCTGCATTCCTTCAGCGATGAAGATCTGGCAAAGATCAACGAGATCATTCCTGCCTATATCCCGTCCGCTATCCCGGGCGGTGTATATGAAGGCATCGATTCCGAAACCAAGACCCCTGCGGTCAGCGCGATGCTGGTTGTGTCATCGGATCTGTCCGAAGATCTGGTCTATCAGCTGACCAAGGCCCTGTGGAACGACAACACGCGCAAGCTGCTGGACAACGGCCACGCAAAGGGCAAGCAGATCACGCCTGATACTGCCCTCGACGGCGTCGAGGCGCTGGGTGTTCCGCTGCATCCGGGTGCTGAGAAGTTCTATAAAGAAGCCGGTCTTCTTCAATAACCACACCTGACTGAAACCTGTCGTCGGTGCCCCTTCTTGGGGCACCGCACTCTGGAATTTTGCGAAATCGGGGGGCCATCATGTCCGAGACCCAGAAACTTGATGACCACGAACTGACGGCCGAGGAGCTGGCGGCCATCGAAGAACAGTTCGACGAAGGCGCCGCTGTCCGGCAGGTCACGCCCACGGCAGGCAAGGTGTTGCGTGTCGTCGCCCTGATCTTTGCATTCTACGAATTCTTCACGGCTGGGTTCGGCTTGCCGGCCGACCACTGGCATATGGGCATCTATCTGGCTCTGCTGTTCATTCTGGTCTACGCCACGATCCCGATTGTCGGGGCCAAAAGCCTCTATGCTCTCAAAGTCAGTCGCTTCCGCATCGGCAACGTCCCTCTTTATGATCTGGTGTTCATGGCGCTTGGCATCGTCGCCGCGCTTTACGTTGGTTTCGCCTGGCGCGGCATCCCGTTCCTGGGGATCGAGGAACAGACCTTTCGCATGGGCAACCCAAACAGCTATGATGTGATCCTCGGCGTCATCATCATCCTTCTGGTACTGGACATTGCGCGCCGCACGCTGGGTTGGGTATTGCCGCTGATCATCTGCGTATTCATCTCATACGCGCTGATGGGTCCCTATTTTCCCGGGTTGCTGCAACATCCGGGCGTGAACTTCAAAACCTTCGTGTCATCGATGTACTTCCCGCAGGAAGGAATCTATGGCGTGACGCTTTGGGTTGTTTCGACCATCGTGTTCCACTTTGTCCTGTTCGGCGTGATCGCTCAGCGAACGGGGCTTGGACAATTGTTCATTGATAACGCAACCATTTTGGCGGGTCGCTATACGGGCGGTCCGGCCAAAGTGTCGGTGGTATCCTCGGCCTTCTTCGGCACGATCTCGGGCTCTTCGGTGGCCAACACCGTTTCGACCGGCGCGCTGACAATTCCCAACATGAAGCGCCTTGGGTACCCCGGTCACTTTGCGGGCGGAGTCGAGGCCGCGTCTTCGGCCGGTGGTCAGATCACTCCGCCCATCATGGGCGCTGCGGCCTTCATCATGGCCGAGTTCCTCGAGGTGCCCTATACCACCATCGTGATCGCGGCAATCTTTCCAGCGATCCTGCACTATGTCGGCGTCTTTGCCGTGGTGCACCTGATGGCGCGTAAGCTGAACCTGCAAGGTCTGGCGAAAGAGCAATTGCCACAGCTCAAGGCCGTCTGGGCCGAGGGTTGGGCCAATATCGTTCCGTTGATCGGTTTGTTGGTCGTCCTGTTTACCGGCTACACGCCGTTCATGTCGGCCTTCTGCGGTATTTCGCTGGCGGTTATCGCGGGCATGTCGCGGATCAAGCAACCGCCAACACTGATCTACGCGGCGGCGTTTCTTGCGTTCGTGCTTTGGAAGTTTTCCGACGGTGGGTTTGACCTGTCCATGACAGCGATTCTGTGCGGATTGTCGGTGATTGCCACGCTCAACCCGCAGAAACGGATAGAAGTGCCCGAGATGTTGGCCGCGGTCGAACTTGGGGTAAAGTACTCGCTGGCCGTGGGGGCCGCTGCCGCCGCTGTTGGTATCGTGGTGGGTGTCATCAACACTACTGGCATCGGCTTTCGCATCGGCTTCATGGTCACGCAGGGAGCGGGCAATCTGGCATCCGATCTTTACAACATGATCTCGTTCGGCAGTTTCCAACTGTTTGCGATGGAAGACCTGCAACTGTTTATCTCGCTGGTCTTTATTGCCATCGTCTGCATTCTAATGGGTGCCGGCATCCCGACCACGGCGCTGTACATCATGCTCGTCTCGGTGGCGCAGCCTGCGCTGGCGCAGTTGGGGGTTCCACCCATCGCCAGCCATCTGTTCGTGTTGTATTATGGCGTGGTCTCCGAGATCACACCTCCGGTCTGTACGTCGGCCTATGCGGCGGCAGCGATTGCGAATTCCAACCCGTTCCGCACCGGGCTGTCCGCCTTTACGCTGGGACTGGGCAAGGTCATCGCGCCAATGGCGTTCGTCTATGCGCCGGTTTTGCTGTTCGTGTCTTCCACCGGGTTCGATCTTTGGGAATTCACCTATACCGCCACCAGCTGTATCGCCGGTGTCATCGCCCTTTCGGCAGCGGTCGTGGGTTATTGGTTGCAGCCACTCAACCTCGTGTCGCGCATCCTGATGGCCATTGCCGGGGTTATCTTCGTGGCGCCCACGCTGACGGCTGACCTGATCGCATTGGCGGTGGCGTCTCCTGTCATCATCACACAGGTGATCGCCCGCAGCCGAATTCAAGCAACGGTCTGACATGCCTGAACAAGTGACCATCATCGGCGCCGGGATCGTCGGTCTGTGCTGTGCGCTCTCGTTGCAGGAGCGCGGTATTGCCGTGCGTCTGATCGACCGTGGAGAACCGGGGCAGGAGACATCGTTCGGCAATGCCGGTGTCGTCTCGCCCTGGTCGGTCATTCCACAGGCCACGCCGGGTATCTGGAAAACGATCCCCGGGATGCTGTTGGACCCGAAAAGCGCGTTGACCGTCAGACCTGCGTTCTGGCCCAGGATGATACCTTGGGGCCTGAGGTTCCTGAAGAATTCAAGCGTGAAATCCGTACGCAATATCTCGGACGCAATGGAGGTGCTGTGCCGCCCTTCGATAGATCTGTACCGAAGACATCTGCAAAATACCGGGCACGAAGACCTTATTGTTGATTCCAACTATGTCCACGCGTTTCGCAACCCGGATCAGGCTGACCTGAAAGAATTGGGATATCTGATCCGGCAGGAAAAAGGCGGACATCTAGAGCGGATAGACGGACCAGAATTGCGCCGGATCGAACCTGCGTTATCCAGAGATTTCAAGGCTGCGATCCTGATCAAGGGACAGGCGCGGGTCACGTCTCCTGGCCGGGTTGGTGCGGTTTTGGCCGACAAGGCCCGTCAACAAGGCGCCGAGTTCGTGCGGACAGAAGTCAAAGAACTAAAGCGCACGGAAGACGGCCAATGGCATTTGACCTCGTCGGCCGGCGCGCTTCACGCCGATACTGTCGTGCTGGCCGCCGGTGTTTGGTCTGCCGAGTTGCTGAAACCCTTGGGTTTGCCCGTGCCACTGGTGGCCGAGCGTGGATACCATGTCCAATTCCCGACCCCCTCTGCCAGCCTGGAAAACTCGGTGATGGACGTAGACGCCAAGGTGGTGGCCAGTTCGATGCAGGACGGTCTGCGCGTGGCGGGCACGGCCGAATTCGGCAGCATCGACGCGCCGCCAGATCCACGCAAACAGTCGCTTCTGACCGCACAGGCCCGCGCAATGATGCCGGATCTGAACACCTCGGATACACAGTTCTGGATGGGCCGACGCCCGTCTTTTCCCGACAGTTTGCCTGCGATCGGTCCGGTTGAGGGGCACAAGGGCCTGTTCACCGCCTTTGGTCATTCCCATTACGGTTTGATGATGGCCCCCAAAACCGGCGAGCTGGTGGCTGATCTGGTGTCAGGGCAGCGCCTCAACATCCCATTGGATTCAATCGCCTTGTCGCGATTTTGACGCGTAACAACCACCGTTTCTAAGAAGGATTACCCAATCATGCCGATCTATCAGGGTGGACAGAATATCTGCGGAGCCTCAATCGGGGTTTTGTGTCTGGAAAGCTATTTTCCCAAACCTCCCGGTCATATCAAGAACCCTTCCAGCCTGCCGTTCCCGGTGCTGTACGAGATGATAGATGGCATCACGGTGCCAACGCTGCTGAACAATCCGACGCCTGATCTGCTGAACCCATTCATTAAAGGCGCGCAACGGCTTGAGGCTGAAGGCGTACGCGCCATTACCGGAAGTTGCGGGTTTCTCGCCCTGTTCCAAAAAGAGTTGGCCGCGGCCGTATCGGTGCCTGTCTTCGCTTCGAGCCTGATACAAGTGCCATTGGCCTTTCACATGACCGGGGCCAGCGCACCGGTCGGGGTGATAACAGCGGATTCGTCAGCGCTGACGCAACGCCATTTCGAAGGCGTTGGAGCAGGGGGCGTTCCGGTGGCCGTACAGGGTCTGGAACACACCAGCGAGTTTGCCGAAGTCATCCTGCGCAACGCGCGCACCCGTATGGACACAGATCTGATCGAGGCCGAAGTGCTGGACGCTGCGCGCAGGCTGAAGCGCGATACGCCCGAAATACGCTCCGTGGTATTGGAATGCACGGATCTTCCCCCTTATGCAAAACGCATTCAGGAAGACCTGAAACTGCCGGTCTTTGACCTGACGACGCTGGCGCAAATGGCGCATAATGTAAGCGCGCGCACCGGGTATTGCGGGCTGATGCCGTGGGGGTGAGGCCCTTGCAGGCTGGTGTTTTCTTTCAATGGCTCAGAAGCGTCGAATAGCCGCGAAAACAGTTGCTATTCGCTGATGCTTTTGGACGGACCGGTACAAGGGACTTTCCCTTGCTGAAACGGCTGGTTAAGAAGCCCTTCCACTGCCGTTTCAGGAGGCCCCCTTGGACCGTATCGCCCGCACCATAGCCACCGAGATCAATGCACGTCCCGATCAGGTCGGTGCTGCGATCAATCTATTGGACGACGGAGCGACGGTTCCTTTTGTCGCCCGCTATCGGAAAGAAGCAACCGGTGGGTTGGACGACACCCAATTGCGCCTTCTGTCCGAACGTTTGACCTATCTGCGTGAGCTTGAGGCACGGCGGGAAACCATCCTGAAGTCGATAAAAGAACAGGGGAAGCTGACCGAAGATCTGAGTAAATCGATAGCTCGGGCAGAAACCAAGGCCCAGCTGGAAGACATCTATCTGCCTTACAAGCCCAAGCGGCGCACCAAGGCGATGATCGCGCGTGAAAACGGGCTGGAACCCCTGGTCGAAGCCATTCTGGCCGATCGCGATGCGGACCCGGAAACACTGGCCGGGGCATACCTGAGCGAAGCTGTCGCCACCTCTCGAGACGCGCTGAACGGCGCGCGGGACATTCTGACCGAACGATTAACGGAAAATGCGACACTGCTGGGTGAGTTGCGGGCCTTCATGCAGCGCGAGGCGCTGCTCAGTGCAAGAGTTGTCGACGGGAAAGAAAAGGAAGGCGCCAAGTTCAGTGATTATTTTGACCATTCCGAACGATGGGCGGATGTTCCATCGCATAGGGCTTTGGCAATGCTGCGGGCGTCAAAAGAAGGCATTGTTTCACTTGATATCGCGCCGGAACCGGAGTTCGGGGCAGCCCGGGCCGAATCCATCGTGGCCGCGCATCTGCAGACCCGTGGCCAAGGGCCGGGTGATGCCTGGTTGCGCAAGGTGGTCGGGTGGACCTGGCGGGTCAAGCTTTCGCTGTCGATGATGGTCGAACTGATGGCCGAACTGCGCAGTCGGGCACAGGACGAGGCAATTCAGGTCTTTTCACGCAACCTTAAGGACTTGCTGTATGCTGCTCCGGCGGGTGCCAAGGCCACTTTGGGCCTCGATCCCGGCATCCGCACCGGCGTGAAAGCGGCGGTGGTTGACGCAACGGGCAAGGTCGTGGCCACTGACACGCTGTATCCCTTCCAACCCAAAAACGATTTGCGCGGAGCGCAGGCTACCATCCTAAACCTGATCTCGGCCCACCAGATTGAACTCATCGCCATTGGAAACGGAACAGCGAGCCGAGAAACCGAACGGTTGGTTGCAGATACTTTGGCTCTGCTCCCCAAGGCGGTAAAAGCACCGACCAAGGTAGTTGTGTCCGAAGCGGGGGCTTCGGTCTATTCCGCGTCGGAACTGGCAGCACGAGAGTTTCCCGATCTAGACGTTTCGCTGCGTGGGGCGGTGTCCATCGCCCGGCGATTGCAGGACCCTTTGGCAGAACTGGTCAAAATCGAACCGAAATCCATCGGCGTGGGGCAATATCAGCATGACGTTGACCAGCACCGCCTGTCGCAATCCCTGGATTCCGCGATCGAGGATGTCGTGAACGCGGTCGGGGTTGACCTGAACACGGCCTCTGCACCTTTGCTTGCGCGTGTGTCGGGGCTGGGCCCCGCGCAAGCCGAAGCCGTCGTCGCCCATCGCGATCTGAACGGGCCGTTCCAATCGCGCAAGGACCTGTTGTCCGTTGCCGGGCTGGGTCCGCGTGCCTTTGAGCAATGCGCCGGATTTCTTCGCATAAGGGACGGCGCCGAACCGCTTGATGCGTCGTCGGTGCATCCCGAAGCCTATGACGTCGCCCGCCGCGTCGTATCGGCCTGCGGGCGGGATATCAGGCACATCATGGGCCATGAGGGGGCCTTGAAAGGGTTGCGGGCACAACAATTCGTAACCGAAGATTTCGGCCTGCCCACGGTTCTGGATATCTTTGCCGAGCTTGAGAAACCCGGACGAGACCCCCGGCCCAGCTTTGTCACGGCCACTTTCGCGGATGGCATCGAAGAGATAACCGATCTGAAGCCCGGAATGGTTCTTGAGGGCACCGTGACAAACGTGGCAGCCTTTGGGGCCTTTGTGGATGTGGGCGTTCATCAGGACGGTCTGGTTCACGTCAGCCAGTTGGCCGACCGCTTCGTCAAGGACCCGCATGAGGTCGTCAAGGCCGGGCAAGTCGTGAAAGTGCGCGTTGTCGAGGTGGATGTACCCAGAAAACGGATCGGTCTTTCGATGCGCAAACAGGGCGGCGGTGGAAATCGGCGCGCCTGATCTGCAATCCGCACATTATCCAGGCTTAACGACATAAAGGCGTTACCCGCCGGAAATAGCGTGCAGACCGATACGGGCAGCCGGCATGCGTTGTTTTCATTGCGCGCTGAACTGGGTATCAGCAAGAGAGCTCTCAGTGTCGCCAAACGGATCGAAATGGAAACGACAGTTCATGCAGTACCACAACACGCCTTACGACAAGCTTCAGGTCGGTGATACTGCCGAGTTGGCCCGCACGTGCTCGGTTGATGATTTCTATGTGTTCGCCAACAATTCCGGCAATCACAATCCGCTTCATCTATCCAGCGAAGACGGCGACGGCGACCACATCAACGAAGCGGTTGCCCCTGCCATGTTCGTGGGGGCCCTGATCTCGGCCGTTTTAGGGAACGTTCTGCCGGGGGCAGGGACGCTCTATAAATCGCAGCGATTTGATTTTGTGGAAAGGGCGCATGCCGGTGATGAGCTGGTATCCAAAGTCACCCTTCTGGAAAAGCGACCAAACCGGGAAGTTGTCTTTGAAACGGTCGTTACGCGCCCATCGGACGGTGCCGTGATCGTCAGCGGGCAGGCCGTCGTGATCGCGCCGGAGAAAGAGATGGTGTTCGCCGAGTTGGATCTGCCCGGGCTGGTGGTGAAACGTCATCGTCACTTTGATGCCATGCTGGAAAAGGTGCGCCCGTTGCCGCCCATGCCGACCGCCGTTGTAGCCCCGGAAGAGCCCAACGCCTTGGGTGGGGCGCTGCTGGCCGCGCATGAGACGATCATCACACCCATTCTGATCGGTAACCCGGACAAAATCTCTCACGCGGCCGCCGAAATCGGAGCGTCGTTGGATGGGATTGAAATCATTGCGCAGAGCGATCACATCGGTGCGGCCCATGCGGCGGTCGATCTGGTTGCAGAAGGTCGTGCGAAAGCGCTGATGAAAGGGCATCTGCATACGGATGAATTGCTGAAGGCTGCGCTCAGGCGTGAAAACGGCCTGCGCACCGGCCGCCGCTTTACCCATGTCTTTGTCATGGACGTGCCCGGCCAACCCAGACCTTTGTTGGTGACGGATGCGGCGATCAATATCGAGCCGGACCTGGAAACCAAGATTGATATTGTCCAGAACGCAATCGACCTGGCCCTGTCGCTGGGGATCGAAAACCCCAGGGCGGGTGTTCTGTCTGCCATCGAAACCGTCAATCCGGCGATCCGATCCTCGGTTGATGCGGCTTTGCTGTCGAAAATGGCGGAACGCGGTCAGATCACGGGCGGGCTTGTTGACGGCCCCCTTGCCATGGACAATGCCGTCAGCCTTGCGGCTGCGCGTTCCAAAGGGATTGTGTCGGATGTCGCGGGCAAAACCGATATTCTGGTGGTGCCAAATCTGGATGCCGGGAACATGATGGCCAAGCAGCTGACCTATATCGCCAATGCAGAAGGGGCCGGTCTGGTCATGGGGGCCAAAGCTCCGATCATTTTGACCAGCCGCGCCGATGACGACAAAGCCCGGCTGGCATCCTGTGCCGTGGCGGCACTGCACGAAGCCTTTTCCTTACCGCGCACCGGAGCACCCGCATGACACATGTCGTGACACTGAACGCTGGATCGTCTTCCATGAAATTTGGTCTGTTCGAGCTGACCGATGACGATCCGATCATGGTGTGCACCGGCGCGGTCGAGCGGATTGGAGAACCAGAGCCGTTTGTCAAGGCGAAGTCTTCCGACGGAAGTGTCCTTGCCAGCGGCACCGCCGGAGAAATACGCGATCACGCCGCAGCGCTGGACTGGGTTTTGAACCTGCTTGCGCGCTCATTTCCAAACAGCGACGTGACTGCGGTCGGGCATCGTGTTGTCCACGGTGGACCTGACATCGACGCTCCGGTGCCATTGACCAAGGCGTCCATTCAAGAGTTGGACAAGCTGTCGCCGTTCGCGCCTTTGCATCAGCCGCACAATCTGGCCGGAGCCCGGGCCGCGATGGAACGTTTTCCGAATGCGGTTCAGATCGCCTGTTTCGACACCGCCTTTCACCGCAATCATCCGTGGGAGAATGACGTTTTTGCCTTGCCGCGCGAGTATTACGACAAAGGTGTTCGGCGTTATGGCTTTCACGGGCTCAGCTATGAATTCATTTCGGATCACATGGCAAAGACAGCGCCGCTTTTGCACGAAGGGCGCGTGGTCGTGGCCCATCTTGGCAATGGTGCATCGATGTGTGCGATGATCGGAGGGCGTTCCGTCGGATCGACCATGGGCTTTTCGGCACTGGACGGGCTGCCGATGGGGTCACGCTGTGGTCAACTTGATCCTGGCGTGGTCCTGTATCTGATGGACCAGGAAGGGCTGAGCGCTGACGAAATCTCAGACCTGTTGTTCCGGAAATCTGGGCTGTTGGGCCTGTCCGGGCTGTCCAACGATATGCGTACCCTGGAAAAGGCGGACACACGCGAAAGCCGACAGGCGATCAGCTATTTCACCTTCCGTATCCGGCGCGAGCTTGGCGCGATGGCGGCCATTCTCGGCGGTATCGACGCCTTGGTGTTTACCGGTGGGATCGGAGAAAACTCACGCCTCGTGCGTGACCGGGTGTGCTCTGGGATGGGATGGCTGGGCATCGAGCTCAATCCTGATGCAAATGCGGACAATGACCGGATCATTTCAACCGATCTGTCCCGCGTCGTGGTCATGGCAATCCCGACCAATGAAGAACTGGTCATTGCCCGTGCGGCGGCTGACCTGTTGGCCAAACGCCCACGGCTCAGAACTGCCTAGCGATCTAAGTTTCGACATAGGTCCAGCGATAGGCAGGCGGGGTCGGTCCCTTGTTCCGGCCGCCTTGCTGCATCTGTTCCCACGCATGGGCCAGAATCCCAACCGATCTGGATAGGCAAAACAGACCGCGTGCCAGTGGGGGCGCAAAGCCCAACTCGGCATAGATC
The DNA here is from genome assembly GCF_017872595.1 of Ruegeria sp. HKCCSP346. Classification (NCBI taxonomy): domain Bacteria; kingdom Pseudomonadati; phylum Pseudomonadota; class Alphaproteobacteria; order Rhodobacterales; family Roseobacteraceae; genus Ruegeria; species Ruegeria sp. HKCCSP346. The sequence goes on from NZ_JAEDOT010000002.1 coordinate 141,918, forward strand.
ACCGCGGTGGCGCCATCTATGTTCATAGGAACAGGCTTTCCTTTGCGGTGGGCCAACTCTGCCTCGATCGCCTGTCCGATCTGTAGGAACTGACCATCACAAGCCCCGTCCGTCACAGCATCACGGACCAACGCCATCAGACGTGGTGCGCGCGGATCCGTCGGCGTGTGGAAACGATGGCCAAAACCCGGCAATATCTTTCCTTCACGCTCGATCCACTCGTCCAGCGTTTGATCCAACCGGCCAGGATTTTGCGCCACGAAATGGTACAGCATAACCGCTTGCTCACCAGCCCCGCCGTGAATATCCCCCAACATGTTCACAGCGCTCGCCATCGCGTTGTTTAGCGGCAGCCCGCAGGTCACGGCCATGCGCGCCGTTGCGATGGAAGGGGCCTGAGGTCCGTGGTCCACGGCGGCAACCAGCGCGGCCTCGAACAACCGGACCTGCGCCCCAGATGGTCGGTCGCCACGAACCATGAACCAGATCATCTCGCTGAAACTGAGATGTCCGATCAGATTCTGGATCGGCTCTCCGCGCAGGTCGATCCGGCCCGGTTCCATATCGATGATGGAAGTCGTCCACCAATTGGACACATCGCTCATATGATGCCTTCCTTGCTCAAAGCGTCCATTTCCGCGCCGGTCAACCCAACTTCAGACCAGATCGCTTTATTGTCTGCTCCAAGTTCAGGCGGCGCGGTTTGGGGCATTTGCCGTTCGCCGTCCATGACAATGGGGCTGCCTGCAAGTTTCATGTCTTCGCCCTGCACTCGAAAAGATCCGATCAGGCCACGACCGGCAAGCTGTTCGTCATCAAGCGCCTCGGGCACGGTCAATACCTGCCCGGCCGGCACTCCGATTGCGTTGAGTTCGCTGACCCAGTCCGATGCCGCTTTGGTCCGCAAGGTCTCCTCCAGCGCCGCGCGCAGGGCGTGGCGATTGCGCTTGCGGTCTTCGCGCGTTTCATAATCCGGGTGGGCCAGCAGGTCTTGCCGGCCCAGATGCCTGGCCAGTGCCTGCCACTGTTCGTCGCGGTTGGCGGCTATGTTGATGGGACCGTCAGAGGTTGCAAATGTTCCCGACGGTGCTGACGTCGTGTTTTCGTTGCCATGGGCCCCGGGAATGGCACCGGCGATCAGATAGTTCGACACGACCCAACCCATTGTCGAGATCACGGCTTCGGACATCGCCACATCCAGATAGGCCCCGCGAGGATCCGCGTTCAGGGCGGCGGACACTGCAAAAGCAGCCGTCATCCCACCGATCGTGTCCGCCAAAGGATAGCCAACGCGATAGGGTGCGGTGTCAGGACCGCCGGTGACAGACATCACGCCACTGATACCCTGCACGATCTGGTCATAGGCCGGATCGCCTCGGCGGGGACCGTCCTGACCGAATCCGCTTATGGCACAGTAAATCAGTCTGGGGTTCACATCGCGCAAGACGCCATACCCAAGTCCAAGCCGATCCATCACCCCGGGGCGAAAGTTCTCTACCAACACGTCGGCTGTCTGGACAAGGCGTTTCAGGAGCGCCTTGCCCCGTTCTGATTTCATGTTGAGCGTGATGGACTTCTTTTCAGCATTCTGCGCCAGAAAGCTGACGCCCATACCGGCCTTGTTTCTGGCAGGATCAGCACCCAGAACGCGGGCAAGGTCGCCACCGTCAGGGCGTTCGACCTTGATCACTTCGGCGCCCATGAGCGCCAGTTGATAGCAGCAATACGGACCCGCGAGGACATTCGTCAGATCGAGAACCCGTATTCCTGCCAGTGGCTCAGTCACCGTCCGCAACCCCTGCGGCCCGGGCACGCGCCCGGCGCGCGCGATAGCTGGGCAACAGCACCAGCAGCACCGCGACAACAAGCAGACCCAGCGTCATCGGACGTTCCCAGATGAAAGCAATACCGTCATAGAGCTGCATCGAGCGGGCAAAGTTGTCCTCCATCATCCCCCCGAGGATGAAACCAATCAGCAGCGGCGCAAGCGGGTAGTCGGCAAATTTCAACGCCGTGGCGCAAACACCGAAGCCAACAAGTATCAAAAGCTCGGTCGCGTTGTTCTGCCCGATATAGGCCCCCATCAGAGTGAAGAACAAAATGAAGGGGATCAGGTAATTGCGCGGAACCGAGAGAACCTTTGCGATATATGGGATCAGCGGCAGGTTCAGGATCAGCAGAACAAGGTTGCCAATGAACATTGACATGATGACGGCCCAGAATATCTGCGGCTCGTCCAGCATCAGCCGTGGGCCGGGTGTCACGTTCAGGGCAATCAGTGCGCCAAGCAGGATCGCGGTGGTGCCGGACCCGGGAATGCCCAGTGTCAGCAGCGGCACGAAAGAACCGGTGCATGCCGCGTTGTTCGCCGTTTCGGGCGCAGCCAGACCTTTTATTGACCCTTTGCCGAATTCGTCCTGTTCCTCTTTCGGGGCAATGTTGCGCTCGACCGCGTAGCCGAGGAAGCTGGCAATCGTTGCCCCCGCACCGGGCAGAACCCCGATGAAGAAGCCCTGTACAGATTGGCGGCCGATCACCGGTGCGATGGCCTTGGCTTCACTGCCTGTGATGCGCAGGTCCTTGATCTCGCCGTCATCCCCCTGAAGGTTTTTGGGTTTGAGCACCAGAAACAGCGCTTCGGGCAGGGCGAACATGGCCATGGCAAGCGTGATGAAGCCAAAGCCCGATTGCAGATCCATGATACCCATTGTGAAACGCGGCAGGTTGAACAATGCACCTTCACCGACCGTTGCCATGATCAACCCAAGTAGCGTCATGATGACGGCTTTGGCCACTTGACCGGTGCCTGCGAAGGCTGCGATTGCCGACAGGCCCACGACCATAAGCGCGAAATACTCGGCCGAGTGGAACAGCAGTGCCACCGACGACAGAGCAGGGGCAAAGACCATCAACAAAATGGCTCCGATCGTACCGCCGGCAAAACTTGCAATAGCTGCAACAGTCAACGCTTTGCCCGCTTTGCCCTGGCGGGCCATCGGATAGCCGTCGAAACTGGACGCAACAGTGCCCGCGACCCCCGGCGCGTTGAGAAGGATCGAAGATGTCGAACCGCCAAAGATGGCGCCGTAATACACTCCGGCCAGCAGGATCAGCGCTGCGGACGGGTCGCCCATGGAAATCGCGACCGGGATCATGATGGCGATGATCGACATCGGCCCAAGACCCGGAAGCATGCCGATGAACGTGCCGATCAGGCACCCTGCGATCACCATCAGCAGGTTTTGAATTGAAAACGCCGTTTGCAGACCGATCAGAAGTCCTTCGAGCATGTCAGCCTCCGAAAATGCCCGGCAATGGGCGCATGTAGATGCCAAGAACTTCCTGAACCAGATACCAGACCGCGCCTGTGGCGATCAGCGCGACGGGTAGCATGACGTGCCATTTGCGCTCACCCAGAATGAAAGACCCGAGGATCAGAAAGGCCGAGGTCGAGATCAGAAACCCAACAGGGCGCAGGCAAAGCGCGTAAATCACCATCAAGGCCAGCAACATAAGTGCTTGATCAAGGTGGTATTCCCCCAGCCGCCGGTAATCGATATCGGCTTCCTTTGGTTCCGCCTTTTCAAAGCCCAGCAAAATGATCGTGGTGGTGACGACACCCAGAACCGACAGCACTTTGGGGAATGTGCTGGGCCAGATCGGGTTTCTCTGCATGAAAGGGGGCAGGCTGCCGTCCATCGTGAACCAAGCGGCGTAGCCATATGTCAAACACACACCCAGAAGAATGAGCGCGATCCAGCGATCCAGCGCCATGAGAGCCTCTCCCTGTTCCTGTTCGTGGGATGGCAGAGCGGCGGATCCGCTCTGCCGAAAACGGACTTAGAGGAAGCCCAGCTTTTTCATAAGATCGCCGATCTGCTGTTCCTGCTGCTCCAGGAACGTCTGGAAATCTGCGCCCGAGTTGTGGATGTTGACCCAACCATTGCGTGCACGAACCTCTTCCCATTCCGGGGTGTCGTACATCTTGGCAATCGCTTCCTGGTAGGCGGCCAGTTTTTCTTCGGGCAGGCCGGGGGCCGCGAAGAAGCCGCGCCAGTTCACGAAAGTGGTATCAATACCCTGTTCCTTCATCGTCATCGCGTCAGGAGCCGCATCAACGCGCTCGTCGGATGTCACGCCGATAATCTTGACTTCACCCGCATTCGCCAGATCGACCGCTTCCGAAAAACCGGTGGACAAGGCGGCGATTTCACCCGACAGCAGGGCCGCCATGGCTTTGCCGCCCGCGTCATAGGGGATGTATTTCACGCCAAGCGCATCCTTGCCCGCTGCTTCCATCACCATCGCCGCCACCAGATGGTCCATGCCGCCAGGAACCGAGCCGCCACCGATCGCCGTGCCGCCTGGGTCCGCATCAAAAGCGGCAAGCAGATCCGCCATCGAGTTGATCGGGCTGTCTTTGCCTACAACGATCGCGGCATAGTCGCCGATAGTGCCCGAAACCAGCGTCAGATCGCGGAAGTTGTGAGGAAATACACCGGTCAATGAGCGGATCACGATCGGCGTAGAATTCACCATCAGAGTGCCATGGTTGCTGTCGGCATTTTCAATCAGATATCCAATGGCTTTGCCACCACCGCCGCCTGACATGTTTTCGTATGACGCCGTGCCAACAAGGCCAGCTTTTGTCAGCGCTTCGCCCGTGCCGCGCGCCGTTCCGTCCCAGCCGCCACCGGCGCCACCGGGGATCAGAAAGTGAATGCTGTCCACGACCTGATGGCCATCAGCCAAAGCCGGCCCTGTCAGGCCAATTGCGGCCACAGCTGCGATCAGGGCGCGACGGCCCAGTGTGAATGTCGTCATGATGTCCTCCCATTTGACAACCAGCCGCATGGCGGCTCAGATTGGGTGGAACAAAAACACATCAACCTGACATCAACCTGTCACGCACGAAAAATAGCAAAAATCCCATGAAATTCCTCCTTGTGGAAGACAATCTTGATCTGGCGAACGCCATCTGTTCGCGCATGAGGTTAGACGGCCATGTGGTTGATCATGCGTCTAAATTGGACGAGGCGACCGCCTTTACCGAAACTCAGGAATATGACCTTATTCTGTTGGATATCATGTTGCCGGATGGGGATGGGCGCGACTTTCTCAAACGGCATCGCGCAGGTCGCCTGGACACCCCCGTGATCGTTTTGACCGCACGCAGCCAGGTTTCGGATCGAATCGGTTCGCTGGATCTGGGGGCCGACGACTATGTCACCAAACCGTTCGACCACGCCGAACTCGAGGCCCGCTGCCGCGCCGTTCTGCGTCGCAAATCCGGGAATTCACGGACAACGATTGAAGTGGGCGGAATAGTCTTTGATCCATTGGCAGGTCATCTGACCGTAGGGGATGAGACTGTTTCGTTGCGCAACCGGGAACTGCGCCTTCTGGAACTGTTCATCAGCGCGCCTGGTCAGGTTTTTTCGAAACAGAAACTGACCGACCGGCTTTTTTCATATGATGACGATGTCTCGGACAATGCAATCGAGGTTTACGTTGGCCGCCTTCGCAAACATCTTGAACCGTCGGACTTGAAGATCACCACGCTTCGCGGTCTTGGATACAGGCTGGATCATGCCTCCTGATCCCCCCCCTGACCCCTATGTGTCAGGATCGCTTCGGAACAGGCTGGTCCTGACTTTGATCGGTGGTGCCGCGATATTGGCGTTTCTTCTGTTTATCGCGGTTCGCAACTATGCCGCACAGGTCGCGCAACAAGGGCAAGACAACATCCTGGGGGCGTCGGTCACCTCAATTCTGGACGCAGCCGCCTTGCGCGACGGTCAGTTGGAGGTTGATATTCCCTATGCAGCTTTCGCCATGCTCAGCACACCGTCCGACGACCGGGTTTTTTACGCGATTTTTCAGGATGGCGCGTTTTTGTCAGGATATGAAGATCTGCCGCCGGCCACAGGGCAATTCGACGGCAAGTGGAGCTTTCAAACAAGTCGGATACGGGGTGAAACCATACGTCAGGTCAGTGCTCGGCGAACCCTTGTGGGCCTGAACAAACAAACCGTCATCGAGGTCGCGTTGGGCCAAACGCAGGACGCGCTTGCGGAAACTCTGGACCAGATTTCACGCAACGCGGCGATTTTGGGCATCGGGTTCTTTGCTCTTGCCGCTGCGCTGTCATTCTGGGCCACCTCGTCCACGATTGGCCAATTGAACAGGCTTACGACCTCTGTCACCCGGCGCGGTCCGCAGGACCTGAGCCCGTTCAAAAAGCCCGTACCCCGCGAAATGGCGCCTTTGGTGGCGTCGTTGAACTCTTTGATGGGGCGACTGGATCAGTCACTGAGCCAATCGGAAGATTTCATCGCCGAAGCGGCCCACCGGGTGCGCACCCCTTTGGCAACCGTTCGATCTTATGCCGATGCCACGTTGCAGAGGGTTGAAAAGGAAGAAAATCGCGAAGCATTGCGCTCAATGGTGCGGGCGATTGATGAAAGCTCGCGCGCGGCGGGGCAATTGCTGGATCATGCGATGATCACGTTCCGCGCCGATCATCTGGAACGCGAAGACATTGATCTCAATGCTTTGGTCCGTGATCTGGTGCAGCGTCTCACGCCAATCGCCGAGATGAAGGACTTGTCGCTTTCCCTGAGTGGCGATCCAAAGGTTTCCTACTCGGGTGATCCGATTCTTATTCAAAACGCTGTGCGCAACATGATCGACAACGCTCTGAAATATGCCCCTGCCGACAGTGTCGTACGCATCGAGGTCGTTTCCGAGCCACGCATTCAGATAATTGTCAAAGACCGTGGGCCGGGGTTTCCTCCTGACGAGATCGGCACTTTGACGCGCCGTTTCGAGCGCGGGAAGAACGCAAGCGGAACCATCGGATCCGGATTGGGCCTTACAATCGTTCAGGACGTTGCATCTGCACATGGTGGCACACTGGAATTGACCAATCGACAGGGGGGCGGCGCGTGCGTTATCTTATCGCTTTGATTATCTTCAGTCTTCCTGTCGTTGCTGCCGCCCAAACCTGGGAGGACAGGCAGGTTTTCAACGCCTCGGCGGATGAGGCGCATCTACGCGTGATCTCAAGCACGGACACCTTTCTGTTCGAACCCTTGATTGCGGGTTTCATCGAAGAAAACCCCGGTATCTCTGTCGAATACCTGGTGACCGGCACCGCAGATATTGACCGAATAGTCCGCGCCGCACCGGAAGACTTCGATGTCGTCATATCCAGCGCGATGGACCTGCAACTGAAGCTGGCAAACGACGGTTTCGGGCGTATCATCGACGACATACCGCTGCCATCCTGGGCGCAATGGCATCAAAGCCTTTTTGCGTTCACATCGGAACCGGCGACAATCGTAATTAACCGCGCGGCCTTTGCTGGCGGCCCCATCCCCGAGACCCGGCAACAACTGATTGAAATCCTTCGTTTGCGTCCCGATGATTTCAGGGGCCGTGTGGGCACCTATGACATCCGTCAATCCGGTCTGGGATATTTGTTCGCAACGCAGGATGCCCGCGCGTCCGAGACGTATTGGCGGCTTATGGAGGTGATGGGTGGATTGGACGTGCGCCTTTACTGTTGTTCGGCGGATATGATCGATGACCTCGTCAAAGGTGAGATTGCAGTGGCTTACAACGTTCTGGGCAGCTATGCCGAAGCCCGCGCTGGAAGCAAGGACACGGTGGAAATCATTCTGCCGTCGGATTTCCAGACGACCATGATGCGCACGGCCATGGTTCTGAATGGCACCCCTCAACCGGACGCGGCCACGTCTTTTCTCAAACACCTGATTTCCAACCAAACCAAACGGGTAGGCGACCCCGTTACCTTGCCGCCCTTGGCCCCACACGAAACTGGCACCGATCGGGAAACGATTGGGCTGGACCCAGGGCTCATGACATTTCTGGACAGGCTGAAACGCCGCCGTTTTTTGGCTGAATGGGAAAACGCGGTCATCCAGCGATAACCGCGTCCGCATCATTCGCGAAACGCGCGGTTGAAGTAGTCTGCCATCGGTTTCACAAGATAGGACAACGGCGTGCGTTCGTCGGTCTTGATCAATGTCTCAACCGGCATACCCGGCAAAAGCTCCTGGCCATTGAGCCGGTCTATCTCACCGTCATTCAGCACCACTTCGGCGCGGTAAAAGGTGAAACCGGACTGTTCATCCGTGAACGTGTCCGCCGAGACGTTGTTGACCTGTCCTTCAAGTTCGGGCGTTTCGCGTTGATTGAACGCCGGAAAGCGCAGGGCAACGGATTGCCCGACATGCAACTGATCCACATGGATCGCATCCACCCGCGCTGCCACCAACAGCGGCGTATCCTGCGGGACCACATACATCATGGGTTCACCCGGCTGAATGACCGATTGCAGGGCAAAGACCTGACTGCCGTAAACCGTTCCGCTGACAGGTGCGCGAATTTCAAGCCTGGCCAGACGTTCCGCCAGGGACAAACGTCGTTCCCAAAGCTCTGCCACCTGCGCCTGAACGTCCCGCAAAGTGGTGATCGCTTCTTCCCGCCGGGTCGCGGTCAGTTCGACAATCTTGATCTCGGTTGATGCAATCTGTCCTTTAAGGCGCGCAACGGAGGCTTCCAGTTTGCCGATTTCGCCTGTCAGACTGGCTTCTTCGCGTTGCAGCGCCAGCACGCGGCTGTTTTGTGTCAGACCCCTGCTCAACAGGCTTTGCTGATCCTTCAACTCCGCCTCGATCAACTCTGTCTGGCGGCGCAACGAGACCAACTGAGCCTTCGTGCCTGCGATCTCGCTTTCTATCTGAACCAACTGTTTGCGCAGTTGTTCGTCCTGCTTGGACAGCGTTTCCAGCCGGGCATCGAACAGGTTCTGTTGCCCTGCAATCAGGTCCGGATCGATATCGTATTCTTTTTGAACCTCAGCCAGGCGCGCCGCCAATTCTTCGGATGTCAGGCCATCCCGCTCGGCCTCCAGCCGGGCCCGGCGGGCCAAAAGATCAAAGAGTTGAGATTCTACGATCGTCTGTTCCGAAGACAGAAATGTGTCATCCAACCGCAAAAGCAAATCGCCCGAGGCAACCGTATCACCGTCGCGCACGAAAATCTCGCCAACCACGCCGCCGTCAGGATGTTCAACGACCTGACGGTTGCTTTGAACTTCGATGACACCCGAAGATACAATCGCCCCGGCCAGCCGCGTTTTCACGGCCCAAAGGCCCAACCCGCCGACCAGAATGCCAAGGGCAAGAAATCCCACCAACGCAGGTATTTTGATGCCCCAGACGGGGACGGGTGTCTTGGTTGATTTTTTCGCCATTATTCACCTACGGGGCTAAGCTTGCGCTTAATCGCGCCCGCATTCTGGACCATTGCGTTCAGAACCTCATCGCGACTGCCAAACCTCACCACCTGGCCTTTTTCCACAACAGCAAGATCGTCACATTCCGAAATAGCCTGCGGGCGGTGCGTCATGATGATGGCAGCCTTTCCCGCTTCCTTGAGGCCGCGCACGGCAGCATTCAAAGCTTCGGTGCCATCTGCGTCGAGGGCCGAGTTCGGCTCGTCCAAAATGAGAAGGACCGGGTCGCCATACAGCGCACGGGCCAGCGCAATACGCTGTTTCTGGCCGCCCGACAACTGACTGTCATTGCCTTCAAGAAAGGTGCCGTAACCCTTTTCCAATGACAGAATCAGTTCGTGTGCCTTGGCCTTCTTGGCCGCCGCCACCACCGCTTCTGAATCCGGGTTTTCCGACATCCGTGCAATATTCTCAGCAACGGTTCCGTTGAACAGGGTCACCTGCTGCGGCAAGTATCCTATGTGGCTGCCCAGATCGTTGGGATCATATTGGTCCAACGTGGCGCCGCCCAACCGGATCTCGCCAGCTGCCGGTCTCCAAAGCCCAAGCAGAGCCTTGGCCAGGGTCGTTTTGCCCGACCCACTTTTGCCGATTACACCAAGCGCCTTTCCCGGCTCCAGTTTCAGGTTCACATTTCGCAAGGTTGGCGCAGAAGCACCCGGAGGGATTACCGTCAGGGATTTGGCTTCCAACTGGGATTTTGGGATCGGCAAACGAATCCGCTGTTCCTCTGGCGGTGTCTGGTCCAGAAACCGGTTCAGCGAATTCCAGGCCGTGCGGGCCCGTTCGACCAAACTCCATTGGCCGACAGCCTGTTCCACCGGGGCCAAAGCCCGTCCCAGGAGAATCGAGCCCGCAATCATCGCCCCGGGCGTCATTTCGTTTTGCAATACCAACCACGCGCCCAAAGCCAGCATGGCAGATTGCAGAAAAAGCCGAAGCGATTTCGTCAGCGACGTGAAGCTACCAGTCCAGTCACTAGCGGAAATGCTTTGACGCAAAGCTTCGGAACGCTGGTTCAACCACCGCCGGGTCACGTCCGCCTGCATTCCCTGAGAGCGCACAACCTCTGCTGCTTGCCTTGCGTGTTCGGAAAAGGCATTCGCCCGCGCCGCCGCGGATTGTGCTTCGGCCACCTTGCGACTGGTCAGGGCCTGGTTGAGCAATGCGATCAGCACAAGCAGCACGCCACTTGCAACGGCCAACCAGCCAAGCAGAGGATGAAAAATGAAAATCGCCCCCAGGAAGACAGGCGTCCACGGGATATCCATAATTGCAAGCAGCACGGGCGAAGAGCACAAGGTGCGAATGGTCTCGAGATCCCGCAATGCAGTCGCCGGAGCCGATCGCACCTGGGGCACCAGAGACCGGCGCATCGTGGCTTCGAAAACGCGCTCATCCAGCTGCGACTGGAACCGTGCACCAAAGCGGGCAACGATGCGACCGCGCGCATAATCCAGCATGGCCATCAGCGCATAAAGCAAAGCGACAAGCAAAAACAGTGCGGTCAGAGTTTCAACTGCCCGAGAACCAAGAACCCGATCATATACTTGCAGCATGAACAGCGGACCTGTCAGCATGAGCAGGTTGACGAAGATGCTGAACAAAAACGCCAAGGCCAGAAAGGCAATGCCCTGATTGCGCACGTTGCGCAATTCATGGCGAGGGGCCGCTGATAGGCGGTGTTGAGGTTTCACAGTTTACATTCCACATCATTCGGACAGGCATCGCCGCATTTAGAAAGTTAGTTCAGCATTGCCAAGTTTGCACATGTTTTTTTGAGCAAGAAACCGCAGACAGCGGGATGGAAGAAGCACTTTTTGGCCAATGCCACAAAGAATGTTTCAACCTTTGAACGCGGTGCTTCCGGCGCGCGGAAACTACGCGGTCGCGGCCCAAAACACCTGGCTAATTCCGAGGTCTGGAGCAGCGCAAGATCAGGTTAGCGGCGACGGGCGCGCCGATGATGACCAGCACGATCCGCGTCAGGTGATGGCTGATTACAAAGCCCAGATCAGCGCCCGAGACGATGGCCAGAACCGTCATTTCGGCCTGCCCCCCCGGTGCGAAAGCCAGAAAGGCTTCGACGGGCCGCCCCAAACCAAGAGACGTGACAATGGCAGTGAAACCTGCTGCCAGAACTGCAAGTACGAAAACATATGCAACGCCCGCAGCGACAACCCGGCGCAGCTCCCCCCAGGTTACGCCAACAAATTTTTCTCCAATCGCGCAACCGATGAAAAACTGCGCGACCAGCACGGCTTCGCGCGGCGGGCGAGAATGAATGAAATCCCCCAACGACAAAGCCGCCGTTAGGATCATCGGCCCAAGGATGGATGCGCCGAAAAGCCCTATTCTCTCTCCGCCTTTCCAGCCGATGAAAGCCGCCAGAACCATCAGCAGCAGTTCATGAACAGGAAGCTCACGAGCCGGCTGTCCTATGGGATTGGTGAGTTCCGCATCGTAGAAAAGCGTCAGGAACAACGGCGCCAAAGTGACAATGATCAACACGCGCGTACCGTGGATCAGGGAAAGGGTTCTTGGGTCGGCTCCGGCTTCGGCGCCGAAAATGATCATGTCCTGCAAACCGCCCGGCATCGCTGCGTAAAATGCGGTTTTTTCGTCAAATCCCCAGATTTTTCGAAAAAACGGCACACCAACAAAAGCAATCAGGATTATGAAGACGGGAACCAGCATGATCGATGTGGCCATCTTGGGTAGTTCGACAAAAAGTGCCGGCGTGATCGAGGCACCGACTGCTACGCCCAGAATCGTTCTGGCGGCAACGGAAATCTGCCCAAACCCTTGCATTGGCGCCTGGGCAAGCGCGGCGATCAGGCAAGCTGCCATGGGGCCGAACAAGAACGGCAGCGGCAGGTCCAACACCCAAAAGACCGCTGTGCCAAGCACTGCAATTCCAAACGTCACCGACCTTTTTACAAGGGGGGAAGGGTGGTTCTTCAAGATGAGCAAAACCTGAATTCCATTGCCATTGACCCGTAATGTGTTCAACTGTATTCCTTTGGATACAAAGTGCAAGCAAGAACATGATGACCTTTCAGGACGACTCAATTCAGCCAGGCCCCCAAGGCAATTCCGTGTATCAACGGTTGCTGGACGAGATTCGCGAAGGGGCGCTTTTGCCCGGCGATCGCTTGAGAGAGATTGACCAGTCCAATCGGTTGGGCGTCAGCCGAACTCCTGTGCGCGAAGCGATCCGACAGCTCGAGACGGATGGGCTTGTCACGCATGTGCCAAGGCAGGGCGCAACGGTCCGAAGCCTGAGTTATGCCGAAGTAATGGAGCTTTATGAGATGCGTGCCGTGCTTGAAGGCACTGCGGCCCGTCTGGCGGCCCGAGCCGCGTCAGATATCGAATTGGACGAACTTGAGGTTCTGAACGACCAACTTGCCCAGGCAGGTACGGGGCCAGAGGCCGCCCGGATCAACAGGGTATTTCACGCCACCCTGTTGGATGTGGCCAAAAACCGGTTTCTGGCGAAATCCATGCTTTCATTGCAAAAAGCGCTGCTGATACTCGGACCGTCGCAACTGTTGGACAATGAACGGGCGGATGCCGCAGTCGCGGAACACAGGCGCATTATGGCAGCCCTCAAGTCGCGTGATAGTGCTGCCGCCGAGATGGAAATGCGAGCACATATTCAAGCCGGCCAGAGGATGCGCATTCGCGCCCTTCAGGAGCGCGACCGCACAGCCGATCAGGACCAATAGGACCAACGGATTATTCCTCCTAGAAACGTTGCCTGGAATATCACCGTGATCGATGGCGGCAGTTCGCTCGGCACCCTATGGGTTTTGGACGTTGCCAGACCCGCCTGGAAACTCCGGTGCTGCCTTGCTGGCGGCAGGGTGTGTTGCCGCGGCTCCGCTCTGGCAAAAGCCCGACCCAATTCCTGGCGACCCGTCAGCTTGGGCTGGCGTTTTTGCTTTCGTCCAGCTGTTAGGTTCGACAGAGCTGACAACGCGGGCCCGGAAGGCCGGGGTACTGATCGAAATCGCAAGCCTAAAGCACTCGACCTTTAACCTGAGGCATATCCGGCAGCCTTGAAGTAGTTCCAACACTCTTCGGGTGAGAAGAGGTCACAGATTTCCGTGAGAGCGTGGAACATGTCGGTGAATGTTCACGCCCCGATCCTGCGCAGGTGCGCTTTGAGTTTCGAAAACGCCATCTCGATGGGGTTGAGATCGGGGCTGTAGGGCGGCAGGAACTGGAACCAGCATCCGGCGTTGCGCATGGCTTTGGCAGCGGCGGCATTCTTGTGCGTGGCAAGGTTGTCCAGAATGACAACGGTGCCTGGCTCCAGTTCCGGTACCAGCACCTGCTCGACGTAGGCCGCAAAAGCTTCGCCATCCATTGCGCCCTTGATGACCCAAGGTGCAATCAGCGCGTCGGCGCTGAGGCCTGCGATGAAGGTCTGTGTGCCCCATGACCCAAAGGGCGCATCCATGACCAGCCGCTCGCCTCTCTGAGACCAGCCACGCTGGCGGGTCAGATTGGTTTTGACAGAGGTCTCGTCAATAAAGACAACGTGATCCGGTCGGGCCGACACGGCTGGCAGGCGGTGTTTGAACCAATGGTCGCGCTGCTTTCTTACCCTTGCGCGGCGTCGCTCCGTCGCGACCAATGTCTTTTTTTGTGCGTGAAGCCCAGCTTACGAAGGAACCGGCCAATTGCATCGGGGTGCGCCTGAACGCCAGTCGCATCCGCCAGCGCACCGGCCAGTTCGGGCATGGTCATATCGCCGTCCTGGTCAATCAGTTCGATCAGAAAGGTGCGATGCGGATCAAGCTTACCCTTGCCGCGCGGACGACCCTGAAGCGCAGCTCTGGCTTGTCCAGTTCGTCGGATCGCAAGACCCCAACGTGCCCCGGAGGCAGGCGAGAGCTTCAAGCGCAACGCCGCCGCGCGACCACTTAACCCTTCTTCAACCAACTTCTGAAACCGAGCCCGCAGCGCATTCGGTAAAGGTGCTGACATGATCCATCCTCCCAAAAAGGATGAATCACAAATCAGCGCTTTTGGGAATCCCTCACGATTCAGGTTTTGCGTCGGACGCTTTAGGCAGCGAACTACGCCAGAAACTGCACCGTCAGTTTGACAGAACGGGCCGCCTCCAGCGCCAATGCACATCTATATCCAAAAGCTGTCTTCTTCCAAAAGGGGCATCAGTGCCGGGCTGATCTCGTCACCCTCGACGTCCACATTGCCACTCGGCACGGCGGCCAATGCGTCTTCGGAAACGGAAAACGCCGTGTCCTGAGCCTGATGCAAGCTCACCAGCGTGTAGACGTCTTCTGCGTCTTCGGGCGCCTCAAGATCAGGGGCGAACTTCAGATAATCGACCGTTTCATCCCAATCGGTCTCTCCCAATACTTCTTTCTGATCGCCTTCCGAAAGCCGAGCGAGCTTGGGCAATTGGAACCCCAGAGTTCCACTGCCATCGATATCAAAGCCATAGAAGGATTCGACCGCCACCACGTCAGCGACGGTGTTGGAGCTGACAAACACACCATTGGAATCCGTGACCCATTCACCGTAGGACCCATCCGCATTCTTCCACAGCACCCGGTAGCCGCCACCTGAAGCCTCGGCGTGAATGGCCTGCCAGCCGGAGAAGCTGTTCGGTCCGACGGTGGCGTTGTTGAACGTCAAGTTGGTGGTGCCGCCAAGCAGATATTCACCTTGGGTTGTCGCCCCCAGCGTTGTCGCGCCGCTGGATTCAATGCTGATTGTTCCATGCCCCGTCAGCCCGTCATTGTTCAGGTCAACGCCATAAAAGACCTCTACATCCGCAACATTGCTGATTGTTGTGCTGCTCTGGAATTCACCGGCCGCATTCGTCGTCCATTCACCGTAGGACCCGTCCGAGTTCTTCCACAACACCCGATAGCCGCCACCGGATGCCTCGGCCTGAATGGCCTGCCAGCCCGCGAAGCTGCCAGGACCGGCATTAACCTGGTTGAGCGTCAAGTCGATGCTGCCGCCGATTACATATGCGCCATTGGTTGACGACCCCAGCGTCGTGGAACCGTTGGATTCGATGCTGGTCGTGATATGGCCGATTTGCCCATCATTGTTCAGATTTGCGCCATAGAAGACCTCGACATCCCTAACGTCGTCTATGATGCGGCTGCTGACAAAACGACCACTGGCATCCGTCACCCATTCCCCAAACGTGCCATCCACGTTTTTCCACAGCACTTTGTAACCGCCGCCCGAAGCCTCGGCCTGAATGGCCTGCCAGCCGGGAATACTGCCCGGGCCGGCTTTGGCACCGTTGAGGGTCAGTTCAATGGTGCCGTCAATCAAATACGAACCCAGGCTTGACGAAACGAGCGTCGTGGAGCCGTTGGTTTCAACCGTGACCGTACCATGCCCCGTCAGCCCGTCATTGTTCAAATCAGCGCCATAGAAGGTCTCAACATCAGCCACGTTGCTGATGCTGCTGCTGCTGAGGAACTGACCATTGGCATTTACGGTCCATTCCCCGTACGTCCCATCCACGTTTTTCCACAGCACTTTGTAACCGCCGCCCGAAGCCTCGGCGTGAATGGCCTGCCAGCCGGCGATCGTGTTTTGACCAACAGCCTGACCATTAAATACCAGCGTCACGTTCGAGCTGCCTGCATCCAGAACGTAAATGCCCTGACTTGCATGTTTCAGTGTGGTGCCGGTCGTCTCGATATCCGAAAGCTGCATGGCAGCTTCGATATTCGAACGAGTATACGCCTGTGATCCATTCTGGAACTGAATGGCCTCGACGTCATCTTCCACCGTGAAGGTGATACGTGAAACGGCATCGACAAATTCGTATTTCGTGCCGTTTTTAATGAACAGATAGCTGCTGATGGCGCTGACAAATCGGACTGTGTCAGTACCGCTTCCTCCGGAAAACGAGCCGGCATTGTTGGTCACAATGGCCCAATCGTCGCCCTGGCCGCCGAAAACCTGGTCTGCACCGGAACCGTTCGCCAGATAAATGGTGTCGTTCCCCAAACCGCCATAAACGGTGTTGTTGTTGGTTCCGTCGGACACTGAATAGATTTTGTCGTGACCATGGTTGCCATTCAGAACGTTCTGAGCGGCATTCCCGACGATCACGTCGTCACCGGTCCCACCGATCGCGTTTTCAATCACAACGCCATGCGCGATTGTAAAGCCGCCCTTTATACCCTCTGCGTAAGACACTACGCCGCCGCCGGTCTCGGAATAATCCAGTGTTGCGGCCCGCAAGTCGATCCGCGCCTTCGAACTGCCGACATGCTGGATGGTATCGTTTCCACCAGTATCCCAAATAGACTGATAGCCGGTACCCGCGACGTTTGCCCAAGGAAGCGTGTAGGTATTGTTGGCAGAGTTGTGGCTGGTATTGGCGCCATACATCGCCTGCAGCGCAGCAATGTCCAAAGCGCCAAGACCCGTTGAACCACCATAAGTCGCGTTAACAGAGAGAATTCCGTTCTTTTCGGTCCAGCCATCATTATACGACATCACCGTGTAGACACCCTGATTCAGGCTGCCGGCCCCGAAAGAGTCAAATGGCGATGTGACGCCATTCATCACGGTTGTACCCAAACCGGTGTCGTGGGGGTGACCCAACCCAAGCGCGTGACCCAACTCATGAAGCAACGTAGTAAAGAAAAACCCGCCCGGATCGCCGTTTCCATTTGTTCCGGCAGTCCAGTAAGCGGTGTTGAAAGCGCCTGCGGAGGGACCACTTGATGGCGTATAGTGGTAGCCAAGCGTTCTGGGATTTGAAAAAAAACTTGTGGGCGCAATAACTTCCACCAAGTCGGCGGAAGCGCTGCCGGATTCGACAAAAGTCACATTTGCGACGGCCTCGATGGCAGAAAGAGCCGCTCGGAATTCCGCCTTGTATTCCGCAGTCCACGCTTGTGTGCCCGCGTATTGTTCGAAGTGATAAGAAATTGTGGTGGTCGAAGGATTGCCGTCAACGTAGGCAACATAACCTTGTATTGGACTGAGCGGCGAAGAAGCGGAAGGTCTTGGTATTATAGTCGTAGTTGCCATTGCTCAGCCCTGTACCTCGGAAGATTAGATTGCACTCGGATGCACGCTCAAATTGTTCTTTTTATGACAAACTACTATGCACCGATCTTTTTGAAACAGCAGGTGCACCATGTTTCAAATGACACTTTCTTTCAACGGCAGAACCGTCTCATAAGTGCAACAGAAACCCGTGTTCCTTGGCTGAACCGGGCATCTGCGGCCGTTTAGGGTTTAGGCATTCTGCCAAATATTTTTTAATTTTTTTGGACCCGTTCTCGAAGCTTTTGATCCGGTGGCAAGCTTTCGCTTATTCCATGGACTCTGTAGTGGGGATTTGCCCAAGGCGGTGAACCGGTCAGAACCGCCGAGGGTAACATCCATGCCATTTTCGGCAGATTGCAGGCCCTATTTGCGCCAACGTCAGACAAAGCTCCAAGGGCCAGATACCGGACCGCATAGGCACCGAGCGAATACCGGACCGCATAGGCACCGAGCGAACTGAGCCTCGTGAATGATCTGTTACGTTAACCGTTCGCGACATACTCAGCAATGGCGGCCCGGCTGCCACGCTGCCATATCAGGGTCAGCCAGCGGGCAAAGGCGTTGGAAAACTGTGTACTGATCCCAAAGTCACCGCTGTAGAACCCCTGTTCCAGCCAAAGCTCAGGATCAGTTTTGGACGCTTTTGCGGTGCTGTTCAGGCCTTCCCACTGGGGATCATTGGGAGTGATCTCGGAGCCATCCTCACGAATACCCGCACACATCCGGCACCAGAACGCTTCGGCGAGAGCGAGCCCGTTTGCAGAAGACCCTGATGCAAATGCATCGCGGAGCGACGGTAGCAAAAATCCGGGATGTCTTGCCGATCCGTCGAATGCAACCCTGCGTGTGGTGTCGTGAATCGCCGTGTTTGCAAATCGGCTCTCGATCAACTCAAGGTACTCATTTGCAGTGGTTTCGGGAACCGCTTCGACATGCGGAAGGATTTCTTCGACCTGCACTTTTCGAAAAAACGCCACGATGTCCGGGTCCTTCATGCAGTCGGCAATCGTCGAAACACTCAGTATTTCTCCGACATTCGCCAACAGTTGATGACCTCCGTTCAAAATGCGCAACTTCATGGTCTCGTAACCATGGACGTTGTTGGTCAGTATTGCTCCGACGTTTTCGAGGGGCGGTCGCCCGGCGCAGAAGGCATCCTCGATGACCCATTGGCGAAAGTTCTCATGCGAGACGGGCGCTCTGTCATCGACGCCAAGGGCGCGGCATTGCGATACCAATTGGTCGGTGGTCGCTGGTACGATGCAATCCACCATCGAGTTGGGAAACGCGCCATGCCTGTCGATCCAGTCGGCCAGTTCCGAGTCGGACATGCGCGCCAATTCCACAACACAGTTTCGCAAAATCGTTCCGTTGCCCTGAAGATTGTCGCAGCTGAGCGCCGTGAACGGGGTCAACCCATCGGCGCGCCGTCGTCTGAGCGCCGCAACCATCGCACCGAAAGCCGTACGGGGCTGATTGGGGTTTTCTGCGTCATGACGGATAACTGCGTGATCGAAATCGAATGCTCCGCTGTTGGCATCCAGAAAATAACCCCCCTCGGTAACAGTCAGCGAAACGATCCGGGTGGCCGGATCTGCCATCGCGTGGATGAGGGCAGCGTTGTTTTCCTCGATCGGCAGGTAGTCGATCATCGGGCCAACAACCTCGGCGGACATTCCGTTTGGCCCTAACTCGATCAGCGTTGTGAGGCAATCCTGCGCCAGCAATCGTTCTCGCATGACAGCGTCATAGCTTCGCACACCCGCTCCGACGATTGCCCAGTCATGGGCCAGCCCCTGCTGCATGAGCTTGTGAACATACCAGGCCTGATGCGCGCGATGGAAATTACCCAATCCAATATGAACGATGCCCGGCGTCAGATCCGAACGTTCGTACATCGGGGTCTTCACGGTGGTTGGCAGCTTGGACAGACTCTCTTGCCGCAGCCGTGCAGGGGTTTTTGCGTTCGCCACAGGGTCCATCAGCTCATCCAATTTCCGCCGTCGACGTTGTAAGTCTGCGCGACGATGTACCTGGCCTCATCAGAGGCCAGAAAAACCGCCATGCCTGTCAGGTCTTCCGCGCGCCCCATGCGGCCATATGGAACAGCCGCCGCCACTTCACGCTTCTTCTGGCCAAGGGGCTTGCCTTCGTGTTTTGCAAAAAAGGCGTCCACACCATCCCAGTGTTCGCCATCGACGACACCAGGGGCAATCGCATTTACGTTGATCCCATGAGAAATCAGGTCCAGCCCCGCCGATTGGGTCAGGGATATGATCGCCGCCTTGCTGGCGCAGTAGACAGCGACCAAAGGTTCACCCCTTCGCCCGGCCTGCGAGGCCATATTGATAATTTGGCCTTTGGTTCCGTGCTCGATCATATGTTTGGCGACGGCCTGCATCGTAAACAGCGCGCCCGCGACGTTGATGTCAAAAACGCGATTGTAGTCGGCGCGCTCGATCTCGACGATTGGTGCGGCGGTGAAGATGGCCGCGTTGTTGATCAGAATGTCGATTGGGCCGAATTGCGTCGCGGTTTTTGCTATGGCCCTATCGATGCTTTGCTGGTCGGTCACGTCCATTTCGACAGCGAAAGCCGCCGCGCCAATTTCAGCGACCGCGTCCTGTGCGCGCTGGATGTCGATGTCGGCAACTGCGACCCGCGCGCCCTCTGCCACATAGGCCTTGGCAAATGCCAATCCAATGCCCCGCGCAGCCCCTGTGATCAGGGCGGTTTTGCCCGTCAGACGTTTCATTCGATCCGCAGACCGTCTGCGTCAAATCTGTGGATCACATCGGCGCGTGGGGTCAGATGAATGCGATCCCCATGGCGGAAACCAACCTCGCCATCGGCACGAACAGTGATTGTCTCGGCCAATCCGGTGTCGTGGACGTGGAAAAACGTGTCCGAACCAAGATGTTCAGAGACGCTGACGCGCCCGGACCATTCTCCTTCGGAGTCCGACACCGCGATGTGTTCCGGTCGAATGCCGATCGTTTGTGCGCCATGCTTTGCCGCTTCGGGCCCTTCGATGAAGTTCATCTTGGGCGAACCAATGAATCCTGCAACAAACAGGTTGCGTGGCGTTCGGTACAGTTCCAGCGGGCTGCCAACCTGTTCGATCACGCCAGCCTGGAGCACAACGATCTTGTCCGCCATGGTCATGGCTTCGACCTGATCGTGGGTGACGTAGATCATCGTTGTCGCGAGGCGTTCATGCAGCTCGCTGATCTCCAACCGCATGCCCACCCGCAACGCTGCGTCGAGGTTTGAAAGGGGTTCATCGAACAGGAACGCGGCTGGCTCACGAACGATAGCCCTACCAATGGCGACGCGCTGGCGTTGACCACCGGACAACTGGCCCGGGCGGCGATCCAGGTAATCGGTCAGGTTCAGGACACTGGCCGCGCCCTCAACCCGCTTGTCGATTTCAGCCTGATCCAGTTTCGCCATGCGCAGCGGAAATGCGATGTTCTTGCGAACGGTCATATGCGGGTAAAGCGCATAGGACTGGAACACCATTGCCAGCCCCCGCTTGGCGGGTGGCACGTCTGTTGCGTCTGCTCCATCGATTTCTATGTGGCCACTGGTGATGTCTTCCAACCCGGCGATCAGGCGCAGCAGCGTGGATTTGCCACAGCCCGAAGGGCCGACGAAAACGGTGAACTCGCCATCTTCGATGGTCAGGTCCAGCGGAGGGATGACCTGAACGTCGCCGAAGCTTTTGGTCACGGACTTGAGTTGTATGCGTCCCATGAGGAATGCTCCTTATTTCACAGCGCCGAAGGTCAGGCCGCGGACAAGTTGTTTCTGGCTGAACCAGCCAAGGATCAGGATGGGTGCAATTGCCATGGTCGAGGCCGCGCTGAGCTTGGCAAAGAACAGGCCCTCGGGGCTGGAATAGCTGGCGATGAAGGCCGTGAGCGGTGCCGCGTCAACAGCGGTCAGATTGAGGGTCCAGAATGCCTCGTTCCACGCAAGGATAAAGTTCAGCAGGACGGTCGAAGCGATGCCGGGAATGGCCATGGGGGTTAGGACATAGAGGATTTCCTCTTTCAGCGTCGCCCCATCCATCCGTGCGGCTTCCAGAATTTCACCCGGAATTTCGCGGAAATAGGTGTAAAGCATCCAGACGATGATCGGCAGGTTGATCAGCATCAGCACCACGACCAACCCTCCGCGCGTATCCAGAAGGCCCAGTTGGATGAACAGCAAGTAGATCGGGTACAGCACACCTACGGCCGGCAACATCTTGGTGGACAGCATCCACAACAGGATGTCCTTGGTTCGTTTGGACGGAACAAACGCCATCGCCCAGGCGGCGGGCACGGCGATGATCACGCCCAGCATGGTCGACCCACCGGCGATGATCACCGAATTCCACAGAAACCGCATATAGTCCGAGCGTTCCTGCACGATGGCGTAGTTTTCCAGCGTCCAGTCAAAGTTTAGGAACAACGGAGGGCTGGCAATGGCCTGCGCTTCGGTTTTGAAGCTGGTCAGGATCGTCCAGAGGATCGGGAAGAAAATCAGCAGTCCCACGGCCCAGGCAAGGGCGGTGTTCAGCGATTTGCGTCGGGATGTGACAGCGCGGGCCATGGGTTTTCCTCCTCACGCGTCCAGGTTCTTGCCGACGATGCGCATCAGGAAGATCGCAACGATATTGGCAAGGATGATTGCGTAGACACCTCCGGCTGATCCGAGACCAACATTCTGGCTCTCCAGCACGCGCTGGAAGATCAGGTAGGTGAGTGTACGGGTACCGAATGCGCCGCCGGTGGTCACGAAGATCTCGGCGAAGATCGACAACAGGAATATTGTCTGGATCAGGATTACGATGGTGATCGCGCGGCTCAGATGCGGCAGAATGATGTGGTAGAAGCGCTTCAGAACCGGTGCGCCATCCATTTCGGCTGCTTCCAGTTGCTCGCTGTCCAGCGACTGAATTGCGGTCAACAGGATCAGTGTTGCAAAGGGCAGCCATTGCCACGAAACGATCATGATGATCGAGGTCATCGACGCCTCGGACAACCACGAGATCGGCTCGGCCCCGAAAAAACGCCACAGATGGGCCAGCAAACCATTGACCGGGTCCATGAACATATTCTTCCACACCAGCGCAGACACGGTGGGCATCACGAAGAACGGCGCGATGACAAGGATACGGACAATGCCTTGCCCCCACATCGGCTGATCCAGCAGCATGGCGAGCAGAATTCCGAGAATGACGGTTATGATCAGAACACCGCCAACAATGACCAGTGTTGCCTGCACCGCGGGCCAGAATGTACTGGACGAGACAAAGCGGACGTAGTTGTCGAACCCGACCCAGCCCAGATCACCCCCGCGCAGAGGCAGATATTTTTTGAAAGAAAAGTACAGCGTCATCGTCAATGGCACGAGCATCCAGCCAAGCAGCAGGACCACTGCGGGTGCCATCATCAGGCGAGCAACGGATCGGGAGTGTTGAGTAGCCATTACGCAAACCCTCTCTGTTCAGGCGTAACTCAGCCTGCGAGAAAAACGCGAGTTGTGGAAGTGGAGAGAGCAGGGGACAGATCACCTGTCCCCTACTGGGAGGGATGCCTCAGTACCCTGCGGCTTCCATTTCTTCAGCCGTAAAGGCCTGCGCCTTTTCAAGCGCTTCATCTACAGTCTGTTGTCCGGCATAAACCGCCGAGAATTCCTGACTGACCTGTGTGGCAATGCCCGCGAATTCCGGGATCGCAACGAACTGGATGCCAGTATAGGGTGTTGGCTTGGCACAGCAGTTCTGCGGGTCGGCCAACAGGATCGACTCGAGCGTCATCTTGGCGAACGGAATGTCCTTGTAGTTCGCGTTCTCATAAAGCGAGGTGCGCGCGCCCGGAGGGACATTGGCCCAACCTTCGTTTTCCGCCACCAGTTCGATGTAATCCTTTGAGGTCGCCCATTCGATGAACTGCTTGGCTGCATCCTCTTTCTGGGTTCCCGCCGGAATGGCCAGTGCCCAGGCCCACAGCCAGTTGGCGCGCTTGTCGACGCCTTCCGAATTTGGTGCCAGAGCAAACCCGACCTTGTCCGCGACAGTTGAATCATCCGGATTTGTCACAAAGGAAGCCGCAACAGTGGCGTCGATCCACATTCCGCACTTGCCCTGCTGGAACAGCGAAAGGTTTTCGTTGAAGCCGTTGGTCGCGTAACCGGCAGGGCCGGATTCATTCATCATGTCGACAAAAAAGGTCAGCGCCTCTTTCCATTCGGGCTGATCAAACTGAGGTGTCCAATCTTCATCAAACCATCGTGCACCAAAGGAATTCGCGGTTACAGTGATAAAGGCACCGCCTTCACCCCAGCCCGCCTTGCCGCGCAGGCAGATGCCGTTGATGTCGTTGTCACGGTCCGTCATCGCAGCCGCCGCCTCGCGGATGAACTGCCATGTTGGCGCCTCAGGCATCTCCATCCCGGCCTTTTCCATCAGGTCGGTGCGATACATGATCATCGAGCTTTCGCCATAGAACGGTGCTGCATACAGCGTGCCGTCATGGCTCAGGCCACCCGCCATCGCAGGAAGCAGGTCGCCGACATCATATTCCTCAGACAGCCCATCCAAAGGAACCAACCAGCCATTTGCGCCCCAGATCGGCGTTTCGTACATGCCGATGGTCATGATATCGAACTGACCGCCCTTGGTGGTGATGTCGGTGGTAACACGCTGACGCAGGACGTTTTCCTCCAGCGTCACCCATTCCACGTCGATACCAGTCGCCTCGGTGAAGTTGTCGGTATAGCCCTGCATCCGGATCATGTCGCCATTATTGACGGTTGCGATCGTGATCGTTTCTGCATGGGCCGCGGCCGTTGCGACAAAGGTCAATGCCGTCGCCGCACGAAGTGCATTCTTCAAATACATCCTTGTCCTCCCTGAGCTTGGATGCCGTACTCGGAAAGTAGTGCGTAATTTGTCGCGGCGTCAATAAAAACTTTACGCGCGTTAAAAAATGAAGCTACGCAGAATCCCTCAAAACCAGTCGTGCGGGGAATAGCGTTTCCGATCGCGCCTGAAGTTCCCCTCCACTTTCAATGAGTTGGAACAGGGTTTCAACACTGCGCGCCGCTACATTATCATAGTCATGCGCTGCCGTTGTCAGGGATGGACATGTAAATTTTGCGAACGGGTGCCCATCATTCGAAGCTACACGCAACGTACAATCCTCTTTCCGACCGACCCGAATCCCCTGTTCGTAGCAAGCGGCAAGAAAGCCGATGGCAAGCCGGTCATTGCTACACAGAACCGAGTTCGTCCTCAATTGACCTTCCTCCAAGATCTTCATCGTGCCTCTGTGTCCAATTTCTTCAAACGCCCAACCTTTGCCATCAACCTTGAGAATATGCGGCTCATGTCCGAGGCGCTCCATGATTTCGACATACGCCTTGCGCCGTTTGTTGGCATTGGGGTTCGCGGGTGTTCGCATTTCGAAGAAGGACGGGGGTTCACCAGTGCGGGTCATGTATTCGACGGTTTGCGACACAAAGCTAAAGTTATCCGATCCGACAAAGGCTGCTCCCAGACCATCAAGATTGCTGTCGAACAGAACGGTCGGCACATTGGCACAGAATTTCTCGATCGCAGATCTGTCCGAAATTCGGCCCAAAGGGGCCAAAAGAACACCGGCGGGTTTCATCGATTGCAAGCCGTCCAGAATTTCGTTCTCCAGCTTCTGCTCGCCATGAGAGCTGAACAGGGACGGCCGATAACCTGCCGCAATGCAACTTTGTTCCAGATAGCGTGCAATCTCGACAAAGAACGGGTCCGCCAGATAGGGCACGACGATTCCGATATTCTTGGTAAGCTTCCGGTTCTGGTTCACCGCGTAAATGTTGGGGCGATAGTCGAACCGTTCCAGCGCCTCTTCGATTCGGGCCCGCGTCGTGGGGCGAACGCTGTCGGGATCGTGAAAGTACTTGGAAACCGTAGGGCGCGAGATGCCGCTGAGCGCTGCAAACTCTTCCATGTTCTTTATCTTGGTCATGCCGGTCTGCCTGCTGGTATTGTTCGTCGTGAACTTATCATAGATTTACATATTCTTTGCGCGCGCTAATAAATCAATAGCCAGAGCGGCCTCACGCAACCAGCCCGCGACAAGACGTTCAAAGGGATTTCGAGAGCGACGCCGCCCTTTTGGCAAGATTCATTCAAATTGATGACAAGGCTGGCGAAACGTATCCAGGAAGGTCTGTGTGTAGCTTGGCCGGCGCTTACGGCCGAGAACTGTGGACTGAACAGCAGGCTTGGACGGGGTAAGAAAAAGGCTAGAATATTATGATCGAACACTAAACCCAAATTCTTGACGATCTTATCTAAGCGATTGGTTTTAAACTATGGATGCTATTGCCCAACTGACCAATTGGATGATTGCCGAGGGGCGTCGTTCGGATGACCCGGAAAAAGTTGTGTCATATTTCTGTTCGTCTCTGATCGAGGCGGGTGTGCCGCTCTGGCGGGTCAATATCGGTCAGCGTTTCGCCAATCCGCTGCTCATCGCATGGGGGATCGTCTGGACACCGGATGGCACCGAAAGCTATGACGTGACACATGAGACCATGCTGACGGATGGGTATGTCGGCAGTTCATTCGAATACATTCTTGAACACCGTAAGCCACTTCACAAAAGTCTGCGGCAATTGGATCCCAAGACCGAGCACTTATCATATCTTGAATTCGCTGAGTTGGGTGGCACCGATTACTATGCTACGCTGCTTTATTACGGAGACGGATCGCTGCACGGCTGCACTTTTGTCACCCGGTCGCCAGAAGGCTTCTCGCCCCGGCATCTGAAAATGATTGAGGGTGCATTGCCCGCTCTGTCCTCTGCTCTTGAACCTGTCACCATGCGCAAGTCGTCCAAAGGTCTTCTGAGAACCTATCTTGGCGATGGGCCCTCTGATGCTGTGTGGAACGGGCGGATCAAGCGAGGGGAACGCACAACCCTTGACGCAGTTGTCATGTTCTCTGACCTGCGCGGTTTCACCGCTCTTTCAGACAGGGCATCCGAAGAAGACGTTTTCGACATGTTGAGTGGATATTTTGATCTGGTCGTGCAGTCTGTCGAAGAGAATGGCGGCGACATTCTCAAGTTCATGGGCGACGGCATTCTGTCGATATTCACTGTCGAGACACAGGAAGGTTTGAACGCCCAATGCAAAAGGGCAGCACAGGCCGCTCAAAGTGTTTTGACCGGTTTGGCCGCACTCAACCATCGCCGCGATGAGGCTCAAAAGCCGCCGTTGGACATAGGCATCGGGATCAATGTCGGGCAGGTCAGCTATGGCAACATCGGCAGTCCCGGCAGGCTGGATTTCACTGTTCTGGGCAGAGCGGTCAACCTCGCAAGCCGTATTGAGGGGTTGACGAAATCCCTGGGCCACAGAGTTCTGGCGACGTCAGCCGTTGCCGCTGCTTCGCCTGAACTGTTCTCAGCTTGTGGGTTTCACGAAGTTCGAGGGCTTGCCGAATCCATCGAGTTGTACTCTCTCGTCGAAAAGGAGCCTCAAGCCAGCCCCATACCGGATCGCCACATGGATCCGGACAACATGGATTGAGAATCGCAAGCTTCTACATTGTCCGCAATGCCGAATTCGAATTGGGCTGCGGGCGACGAGGCCGCGCACTGCGCTGATTAAGGTGCCGTCGCAGGACCCTTGGACGAAAATGTATTCGCGCTCAAGGACCTGGGCGCATCCGAAGCTGATGCTGCGGACACACCTGGCCTTTTCGCGTCACAAAGCAATCCGTGCCGAGGTCATGGCTTTTCCGTAACCACCCGCCATGAGGCCCGTGATTGCGCCATTCTCGATATCCAGATCGACCTTTATCAGGCTCGGGCTTGCCGGGTTCATAAACACCCCCTGTTCGATTTCAAATGATCGCTGAGACGTGCCGCCGAAATCGTGCAACACGCATGCAAGTGGCCCGGCCGCCATCCCAGTGGCGGCTTCTTCATCTATCGCGTATCTGGGTGCGAACATACGGGTTGTGGCGTCCCGGCTGCTGATTGAAGGGTCATTCGTGAATACGTAATAGCCAATCAGATCCAGTTTCTCGCTGATTTGCTTGATTTTGGCCAAATCTGGTCTGATTTTGGCAAAGCCCGCCGCATCCGAAAGACCAACGACGATGAAGCTGTTGCCGGTGTTGACCAGAACCGGAGCAAACCTCTGATCTAGGTCAGTTTTGTCGACCCCGAGAGAGCTCAGCACATCGTCGAGTTTCACGCCATTTTCGATCCATTCCTGAGCACCCGAGTAGCGTGGGGCCAATTGTTCCATATAGGCGGCGCCGTCTTTCATGAGTATGCGCCTGGGGCCATCAACTGTTTCCTTTGAAGTATCGGGCTTGGGGATCCGACCCAACGCATCAAGGTGAGAGAAGGCGGCGATTGTTGCATGACCGCAATGAGCGATGCGCCGGTTCGGTGTGAAGAAATCCAGCTTGAAGCCTTCCGTCTTGGACCGCGAGACAAACGCCGTCTCGGACAATCCAACTCTTGCCGCCACGGTTTGCATATCTTGCGCGCTCAGATCATCAGCGTCCAGAACGACGCCTGCGGGATTTCCTCCGGTGCCACCGTCGACAAACCCGTGCACGATTTCAACCGTGACATCCCTGGCAGTGTTTGTTTGCGTATTCATTGATCGTCTCCAAACATGAGGCCGCGCCCTTGATCGAGGCGCGGCCAGTTGCGCATCAGTTGCCGGCGGCGGTGATGCGGTTCAGGAATGCAGTCATCTGTTCCGCAATTTCAGACCCATATTCTTCCAGCGCGAAGTGTCCGGTATCAAGCAGATGAAACTCAAGATCCTTCAGGTCGCGTTGATAGGGCAGGGCGCCTTCGGCCGGAAAGATGTGATCATTCTTACCCCACATCAGCAGCGCAGGTGGTTGATGCTCACGAAACAACGCCTGCCATTTCGGGTACTCGGCAACGTTGGTGCCGTAGTCCAGGAAAAGTTCAAGTTGCACCTCCTGATTACCTTCGCGATCAAGCAGGTATTGGACGTGCCAATAGTTATCCGGGCTGATCAGTTCCAGCCTCTGTACACCGTGGGTGAACTGCCACTTGGTCGCATCCAGAGTAAGAAACCCTCGAAGCTGGTCGCCATTCTCTTTCGAGGGGTCGGCCCAATAGGCTTTGATCGGGTCCCAGAATTCGCGCAGCCCTTCCTCATACGCATTGCCGTTCTGAATGACGAAGCCAGTGACCCGTTCGGGTTGTTCGGCAAACATCCGGAATCCAACCGGGGCACCATAGTCCATCAGATAGACCGCGTATTGATCGACACCCTTCCGATCCAGCAGAGACGTCATGATTTCGGCGATATTCGCAAAGGAATAATCGAAGTCTTCGGCTTGCGGCATGTCCGAGGCCCCAAATCCGGGGAAATCGGGCGCGATCACGTGATAGTTCTTGGCCAGTTCGGGGATAAGGTTGCGGAACATATGTGACGAGGTCGGAAACCCATGAAGCAAAAGAACGGTTGGCCTGCTCGGGTCTCCGGCCTCACGATAGGCGATATTGACCTCGCCGATTTTTTCTGCGCGGAAATTTACCGCTTGGGTGGCTTCAATGCCGGTCTCACTTGCGATTGCAGGGGCCGGAGTTAATGGCACCGCGATGGTAAGCGCGAGAAGACTTGCGCTCAGGATGGATTTCACATTGCGCGACATGGGTATTTCCTTTCTTGGGGTTTTGGGGGCGCGTCTGAACGCGCGGGGTTCAGCATCGGTCAGCGTTTCTGGCCGGGCTTTTCTTTGTGCTCTGTGTTTTGAGCTTTCAGTTCCGCCAGTTCATCGCGAAGCGGTGCCATATGCTCTTCAAACTCTTCCAGGGTCAGGCGTTGGGGGATGTGCTGCGGGCAGTTCCAGTCCATCGCTTCAAGCTTGATCACAATGGCCCGCTCCGGGTGGCCCCTGTAATTCGGGTCACTCAAACGTTGCATCAGGGCCGGATCATCCGCGCCATCAACAAGTTTCGCCCGGCCCCAGATCTTGAGGCGTCTCCGGTTGGGATAGTCCATCAGGATCAGAGAAATGCGGTCGTTGTTCAGCAGATTGCCTGCGCTCAGATATTGCCGGTTGCCGCGAAAATCCGCGTAGGCCAGCGTCCGTTCATCCAGCACTTTCAGAAAACCTGCCGGTCCGCCGCGGAATTGGACATAAGGCCAGCCGGTTTCAGAGACGGTCGCCTGATAGAAGCCGTCCCTTTGTGCGATGAAGCTGGCTTCGACCGGGCTGATGAGGTCTTCCTGAACGGCACCGGCCAGAAACTTTGCATAGCCTTCTGCCGATCCGTTCCTGGCCTGTGTTGCACGTACCGAAGGCGTAAAACTGATTTCTGCAAAAGGGCGTGACATTGAATTCTCCATCTCAGCCGGGCAGTGCCCTGGGGTTGAGATGAAGCTAGTCAAAGCTTTGGTGTTGCAGAATATCCCTATTTGGCAATATATTATTCCAAAATATGGAATAATTGTTTGGATAGATTTCACGCACTGAGCGTTTTTGTGAAGGTGGCCGAGCTGAACGGCTTCGCCGCCGCGGCGCGCCACCTCAATATGTCGCCACCAACGGTAACCCGACTGGTCTCCATGCTGGAGGACAGCCTGGGGCTTCGTCTTTTTGTGCGCACCACGCGATCAGTCATGCTGACGGACAGCGGGCGAAGGTTCTTTGAAGATGCCAGACGCATTCTGATGGATCTCGAGGAGGCAGAGCGTGCCGCCGTCGGATCCTATGCCGAACCGACCGGGGAACTCAGCGTGACCGCATCGCTGTTGTTCGGCCGCATGTTCGTCACTCCGATTCTGGGTGAATTTCTGGAACTGCATCCAAAGCTCTCTGCGCGCACTCTCTATGTGGACCGCGTGGTCAATCTGGTGGATGAAGGCCTCGACGTCGGGATCAGGATTGGAAACCTTGCAGATTCAAGCCTGATGGCGGTGAGATGTGGCGCGGTGAGGCAGGTCGTGTTTGCCGCTCCGGCATATCTTGATGCGCGCGGCGAACCAGACACACCCGACGACCTGGCCAATCACGCGATCATAAACTCAACCGCCCTGCACGCCTCGGCCCAATGGCATTTTCAAAAAAGCGAAACGGTCGTGACAAAGCGCGTGAACCCGCGCATCAGCATGAACACCAATGACGCGGTGATCGAGCTGGCGCTGCAAGGGCATGGCATCGGGCGGCTTTTATCCTATCAGGTGGCACCCTACCTTGCGGACGGGCGGCTCAGGACCGTTCTGAATTCGTATGAACCACCCGAGATCCCCATCCATCTTGTGCATCAAGAGGGCCGTACCGTGTCTGCAAAAGTGCGTGCATTTGTCGATTTTGCGGCCAAGCGTCTCAAATCAGACCCCTATTTGGACGGATTCCAACACAGACCTGCGAGTTAGGCCAAAAGATCCGCCGAACCCCGCCATCCGGTCGCGGCCAGGGTCGCCAGGGTCCTGACCGACAGATCACTCTGGGCATGCCCTTTGAGGTGAGTCCGCGCGAAACCTGCTAACATGCGCAACACAGCTTGCTGCCGACCGGATTTGCGGGCACGAAACTGAAATTTCAGGTCCCGGGTACACACGCCTTTCGAAGCGATGGAGCCAGCACTGAGCATGCCATCACGTTTGACTGACGGCTTAGTCCGTCTTGCCCCAGGCATCGTGCGCGATCAGAGCGGCCTCGACCCGGTTTCGGGCGTGGAGCTTGGACAGGATTGCCGTCATGTAGTGTTTCACGGTTTTTTCCTGAAGATCCAGTTGATCTGCGATCTCCCGATTGCTCATCCCCTTCGCCACACGTCGAAGTATTTCTTCCTCGCGATGCGTAAGATCATCCAGGACATCACTATCCTTGGAATTCTCCGCCTCTCTGTTGATCTGAAGCAGAACGCGCGAGGCCAGCCCGGGCGACACGAATCCTTCGCCCGCGGCGATGCTGCGCAGTGAGGCGGTCAATTCGCTGGCTGTAACACCTTTGACGATGTAGCCGATTGCCCCGGCTTCCAAAGCATCCGCAACGTCACTGTTGTTTTCCGAGACCGTCAATATCGCGATGAATGGCGGGTTTGCCATAGCCGCGATTTTTCGCGTCGCATTTATGCCGCCCCCGGGCATCGAAAGATCGAGGATGGCGATGTCAGGTTGATGAATGCCGACAAGTGAAACTGCCTCATCCGCGCTCGAGCCGGCAGCGAGAACTTCGAAACCATCGGCTTCGTCCAATGTCCGGTGCAAACCGTCCCTGAAAATCGGGTGATCATCCGCTATTACGACAGATGTTGTCATGACGTACTCATCTTTCTGGGAAATAATGTCATTGTGACAGAGGTGCCTTTGCCAGGGCTTGACCAGACTTCGAACCTGCCACCGATACTCTCAACCCGATCTCGCAAACCCAGAAGTCCCTGGCCTCCATCGTCGCGCAGTACTTTTCCGTCCGAGGGGTCAAATCCGGGCCCGTCATCGTCGACATGAATGACGACCCGATCGTCATGCGCCTTGCAAATGACGGTGCATCGAGAATTCGGAGCATACCTGGCGGCATTGGAAAGCGTTTCCTGAAGGAACCGAAAAACACACAACTTGTCGGAGACGGACAACTCGATCGTCTGGCTTCCCTGAAGTGAAACTTCTGGCCGCAGCGGGCTGTGTTCCGAGTGATCTTCTATGGCTCTTTTCACCACATCAATCAGCGCCAGATTGTCGATGTCCGGAGCGGACAAGCCCCGCGACAACGCACGAATTTCGGCCAGGGACTTCTGCAAAGACTGTTGTATTTCCTCAGCTTCCGCAGGCTTTTCTGGCCTGTCCGAGAACGCCGCCTCCAACCTGAGGGCCGCAAGGGACAGGTATTGAGCTGGGCCGTCATGAAGCTCGGAACCAAGTTTCTTCAGAAAGCGATCCGTTTGCGTGGCATATCGTTCCGACGCTTCGACCACGCGCGACCGCAGCCTGGCGTTCTGCTCTGCCATCTGCTCGCTCTCTTTCAGGCGCCGCTCCAACAGGCGCCCCTGGCGTCGAATGGTGTTGTCACCGATTGCCACGATGGAAAACAGAACGATTGTACTTGCCGCAAACGCTGATCCGACGACCAGCCAGCTTGTCCGCCGGGCTCTGGCCATATCAACTTCCAGCTGTTCCGCTTTTTCATAAAACTCTGCAACTGCAATGATATCGCCCGACCAGAGTTCTCGGATCGGGCTGTACACTTCAAGCAGCGGGATCCCAAGTGCTGCTTCTGCGGCGCTTTCGGCATGGTCGAGATCTTCGAACGAACCCGAAATCTCTCCACTCCAGGCTCGGCTCAGATCGTCAGTCGGATCGAAACGGCTTCCAATGATGGTCGGATCCGACGCGTGCGCGATCACGCCGCCTTGCTTCCAAAACTTGAAGGACACAATGCGGTCACGCAGTGGCTGGGTCATGAATATTTCGTCCAGTGCCCGCCTTGCTTGATCGGAAAGACGATCCCCGTATGCAAGTTCCTGGCTGAGAGGGGATACGATGCTCTCCATATATAGCGCCGCGGAGTTGGCGGAGTTTTGGACAACTGCATTCTCGATCCGATTTGACACCCACACGCCAACTATCGCGGTGGCCGTTCCCATCACGACAATGCAGGCCGCAAGAAAAACTCGCGACAATGACCAATTGCGAACTGACAGATCGGAAATCTCGGGTCTCATTTCACGTTCAACTATGAACGACAATCCCTGTCCGCACCACCGACCTTGGTCTGAACTCATCAGCGTTCGGTTTCAGAATTTGGATCATGTCGACCCCTTGATCGCGCAATCGCGCAGGCGGCGGACAGAAGGCACGCGTGGCCTTGCAGGAGGTACACGGAGTTCACTCAAAACTCCGTACAGACGACCAGCGCATCGGCCCAAAGCCGTCCTCGGAGGAGCCACACCTACGGGCGAGTATTATTTTGTCACCCCGGCAGAGCAATGGACAGGCGTTCAACCAAAGCTCTTTGCACAATGGCAAATCTGGGAGTGCGCGCTATCTCGTCCAGTGTAGCCACCCACAGCGGAACGTCTATTCCGGGATCAATTTCTGACGACCGATGAAGCCGAGGATCCGCATTCCCGATAAACGAGGGCAGAAACGCTTTGCCCACCCCGGATGCCGCCATCTGCTGAAGCACCAAAAAGCTGTCTGCCCCGTTGGTCATATCATCGGCGCTGACATGTTCGGCCAACCATTTGGCGGGAAGCGAGCGGCTCAACGCCCCATCAAGCCTCATCCATTTTCGGTTTGGGGAACCATCGTCAAAAACGCCGAATGACAATGTTCCCGCTCGTTCGCTGACAAGCCCTTCTTCAAGTTTGATCGAGGGTCGCACCGCGATGTCCGCGGTCAACCTCGACAGATCATGATGGCTGTTGCCACTTAACAAAGTCAGTTCCAAGCCGGGGTAAAGCCGCGATATCTCAGTCAATATTTGGGGCAGTACAAGCTGACAAAGGCTGTCCGTGGACGCAATGCGGACCTGACCCACAGGGGACCGGTTTGCACCCACAATTGCCCGCTCTACGGAAAGTACCGCCTCTTCAACGCTTTCCATCGCCGAAAGAATAGCTCTGGCCTCGGGTAGGGCAGTGTACCCTGACGGGTGTTTTTGAAAGATCACGCATCCAAAACGGTCTTCAAGCGCGGCGACTCTGCGCAGCACCGTTGCATGAGTGACACCAAGCGCCCCGGCAGCCGCATTCAATGATCCGTGTTTCCTTACGGCCAGCGCGTATCGAAGGTCATCCCAGTTTTGGTTGTGCATAAATTAACAAGGAACAACAAATAACAAACAATTACAAGAAAAAATGTTCAGGCTAGTATTCGACGCATTGAACAGGGAGACGCACAATGATCAAGAAAATCCGGGCCGTTGCGGCAGGTTTGTTGTCGGTAGCCGTTATTGGATCAGCCATCGCCCATGAAAGCGAAAATCCTGCGGTGAAGGCTCGGACCTCAATCATGCAGCTCTATGCCTTCAATCTTGGCACGTTGGGCGGCATGGCCAAGGGAGAGATTGAATATGATGCCGAGGCAGCAACACGGGCCGCAAATAACCTGGTTGTTCTGACGCAGATCGATCAATCTGCGATGTGGCCTGCCGGATCCGACAATGCGTCCGACCCGTCCACCCGGGCCTTGCCAGCCATCTGGGAGAACTTTCCGGATGTAAGCGCAAAAGGTCAGGCCATGGCGGAAGCCGCCGTTGCGATGCAGGCGGTGGCAGGCCAGGATGTCGATGCCCTTAAGGCGGCGATGGGTGATCTGGGCGGATCATGCTCGGCATGTCATAAGGCTTACAGGGCACCGAAAGACTAAAGGAGCGCTGGCCATGCGGCGTGTGTTCATTTTCGCCGCAGGTATCGCTGTACTGGTCGGGCTGGTCGGTTTGGTGCTGACCCGTCCGAAAACAGTTGACCAGACACAACTGAACGGGATTGTCCCTGATCTCAGTCGAGGTGAGGCAGTGTTTTACGCGGCTGGATGCGCGTCCTGTCATTCTGCTCCGAACGCAACGGGTGAGGAAAAGCTGGTACTCGCTGGCGGTCGTCGGTTTGCGTCGGATTTCGGCACGTTCATAGCCCCGAACATATCCAGTGATCCGGTTGCCGGCATCGGATCGTGGTCCGCATCGGATCTGGCCAATGCCCTGCTCCACGGGACCGGGCCCGAAGGACAGCACTATTTCCCCGCATTTCCCTATACGTCCTACGCCAACATGTCAGCCGAGGACGTTGTTTCACTGCATGCCTTCCTCGGCACTCTGCCGGCGGTTCCAAGCCAAAGCGCAGCGCACGAGGTTGGCTTTCCTTTCAATATTCGACGCGGGCTGGGCGGGTGGAAGCTGTTGTATCTGAAACCGGGCTGGGTTGTGGAAGGCGATCTGACTGACCAGCAAATTCAAGGCCGATACCTGGTAGAGGCGTTGGGACATTGCGCAGAATGTCACACGCCGCGTAACGGGCTAGGGGGCCTGAAGCGCGATCTCTGGCTGACAGGTGCACCAAACCCCAGCGGAAAGGGACGCATCCCCGGGCTGACTTCTGCCCAACTGGATTGGTCCGAGGCTGATATTGCCGAGTATCTGAAATCCGGTTTCACGCCGGATTATGATAGCGCGGGTGGTGAGATGGTCGAAGTCATCGAAAACACATCCCGCCTTACGGATGACGACCGTCTGGCGATTGCGGCCTATCTCAAGGCCGTGCCCGCGTCACCGACAGACTCGCCGTCAGAGTAACCCTCTTTGGCGCCATGCGGCCGATGCCAGATGTCCTTGCCAGCCGTCAGCACGAAGCCGCAAGGCCTATTCCCTTTTCGCCAAACTCCTGTTTTACGTTCTGGGCACCGGAACGCAGCACACGCCCGCGTTTCTGTTCAGGATTGATTGAGGGTCGTGGCCAAATGACACAAAAAATCGCGCTTTGGTCCATTCCGATATCCCTGGCGGTACTGGCCCTGAAGCTGCTGGCCTGGTGGCTGACAGGTTCGGTGGCGTTGTTGTCGGACGCGATGGAATCCACCGTCAATGTCGCAGCGGCCCTGCTGGCTTATTTTGCGGTTCGGGTCGCAAACAAGCCCCCTGATGAAAACCACCCTTTTGGCCACAAGAAAGCCGAGTATCTTTCCGCTGTCGTCGAGGGCGCATTGATTGTGTTGGCGGCGTTCTTGATCATCAGAGAGGCCGTGCTGGCCCTTCCCAATCCACATCTTGAGGATGCGCCTTTTCTTGGAATCGCCGTCAATGTCATTGCAACGGGCGTGAATGGCGCATGGGCCTACCTGTTGCTTAAAGTCGGCAGGCGCGAAGGTTCACCTGCATTGGAGGCAAGCTCGCGGCACATTTTTACAGATGTCATGACGTCAGTTGGTGTCATCGCGGGGCTCACACTTGCACTTGTCACCGGCTGGCTTGTCCTTGACCCGATCCTTGCAATTCTGGTCGCGCTGAACATCCTGTGGGAAGGTTGGAAAGTCATTCGTGCGTCCGTTGACGGCCTGATGGATGTGAGCCTTTCTGAACATGACTTGCAGGTTGTTTCCAGCACCATTGAAAACAATCTGGGCGCTGCGCTGGAATATCACGACCTCAAGGGGCGCAGATCCGCGAATGTCATCTTCGTCGAGTTTCACCTTGTTGTGGACGGCGCAATGCCGGTCAGCGCAGCCCATGACATCTGCAATGAAATCGAACACGCATTGGAACGTCTTTATCCGGGTTCTGTTTTTGTCATTCATCTCGAACCCGATGACGAGCTGAAGGGTAACGGAGCACAACCGAACCAGGTTTCTTAAACCACTTGGTGCAATCGACTACGACCGAAGTCGTGGTTTTGGCGGGGACGTTCGGCCCGCAATTCATCAGACCTAAGCCCGATGTCGGGAAGCAAAGCCCCGGATAACCTGTCACCGACACCATGAGTTGGCTCGAACATAACCGGAGGCGAAAAAATGAAACTTCAAGGAAAACTGGGCCAGCTTCTCAGCACAGCAGCACTGGCTTCGTTGATTGCCGCGACGCCTTACGTGCCGAAGTTTGACACGGAAGGTCGCCTGCACCTTGAACCAGCCTATGCCTTTGCCAAAAGCGGCAGCGGAAAAGATGGAGATGGTGGCGATGATGACCGGGGGGATGATCGCGGCGGCGAACGGGACGACAACTCGGGGTCGGGCAACAGTGGTCGCGGTGGTGATCGCGACGACGACAGGGACGATGACCGCGACGACGATCGGGACGACAATTCCGGATCCGGCAAAGGTGGTCGCGACGACGATGACGATGACGACGATGATGACTCGAAGCGTTCAAATCGAGGCAGCGGCAAAAAGGATCAATCCCGGTCAGGCGGCGGGTCATCGCGCTCTGCCGGCATAACGAAGGTTGAGACGAACGCCAACGGCATCGAAGTGCGCTATGCCGATGGAACCAAGGAAGAAATCGAAAACGGTCGGTATGAAAGGAAGAATGCTCAGAACCGCACTGTGGAAGAACGGCTGGCGACAGGCGCCGATGTCTCAAGGCTCCGGTCATTGGCAGATGGTATCTCCATCGACAACGTGCGCTCGTCCGGCCAAGGAGGTACTGCGGGAAGCCGCCCGACGAAAGTTGAACGTCAGGGCAATAATATCGAAGTGAACTATGCCAATGGCTGGAAAGAAGAGATCGAGTTTGGCCGTTATGAGTTGAAAGACCCATACAACCGGACTGTCGTTGAGAGAAATGCAACCGCCGCTGACCGTCGGAGATTGCAGTCGGCAGGCAACTAGGCAACTACGTCAGAACGAAAGACAAAAGGCGGCTTCTCATCGTCAGAAGCCGCCTTTTCTAATCGTCATTGCCAGCGGTTATTGGCGTACTGCATTGCGATCAATGGCTTCTTGCCCAAGGTGTTGACGCAATATTCCGCCCAACACGAAAGGCACGGGCACCAATGTCGCAACCCGCCATAAGCGACGTCTCATGTATGTCCTGCCCCTTTCGCGCTTGCAACGACCAGTCATCCACTGGTTGTGAACCCTGATCCTAACGTTCACCGCGCCGATAGGGTGCCATCAGCGCGGCAGGCACCTCGGCCCTGCGGGCCACAAGAACGAGCGCGACGATGGAAAGCACATAGGGCGCCATCAGGAAGAGTTGATATGGCACGCCTTCAATCGCCGTTTGCAGCCGCAACTGGTATGCATCGAAAAAAGCAAACAGCACGGCACCGATCAACGCCTTGCCAGGCCGCCAACTTGCGAACACAACCAGTGCGATGCAGATCCACCCGCGTCCTTGAACCATGCCCGGGAAAAAACTGTTGAACGCCGTTGTCGTAAGGAACGCACCACCCACTGCCATCAACGCTGATCCGACAACCACTGCACCAATGCGAATGCGAATGGGGTTCAGCCCCTGCGCCTCAACCGCGTGCGGGTTTTCACCGGTCATGCGAATGGCCAGCCCCAGCGGTGTCCGGGCAAGGGCGTAGGCCATCACAGCCACCGCAAACAGAGCGAGGTAGGTCGGCAGAGCCTGGGAAAACAGGATCGGACCCAAAATGGGGATATCGGAAACACCCGGAACATCGAGTGGTTGGAAAGGTTCTATCGTCGGGGGCAGATCGCCCACTTCGACAAGCAACCGGTAAAGGTAGTAGGCCAGCGCGGATGCAAACAGCGTGATGCCAAGCCCCGAGACATGTTGCGACAATCCAAGCGGGACCGTTAGCATGGCGTGCAGCAATCCTAACATTGCGCCGCAAAGTGCCGCTATCATCAGGCCAACCAGCAAAGGCGCGCCCATGTAGACGGCAAGCCAACCGCTCATCGCGCCCATGGTCATGATCCCCTCGATCCCCAGATTGAGAACACCCGAACGTTCACAGAGCAACGCGCCGAGGACTCCGAAAATAAGCGGCGTTGCAATGCGCAGCACGGACGCCCAGAGGCTGGTATTCAGCAGCAGGTCAATTGCATCACTCATCGGCGCACCCGGTAAGTTGTGAAAAGAAGGGCCACGATCATGGTGAGCAGGCAGAGCGCCACGATCACGTCGGCAATGAAGCTGGGAACGCCGGTTGCGCGGCTCATGGCATCGGCCCCGACAAAAACGGTGGCGACGAAAACCGCGGCGGCGACCACACCCGCCGGATGCAAAGCGGCCAGCATTGCGACGACGATGCCGGCATAGCCGAATCCGGGGCTCATGGTTGTCGTGACCCCGGCTGTAACACCCATGACTTCGACGGAACCTGCCAGCCCTGCCAAAGCGCCTGACAGCAGGGCCACACCCATGATCGTTTTTGGAAGGGAAATTCCGGCAAAGGCGGCGGCACTGGCGTTCAAGCCTGCGGCGCGTGTTTCAGCACCAAAAACCGTGCGGGCCAGGATCAGCCAAACAACACCTGCTGCCGCGATGGCAAAAAGCAACCCGATATGAAGGCGCGTGCGGGGAATAAGATCCGGCAGGCGGTACTCTCCGCTCACGGGCACTGAGGAAGGCCAGCCAAAGGCCATCGGATCGCGCATCGGACCCTCGATCATGAGGCCGACGAAAAGGATCACAATGAAGTTGAGCAGTAGGGTCGTCACCACCTCATCCACCCCGAAACGCAGGCGCAAATAAGCGGGGCCCGCCAACAGGGCCGCACCCGCCGCCATGCCCGCCAGCATCAAAATCGGAATCCCGATCCATCCGGAAACCCCGAGAGAATGCCCGATCCACGCGGTAATCAGCGCGCCGACGAAGAACTGCCCCTCGCCGCCGATGTTCCAAAGACGCGCCCGAAAGGCGACGGCCGCGGCAAGCCCGGTAAATATCAGCGGCGTGGCGCGGGTCAGCATCTCGGTGATCGAAAGGCGCGAACCAAGCGCGCCGGTCAGCATTTCACCATAGGCAGTCAGCGGGTTCACACCTGCCGCTGCGATTAGACCCGCAGCCAATAACAACGCGGTAAAGATCGCGGCCAGCGGAGCAATGACCACAAGGTACAGCGGTACATATGTGCGTCGTTCAAGCCGCATCATCATCTTCCTTCCAGACACCTGCCATCATCAGGCCAAGGCGTTGCGGGTCAGCCTCATCAGCGGATATCGGTTTCGACAATCGACCCTTTACGATGGCCTGTATCCGGTCTGAAAGAGCTACGGCTTCTTCCAGTTCCTCCGAAATTAGCAGGATCGCAGCACCCTCGGCCCGTGCGGCCAGAAGCTCGGCATGAACTGCGGCAATTGCCCCTTCATCAAGGCCCCGCGTCGGCTGGTTGGCGAGCACGAAACGCGGTCCGTTGGTCAGGACTCGCCCCAGGATCAGCTTTTGCATGTTGCCGCCAGACAGCAGCCGTGTGCGCGTGTCAGGACTGGCCCCTCGGATATCAAATCGTTCGATAAGCCCTGCGGTGTATTCTCGGGCAGCGCGTTGTCGGACAAAGCCTCGGCGCGAAAACTCTGGTGTGCGCAGACGTTCAAGAACTGCATTTTCCCACAGGCTCAATTCACCCACGACACCTTCTGTATGGCGGTCTTCCGGTACCCTGCCTGCGCCAGCTTGGATCATGCCGCGCGGGCCCAGATGGCCGATATCCTTGTTCAGCAGTGTCAACTTCCCGGCGCCAGGGTGGATCAGTCCAGACAACAGCCCGCCAAGCGAGGCCTGACCATTGCCTGATACGCCGACGATACCAAGGATCTCGCCAGCGTGGACGGTGAATGACACGTCATCCAGCCGCAATTCACCGTCTTTTTCCACGCGCACATCGTTTGCGACCAGAACCGGCGCGCCAATCTCGTGGTCTTGACGAACGGGCCGTTCCACTTTGCGGCCAACCATCAATTCCGCCAACTCTCCGGGGGTGGTTTCAGAGGTCCTGCGTTCCGCGACCAACCTGCCGCCACGAAGAACGGCCACACGGTCAGAGGCCGCCATGACCTCATGCAGTTTGTGACTGATGAAGATAAGCGACAGACCCTCTTTCGTCATGTCGCGCAGCGTCTCGAACAGGCGCATTGCTTCGGGCCGGGCCAGAACGGCCGTGGGTTCATCCAGGATCAGTATGCGCGCGTCTCGGTACAGCGCTTTCAGAATTTCGACGCGTTGACGTTCACCCACGGAAAGGGACTTGATCCTGTCGTCGGGGTTCACGGGCAGACCAAACCGATCCGCGATCTGCAACAACTTTGCGCGCGCCTCGCCACGTGCGGACCGTGCGCGTGTCAGGGGTTCTGAACCAAGCATGACGTTTTCAAGAACCGTGAGGTTGCCCGCAAGCGTAAAGTGCTGGTGTACCATGCCCACACCCACCTCGATCGCTGCGCGGGGCAGACCCGGAGGCAACGCTTTGCCAAACACCCTGACAGAGCCTTCGTCGGCTGCGTAATGGCCAAACAAGATGTTCATCAGCGTCGTCTTACCCGCGCCATTTTCACCCAACAATGCAAGGATTTCACCCTGGGCCAATGACAGGGTCACATCATCATTGGCGGTAAGCGTTCCAAAACGCTTTGTTATGCCGTGAAGTTCCAGAACCTTGTTCATGTGGGCAGGCCTGCGATTGGAGACGGAAAGGTAAGTTCGTGCGCACGCGCCTCGATCAGAGCGCCAAGTTTCAGCAACGCAAGATCCGAGCCGGGTGGTCCCATCAGTTGCACACCGATTGGCAGGCCATTTGCCATGCCAAAGGGCAATGCCAAAGCCGGCAAGCCCGCGACATTGGCAAGTGCTGCGTTTGGGGCAAAGGCCTCCAACCGCGCCATGTGTTCATCCGCGGAGGCGCCAGAAAGGTCCAAAGTGCCGATAACAGGCGGCGCAAGCGATAGGACCGGCATCAGGACAGCATCCACAGAACTGAAAATCTTGCGAGCACGATATGTCAGGCGCGCAAGCTGTCTTGAGGTCGCAAAAAGCGCGGTGGCGGATGTGGCACGGCCCTCGGCAGCCATGGCAGCGGCAAGCGGTGGAACCTGGTCATCAGATATCCTGAGTGCAATGAGCCACTCGGCCAGCGAAACGGCCAGTATCGTTCGGGCAATTGCATGAGCCTCGGCCCCCATCTCGTCCGGGGTACAAATGTCATGCACCTCGCAGCCTGCATCGCGCAGAGCGTCAGCCGCATCCTTGGCGGCTTTGCACTGGTCAGTTCCGCAACGCTCGGGCAGTGCCAATGCAATGCGGGGGTGGTCCGCCGGATGTACCGGGGCCATGGGCTGGGCTACGGCTTGAAAGGCGGTTTCCACATCGCGTAGGGACCGCGCCAGAACCAGTTCTGACGCTATCCCCATCAGGTGATTGGCGAAATCAGGGCCCCCGGGCACCGCACCACGAGACGGCTTGAGCCCGGTCAAGCCGCAGCACGCGGCTGGGACTCTGATAGATCCGGCCGCATCCGTGGCATGAGCAATGGCGACGATGCCGCCTGCAACCGCAGCCGCGGCGCCGCCAGATGAGCCACCGGGCGTCAACGCGGGATTCCACGGATTGCGGGCCGCAGCCATGCCATCTGGTTCGCATGTCAGGGAAAGGCCGAATGGCGGTGTTGCCGAGACACCAAAAGGGATCAGGCCGGTCTGGCGCAAATCCTGCAACAGGCAGCTGTCACGTTCGGATTTTCGCCCTTGCGCGCGGATTGCCGCAGACCCGGCAGCAGCGGGCAACCCTATGGCGGAACCGCCGAGGTCTTTGACCAGGAACGGAACCCCGTGAAAGGGCCCACGTCGATCAGATGGCGCTGCATCTGCCGCCCTCGCGCCGGCGCGGGCCATGTCTTCGTCCAGGAACACCACGGCGCCCAGATCCGCCTGCGCGTGGCAGGCGGAAAGGCTTGCTTCCATCGCATCGGTGGCAGTGATCTGCCCCGCAGAAACGGCAGCAGCAAGAGCCGTGGCATCGGTCACGTCAAAGCCGCCGCGATCAGGAGGGCTCGCTTTCGTCGATCGGAACGTCCCATTCGCCGGATTGGATCGCGGCCTGTTTGGCCTCCATCGCAGGGACGGCGTCGGCAGGCACTTCGTCGGCGACATAGATCAGCTCATTGCCGCCATGAGCCATGAAGGAATATTCGGTATAATTGCGCCCGGTGGGATTGCCGGCCTGAACATCCGCCACGATGGCTTCGATGGTTGGCCCATAGTTCCATATCGCGTTGGCAAAGACCGTGCCGGGATAGCGCGGTGTATAATCTATCAGTGAACCGATGGCCTTCACGCCGCGCGCCTGAGCGGCGTCAGCGGTGCCAATGCGTTCACCAAACAGGATGTCCGCGCCCGCGTCGATCTGGGCAATCGCGGCTTCCTGCGCGCGAGCCGGATCAAACCATGCTCCGATGAAACCGTTAAGGAAAGTGGCGTCAGGGTTCACTTCACTGACGCCCATCCGGAAAGCATTGATCAGGAGGTTCACCTCGGGGATCGGATAACCGCCGACGGAACCAAAAACATTGCTTTCCGACATTTGGCCGGCAAGCATTCCGGCCAGATAGGCCGCCTCGTGGTTGCGGGTGCCGAAGACGCCAAAATTGTCGCCCTCCGGTCCGCCGGAGGACCCCATCAAAAACGCGGTATCGGGGTAATCACCCGCCACTTCGCGTGCTTCGCGTTCCACCGCGTAAGACTCGCCCCAAATGATTTGCGCGCCGCCTTCGGCGTATTCGCGCATCGCACGGGGATAGTCGGTCGGAGCCACACCCTCTGAAAACTCATATTCGATCAGGCCAGCCTCGGCGGCTTCCTGCATCGCCACGTGGATCCGGCTGTTCCATGCATTTTCGACCGGAGACATATGCACGCCAGCGACGCGGGTTGCAGATTGTGCATTGGCGCGGCGGATATAAGCCGGCAGGGCCAGCATGGCCGCGGCGCCGACCATCAGTTGACGACGTGTAGTGGTGAGTTTCATCGGAGTATCCTCTTCTGTTGGTGGCAATTATTTTTGTTCTTGGTCTTCCTGAATATTGGGCCTGGGCGCGTAATCCGCGGGATCCAGGGTCGAGGGGCGGCCGGGCAGGGAAAGCGCGGCCAGTCTTGGTTCGGTACGCGCCAGCACCTTGCCGTTTTTGATGACGGCAAGACGTGTGGCCTGCATGCGAACAGCTTCAATCGGGTCACGCGCTTGCAGCACAACCATGTTGGCTGGGCCGCCTTTGCGAATTGTCGGGTCAGGCAGACCCATGGTCCTGGCACCGTTCTGGGTAACGGATGTGAAAGCCCATTCCATCGCTTCGCGGGATGTCATCGGCACCGCATGCACGCCCATATGGGCCACTTCCAGCATGTCGGCGGACCCAAGAGAATACCATGGATCCATGGTGCAATCCTGCCCGAAGGAAACGTTCACACCTGCTGCACGCAATTCTGGTACGCGTGTCAGGCCACGGCGGCGCGGATAAGTGTCCGAGCGGCCTTGCAGCGTGATATTGATAAGCGGGTTCGGTACGACGTTCATGCCGCTTTCCGCGATCAACGGAACAAGCTTCGAGGCATAGTAATTGTCGTATGAATGCATCGCGGTGACGTGGCTTGCAGTCACACGACCCCCGAGCCCGAGTCGCGTGGTCTCATAGGCGAGGGTTTCCACATGGCGCGACATCGGATCGTCGCTTTCATCACAGTGCAGGTCCAGCATCAGGTCGCGATCCGCGGCAATTTCGGCCAGCCTCGTGACCGATCGGGCGCCTTCCGACATCGTGCGTTCAAAATGCGGGATGCCGCCCACTACATCGACCCCCATATCGAGCGCCCGGATCAGATTTTTCTCTGCATTTTCTGCGCGATACAGTCCATCTTGCGGGAAT
The DNA here is from genome assembly GCF_017872595.1 of Ruegeria sp. HKCCSP346. Lineage (NCBI taxonomy): Bacteria > Pseudomonadati > Pseudomonadota > Alphaproteobacteria > Rhodobacterales > Roseobacteraceae > Ruegeria > Ruegeria sp. HKCCSP346. The sequence goes on from NZ_JAEDOT010000002.1 coordinate 186,633, forward strand.
GCCACCAATTGCAGGTCAATATAGGGGGCAACCTGCTTGCGCACTTCTAGCAAAGCTTCGACACCCACCAACGGAGTTGACGAAACATCCACATGCGAACGGATGGCCAGCAATCCCTGCGACACGGCCAGATCGCAATATCGCATGGCCCGCTCGATCACCGCTTCGGGCGTCAGAAGGGGCTTCAGTTCTCCCCAAAGCGCGATGCCCTCCAACAGCGTGCCCGAAACATTCATACGTGGCGACCCGAGGCTAAGGGTGGCGTCCATATGGAAGTGCGGGTCGACGAACGGAGGTGAAACCAGGCGGCCCGTTGCATCAATTTCTTCGCGCGCCTCACCCATGATGTCAGCGGCAATTTCTGCAACACGGTCGCCGTTGATCGCAATATCCACCGGTTCGCGGCCATCCGGCAAGCTGGCCTTTCTGATGATGATGTCAAACATTCATCTGCCCCCTAATTTGACCACATGGTAAAAGTATTCAAAAAAATTGCTATTTATTTTTGCGATGTTTTGGAATTGGTGCCTGTGACGGCTTCTCAGCTGCTCATTATCAAAGCCCGACTGATTAAACTTTGGCCGTCTACAGCCCGGAATTTGGGGCAATGAACGCCCCGAGCCAAAAGAGCGCCCAATACATCCGCAAGATTGCTTGCCGATGCAAACAAAAGCTCTGCCCGCCACCGCACAGCAATATTTGATGACCGGTGCGGCGAACAGGGGCGACAGCCCACTGAAAAAAGCTCAACCGGAGCGTTGATTGGTGAAGACATTGCCAATCCGCAACCTACATTCGCCGTGTTTCATCTCGACCGGAATTGGTGATACCTCCTTGCACGTCATGACCAATGTCGCGCCAACGATCCTTTCCACGGTTTCCAGCCAGTTTATCGATGACTGGCTGACGGCATTGCGTACGCTATGTCCCGAGGTTCAGATGGCATCGCTTCTCGCCCGGTCGGGTTTGGTCGCGGATACGTGTCACCCTCATGGTCGCGTCACGTTGGATCAGATCGTGTGTCTCTATCAACTTGCCGCAGTTGAGACCGGTGATGAGATGATGGGGCTTTGGAGCCGCCCAATCCGGCCGAGAGCCCTGCAACATCTTTTGACGACAGTCCGGGAAGCCACGTCTCTTTCATCGGCACTTTATCGCTTTTCGACCTTCTGGAACTTGTTGCTGGATGACTATCGGTTTGATCTGGATGACGCCGACAACATGCTGGTGCTTACTCTGAAGCCACGGGGCGCGGCCCAGGTTCAGCGGTTCGGGCACATGCTGATACTCAAACTTGCCCACGGGCTCATGTCTTGGCTGGCGGGGCACGAAGTTCCGGTCAAGGCTGTCGATTTCGTGTTTGAGCGCCCCGACTTTGATCAGGATTACGCGGTCATCTTTCCGGCACCGCTACGGTTCGGCCAAGGTGCCACCGCGATTTCGTTCGATCAGAATGCGCTGGGTCCAGTGCAGGCGCGCAGCACAAATGACCTTGACAGGTTTTTGCAAAACGCGCCCCGAGACTGGATCTTCACCAGTTCGCGAGAGCACACCCAATCGCTGCGGGTGCGCACCTATCTGGTCCAATCGGGATGGGGCGCGGCAACCCTGACCCGGACGGCATCCGCGATGCACATGACCCCCCGCACCCTGATCCGCAGGCTGCATGCGGATGGTACATCGTTTCAGGCCATCAAGGATGCCCTGCGGCGTGACATCGCTATCCGTGATCTTCAGGCGGGGCGGAAAAGCGTTGAAGCCATCGCACATGATGTCGGATTTTCGTCGGCGGCCAATTTCCACCGGGCCTTTCAGCGTTGGACGGGAAGCACGCCAAGCTCATACCGCAGGGTGCAAATGTAGGGTGCCCGATTTGTCACTTTTGGACAATGATCTGTCATTGCACGAGATGGTCCCCAGCGGGCAGGCTCGCTAAATCTTGTTGTAGAAAAAACTTCTTATCGGAAGTTTTGCCCTCAAAAACTCATCATCCCGCTCATCCATGGCTTCCCGGTTGTGGCGCCATCTGAGAATGACCGTCGTGAAAGGATCCGCCAATGTCAGACAAACTCGACACCATACTCCAAGCCGCACGCGACCACGCCGTGCAGGTGATCCTGCCCAATGTGGATGCCTGGAACGCCGCGAAGAAGTGGCCGCGCGATGCTTCGGACAAGGCCGGGGCCGCTGGCCTGACGGGCCTCTACGCCCCCGAAGAGTTTGGCGGTCAGGGCTTGCCGCTGGCGCAAGGCATTCAGGTCTATGAACAACTGGGACGGGGCGATGGTGCCTATGCCTTTGCCCTGTCGATGCATAACATCTGCACCTTCGCGGGCTGCGGTTATGGCACAAATGCCTTCAAGGAAAAGTGGGCGCGGGACCTGACATCTGGTCGCAAGCTGGCGAACTTTGCACTGACCGAACCACAATCCGGATCGGACGCAACAAACATGTATTCACGCGCCGTGGTCAATGACGACGGCACATGGACGATCAGCGGCGCGAAGGCATGGGTCAGCCTCGCGACCGAGGCGGACATCTATTTCACTGTGGTCAAGACCAGCGACACACCCGGCCACAAGGACATGGCGATGATCGCCATTCCCGCCGACGCACCGGGCCTCAGCTTTGGGCCGCTTTACGATACCCCGTCCTACAACTTCCTGCCCCTGGCCGAAATGTACATGGACAAGGTCGTGGTCGATGAAACCAACATCATCCTACCCATTGGTCAGGGTCTTCAAGGCGCGCTCATGGCCATCGACATTGCCCGTGTTTCGATTGCCTCAGGATGCTGTGGATTGATGCAATCTGCGTTGGATACGGCGTTGTCCTATTCCAAGAACCGCAAGATGTTTGGCGGCAGGAACCTTGATCTGGACGGGATCCAGTGGATGCTGGGCGAGGTTGCAACCGACCTTGAAGCCTCAAAGCTTCTCTACCGAAAGGCGGCAGACTCCCTTGGCACGCCCGAAGGCCCCTTGATGGCCGCTCATGCCAAACGGTTTGTGCCAGATGCCGCAGTAAAGGCCGCGAACACCTGTACGCAGGTCCTGGGTGGTGCAGGGCTGTTGCAACCCTACGGCCTGGATCGCTTGTCCCGCCTCGCGCAAATGCTGCGGATCGTGGACGGGACGACAGAAATCAGCCGTGTGGTCATCGGGCGGGCCTTGCAAAAACGCGCGGCAACTCTGCCTGATCTGCCGGTACCGAAAGGTTTTGGCGAGACCGACTGAATGTCCCGCACCGGTTCGATGGGCGCAAATCTGAGATTCTGCGCAGACATCAGCAAGATCAAAAGGTACCGCATTATTGCGGCCGGTTGCCTGAATGGTTGACCGTGGTGCTAACTCGCCATGAACAAGGTCGCGCAAAGCGTATGAAGCTTTGCTTTCTGACGACACTGACATGTGGGACGGTGAAAGGTGGGGGCAGGGGAGGCGGGCGCATCAATAATCCCGACCTCTCCATCCAGACCGAAACATGCCAATCGCGATTACGGAACATTGCAATCTGACGAACCGGAAGCCTTTCAAGGCAGACATGCTCCGTTAAGCCGACGACGGCCATGCGCATAAAGCGGGCATTGCACAGGTCGGAATGCGGCCCAAGCCGGACATGAGCTCAGAGCTCAGTTGTTGAGGATGGTTTTCCAAAGCCGCCGTTCACACGCGGCGCTTCATGCACTTCGGCGGCATGTTCGCAACGCAGATTCACCGGATGTTCGAGTTAACAGGAAAACGTATCTAAGCGGAACGCCCTGACATCAAGGCCGGTTTAAAACAAAGTTCGGTGCTATCCCTGCCTTCATGATCGCTGCTTCAACATCATGCCCTGCGAAGAAACCGTATCCCGAGATGAGTGCGGAAGCTATGCCTGCTTCTCGTGCGCCCAGTATGTCGGTGTGAAGGCTGTCGCCAACCATCAGAACCCGGGACTTGTCGATGTGTCCGAGACGTTGGAAAGCAATATCATAGATATTGGCGAAAGGCTTTCCAAAGAACTGAGGGGCGACGCCTGTCCGGTCTGCCAGCCGGTGCGCGTAAAGACCGGGTTCCTTGGAAAAACCGTACTCGCGCGGAGCGACAATGTCAGGGTTGCCGACCAATACCGGGCGGGGACGCTCTTGCAAAGTGGCCTCCAACATGGCTTGTCGCGCTTCAGTCCAAACCGCTGACCCGATCAACAAGAACCCGTCGACGGTTTCGTAGGGCTTCGGGTCATCCTCCAGGTAGGACAGTTTCAGCCCCTCCAGATCGCGAAGGCCGGCACTGGGGGCCGCCATCAATCCCCAATGCAAATCACTTTGGCCGTTCAGTTCAGACAACAACGTGGCCCGGCTGGTTATCACGTCTTGCGGTGCAAAATCGTAACCAAGCCTGTTGTACTTCTCCATAAGAGTTGCGTGGGGAAACCCGGCGGCATTCGACACGACCAGAACACGTTTGCCGGCGGCTGTCAGCGACCTGACCCGATCTGGCGTATCCGGGATTGCCGTATCACCAATATTGAGAACCCCGAAAGCATCGAGGAAGAACACGTCAAACTCATGAGCTATGTCCTCCAGCGTGTCCGCCTGGCGATAGCTCAATTCGGTAGATCTGGTTTGCGGCAGGCGATGTCGCACAGCCTCGTAGGCGTCAAAAGCTTCTTGCACAGAGAAACCGGTCAAATGATGGCCCCTCGTACTTTCGCCGAAACCCATTCACTGATCATAACCGCGACGAGAATGACAATCAGGATCAGGCTGACTTGTGGCCAAGCCAGAACGTTGAGCGAAGCCGACAATTGCAACCCGATACCTCCGGCTCCAACCAGCCCGAGCACCGTGGATTCGCGGATGTTGATATCCCATCGAAAAACGGCAATGCCTGCAAACGCGGGCAGGATTTGCGGTACGATCCCATAGGCCATGACCTGCCAGCGTGAAGCACCGGTTGCCGTGATTGCTTCGACCTGCGTGTGATCAATCTCCTCAATCGCTTCGTAAAGAAGCTTAGCGCAAAACCCGATTGAACGAATGGCGATTGCTATGACACCGGCGAAAACTCCGGGACCAATAATTGCGATCAGAAGAAGCGCCCAGATCAACGAGTTGATAGAGCGAGTCGAGACAATGACCAACAGGGCAATCGGCCGGATGAACAAGGCCGATGGCGTTGTGTTACGGGCCGCCAAAAAGGCGACGGGCACTGCCATGCACAGGGCAATGATTGTTCCCAATGTGGCGATATTTAGCGTGTCCCAAATCGGGCGGCCCAGTTGGGTGATGTACTCCCATTTAGGGGGCGTTGCCCGTGTCCAGATATCATTGGCGATGCGGGGCGCGTCCCAGACGAAAAACCAAGTGGTCGATTCCGAGATCAGCTGCCAGCAGTAAACAAAGATCCCCACGCCCAACAGCCAGCCGAACCAACGAACCAAGCTCTGACCGGTTGTCCGGCGACGCCAGATTTGCGCATCGTCGCGTTCAAGTATCGGCATTATTGAACCCTCGCTCGAATAATTCCCGAAAGGTATTCCAGAGCCATCACGATGCCGATAATCAGAATGAGAATGGCCGCCGCGGTGTCGTATTCATAGCGGTCGAATGCGGTGTTCAAAGTCGCACCAATTCCACCAGCCCCCACAAGCCCGAGGATCGCGCTTTCCCGGAAGTTGATGTCGATCCGATACATGGAAAGGCCCACAAGTCGCGGCATCACTTGCGGCTGAACTCCATAGTTGATCCATTGTGGCCAACGCGCTCCAGAGGCCTTGATCGCCTCGGCCTGAACCTTGTCCATGGCTTCGATATCTTCGGCCAGAAGTTTCGAAAGAAACCCTATGGTGGCGAAGGAAAGCGTCAGAAATCCGGCCAACGGGCCAAAGCCGAAGATCGCCACAAGCAATATGGCAACGATGATCTCTTGCAATGCCCGGCTTATCGCAACAATACCTCGGCAAATCATATAGACTGGCAATGGCGCGATGTTGCGGGCAGCCCCCAGCCCAATCGGGATCGATATCAGGATACCCACGACCGACGCGGCCACTGTCATCACGATACTTTCCAGAAGGCCGCTCCAAATATCTGACCACCGTGAAATGAAGTCTGGGCTGGTGAATGCAAGCACAAACGCCCAACCGCGATCCAGCCCTTCATAGACACGACCCCAATCGACTTCGATGGTCATAAAGGCTGCGATCAGGTAGGCGAGAAATCCAAGGAGCAATGCCCAGCGGAGCACTGGGTTCTTGACAAAGGCAGGCTTACGCCAGCCTTTTCCCAGCATGTCGTCCAGTTCTCGATGGCTCATTCTGGGCTCATTCTGCGGCCTCGACATCTTCATCTTCGTCCACTTTTTCGATGGTTGCCTCCCAGTCCTCTTCCCCATAGATCTCGGTCAGCTTCTCAGGGGTAAGGCCGGTGGGAAGCCCATCATACACAATTTCGCCAAATCGGAGTCCCACAACACGGGGAACAAACATCTGAGCGAGCGCCACATCATGGATATTGATGATGGCCGCCAATCCGCGTTCCTGACATAACTCGGTGATCAGCCGCATGATTTGACGGCTGGTCTTTGGGTCCAGCGACGCGGTTGGCTCATCAACCAGCAACAGTTTCGGGTTTTGAATCAATGCTCGACAAATGCCCACCCTTTGGCGTTGACCACCAGATAGCTCATCTGCCCGCTTGTCAGCCATGTGTAACAACCCGACCCGATCGAGCAAGCGGAAGGCTTCGTCCACATCCGACTGCGGATACCGCCGCAGGAAACTGCGCCAGAATCCCACGTATCCCAGCCTGCCGGACAATACGTTTTCCATCACCGTGAGGCGTTCGACCAACGCATATTCCTGAAAGATCATACCCATTTCGCGGCGTGCTTTCCGAAGCGCGCCCGATCCGAGCTTGGTCAGGTCAACCTCATCCAGAAGGACACCGCCGCTTGAAGGTTCAACCAAGCGGTTGATGCAACGGATCATGGTCGATTTGCCCGCGCCCGAGGGCCCGATCAACGCCAGAACCTGTCCTTTTGGAACCTCAAGATCGATGGCCTTCAGCGCCTGATCTCCGGTCTTGTATGTTTTCGTCAGCTTTTGAAGACGCAGCATGAAATGCCCCAGATTAGGGTGAACAGCGGGCCCTTTCAGGCCCGCCGGATGAGCCAAAAATTACTGGCAGGCGTAAGAGACGCCATTTGCCGCGTCAATTTTACGAATGACGTCCCAGAATTCCTGATAGGTCATCTCAAGGAATTGGCCTTCGTTCGATTTTGAGAACTCCGCCTCCAGTGTCGTGCCTTCCCATTCGAAACTAAAAAACGCATTGCGGATTTTTTCCTGCAACTCGGGCGTCAGGTTGTAAACGGTGCCAAACCCTGTGGTCGGGAAGGTCTGCGACTTGTAGATCGTAACGACATCATCTTCCTTGATCACATCGCGCGAGATCATCCGGGATTTTACCGAATTCGCGATGGATGCCGCCAGGTAATCCTTGTTGGCGACACCCAGGATCGAGTTGTCGTGCTTGCCCGAGTAGACAGGTTCGAAATCGCGTTCGGGCAGAAGATCAAAATCGCTTTTCAGGATCGCCGAGGGCGCTTTGAATCCCGAGTTGGATGTAGGCGATGTGAAAGCCAGTTGTTTCCCCTTGATGTCTTCGACCTTTTCGATGCCCGAACCTGGATAGGTGATGATCTCCATCTCGTAACCAAAATTTCCGTCCTTCGAAGCCATGATCGTGAAGGGGCGGAACCCGGCGCAGTTTACCGCCAGTGGGTTGGAACCGGTGTTGAAGCCTGCAATGTGCAAACGCCCCGAACGCATCGCCTCGATCTGGGCCGCGTTGTTTTGAACAGGGAAAAAGACGACGTCCTTGCCAGTTTCTGCTTTCAAATGGTCAAGAAAATCTGACCACGCGGTTTTGTATACGGCGGGGTCTTCAACCGGCGTATAGGCAAAAATCAAAGTGTCTGGATCTATCTGCTCGGAAGGATCTGTGGGGATATCCGCGATCAAATCCCCGTCGGCATCACAAAAACGCTCGTCCAAGTCACCGCGTGGACAATCCTGCGCCGACGCCGTTCCACTTATCGACATGAGCGCGATTGCAGATGCCCCAAGCAATAGTTTGATATCGATCTTCATGTTTTCCTCCCAGTCAAGTGCGGTGCTTTTTATCCGCTGTTAATCAGTCATTTCATATCTACCCGGCGACGAGAACGTCGACCCGGGCGCTTTCAATGGCGTTATGCAATTCTCCTGTTGGTTTTTTGTCGGTGATTATCGAATCCAGGTCGTCAAGGTCCCCTACTTGAGACAGGCCTTTCCGGCCGAATTTCCCGGAATCGACAAGAAGGTGCCGTTTCTCGGCTCGCGACAGCATTGCCCTCTTTATTGCCGCAAAGCCGCGCACTGTTTCTGAAGGTCCATCGGTCGAAAACCCCGAGGAACCGATCATGCACCTGTCGACGTTGAAACGGGACAGAAACTCCAGCGTCTCGGTTCCGATCGTTGCAGACTCGGTTGCCAAGTATTCCCCCGGGCATAACAGCACTTGTGCAGCCCCATGGCCAAGGGTCATGGCTACGGGAATGGAATTGGTGATTACGGTGCAAGGTGTGCCAATATAAGCCAGTGCGCGTGCCATTTCGATTGTGGTCGAGCCGGAATCGATCATGACCGTTTCACCGCTCTGGATCACTTCTGCCGCTGTGGCGCCAATTCGTTCACGCTCCTCAACCTGAGCGTTTGTTCGCTCATCCAGACCCGGATAGTGCCCTTGCGCGGCGGCCGATGCCCCCCCGTGTGCCCGCGCTATCAAGCCATCATTCGACAGAGCATCGAAGTCTCTGCGTACCGTCTCGGTGGAGACGTTGAACCGCTGCGCCAGTTCGTTGATGCGAACGTGCGGGCGCAGCTTCAGTTCCAGCAATATCTGCTGGCGCCGGTCGGATTTCTTTACCCGGCTGTGGTTCTTTTCAGACATTTTGCCGCGCGTTTTAGTTTTGGACATCCGACGACCCGACTAGGTTTCGAAATCCACTTTTGTGGGCTTTCGGTCATAATGCAATATTTTTTGTTGCATAACCCTCGGAAGGTTGTGAGAATTCGAGCGAACACAAGTATTTCGAAGCGCAAAGCAAAGATGCACAGGCTGATCAAATTCAGAATACGAGCCAAGGCAAAGCGTTGACCGGCCAACTTGCCAATGAGACTGCTTCCTTTTGGTTCTTGATCGTGTGGCATTGAGAGGCGGCATGAGCGACAGCGAAACGGCAGATCAGATTGCGGCGCTTCCGATGCGCTGGGACAAGGCTGGCAAGTTGCGCGTTCTTATGGTCACTTCGCGGGATACCGGCCGGTGGGTTATCCCGAAAGGATGGCTGATGGACGGCAAAAAACCATGGCAAGCCGCTGAAATCGAAGCGCAAGAAGAAGCAGGCGCCGTCGGCACCATATCGAAACGGCCAATCGGTCATTTTTTCTATGATAAACGATACGAGGGGCAAAGCAGCGTTCGCTGCCGCGTCACCCTTTATCCGATGGTCGTCGAAAAGCTGAAGCGACGCTGGAAGGAAAAAGGTGAACGTACGCGTCACTGGTTTTCACCGGCAAAGGCCGCAAAGTTGGTTCAAGAAAGCGACCTGTCAGATTTGCTGAACAATCTGACAGACAATCCAGAAGTCAAAATTGTCATAAAGAAACTTCGACAGGCTGCATGAGGAAGGGCATGAAAGAACCGGGAAACCCGGACGCATCAAGCTCAAAGGGAGGAAGAAAATGAGGAAATTGATATCCACCACGGTTGGATCGGTGATCGCCCTGGCTGCGTCACTGTCGGCGGCACAGGCCGACAAACTGACATTTTATTGTTCGGCGCAAGAAGACTGGTGCCAACTGATGGCGCGCAGCTTTGAAGATGCGACGGGCATCGACGTCAACATGACCCGGAAGTCGTCAGGGGAAACCTTTGCACAAATACGCGCCGAAAGCTCGAATCCGAAAGGGGACGTTTGGTGGGGCGGTACGGGTGATCCGCATTTGCAGGCCGCCGAAGAGGGCCTGACGTTGGAATACATTTCGCCAATGCGCGATCAGCTTCATGATTGGGCGATATCCCAGGCAGAAAGCGCGGGTAACAGAACGATCGGCATCTATTCGGGCGCACTTGGCTACGGCTACAATGCCGATCTTATCGCTGCAAACAACCTGCCCGAACCGGCCTGTTGGAAAGACCTGCTGAAGCCCGAATACAAGGGCCACGTTCAGATGGCGAATCCGAACTCATCAGGTACGGCCTACACCACGCTGGCGTCGATGGTGCAGATCTTCGGCGAGGATGAAGGCTTTGAGTTCATGAAGGGCCTGCATTCGAACATCAATCAGTACACCAAATCCGGATCGGCGCCGATCAAGGCCGCCGGTCGTGGCGAGAACACAATTGGTATCGTCTTCATGCATGACGCCGTGAAACAGGCCGTTTCCGGGTTCCCGATCAAGGTCGTCGCGCCATGCGAAGGTACGGGATACGAGATTGGCTCGATGTCGATTATTGACGGAGCCCGCAACGAAGAAGAAGCGAAGAAGTTCTATGATTGGGCTCTTTCGCCCGAAGCTCAGAACCTTGCTTTGCAGGTCAACGCGTTCCAGGTGCCATCGAACAAGAACGCAAAAACTTCGGAGAGCGCGCCAGACATGAGTCAGATCAAGCTGATTGATTATGACTTCAAAAAGTATGGGTCCTCGGACGAACGGAAGCGTCTGTTGCAGAAATGGGACGAAGAAGTTTCCACTCTGCCGCAGTAAATGACTGACCGGACTTCAAAAACGACCCATCCGGTTCTGATCTTTTGGATCACGGCCGGGTGGGTCGGATTCTGCCTGTTGCCTTGGTATATGGTCGACGGTGGCCTTTGGTCGTTCGGGTGGCTTTTGGACGGCTATCCATTCGATGAGGATTACGCCCCCGCTGCGTTTCTGATTGGGCAGGGTGAAAAACTTTGGCTCACGCCGCTTTTGATCGCACTGGCCCTGCCGCTTCTGGTGTTGAAGCGCACCAAATCTGATCCAGTTTACGCCCGCATACTGATCCTGTCAGGGGCGCTTGGCTTTGGCTGGCTGATCGCTCAGGGGTTCAGCATTGGCATCAGAGGTTTCAACTTTCATTGGTTGGAGGCGATGTTTGGCGAGCTTGGCGACCGTCAGTTCGGCATGGGCTATGGCGCGATGATATGCGCCTCGAGCTTTCTGTTCCTGCTTACTCAGGGGATTGCGGCAAGGGGTGCCATTAACGGTGACGTCTTTGTCGTAAGCGCCATCGGAGGCGTTATTACAATTGTCTCCGTGTTTGTCTTTTTTCCCATCGCGAAGATGCTTTTCGCTGCCTTCATCACCGAAGACGGCGCGTATTCCATCGCGGTCTTCTTCTCGAAGTTTTTCGATGATCGACTGTGGGGTCTGGGTTGTTTTCAGGGCGCGCGTTGTGGCGCCGCCTGGAATTCACTGTTCCTTGCCATCCTCGTTGGCGTCATCACCACGGTCCTGGGTCTTTGCTTTGCACTTGTCGTGACGCGCTCAGGCTTTCGCTACAAGCGCGCGCTGCGGGCTCTGACCGTTCTGCCAATAATCACCCCGCCATTCGTGATCGGCCTGGCGCTGATCCTGCTTTTTGGCCTGTCCGGCTCTGTCACCCGGTTCTTTGCCGAACTGTTCGGCACGCAACCAACACGCTGGCTGTATGGAATGCCGGGCATCCTGATTGCGCAGACACTCGCGTTTACACCAATTGCGTTTCTTGTTCTGATTGGTGTGGTTGAAGGCGTCTCTCCGTCGATGGAAGAAGCGGCGCAAACGCTCCGCGCCAGCAGATGGCAGACATTCAAGACGGTTTCCTTGCCCCTGATGCGGCCTGGTCTTGCGAACGCATTTCTTCTGGGCTTCATCGAAAGCATGGCCGATTTCGGAAATCCGCTTGTATTGGGCGGAAATTTCGACGTGCTTTCGACCGAGATATTCTTTGCCATCGTCGGCGCTCAGTACGATCAAGGCAGGGCTGCGGTTCTGGCCATGGTGCTGCTGTTCTTTACTCTTTCCGCCTTTTACGCGCAGCGTGTCTGGCTGGGGAAGAAAAGCTACACAACCGTCACCGGCAAAGGGGATGCCGGCGTCCATCCACTGATGCCCACTGGCCTTTCTGTTCCGGTACTGCTCGTCGCTCTGGGTTGGGCGCTGTTCACAATTGTTGTCTATGCGATGATCATTTACGGCAGTGTTGTCGAGCTGTGGGGCGTCGATAACTCGCTGACGATCAAACACTATATCACTGCATTCTCGGTCCGCTTCGAAGAAGAGGGTATTCGCTGGACCGGGGCAGCTTGGGACAGTTTCTGGACCACCATAACCATCGCGGCCATTGCTGCCCCGTTGACTGCCGCCGTTGGCCTAGTGACCGCCTATCTGCTGACAAGACAAAATTTTGCAGGCAAAAACGCTTTCGAATTTGGAACAATGTTGTCCTTCGCCATCCCCGGGACAGTGATCGGCGTCAGCTACATCCTGGCCTTCAACGTTCCGCCGATTGAAATCACGGGTACGGGTGTCATTCTCGTGGTCAGCTTCATCTTCCGCAATATGCCGGTCGGCGTTCGTGCGGGGATCGCGAGCATGTCGCAGCTTGACCGCAGCCTTGATGAATCCTCGCTGACCCTTGGTGCAAACTCGTGGCAGACGTTCCGAAACATCATTCTGCCGCTGTTGCGCCCTGCGATACTTGCCGCGCTTGTATACAGCTTTGTGCGCGCCATGACGGCGATCTCGGCTGTCATCTTTCTGGTCAGTGCAGAATATGACATGGCGACCAGCTACATCATCGGTCGGGTCGAGAACAACGACTATGGCCTTGCGATCGCCTATTCGACGACGCTGATCTTCGTGATGCTCGCGGCGGTCGGCTTATTGCAACTTCTCGTCGGTCGGGTCCAAATTGGCCGACGCACGCAGCACGGAACGGAGACATCGCCATGACCGACACCAAAATCGGTTCCAAGGCTGCCCCGGTACGCTTTGAGAACGTGTCGAAAGTGTTCGGCAAGGATGTCGTCGCTGTCGACAACATCAACCTGAACGTCGAGGCGGGAAAGCTCGTCACACTGCTTGGCCCGTCAGGCTGTGGGAAAACAACGACTCTGCGCATGATTGCCGGGTTGGAAATGGCAAGCTCGGGCAAGATCCTGATCGGAGATCGGGACGTGACCAAATTGCCTGCCACCGACCGTGACGTATCCATGGTGTTCCAGTCATACGCGCTTTTCCCTCACATGAGCGTGCTGGAAAACGTGATGTATGGCCTCACCTTCTCGGGTTTTGCAAAGGATGAAGCCCGCAGCCGCGCTCTGAATGGATTGGAACTTGTTGGTCTTCAGGGGTTCGACAACCGTCTTCCCTCTGAACTGTCGGGGGGTCAACAACAGCGTGTTGCAGTCGCCCGCGCGCTGGTTCTTGAGCCGCAGGTTCTGCTGTTCGACGAGCCGTTGTCCAACCTCGATGCCAAGCTTCGCCGTCAGGTGCGAGAGGATATTCGGGCAATCCAGCAAGAACTTGGTTTGACAGTTGTCTACGTGACCCACGATCAGGAAGAGGCACTGGCGGTCTCGGATGAGATTGTCGTCATGCGCAACGCAGCAATCGCCCAAATGGGCACACCCCGCCAGCTTTACGATGCCCCGAACGACCGATTTGTTGCCGATTTCATAGGCGAGGCAAATCTTTTGGAGTGCCAAATCGTCGAAATCAACGGCGACGCGGCAACGATAGAAATAGAAGGTTACCACCACACGCTACCACGTCGCGGTTTGTCCGAAGGACCTGCGACCATCGCTGTGCGCCCCTCGCGTCTGGTCATCGGCTCAGACCAAGGCATCCCAGCCACGGTGGCCAAGGCGACCTATGTTGGCGTTCGGATGGAATATACGCTGACCGGTGAATTCGGTCAGGTTTTTGCTGTACACGATGACGTCGATACGCCGCTTGATCCCGGCACAAAAACCAAAATGGGCTTTGCTGACAAAGGCCCCGTTCTTTTGCCGGATTAAATGCCGAAACTCACTATCATCTCGCACCCCGAGGTCTCTGTCGATCCGGCCGTCCCGATAACTGAGTGGGGATTGAACGCTGTGGGCCGCAAACGCGCTACCGAATTTGCATCCAGTGAAGTCTTATCCAACGTGACGCAGATATGGACCAGTGGCGAGCGGAAGGCCCGCGAAACAGGTGAGATTCTTGCTGCACCACAAGCGTTACCCGTGAATTGCAACTGGGGTCTTGGTGAGAACGACCGCAGCGCAACCGGTTACTTGCCTCGGGACGATTTCGAGGCCGCCGCCGATGCTTTCTTTGCGCAGCCGGATACGAGCTATCGCGGTTGGGAAACAGCTGTCGAGGCGCAGAGACGCATTCATCGCGCAGTAACAGAGATAATCCAGACGCATGATGCCGGGGATCTTGCAATCACGACACACGGGGCAGTAGGCACATTGCTTTGGTGCGCACTTTCGGATTGTTCGATAGACCGCAAGTATGACCAGCCCTCACAAGGCCATTTCTGGCAGGCTGATCTAGCGACACTCAAACCTGATTCAGGTTGGGTCTCTTTGACTTAGACGTTAAGCGCTCCATGCGTTCTCTGCGATCTCACGTAACGTCTCGAACACATCTGGCGTGCCTGCGATCACGCGCCCACCGTCTCGGATCATCGCATCGGCGTTCTGATCCTCGACAACGCCGCCCGCTTCCGCGACCAGCAATTGCCCAGCCAGACAATCCCAAGCATTCATGTGTTCCTCGACGTAACCCAAAAGGCGTCCGGCAGCGACGTAGGCCAACGAAAGCGCTCCGCTGGCATTTCTGTGAAACATCGCCCCGTGCTCGATCAGATTCTCGATCACGGGTAAAACATGACGGCTTTCAATCCGGTTCGAGTATCCTACGGCCACAGTTCCGTCGCGCAAAGGCACTCCTGAAGCGACCCGTATCGGTGATCCGTTAAGTGTCGCTGTTTCTCCGCGCGTTGCGACAAAAGTCTCATCCACGCTTGGATCATGGATCACGCCAATCTCCGTTTGGCCGTTGGTGACACCAGCCAGAACAATGGTCCACGCTGGAATACCGTTCACGAAATTCGTGGTTCCATCAATTGGGTCAATAACCCAGTCAAAGCCACTCTCTCCCGCTACCGCGCCATGTTCTTCACCGTAAATGCCATCTTTGGGCCAAGCCTCCGAGATCTTTTGACGAATGAAGGTTTCGACGCTCCTGTCCGCCTCGCTGACCCAGTCCTGAGCGCCTTTTTGATCAACGACAAGATTGACCCGATCTGCAAAGAACTTTTTGGCCATTACCCCAGCCTGCTCGCAGATTTCGGTGGCAAAGTCTCTGCGGTCTGAAAGTCGAGACATAGGAGCTCCTTTTTCGGTTGGAGAGTTGCCCAGCAACATTGCAGGCAAGCCAAGGCCAGGCAAGACAGATAGTCTTTTTGTTTATTTCAGGGGCATTGTTGACTCCGCAAACTTTCAGTTGCTGGTGTATTCCATCTCCCTCGCGCCCAGAGTGCCGGAGCAGGGGATTCTACCGATCAACTATGCTCAAGTAAGACACTCTGCGCCGGTTTCCAGGTTGCGAAGAGGTTTGCTGGCTTTCCGTTTGACGTGGACTTGAAGCGCTTGAACCGTCGAAACATTCAAAAAGCGCAAGAATCTTGAGGTGTTGAAATCAAGGTGAGACGAGACTCAGTCGCTCGATCTCACTCTTACGTACTCCTACATCCGAAGACTGTGAGCGATACCTGAACTGCGACTCCTATTGCCTTTGAGGGTAGGGGGCTCGGCCCATTTCTTCCATCATCTTTTCCCGGAACACCTCGGCGGGCGTCTTCCAGCCCAGGCATTTTCTGGGCGTCGCATTGAGGCGGTCACTGATCACCTTCAAGTCATGATCAGTGAGGGCCATAATGTCCCGCTTCCTTGGCGGCCATCTTTGAACGCGGCGGTTGGTGTTTTCGTCCGTGCTTTTCTGCAAGGGTGAGGACGGCTTGCAAAGCCAAGTCTGCGTTCCGATCTCGGCCTGCAAATTGGGCCACGAGACAAATTCGGTGCCGCGATCGAAGGTGATGGATTTCCGTACCAGATGGGGCAGGTTGCCCACCGCCTTCATGATCTTGCCCATCACGGGCCTCGTGCGCTTGTTCGGGTTCTTCAGCAGCACCGTAAACCGGCTGACGCGTTCGACCAGTGACGTGACATTTGACTAGCCAAGAGCCTGTTTGAACAGCATCAAATCTCACTCCCAGTGACCGTACTGACGTCGATGCGCCACGTCATTTGGGCGAAACAGGATGCTGACATCACAGTCAAACTTGGGGGGCTGGCGCTTTCTGGCGCGGCGTGGCCGACGAAACATTCGATGCTCGTGCAGATACCACCAGAGCTCGTCGGCCATGCCTTCTCTGGAATTGATGTAGCGGTAGATCGTTTCCTGACAGACGCGTAGCTTTGCGCCTTCATAGATCATTCGGTTGCCGATCTGCTCAGGCGTCCAGCCATTCTTTAGCCGCTCGACGACACGCTTGCGCAACTCGGGATGGCGGATCAGTTTACGTTGCCGGACGCGCCGATCCGCAGCTTTCCGATGCGCAGACGCGCCGTAGTAGCTATCGCATTTCGGCAGACAAGGATCCGAGAAGAAGTTTCGCTTGATCTCTCGATGGATGGTGGCTTTCGAGCACTTCAACACACGTGCCATTTCTCGAACAGGAACTTCCGCCTGCCTCCAGCGCTCAATTCTACGGCGCTCTTCGATGCTGAGTTGCAAATACACTGTCCTCACGCCATGACCTCCTCATTAGATAACCCATTGGTTTCTAATAGGCGTCGCACTTGGAAGTAGCGCGCACCCGGGCGCAATTATAATTCGTATAATGATGATTATGGTAAATTCATATGGTGCGGGTGGAGGGACTTGAACCCCCACGCCTTGCGGCGCCAGAACCTAAATCTGGTGCGTCTACCAATTTCGCCACACCCGCAACCAAGCGCGTTTGCGCTGGAATGAAGCGGTCAATAACAAAGCTTGCATCGGAGTGCGAGAGGGAAAATTCGAGGAATAGAAAGTTTGTGACTTGCCGGGCTGCCTGGTTGAAAACTGCAACCTGTTTTCGGCCTGGTTGATACCGCAAGCAACGCAACGGTCGCGAAACCAGAGGCGTCTGAAACCCTACCTGCAACCGGTTTGCAAGCAGCTATATGACGCTGCTTTTCGACTTTTGGTTCTCAGGTTGACGCCTGGCACAATCAAGCCATTAAAAACGCGCTAACGTTGAATAGACGCCAGAACTACAAGTCGGAACTTGTGCCGCCAGACTTGATGGAGAATCAAGGCACAACGGACCAGAGTTGATGCAGTCTGATCCGGAAAACTGTCGCAGACTGTGTTACTGGATCTGACAAGGAACATGGTTACATCCTCCAGATCCGGTGTTTTCGGTAAAGCAACGAAACATAAATATCTGTTTTTATTCGAAAGTCTAAAATCAAAAGGTTTTCGACCTCCAAATCCTTCGAATGCACCTGAAAAGACGTCACCTTCGCGTCATTTGGCTGCGCCGACTATGCATGCATACAAGCTTGCCGGACGTTTCTCGGTCTGATCTGCCTCATCGAGATACTCGCGTCGGTTGAGGCATTCTTATGAGAGATCGACCACATTGCCGCCACAATTCAACCGCTAAAAAATCTTATTCGCGCCAAAATAACACCGCCTTGAAGGTACTTGTTGTTTATCAGGAGTTAATGAGTCTTTTTGCCACTTTGGCGCCGGTACGAGTTTTTTTGCTCAACTCCAATACAAGGCTTTCTGCTGTGACCGATTTGAATCCCTCCGCTGCCGCCGAGCAAGAAGCCGTCTTCTTCGCTCGTGAGAGTTTCCTTGGTGAGCTCAAAACTCTGAATCGCGACCATCCGAATACAGGCTTTGGCATTTCGCTTCGAACGCATTCCGGTGAACATTACCTGCTTGCGAACGCACGTATGCCGTTGCCCGCAGCAAAATCCGAAGGTTTCCCGACCGGGCGCCGTGTTGCGTGCCTCAAGAACGGCGACCGCTTCAGCTCGATCGAAGTTCTGGCAGATTCCAAATCGTACGAGACCATTTCACCTCGGGCCGAAGCTGAAATTCTGGGCAATGCATTGGACCTGATCGCGCGGATCGACACTCTGACAAGCATTCCGGCGGGGCGTGTCGCTCACGAACCCGAAATTGCTGCAACGGGAACCGGAGGTTAAGTATGGCGCGCAACGATCACCTTTTGTCTGTGGGCAACGAAGCACTGGCACCGATGACGGCGACCATGGCTTCACTGACGGCTCAGATTGATCAACTGACTGAGGTGGCTGATGCGCGCTCCTCGGCACGGCTGGCGACCCTCAAGACCCGGATGGAGAACTTTACCGCTAGTGTCACGATGGTGGGCCAGGTCAAGGCCGGAAAATCCTCGATCGTCAATATTCTTGCCGGGCACCCCGGCCTGCTTCCGTCAGACGTCAACCCTTGGACGTCGGTGGTTACGACGTTGAACATCAACACGCGCCCGCCCGGTGACACAAAGGCTAAGTTCACGTTCTTCGAGCAGGAAGAATGGGACAACCTGATGGTCGGTGGCGGTCGTCTTGGCGAATTGGCCAATCGCGCCGGCGCAGATGACGAGATGGAAGACATCCGCCGCCAGATTGGTGAGATGAAGGCCAAGTCAGAGGAACGTCTTGGCAAACATTTCGACCTGATCCTGGGTCAAAGCCATCAGTATGATCATTTCGATGAGGAACTGATTCAGCGTTATGTCTGCCTGGGCGATGAAGACGATCCCGATATTGATCCCAAAACGGGCCGGTTTGCTGATGTCACCAAATCAGCCGAGCTGTATATGGACATTCCGCAATACCCCATCGCGCTGAAACTGTGCGACACACCGGGTGTGAACGATACGTTCATGGTGCGCGAACAAATCACTCTGCGCAGCCTGCGCGGATCCGAAGTCTGCGTTGTGGTATTGGCGGCAAGCCAGGCCCTGACGACAATGGACATGGCCCTGATGCGCATTATCGCGCAGTTCGAGAACCGGCAGATCATCCTGTTCGTCAACCGGATCGACGAGCTGTCCGATCCTGTGAGCCAGGTGCCAGAGATCCGTGACCGCATTCAGGACACGCTGAAACAGAACAATATCGACACAAATACCAGCGTCGTTTTTGGCAGTGCGCTGTGGGCCGAAGCGGCGTTGACCGGGAACCCGGATATTCTGACAGAAGAGTCGCGCCAGGCTTTGAATACGTTCTACCTGGCCGCCGGTTTCGGTGATCAGGCGGCCTCGCTCGATAAAATCTGGGCGCTGTCCGGTCTGCCCGATCTGCTACTGGCCATGAATGAGCGCATTGCAGAAGGTGCCGGAGCGCGACTGATGGACCGCGTCCGCCATCGGGCGCGAAACATTGCCAGTCAGATCCGCGCGACTGCGGTTGCTAGGAATCTTTCCGAAGGTGAAGGCGTTGCACGGGATCTTGACGGCGTATCGCCCGAAGAGGCGGTTAACACGGTGTCAGCCGAATACGAAAAGAAAGTCGCCGAGTTGACAAATGCGCTGCGCGACAAGGTGTTGGAGCGTCTGAAGTCAGCCGAGGACAATTTCGTCAAACGCGCGACGGACTCTCTGATCGCGCATCTTGAAAAAAATGGCGAACAAGGCACATGGCAATACGATCCAGCAGGTTTGCGGACGTTGCAAAAAGCTGCCTATTTCAGTTTCGCCCGCGCCATGCGAAAAGATGCCGGGGCGTTGTACGCAACCGCTGCTGCGGATGTTGAAGCGCTTTATCATAAGATACTCGGCAACCATCTGGGCGAATTCAGCATCGAAGCGCCCATTGTTCCCCGTGTTCCACCGCCTCTCGGCATCGGCCGGACGATCGCACTGGACTTGCAAAGCACCTGGTGGCGACGTTGGTGGCAACGACGAAAGGGGTTTGAGGCATATGCGGCGGATTACACGCGGTTGATCGCGTCCGAGGCAAATTCGATCACCAAGGATATCGAGGAAAACCAGATCGCGGCGGTTCTGGAAAACGTTCGCGCGATCCTGACGGATTTCCTGCGCGAGCAGAAGGAAACTCTGCTGAGCATCTCGTCTTCTGCCGACAAGAACCCGGGTCAGACTGCGGCGGCGATGGCGGGCTTGCAGCCACAGAAATCCAAGGACGAGATTCTGGGTGACATACTGAAAGATCTAAGCAACGAAGCGGCATAAGTAGAAAAATGGCAAAAGATACACAAACACGCTTTGTTTCTCCGAAGGCATGGGAACGCATCGAGCAGTGGTCCCGTCGCAAACCGGTTTTCGCCCTGATGGGCGAGTTCAGCGCCGGCAAATCCACGTTGATGAACTTTTTGCTGCGAACGCAGACCTTGCCGACGCAGGTGACGGCAACCCAGTTGCCACCGGTCTGGTTTAGCTGGGGCAATCAGGCGCCCTATATCAAACGCCATGACGGAAGTACTGAACCGATCGAACTGGATCAGCTTGAAACCGTTGGCGTCAATGACGCACAGTTCATCCGCATCTTCCTTGAGGCCGATATTCTGGAAGCTGTCGACCTGATTGACACACCCGGCATTTCGGACCCCAAGATCTCGACGGATGTGTGGCAACGCGCGGTGGGTCAGGCAAACGGCGTTTTGTGGTGTACCCACGCGACACAAGCCTGGCGCGAAACCGAACGCGCGACATGGGTTTCCCTACCCGAGAGGTTGCAACACAACTCGTTGCTTTTGGTGACGCGGGCAGATGCCCTGAGCCTCAAAGACCGTCAAAAAGTACTGCGCCGCGTTAACCGCGAAGCTGGTCACCTGTTCAATCGGTCCATTTTGTTTTCGGCCCGCGACGCGATCACGGCCCGGGACAAGACAGGCGATGCCGAGATGTGGTCGCGCAGCGGCGGCGGCAAGATGATCGACAGTTTCCTGGAGATCACGGAACAGATTATGGACAACCGTGCCGATCAGCTGGCTCGATACCAGATCGACAAGAGCCAAGCCGACGCACCCAAAGTCAAACCTTTGCGCCCCGCCCGTTCATCAAACGAGCCGACAGCCAAAGACGAAGCCACACCCTTGAGGTTGGTGAACCCGTTGGAGGCCGCCGGGCAATCGAACGCTGTAGGCGAAACAGTTGTAACCAGCTTCCCGGTACGACCTGCCCGGGTCGAGCGGCGCTCGGATGAGGCCGAGCGGGTTCGGATCGATGCCGAAGAGGCTGAACGGCTGCGCGCAGAGATGACATCAGAGCCGGTTCCGCTGCCCGTTGAACCCGACACAAGCGATGATCTGCGTTCCTTTTTCAAAGACACCTCGAACGACCCGCTGGAATTGACGAATGTCGCGGGCCTTGAGGATGACGAAGACGAATTCGAGCTGTCCGTTGACGCCGATCTGGAGGACGCATTGGATGACGACACGGGCGCTCTGGATGTTGCGGAAATCAGCCCCGCACCTCTTGCGGCTGTTGACAATTCCGATGACGTGCTTGCCTCGCTGAACACTTCGATGCAAGAGACCCCGATCGTGCCGGATGGCGCAGAAGAGGAATCCGAGCAGGCCGATTTGGCTGAAGATCGCGGCATAGAAGTTTCTGTATCCTCGATTACGGCATTGATGGCCGCGCAAACCGGCAACACTGCGGATGAGTATGAGCCGGAACCCGAAACCAGCGGTTTGATCGAAGCTGCCACCACCGAACAGGTTGACGCAGTCGAAAGAAGTGTTGCCACGCTGGGTGACCTGCCCGAAGTTGCGGTCGGATCGCCTCTCAGCGCGTCGGATATGTGGCACGAGGTTTCAAGAAATGAAGACTTGCCGCAGGATGCAGCAGGGCTGAAGAACGTATTCAAGGCCTTTCTGGCCGAGTTCGATCAGATCGCCATTGAACACAACGAAAGGCAAACCAAAGAGGCACTTCGATCCATTCCGAAAGCCAAAGAAAACAGCGGTGCTGAATGGCATGTGTTGTAAGGGTGTCCGAATCGAAGTAATGAGAAACTCATAAATGAAAACAATGGATTAGATGTCTATTCAAACCGCACTGAACTCCGCCATGGAAACGATACCCGACTGTATAGCAGCCGGGTATATCGACATGGAGACGGGGATGCTTTTGGGCAGCTCTGTTTCTGATTCCGACTGCGCGGATTCGTTGGATGTTTTGGCGGTGGCTGTGGCCAATCTGTTTCAGGGGCGCGGGGTTGCAGCCTTTGAAGCGCTCTTGCGTCAGGCCGGCAGTGCAGACGAAGAAAACGCTGGCTTCGGGGAAGTCGCCGTTTTTTCCAAGGGCAGGCTGAACATCTTTCTGCGGACCAAGGAATATCCTGATCATGTGGTCTGCTATATCTGTCGCAACAGTGCGAATGTCGGACTGGCGCTTACCAAATCACATCTCAGTCTGGGGCCGGTCGCGGCCGCGGTTTGAACGGGACCAGAGGGGGTCACGGCATGATGGACACGGACATTCTCGAGCTGCTTGAAGATATCAGGCGGACCTCGGTCGCACGGCTGTCTCCGACCGTGCGGATCGCTGGGGAAACAGCGGCCGCGCGCCGTTCTGCGGTATTGCGGGCAATCCGCGGCACAGTATTGCCGCGCCGGTTGGAATTTACCGCCGCAAACGGGGATTGTCTGGCAATCGAGGTGAACAGCTCCCGGATCACGGATGTTTTTAAGGTTCCGGCAGGTGAGGTTCCTGACTTTGAAACGGAATCACGCGCCAAACTGATCGAGAAACTGGCCGGATTGGTCTCCGGCATCTCCGGTTCGCCTGCTCCGCTTGAACTGACGTCGGGCAGACCGGACACAGCGCTTGAAGTGGATGACGTGGGTATCACCTTCAGTGAAATCGAGAAAGCCTGCGCTGCCATTGAGCTTCCGTCCGAGCCGATTGTTTCCGTCGTCCCGAGTGCTGAGAAACCTGTTGATGACTTTCCATCCGCCGAGGCAACACCCGATGCAGCGGAAACACTTGCCCAACGTTTTTTTGAAGCGTCGAGCCGCTTTGCCTCGGGTCGTGTGTTCGTGGACAATTCGGACGAAGCCGCACCTCTTTTGGAAGGCGTTTGCAAGCCATCTGAGCCGACGCATCCCGACCAGGACACGCTGGCCCGTTTTGTGGCTGATCTTGCCGGCTGGGATGGCGACTCTCAGCATGAGAGTGAAGACCCGCAACTGATTGTCATGCGGCCATCGGGCGGGAAAGGGGCTGGTCTGGCCGTCTTGAGTGACCAAGGTCAGATCGCGGTCGCCATCCACGAAGCTCGCAAACTGGGGGCGGTCGTCAACCTGTGGACCTCTTTGCAGGAGGCCGAGAAATGATTGCCTCCGTTGAATTCAAATTTTCGACTACTTCAATCTGTTTATTATTGTAATCAGGGTAATGAGTAATGAGTGAAACACATCGCCGCGAACTTATTCGCATAGCAGAAGAAATGAACGGGGCAAGCAATGATGAAACGCGCCAATTCATTTCGCGCATCATTGGTGATCTTAGCAATCTGAAACCGTCAATTGCGTTTGTCGGGCAAATCAAGGCTGGAAAATCGCGTCTGATCAACGGCTTCACCGGTCAGGCAGAGTATTTGCCGTCGGATGTAAACCCCTGGACAACTGTTATAACCGACATGCATTTCGGGCACCCTTCCCGCAGAACCCAAGGTGCCGAATTCCACTTCTTCGACAATTACCAATGGCAATCACTGATCGCCGAAGGTGAAGAACTGCGCAACATGTTTCCCGATGACGAGGACAGCTATAAGCGCGAGATGATCGAAGAACAGGTCGAGGCCATGAAGGTCCGGGCGCGTCGGCGTCTGGGTGACAGCTATGAACAGCTGCTGGGCCAACAGCACGATCTGGACGAACTGACGTCAGATGACCTCGCCAGATATGTCTGTGCCGGGGATGATCCGTCCGAGGACGGGGCTTTGGACCCCGGAAGCGATCGCGGCCTTTACAGCGACATCACTCGCAAGGCCGAGGTTTATTTTGACTTGGGCCATTTTCCGTTTCCGCTGACGGTCACCGACACGCCCGGTGTAAATGACCCCCTGCTGATCCGTGAAGAAATTTCACGACAGTATCTGAAGGAATCCGATTTCTTTGTGGTGGTTCTGTCCGCGCATCAGGCATTGTCGCGCGCGGATCTGAAACTGTTCCGGTTGATGCAAGCGCTGGAACTCGGGCAGATCGTCGTCTTCATCAACCGTGTGGATGAACTGGGCGGCGGGGCCGAAGACGCGGCCAAGGTTCGTCTGGATGTATTGGAGGGGTTGGAAAAGGCGCTCGGCAACTCGAACATCGATGTCCTGATGGGCAGCGCGCAATGGGCGCACTATGCTCTGACCGGTGATGAAACCGGAGTGAACCACGACCACGTTCTGGCATGGCTGCGCGCCCACCCGGAACAGATGCAGCAATATCTCAACGGTGTGGCCGAGATCAAACAAGGCCCGGGACCGATCAGCCGCGAAGCGGTTCTGCGCTTTGCCGCAATGATTGCGTCCGGCCTGCCCGATCTGCGCCGTCATGTCACTCAGGCTTTGACGGACGGACCGATCAACGAACAGTTGCGTATGGCCTGGCAACATCTCGACAGCTTCGCACGCGGGGAGCTTGAGCGCTCTCAGGTTCGTTTGCGGGCGCTGCAAGATGAAGACGGCTTGGATGTCCGAAATACCGATGAAAGCGACAAGACACTTGGCGACCTGCGGAAACTGATTGCTGAAAAAACGCAAGAGATCACGCGTGACATGGATGATGTCCTGTCGAATCTGCGCGGGGTCATGGATGACACTGTCTCGGAATCGGTGGCTATCGTTGTGCGCGGGCCGGACGGCCAGTCGCCTCTGCTGGCAAAAGGCGGAGAGACCGAGCTTAATTTTACGCCATTGCGCGAGCGTATGCGTGAACTGGTACAGGGGGCATCGCAAGTTGTTCGGCAGCGCATGCTCAGCGAGCTTTACGCGATCGACATGCATTGCAATGCCGCTTTGCGGGCATTGCCGGGATGGCAAGAGCCGGTCGACAATCGCATGAACACCAGTGCTGTACGTTGGTTCCGGCCGGACACCACCGCCCTGACCCGTGGCATTACCGTTGAATTGCGTGTAAACTGGCTGTCGCGTCTGATCTCGCGCAATAGCGTTGTGGCGCGTGCAGAACGGCTGATCGTGCAGGAGTTCGAGTTGATCGGGGATGACCTGATCGACACGACCCGCGACGATCTGTTGGAACGGCTGAATACGGTTCTGGACCACTATATGGCCCTTCTGGCCGGTCATCTTGAGCACCGTTCCAACTCAGGAGAACTGAACGCCCAGGCGGAAGCGCAAGGTGCCTTCGACAAAGCACGTCGCATTGCAGCTGAGCTGGAGACGGTTTTTGGAACACCCGATGCGGATGAAAGACAAGCAGAGGCTGCGGAATGATTGAATTTCCCGGAACTGAAAAGGAAGTACGCCAACTGGAGCGCTTCCTGACCGCAACTGAAAACCTGACGCCTGACGAGGCGTTGGAGGATATGCGTGCGCGGGCTCTGTCCCACGCGGAACGTCTGTCAAACGCGGTCAATATCGGTTTCGCCGGGGAATTCGGCGCAGGCAAGTCAAGTCTGGCGAACATGCTGGCTGGCGCGGACATTCTGCCAACCGGCCCGCAGCATCTGAAATTGCCGCTTGTGATCGTCGCCTACGCGGATGCGCCCGAAACGACTGTCGGTTGGTGGAACAGGGAACCAAAGACATACTCCGGCATAGTGCTGGAAAAAGCGGCCCAGGAAGATCCCGATTTCATATCGGTCGGTATCAATACTCCGGCCCTCAAGGAAATATCGCTGTTTGATCTTCCGGGCTCGGGTGCTCTGGATGATACCTACAAGCCGACTTTGGATCTGCTGAAATTCGTCGATTGTGCCATCTGGTGCACAAATGGAACCAATGCCTGGCGCGAGACCGAGCGTCACTTGTGGTCTCAGGTGCCCCCAGAGCTTCGGGCCAACAGCCTGCTGGCCGTAACACATGCTGATCTGCCACCGGTGCAGGGTGCCCTGGACCGCGTCCTTGCGCGTCTGAACAAGGAAAAAGAAGGAATGTTCCGCGCCGTTGTCCCAATTGGCACACCGGTCGCCGTGCGTGCCATGGCGCAGGAGCCAGAGCCCGACTTTGCGCTTTGGGAAACCTGCGGCGGGCAGAACCTTGCGGAACACGTGCTGGAAGCGGCATCCGACCGGCGCCGTGGCGATCTCGAGGCTGCGCGGAAAGATTTGCAGCAGGACTTCCTGCCCTATCTTGAGGCGCTGAAGGGCGCAGAGCCAGAACCTGTTTCGAATGACACCACATCGATGCAGTCAACGCTTGGGTCTGCCCTGCCCCCGTTGAACAACCCCATTCTCGAGGACTGGCTGGCCGCAATAGCAAGCATCTATGAAGATCTACGTGAAACCTCTGATATCGAACCGGCCGCGTTTCTGAGCAGCTGTCAGGAGATCGTCGAAGATTTTGCGGAACGGCTGGAACAAGGTGGCGAAATCGACCCCGAAGCTGATTGGATTCCCGCAGAATTTGAAAAGGCGACAGATTTGCTTCTGTTGCTGCAATTCGAAAGCGGGGACGCACCATTGAAGGACGCAATCAGCATTCTGGCGCAGCTGGGCGACAACCTTGCATGGGCTGGCAGCACGGTCGCAGCGGCGCAGCCGAAAACCGGAACCTGACGCTTTCCCGTCAAGATTGAGCTGCATTGCAGCGATTCGAAGGGCCGAGGAATCGGCCCTTTATTGTTTCGAATTCGTGGACCAACACGCTTGATTTCGGGTTTAAGTTTTCAATCAGCTCATACTCATTGTCTATATATAGATCCGCATATACCATTAGGCACAACATATGCTATCACGCGAAAAACGATCCATAGTGAAGCCATCAGGCGGCCCCAATAAAGTCAAATTTGAAACGTCTAACCGTTCTCAAGTGTCCTGCGGTTGTTTTTGGTTGTGAGTTCGTGGGCTGTCGGCCCGGTTTTTCTAAGCCGCAAAATGAATAGAACGGGCGGATTGAAATGAGCCACAACCAGGCTGTCGGCGCGACGCACGACGAACCGAAAATTGAAGGATTGCAGCCAGGCGCAAAGCTGTTGCGCGGGCAGTATGAAATCCTCCGCTATCTCAGCAACGGCGGATTTGGGATCACTTACCTGGCGCGCGACAGCCTGGAGCGCGACGTCGTGATCAAAGAGTGCTTCCCCGGAGCGCTGTGCCGCCGCAACGGTGATCTGGTCGAACCAAACGACCCGTCCTTCAAGGACGACCTGCGCTCGATCATTGACCTCTTTATTCAGGAGGCACGCAATCATGCGCGTCTGGTACATCCCAATATCGTAGATGTGCATCAGGTGTTCGAAGACAATGACACCGCATATATCGCAATGGATCTCATCCGTGGGTGCGACCTGCTGGATTACGTGGAAAACCCGGAGAATGACGGCGGCCCTGATTTCATCGTTCAGGTCACCGAAAAAATGTTGTCCGCGGTGTCTTTCATTCACCAGAGCGGCATGTTGCATCGGGACATTTCGCCGGACAACATTCTGATTGATGAAAACGGAGACCCCGTCCTGATCGATTTTGGCGCCGCACGCGAGCAAGCGGCGAACAAATCGGCAGCATTGCTGACACTGCGCGTGATCAAGGATGGATACTCTCCGCACGAATTCTATGTGCGGGGCGCGGATCAGGGGCCCAGCAGCGACCTTTATGTTCTGGCCGCCACGCTTTATCACGCCATCAGCGGTGAACGCCCCATCGACGGCCAGAGCCGCCTGAACGCGTTCAACAACGGGCAGGATGACCCCTACACGCCATTGACCGGTCGTTTCGAAGGATACCCAGACGGGTTCCTCGAAGCGATTGACAAGGCGATGGAAGTTCACGCCACGGATCGTCTTCAATCTGCATTGGATTGGTTGCGCATGTTCCGCGGCCCTGGCGTCATGTTCGACACATTCGCCTATCGGCCCGTGTCCGTGATTGTCGGCATGGATCGCAAAGACAAAGAGGAAGAAAAGGCCCGGATCAAGGCCGAAAGCGAGAACGCCGAAGCCGTAGTTACGGCCCTGCTGGCCGGAAACTCGGACATCGTTCTTGGCAACGAAGACAAAAAAGATAGCGATCTGACCAAAATCTCAAAGAAAGAGGAAACCCCGGTCGCTGTCGATACAGTGGTTCAGAGCGGGTCCGGCGGCAGCGGCAAGCTGATTGCAGGCGCGGCTGTTGTTGCAGTTGCGTTGGCCGCAGGTGGTTTCTTTGTGATGTCCGGCGACAAGACGGAAGACCAGGCAGAAACACCGGTCGCGCAGCCCATGGCAGACATACAATCCGCTGAGACAGAGGCGCCCGTTACCGATCCTTCTGTCACAGAGGCCACCGATCCCGAACCCGAAGTGGTCGTTGCACCCGAACCCAAACCGGAAGAGCCTGTCGAGCAGGCACAACCAGTACCTGCGGAGCCAGCTGCCACAGAAACAGCCTCCGTAGACACTGAACGTTCCGAAATTCCGGCACAGTCGGAAGAAGTGACTGATATTGCAGCAGTGTCGGAGATCGAGACACCTGCGACTGATGCAATCGCCAACGCCGGTGTTCCGGCGGAACAGCAGGTGGCGTTTGCGCATTGGGATGTCGATATCCCCTTCCAGACATCCCGCCGCCGCGGCTCGACCGGAGCCACCATTGCAGTTACGGGGGTGGACGCCAATCAAGACATGAGCGTGATCGGCGATTGGGTACAGCGTGGCGCTGTCATCTATACCCTGAATGGCAGCCCGGTCCGCCAAGATGTAACTTTTGCGGCGCAGGTTCTGGATAACCTGAAGGTTGACGCCGATGGGTACACAAGGGTTGCTGCCCGCTATCGCCCGCTGGGTCAGACCCGGGCGCAAAATGGTTTGTTAGCCCTTCCCGCCATACGATCCGTTGGTTTAGAAAATGGTTACACCTTTACCGTGAGCGCCGATGGCAATAGCGGATGGCAAACCACGGTGAACGCAGTTCCGGCGGACGCGGCAGTAAGCCTGCAAAAAGACGATGTCCTTCTGAATGAAAGCCATTCCGGCATCACATTTGACGGCTCGGAAAGCCTTGATGAGATGCTGGCCGCACTCGTTTCAAGCGAGCAGCCTGAGGCAAATCTGACAGTGTTGCGCAATGGGGCCGAGACGGCCGCAATCATGCAACTTGCACAGGAGTAATCTGACCGGTTCGATAGTGATCTGCCAGTGTGTGTTTGCTGAGGGTGGTATCAAGGTGTGCCACCCTGGCGGGAACCGGCCCGCCGCAGAATGTACCAGTTCCCATGGGTATCCATTGAGTGGCTCTGCGCTGAAGTGCAGGGAACAGTAGCAGCTTACGACGCGGCTTATCTGCGTCACTAACTTGAAGGTGTCGACACCATGTTCAAATACAAAAGCCCTCTGAGCCGGCTTCTCGAAGGTGCCGGCAAATCCAAAGAAGAAGACGTTGCCGAGAAACCGACCACAGTAGACGGTGCTGTAAGCGAAGAAGAAAAGCAGGAACCCATTGCGGATTTCAACGCTTTGCGCGCCGCATTGGCCGGTGGAAACATGACATCCGAATCCTATGAGGAAACGGATGAACTGATCCCCGAAGAAAAGATGCCCGAGTTTGACGAGACCGAGCCGGAGGCAGTGGCCGAACCCGAGGAGTCGATCTTTGCCGAAGACAGTTCGGAAGAAGACAACTTGGAAGAGGGCGACGCTCTGAAAAACGTTCTGGTGGAAGAGAATGTCGAAGAACTGGTTGAGGTCGAGCAGGTTGTCACCCTGCATGTGACGGAAACACCCGCCGAGACTTCGCCAGAGGAAGCAACGGCCGAGGTCGTGTCCGAACCTACCGAGCCAGAAGTCGGCGAGGTTGAGGTTGCCGAAGCTCCGGCCCCAGAAGAGAAGCAGGTCGAAGACGCGGTTGAGCCGGTGATTGAGCAGGTTGAAACAGCCCCTGCCCCGGTCGAGGATCGCCGTTCACGGGTCAAGACGACATTTCTGGGATTTGAGCGCGCCGATACGCATGTTCAGGACCTGATCGAATCCTCCGAACCCGTAGCGAAAACAGAAGCGGCGCAAGAGACATTCCCGGTGGGCTGGCTGGTCGTAACAGCCGGTCCAGGACGAGGTTCAAGCATTACGCTCACCGAAGGCCTGATGCAAATCGGGCGCAACGATGACCAGGCCATTCAGTTGGATTTTGGCGATACCGGCATTTCGCGCTCAAACCATGCAGTCATCGCCTATGACCCCGAAGACCGGAAGTGTTACTTGGGCCATGGCGGCAAGGCCAATCTTGTACGTCTGAACGGCAAACCTGTTCTCAGCACCGTGGCCCTGTCCAACGGAGACCTGATCCGTATCAGCGAAACCTCGATCCGGTTCATGGCCTTCTGTGACGACGGTTTTGATTGGCGGGATTCCTGATAAATGCTGGCAACTCCGGCATATGATGTTGCGCTGATCCTGAACCAGGGTCAGCGGGAAACGCAGGAAGACGCGATTGCAGCCCGCATGTTTGACGCGTCGGACGCGGGCTATGTTGTGATTGCGGACGGTATGGGCGGCCATGAGGCGGGTGAAATAGCTTCGGAAATGGTAGTGGCTGCATGGCGCGACGCGCTGGACGCAGAACTTGAGGCAGAAACCCTGAACGAAGGATCCGCGATAGATGCGCTTCCTTTGGCCGCCATGCAAGCCAATGCCGCGATCGCCAACTACACCGAGGCCAGGGGTCATGGCTTCAACATGGGATCAACCATGTTGGGTGTCCTTCTTCTGGGGCGGCGTGTGTTCTGGATTTCGATCGGCGACAGCCCTCTTTACCTGTTTCGGGACGGAGCGTTGACGCAGGTCAACGAAGACCACTCGATGGCACCCGTGATTGCGTCGAAAGTGGCTTCGGGCGAGATCACCGAAGCGGTGGCCCGGGACATGGACAGCAATCAATTAACGTCCGTGGTTACAGGCGGGGCCATTCCCAAAGTGGATTGCCCGGAAGATCCATTGATCGTGTCGCCCGCCGATGTCCTGATCCTTGGAAGTGATGGGTTGCAGTACATCAGCGACACCGAAATTCAAGCCATTCTGCGGGATCATCAACAGGGGCTGGCTCAAGACATTGCCGAAGCATTGCTGACGGCTGTGCAGGCCAAGGGTGACCCGGATCAGGACAATCTTTCTATCGCAGTGGCGAAACTCACAAGAACCTAAACAGGCAAAGCAACAGGACCCATGATAAAGCACTTACTCATATCAAGCCTTGCCCTTGCTGCCGCCACGGGCGCGGCATCTGCGCAAGAGGCGTGTTCAAGTTATGAAATTCAACGCGGCGATAGCTTACGGGAATTGGCAATCGAAGTGTATGCGACCGAGGACTTTCGCATCATTTTCGACGCGAACCGGGATGTTATCGGTTCCAACCCCAATATCATCCGCGTCGGCGACGTTCTGGAACTGCCCTGTCTGGAAGATGTCGGGCGTGCTCCGGCGCTTGCTGACACCGAGGCAGAGCGGCTGGCCGCCGAAATGGCGGCAGAGCTGGTAAAAGCCGCAGAAGAACGCGCCGAGAAAGCCGTGGCCGAAGCGGAAGCCCGCGTTGCGGCAGCGGAAGCCGAGGCAAAGAACGCGAGTGAAGAGGCGGTCGTTGCAGCACGCGCTGCTGCCAAGGAAGAGATCGAAGCCGCCCGTGCCGAAGCTGCCGCTTTGATCCGAAATGCCGGAACGGGTGAACGGCCCGAAATCCGGGACCGTCAATTGCTGTTGATCACTGGCGGTAACTACGCTCCGTTCACCGATGAATCTCTGCCCAATCGGGGGCTCTATACCCATCTGGTTGAGACAGCGATGTTTCGTGCCGCTCCCGAACAGGCCTACAAGATTCAGTTCGTGAATGACTGGTCTTCGCATCTGGACCTGTTGATGCCGACACTCGCATTTGACGCCACCTTCCCCTGGTCGCGCCCCAATTGCGAAGAGGCCGTTGCGCTGTCGGAAGATGATCGCAATCGGTGCGAGACCTACAATTTCTCAAACCCGTTCTACGAGGTCGTGGATACGTTCTTCGCCCGCGAAGGTTCCGGCTATGAGGAGACATTGACCTATGCCGATTTTGCCGGTGCAACGATCTGCCGGCCAGAGGGTTGGTCTTTGTCTCACATGGACGCTGTAAGCCTGTACGAACCGGTCATCAAACTTCTGCGGCCAACGTCACCGGATGATTGCTTTCACGCTTTGATGGAAGGCACCGCAGATATCGTCGCCATCGAGGCACATCTGGCAGCCGAGGCAATTGAACGGCTTGGGTACAAGCACCGGATTATCGAAAACCCCAACCTTGCGGCCATCAAGTCGCTCAACGTCATGACCCACAAAGATAATCCTGATGGGGAAGCGATCCTTGAGACGCTGAATCAGGGTCTGGCAATCATGCAGCAATCGGGCGAATGGCGCGACATCGTGTCAACCGCCCTGCGTCATCAAATGGAAAATGGATAAGGCCCCGATCTGGCCTGACAAACTAAAGTCTGGAGGAAGTGGACATGTTTAACGAGAAGATGAAAAAGGTAGCGCTTTCAGCAACTGCTATTACCGCTCTGAGCGCAGGTGCCGCTGCAGCACAGGAAGCTTGCACCAACTATACCGTCCAAGACGGCGACACCATGGCGACCATTGCAATCGCAGCCTACGGCACGTCGAACTATCAGCCGATCTTCAACGCGAACCGGAACGAAATCACCAACCCCAACGCTCTGGAGCCAGGTCTGGTTCTGGCCCTTCCCTGTGAGGACGGTAGCCTGCCCAATGGTCAGAGCGCGCAGGAAATCATCGCAGCTGAAGAACAACGCGCGGCCAGCGTCAAACGTTCGAGCGTCTACCAGCCACCGATCAAGCTGGTGACCGGCAATGGCTGGGCACCTTTCGCCGATGAATCGCTGAACGGCGGCGGAGCAATCACCCGTCTGGGCACCACGGCTTTGCAGCGTGGCGGCAACGCGCGCGACTATTCCGTAAGCTTCGTGGATGATTGGAACTCGCACTTGGAAACTCTTCTGCCTCTTGGCGCCTTTGACGTGTCCATGGCGTGGAACATGCCGGATTGCACCAACCGCACCTACGAATGGTCCTGGGAAACCGAGGTGCGCTGCACCCAGTTCGATTCATCTGTTCCGGTCTACGACATTGTCGTCGGGTTCTACACCATTCCGGAAAGCCAGTATGCGAATGCGACAACCTTTGAAGAGCTGAAGGGCGCCACGATCTGCCGTATGGATGGCTGGTTCATCCATGATCTGGAACAGGAAGGTCTGCACAACGGTGAAACCATGACGCTGATGCAGCCGATCACCGCACGCGAATGCCTTGACGCGGTCCTGACCGGCACCGCAGATGTTGCAACCTTTGAAGTTCAGCTGTTCTCGGACACAATGGTTGAAATGGGCCTGAACCAAAACGACCTGGTTGAGAACCCGTACGTGACCTCGCTTTCCTCGCTGCGCTTTATCAGCCACCGCAGCAATCCGTTCGGCAAGCAATACCTGGCGATGCTGAACAAAGGCCTGAACGAGATGCGCGAAACCGGGGAATGGTATGCGATCGTCTCCGACACGCTGCGCGAGCACAACGAAAAACTGATGGCAGCGTCGAACTGATCCCTCGGTTCAGCTGAAACTTTGGGGCCGGTTCTTCAATCGGCCCCTTTTTTGTCAGCGTCAAACACGAGGTTTTTCAGAATGACAAATTTTGGCCTCTTATCTGCTTCATAACAGCCTTAAATACGCAGCACCTTCAACCCCAAGCACGATCATCATTCAATTGATGCCAATGAAAGAGCGTGATTTGCATATGATACAGGGCGCCTTCAATATTCAGAATAACTCACCGTCGTCCGCGACCAGATCGGATTTGGACGTTGCAGTGATCTTGCCCTGCTACAACGAGGCCGTTGCCATAGGTGAAACCGTTCGGCAATTCCGCGCGGCCCTGCCCGACGCAACGATTTACGTATATGACAACAATTCCACCGACGACTCCGTCAAGGTCGCGCTTGAGGCAGGCGCGCGGGTCTATTCCGAAACATACCAGGGCAAAGGCAACGTGGTCCGTCGAATGTTTGCCGACGTTGATGCGGATGTCTACGTTATGGCTGACGGGGATGCGACCTATGACAGCGCGGCGGCGCCGGAATTGATCGACATGCTCGTTTCGCAGAATCTGGATATGGTCAACGGCGCCCGTGTGAATGAAGAAACTGAAGCCTATCGGCGCGGCCACAAATTTGGCAACGCGTTGTTCAGTTGGCTTGTGAAATTCTTCTTCAACAGCAAAATCAACGACCTGCTTTCGGGTTACCGCGTTTTCAGCAGACGCTTTGTCAAAAGCTTCCCCGCAGTATCAAACGGGTTCGAGATTGAAACAGAGCTAACAGTTCATGCGATGCAGATGCGCATGCCAATCGGTGAGGTTCAAACAAGGTATTCGTCACGCCTGCCGGATTCGAACTCTAAGTTGGCGACGTTTTCCGACGGGTGGCGGATTCTCAAAATGATCGGCTTGTTGATCAAGGATGAAAAGCCCGTTGCGTTTTTCCTGTCATTGGCCGTGTTGATGTTTTTGCCTTCGCTCTTTGTGTTTGCATCCGTATTCCGGGAATTTTTGGAAACAGGGCTTGTCGATAGAATTCCGTCTGTCGTCGTCGCAGTATCCGGTTTTGTTGCGACAATGCTGTCCATCGTCTGCGCTTTGATTCTGGAATCTCTGGCTCTTGCCCGGAGGGAAGCACGTCGTCTGTCATATTTGCAGCACAAAGGTGTAGCTGCGTCAGGCGTTGACCAAATCAAGCCATCGCTTGTCGAGGCTCAAACCCGTCGATTTGGCTGATTAAAATCAACCCCCAGTTCAATGCTAGTCAAATGAACGGCCTGTTCGCGCGTAAGCGTCTGAACAGGCTGGTTTGTTCAAGGATTTGGTGAACCAGATACGCAAATGGCCAGCACCCCAAATGCTGGCCATTTTTCTGAGTGAGTGATATAGCCCTAAGGCCTCACCAGTGAAATTCTTTGTCCCCAAATATCTAACGCGGACTGAAAACCGGCGCTATTGGGGGAATCCCGTAAATCTTAAATTTTTCCAAAAATCAGGATCTTTCGATCCTTGCTGACCGCCCTGTTCGCAGTTTCAGGAAAGCGATCGAAATTTGCGCCTGGTGTCCGGACGGCCCAAGCGCTGGAACCCAACGTGATGCGCAGATGTTTACCGGGCACACATTGCGCAAGTCGTTCATAGAACCTGACAAGGTTGGTTTTAACGGCGCAGCCACAGCAAGCTACAGATCGTCAGGCGTAAGGTTCGGGGCGGGTCTTTGGGCAATCCCGCGTTCCATGAAAAGGACCGCGCAAAGGCGGTCCCTTCGTGTCTTGATGTCGGACGAAACTCGCCCGCCTGTTCGACGGCGATCAGCCGATGATTGCGTTCAGCGTAGCGCTGGGGCGCATCACAGCGGCGGTTTTGACCGGGTCAGTGTGATAGTACCCGCCCAAATCCACCGACGGTCCTTGGACTGCGGCCAGTTCCGACAAGATCTGCTCTTCTTTCTCTGCCAGCGCTTTTGCAAGTGGTGCCATTTCAGCTGCCAGATCGGCATCGTCAGATTGGGCAGCCAAGGCTTGGGCCCAGTAGCGCGCGAACCAGTAGTGGCTGTCGCGGTTGTCCGGTTCGCCGACTTTTCGACTTGGCGACCGGTTGTTGTCCAAAATGCCCTGAGTTGCGGCCTCTGCCGCAGCGCCAAGAACACCTGCCTTCGCGTTTCCTTTGGCGTCGGCCAGGAAGTTCAGGGATTCCCCAAGCGCGCAGAATTCACCCATCGAATCCCAGCGCAGGTGATTTTCCTCGACCAATTGCTGCACGTGTTTCGGTGCCGAGCCCCCTGCCCCGGTTTCGAACAGGCCGCCGCCATTCATAAGCTTGACGATCGACAGCATCTTGGCCGAGGTGCCCAGTTCGAGAATCGGGAACAGGTCGGTCAGATAGTCACGCAGCACGTTGCCGGTGATGGCGATGCTGTCCTTTCCGGCGGTGATGGTTTCCAGCGTCTGGCGCGTTGCCTCGCGCGGGGCCATGATCTGGAACTTGTCAGCCACGCCCGCAGCCTCGAGCGCCGGTTCGACATATTTGATCAGCTCTGCGTCGTGGGCACGGTTCGCATCCAGCCAGAAGATCGCCTCGGATCCGGTCAGGCGCTGACGGTCCATCGCCAACTGTATCCAGTTCTCGATCGGCGCCTTCTTGACGGTGCAGGCCCGCCAGATGTCACCCTTTTCGACCTCGTGCGAAAGCAGAGCCTCGCCATTGGTCAGAACGATGCGCATTGTGCCGTCGGCGGGCGCCTCGAAGGTGGTCGGGTGGCTGCCGTATTCCTCGGCCTTCTGCGCCATAAGGCCAACATTTGCGACCGCACCGGCAGTGGCGGGATTCAATGCACCATTGGCTTTGAAGAACTTGATGCTTTCATCATAAACAGTTGCATAGCACCGGTCGGGGATGACGCAATTTGTATCACCCTTGGCACCGGTCTCATCCCAACCCTTGCCGCCCGCGCGGATCACCGCTGGCATCGAAGCATCAATGATCACGTCGGAAGGAACATGCAGGTTGGTGATGCCCTTGTCGCTATCCACCATATACATGGATGGACGATCAGACTTGATCGCGTTTATTGCGGCGACGATCTCGGCATTGTTTTGTACCCGCTCAAGCAAATCGCCAAGACCCGAGTTCGGATTCACACCCAGCGCATCCAGTTCCGCACCGAATTTGTCGAAAACCGGCGCCAACCAGGCCTTGACCGCATAGCCAAAAATGATCGGGTCCGAGACCTTCATCATCGTGGCTTTCAGGTGCAACGAGAACATTGTGCCGTCTTTCTTGGTGTCCTCGATGGCCTCTGCAAGAAAGGATGACAGTGCTTTGACCGACATGAAGGTCGCATCAGCCACGGTGCCTTCGTCCAGCGGCCACGCGTTCTTAAGGACAGTCACACTGCCGTCTTTGCTGACAAACTCGATCCTTGCATCGCCCGCTTGGGCAGCGGTGATGGTGGACGATTTCTCATTGGCGTAAAAATCGTTGCCCGACATGGACGAGACTTTGGTTTTGCTGTCCGAGGTCCATTCGCCCATGGAATGCGGGTTGTTGCGGGCATAGTTTTTGACAGCCCGCGCCGCACGGCGGTCACTGTTACCTTCACGCAGAACAGGGTTCACGGCCGAGCCTTTGATGGCATCATAACGCGCACGGATCGCCTTTTCTTCGTCGGTCGAAGGTTCTTCGGGATAGGCCGGGATATCATAGCCTTGCGACTGCAACTCTTCTATGGCGGCCACCAGTTGCGGAACCGATGCCGAGATGTTCGGCAGCTTGATCACATTGGCGTCCGGGGTTTTTACCAGCTCACCCAATGCTGCCAGATCGTCCGAGACACGCTGCTCATCCGTCAGGTTTTCGGGGAAGGCTGCCAGAATGCGCCCGGCCAGTGAAATGTCCTTGGTGCCCACGCTGACGCCAGCAGCCGAAGCGAACTTGCGAATGATGGGCAGGAACGAGGCGCTGGCCAGTTCGGGCGCTTCGTCTACAATGGTATACAATATGTCGAAGTTCGATTTATCTGCCATATTCTTTTACCTTTTTAAGCCTTTCGGGGCGTGCGATCCAAGAGTTGAAGCCACTTCAGCGTGGCGCGGGAGGGGCGCGATCACGATACCGCCCCTGGGTGACTCTGTTTTGACAGGGCC
Organism: Ruegeria sp. HKCCSP346; assembly: GCF_017872595.1. Lineage (NCBI taxonomy): Bacteria > Pseudomonadati > Pseudomonadota > Alphaproteobacteria > Rhodobacterales > Roseobacteraceae > Ruegeria > Ruegeria sp. HKCCSP346. The sequence continues at coordinate 224,603 of NZ_JAEDOT010000002.1, forward strand.
TCCCTTAAATCACGTTACGCTGGGAATCAATCATCTGTGCCCGCGCGTTTTGCCACGGGCTGGGCTTGGATGGCTTTTGATGTCATCAGCTCAACGTTTCACCCGGCTGTCTTTGGCGTTTCCCTTCAGGTCACGCCACATGTTTTCCATGAAGCTGCCCGGCTGGTCCCACGAATTTTTTCGGGTTGCGGCCAAGGATTACCGAAATCTCTGCCCTGTCTCGGGATCAAATACCATGGCACGGTCAGGTTGAATGGATATGCCAATCCGGTCACCGGTTTTGCTGCGCTGGTCATCCCGCTCTTCCACAATCAGTTTGTCCCCATTTGGCGTCAGCAAATACGAGTAGGATACACCCCCAAGCGCTTCGGTCAGGTCCACAGTGCAGGTGTCGGCAGACCGGTCGATGTGAATATGTTCAGGGCGCATCCCCAACGTCACCTTGCCCGTTCCGGCAGGAACAGTTGCCGAGACCGGCAATGGCTGGCCCAAAGCGGGATGGGTGACATGGCCGTCAGTATATTCGCAATCAAGAAAGTTCATCGCGGGCGAACCGATGAAACCTGCAACAAACCGGTTGTCAGGATCACGGTACAGATCCATCGGGGCGCCGACCTGTTCAATCCGGCCATCGCGCAGCACCACAATCTTGTCGGCCATCGTCATGGCTTCGACCTGATCATGGGTCACATAGATCATGGTTGCACCGATTTCCTGATGCAGACGCGCGATTTCGACGCGCATCTCGACACGCAATTCAGCGTCCAAGTTGGACAGGGGTTCGTCAAACAGAAAAACCTCGGGCCCGCGTACAATCGCCCGCCCGATCGCAACCCTTTGCCGTTGCCCCCCGGACAGGGCCTTGGGTTTGCGCTTGAGGTAAGGATCAAGCTTCAGGATGCTCGAAGCCTCCTGCACCTTCTGGTCGATCTCGGCTTTTGGGACACCATTCATGCGCAGACCAAATCCCATGTTTTCCGCCACTGACATGTGCGGGTAGAGCGCATAAGTCTGAAACACCATCGCCACGCCGCGCTTGGCTGGATCCATATGTGTCACCTCGCGCGATCCGATGTGAATCTCACCTTCCGAGGTTTCTTCCAGCCCTGCAATCATCCGCAACAACGTGGATTTTCCGCACCCTGAAGGCCCTACAAAAACGCAGAACTCACCATCTTCGATTTGCAGGTCGATCCCATGAATGACCTGTGTCTGACCGTACCGTTTGATTGCCCGATTCAGAGTTACACCTGTCATGTCATCAGCATCCTGTCGTTTTTGGAACTAGGGCCTGTTTCGGGAAACCGCCAGGCTTGTGCCTCGGTTCCGATTTGTTCAGCCACGCGCCGCAGGCGCGGCACCCAGGCTTCGAGTTGATCGAAATCCATTCGTTCGGTGGACCCGGTTATCGAAATTGCCCCAAGCATCCGACCGTTCGACGTCAGAACTGGGCAGGCGATGCATATGATGCCAGGCTCGTGCTCTTCATCATCGATGGCAAATCCCCGGCTGCGAATTCTGTCAAGATCAGCCCGCAACATCTTTTCGGATGTCAGCGTTTTGTCGGTGAAGCGGTGATAGCTTTGCTGCGACGCCGCCCTGTTCAACGCATCTTCGTCCAAAAATGCCAGCATCGCCTTGCCGACCCCTGTGCAGTAGGCCGGGCCAACTTTACCAGCCTGAGAGTACATCTCGATTGGTTGTGCGGCGTTGCGTTTGTCGACGTAAAGAACCTGACTGGAATCAAGCTGCGCCAGATGCACGGTTTCACCGGTTTCTTGACTGAGGGCATCCAGAAAAGGCCGCGCTATCGGGGCCAATGAGCTTTGCGTCCATGCCGCATGGGCCAACCGGACCAGTCGCATCCCGGGCGCATAGGTCTGCCTGTCGCGGTCATATGACAGCATTCCCTGGTTGGTGAGGGATTGCAGAAATCGATACAGGGTCGCCTTTGGAAAATCGCTGCTTTCCAAAAGTTCAGCGAATCGAACGGGGCGCTCGAACGATGCCACGTGATCCAGCACATCACATGCTTTGCCTATAGTTCCGTCACCTGACACGGGCCATCATTCTCCTCCGATTATCCCTCGCCATCCTCACGAGGGTCTTGACAACAGTAACCGAGTCGATGTGTAGTTTTCAATATATAAAACAAGGTTTCACTATTTGGAACCTTGTAAGAGAGAAACAGGGAGGAAACTATGTATTCAACTTTCAAGCGCACGACGGCTGCGCTGGCGCTTGGTGTCGCGATGGCGGCACCAGCAGCTGCGGAACTCACCGGAGAGCTGCGGATCTTTCTGGACACATCGAACCCGGCGCCACGCGCGACGATGGAGGCGATGATCGAACGGTTCGGGGCACAGCATCCGGGGTTGGAAATCGAAACAACCGTCATCGACCGAGAAGCCTATAAAACGCAGATCCGGAACTTCCTGACGGCTGACACCCCGGACGTGGCCACGTGGTACGCGGCCAACCGTATGAAACCATATGTCGAGGCGGGTCTGTTCGAGGACGTTTCAGATTTGTGGGCCGAGCCCGAGATCGCCGACAATCTCGCTTCGACCAAGGGCGCTTTGACAATCGACGGCAAGCAATGGGGTGTGCCGTATACCTATTATCAGTGGGGTGTCTACTATCGCAATGACATCTTCGACGAGCTGGGCCTGAGCGAGCCGACTACTTGGGAAGAAGAACTGTCCAACTGCCAGAAAATCGTCGATTCAGGACGCGCCTGCTACACGATCGGTACCAAGTTCCTTTGGACCGCTGGTGGCTGGTTTGACTACTTGAACATGCGCACAAACGGCTTTGATTTTCATCAGCAATTGGCCAATGGCGAAGTCAGCTGGGAAGACGACCGGGTCAAGCAGACCTTCGCCAACTGGAAACAGTTGATCGACATGGGCGCATTCATCGACAACCACCAGACCTACAGCTGGCAGGAAGCGCTGCCCTTCATGGTCAATGGTGAGGCAGCAGCCTATCTGATGGGCAACTTCGCAGTGGCACCGTTGCGCGATGCGGGCCTGACAGATGACCAGCTGGATTTCTACCAGTTCGTCGCGATCAATCCCGATGTTGAGCTGGCCGAAGACGCTCCGACAGACACGTTCCACATCCCGGCCAATGCTTCGAACAAGGAAGCTGCGCGCGAATTCCTGCGTTTTGTGGTCTCTGCTGATGAACAGACCGAAATCAACAACGGCGCGAATCTCGGCCAATTGCCGGTCAACGCGCAATCCGCTGTGGATGACGACAAGTTCCTGCAACAGGGCTTTGAAATGCTTTCGTCCAACAGCCCCGGTGGGGTAGCCCAGTTCTGGGACCGCGACGCGCCTGCGGAAATGGCCAAAGTGTCCATGGAAGGTTTCCAGGAATTCATGGTCAAACCCGACAACTTGGACCGGATACTGGCCAAACTCGAACGCGCGCGCGAGCGTATTTACGATAACTGATCAGGCAAGGGTCGGGCCAAAGCCCGGCCCACGCTCCTTTGAATCGTAGGGCGGGTTCCGACCCGCCTTGCTCCAACAGACCCGAGTTTCCAATGACAGTTGCAGCCGACGCCTCAGAACAGGAAAGCTGGTTCCATCGCAATCAACAACGCATCGCACCCTGGCTGTTTCTGGCCCCCGGGATGCTGTTCTTCTTGGTCTATGTGATTATCCCGGTATTCCAGTCCTTCAACCTGTCGCTTTACGAGTGGGACGGCCTGGGCGCTGCGGAATACGTCGGCTTTCGCAACTACGAAGACCTCTATTGGGAATGGGTAGACCGGGATGCTTTCTACATCTCGATGAAGAACAATCTGATCTGGCTGATCCTGTACCTGGCCGCGATTCCGGCAGGTTTGTTCATCGCCCTGTTCCTGAATCAGACAGTTTGGGGCATCCGCCTGTATAAGTCCCTGTTTTTCTTTCCTTTCGTGATTTCTCAGGTCGTGGTGGGGCTGGTGTTCACCTGGTTCTACGATCCGACCTTCGGGTTGCTGAACGAATTCCTCGACCTCTTCGGCCTTGGTCCCCTGAACGTGCTTGGCGATGAGCGCTTTGTGACCTACGGCATCATCTTCGCCGGCCTCTGGCCACAAACCGCCTATTGCATGATCCTGTACCTCACCGGCCTGAACGCTGTGGACCCGGAACAGATCGAAGCGGGACGCCTGGACGGGGCCAAGGGTTGGAAGATGCTTTGGCACATCATCATCCCACAATTGCGGCCCGCAACCTTTATCGCGTTTGTCGTGACCATCATCGGCGCATTACGGTCATTCGACCTGATCTCGATCATGACACAAGGCGGACCTTTCGGATCCTCCCGCGTGCTGGCCTATTACATGTTCGAGGTCGCCCTGTCCGAATATGGCTTCCGCATGGGTTATGGCGCGGCCATCGCCGTGATCCTTTTCCTGATCATGTTGTGCTTCATCGCCTACTTCCTGTGGTCGATGTACCGTGAAGAGAAGGGGCGCTGAGATGTTTCCCAAACCCATCGAAAAACAACCCCGCGCGGCGCAGATCACGTATCAAGCCATGCTTCCATTGGCCCTTCTGTTGTGGCTGGGTCCCCTGCTGGCGGTTGCTCTTTTCTCGGTAAAACCCGCTGCTGACTTCACCAACGCGAATTACTGGGGAATGCCGTCCAGCTTTGAAGGCGCCTTCAACTATGGTCAGGTGTTCTTTAATTCGGACATGCCCCGATACCTGCTGAATTCATTCATGATCACCGTCCCTACCGTGATCGGAGCGGTGGCGCTCAGCTGCATGACCGGCTTCGCGCTTGGCATTTACAAGTTCAAGTCGAACCTCTGGATCTTTTTCATGTTCGTGGCTGGGAATTTCGTGCCCTTTCAGATCCTGATGGTGCCGGTTCGGGATCTGACCCTGCAACTTGGGCTCTACAACACCAAGACCGGGCTGGTCCTGTTTCACATCGCCTTCCAGACCGGGTTCTGCACCCTGTTCATGCGCAACTTCATCCGCGCCCTGCCCTTTGAACTGATCGAGGCAGCACGGGTCGAAGGCATCAGCGAATGGCGCATCTTCTGGTACGTAGTCCTGCCGCTGATGAAGCCCGCGATCGCCGCGCTCAGCGTGCTGATCTTCACCTTCATCTGGAACGACTATTTCTGGGCCGTCGTCCTGACGCAAGGCGCGGAAAGCCAGCCTGTAACTGCCGGAATCACCAGTTTCAACGCACAATTCCGCGCCGCTTATCAATTGATGAGCGCGGGCTCCATCGTGGCGGCTCTGCCACCGGTGGCCATGTTCTTCCTGATGCAGAAACACTTCATTGCGGGTTTGACCCTCGGAGCTGTGAAATGACCAAAATTACCTTTATCGGTGCCGGGTCCACAATTTTCATGCAGAACATCGTTGGAGATGCTCTGTTGACCCCTGCGCTGGCCGACAGTCACTTTGCGCTTATGGATATCGACCCCCAGCGCCTTGCGGAAAGCGAAGCAGTTGCGCGCTCCATGATCCGCTCGGTCGGGGCCGGGGCGACTGTCTCGACCCATACCGACCGCCGTGCGGCGCTGGACGGGGCCGATTTCGTCATCACCGCCTTTCAGGTCGGGGGGTACAAGCCCTGTACGATCACCGATTTCGAGATCCCCAAGCAGTATAGCTTGCGTCAAACCATCGCTGATACGCTGGGCGTCGGAGGAATCATGCGAGGCCTGCGCACGGTTCCGGTGCTTTGGGATGTCGCAGGGGACATGATGCAACTCTGTCCGAACGCGACATTGCTGCAGTACGTAAATCCGATGGCCATCAACACCTGGGCACTGGCCGAACGCTTCCCTTCCCTGAAACATGTGGGCCTTTGCCACTCGGTTCAAAATACGGTCGAGGAACTGGCCCACGATCTGGATCTGCCAAAGGATGAGTTCCGCTACAAAGTCGCGGGCGTCAATCACGTCGCATTCTTTCTGAAACTGGAACATCAGGGCCGCGACCTGTATCCGGCACTGCGACGGGGCTATCACACGGGGAAATTCCCGAAGGCACCGCTGCTGATGCCGCGCTGCCCCAACAAGGTGCGGTACGAGGTGATGGATCATCTGGGCTATTTCTGCACAGAAAGCTCGGAACACCTGGCCGAATACGTGCCGTGGTTCATCAAGGACGGGCGGCAGGACCTGATCGAGGAATTCTCGATCCCGCTGGACGAATACCCCACCCGCTGCGTCGAGCAGGTCGAGATGTGGAAGGAACAGGCCAAGACCCTGACCGACGGGCGCAATATCGATGTCACGCGCAGCCACGAATTCGCCGCCGACCTGATGAACGCGATCGCAACGAACACTCCCTACATGGCCTATGGCAACCTGCCCAATACCGGCCAGATCCCGCAACTGCCCATGGGCGCGGCGGTCGAAACCCCCTGCCTGGTCGACAGCAACGGCGTACAGCCTTCTGTCGTGACCGACATCCCGCCGCAGTTGATTGCCCTGATGCGCACCCAGATCAACGTACAGGAACTGACTGTTCGGGCCCTGACAGAACAGAACCCCGAATATATTTATCACGCCGCGATGATGGATCCGCACACCGCCGCCGAACTGGACCTGCGCCAGATCCGAAACCTTGTCACGGATCTGCTGACGGCCCATAACGATTGGCTGCCCGACTGGTGCCGACCGGCCCGCGCCGCCTGATCTTCATCATTTTACAAATACTCAGATCCAACTTCAGCCAAGAAAAACAAAGCCAGACATGACAAAACGCCGCTCACAGCATTGGTATGGAAAACTCGACAAGGATGGCTTCATCCACCGGTCGTGGATGAAAAACCAGGGCTTTCCCGACCACGCTTTTGACGGACGACCCATAATTGGCATCTGCAACACCTGGTCGGAACTGACCCCCTGCAACTCGGGCCTGCGCGACCTGGCCGAGGGCGTAAAACGCGGCGTGTGGGAGGCGGGCGGCTTCCCGGTCGAATTCCCCGTCATGTCGCTGGGTGAAACCCAGATGAAACCCACCGCGATGCTGTTCCGCAACCTGCTGGCCATGGATGTCGAAGAATCGATCCGCGCCTATGGTATTGACGGAGTCGTTCTGTTGGGCGGCTGCGACAAGACCACGCCGGGGCAACTGATGGGGGCGGCGTCAGTCGATCTGCCTTCGATCGTCGTCAGTTCAGGCCCGATGCTGAACGGTAAATACCGTGGACAGGATATCGGATCCGGCACCGATGTCTGGAAATTTTCCGAGGCCGTTCGGGCCGGCGAAATGACCTTGCAGGATTTCATGAACGCCGAATCCGGCATGTCGCGCAGCGCTGGCGTCTGCATGACCATGGGCACCGCATCCACCATGGCGTCGCTGGTCGAGGCGATGGGCATGAGCCTGCCCACCAATGCCGCGCTTCCGGCGGTCGACGCCCGCCGCATGGCGCTGGCGCACATGACCGGCCGGCGCATCGTCGAGATGGTCGACGAAGACCTCAAGCCCTCGGACATCCTGACCAAAGAGGCGTTTGAGAACGCCATCCTCGCCAATGCCGCCGTAGGAGGCTCGACCAACGCTGTGGTTCACCTGCTGGCGCTGGCGGGGCGTGTCGGGGTTGACCTGACCCTGAAAGACTTTGAAATCGGATCCGAAATACCGCTGCTGGTCAACTGCATGCCGTCGGGCAAATACCTGATGGAAGACTTCTGCTACGCAGGCGGCATGCCGGTTGTACTGAATGAACTCAAATCGTTCCTGCGCCCGGCAAAGACGGTTCTGAACAAGGATATCTCAGCACATTACGAAGGGGCCGAGTGTTACAACTCGGACGTCATCCGTCCCTTCGATGATCCTGTAAAGCCCGCTGCGGGCCTGCGAGTCCTGCGCGGCAACCTTGCGCCGAATGGGGCAATCGTCAAGCCTTCGGCGGCCACTGACGCGCTTCTTGAAACCGAGGGCGAGGCTTTTGTGTTCGACAACATCGAAGACCTGAAGGCCAATATAGACCGTGAAGACCTGCCGGTCACCGTCAAGAGCATCCTGGTGCTCAAAGGGTGTGGCCCCAAGGGGTATCCGGGCATGCCCGAGGTCGGCAACATGCCAATTCCGGCGAAATTGGTGAAAGAGGGTGTGCGAGACATGATCCGGATCTCGGATGCCCGCATGTCGGGAACAGCTTATGGCACCGTCATTTTGCATGTCAGCCCTGAAGCACAGGCGGGTGGCACGCTGGCGCTGGTCAAAAGCGGAGACCGCATCCGTGTTTCAGCCAGCAGCGGCGAACTGGAACTGCTTGTGGACGAAAACGAACTGAACGCCCGCCGCGCCGCGTGGCGACCGGATGATCCGCACTACACACGCGGATATGCAAAACTTTACATCGACCACGTGCTGCAAGCGGATCAGGGGGCGGATCTGGATTTCCTTGTTGGCAAAGACACTCGCCTGGTGACCAGAGAGAGCCACTGATGACCCAACCAGCTACATTCCACGATCTCAACGGGGCCTCCGTCTATATCACCGGCGGCGGCTCGGGCGTCGGTGCGGCGCTGACAGATGGATTCATGGCACAGGGGGCCAATGTGGCCTTCATTGGTCGGTCGGATGCCCGCGGTTTTGTCGAAGAGATGCGCGACAAGCACGGCCGCGCGCCGCTGTTCCTGCAAGGCGACATGACGGATACCGAACTGCTGCACGCGACGATGGCCAAAGCTGCCGAGGCTCATGGTCCTTTGAACGTCTTGGTGAACAATGCAGCCAACGACCAACGTCATACGCTTGAGGAAACCACGACGGAATTCTGGGACTGGATGATCGAGGTGAACCTGAAAGCCTATTATTTCGCGTGTCAGGAAGCCGCCCGGCAAATGAAAGATGGCGGGGCAATCATCAATTTCAGCTCGATCAGTTACATGATGGGCAATGCTGGCTATCCGATCTATACGACCTCGAATGCCGGGATCACGGGGATGACACGGTCATTGGCACGAGAACTGGGGCCGAGGAAAATCCGCGTCAACGCTCTGGCCCCCGGCTGGGTTCTGACGCAAAAACAGTTGGATAAATGGGCCACGCCCGAGGATCTGGCGGCCCATTTGGACCGGCAATGTCTGAAAGAGCACCTGAAGCCCGAGGATATGATAGCACCAACACTTTTTCTGGCGTCCAAGGCCAGCCATGCGATGACCGGGCAATGTATGGCTGTTGATGGCGGCGTTGTGGTTTCGGGGTAATGTTATGAACACTGAATGGATCGCCGTCGACTGGGGAACATCTCATTTACGGGCCTGGGCCATGCAGGGTTCGACTGCGCTGGACCATGCGCAATCCGACAAGGGCATGGCGCATGTCGGGCCTGACGGGTTTCAAGCCGCCCTGCTGGATTTGATCGAAAACTGGTTGCCCGGCGCGCCGGTGGATGTGGTCGCTTGCGGAATGGTCGGCGCACGACAGGGCTGGGTGGAAGCCCCTTATTCGACCGTGCCGTCGGACCCCTTGCCGGATGTCCCTATCCGCGTACCCGGATCAGACCCGCGCATTCGGGCCTTTGTCATACCCGGTCTGAAACAGACAACTCCGCCGGATGTGATGCGGGGTGAGGAAACCCAGATTGCCGGATTTCTGGGCGCGCGCCAGAGTTGGGACGGCGTTATCTGCCTGCCCGGAACCCACACGAAATGGGTTCAGGTAAGCGCTGGCGAGGTTGTAAGCTTTCGTACCTTCATGACGGGTGAGTTGTTCGACCTGCTATGTGGTCAGTCCGTGCTGCGGCACTCTGTAGGCCCGGGCTGGGACGAAGACGCCTTCGCCGAGGCGGTTGCGGATACGTTGTCAAAGCCCGAACAATTGGCTGCGCGTCTTTTCAACTTGCGAGCGGCGGACTTGCTGCAAGGTCAGACCAAAGCCACCGCACGCGCGCGCCTTTCCGGAATGTTGATCGGGGCCGAACTGGCCGCGACACGGCCCTATTGGCTGGGGCAGCAACTGGCCATTATCGGAGCAGAAGGCGTATCGCAGACATATGCAACAGCCCTGCAACGGCAAGGCGCGTTCGTGGAAACCGCAAACGCCACCGAGGCAACTCTGGCCGGGCTTGCGCTGGCCCGAAACATGACAAGGCAAACCGCATGAGCCGTCCCATCATCGCCATATTGCGTGGATTGCAACCACACGAAGCCAAAGCCGTTGGCCGCGCCATTATCGATGCCGGCATCGACCGGATCGAAGTGCCGCTCAATTCTCCGGATCCGCTCGACAGTATCGGCACTTTGGTTGATGCGTTTGGAAACCAGGCCCTGATCGGCGCGGGCACTGTTTTGACAGTCGATCAGGTGGACGCTGTGTCGGCCGCCGGAGGCAAGTTGATCGTATCGCCCAACTATGACGCCGAGGTCATCAAGCGTTCCGTCGCGTTGGGCCTGCAAAGCTGGCCGGGGGTTTACACCCCAACCGAAGCCTTTGCAGCCCTCAAGGCCGGGGCCACCGGTTTGAAGCTGTTCCCCGGGGTGATGGCTGGTCCGGCGGGATTGGCCGCCTTACGTCCGGTTTTGCCCATAGGCTCGCTTGTTTTTGCCGTTGGCGGTGCCGGACCCGAAAATTTCGGGCAATGGATCAAAGCGGGCGCAGATGGCTTTGGGATAGGCTCTGCACTTTACAAACCCGGAATGGATGTCGCCGAAATCGCCGAGCGCGCCCGGCATATCGTTACGGCCTATGACGAGGCCGCCGGATGAGCACTATCTTTGACGACCGCCCCTGCGAGTTGGGCGAAGGCCCGTTGTGGCATCCTGAAAGACGTCAGCTTTTCTGGTTCGATATCATAGGCAAACGTCTGATGACCCGCGAGCGGGGAATGCCCAAAAGCTGGAGCTTCGATGAACATGTTTCGGCCGCGGGCTGGGTGGATCGCGATACGCTTCTTATGGCGTCGGAAACGGGGCTGTGGCGTCTCGATTTGCAATCCGGAAAGCGGAACTTGATCACGCCTCTGGAAGCCGACAACCCCGTGACCCGTTCAAACGATGGCCGCGCCGATCCGTGGGGTGGGTTTTGGATCGGTACAATGGGCAAGCAGGCGGAACCCGGGGCCGGATCAATCTATCGCTTCTGGAAAGGCGAGTTGAGACGATTGGTTCCGGATGTGACAATCTCCAACGCGATCTGTTTTGCCCCCGATCGTTCGGTGGCCTATTTCTGCGACACCGCAACGAAACAAGTCAGGCGCTGGCGTCTGAACGCCGAAACCGGGTGGCCGGAAGGCGACAGCGCAGTTTTTCTGGATTTGCGCAAAGAAGGTCTGAACCCGGATGGCGCGGTCATCGATGCCCAGGGGAATATCTGGATTGCACAATGGGGTGCCAGCCGAATTGCGGTATACAAGGCCGACGGCATGTTTCTGAAGGCCGTTGCATTTGACGCATCCCATACGTCTTGTCCCGCTTTCGGGGGCGATGAACTGAATACGCTTTTCTGCACAACGGCCCGTCAGGGATTGAACGCAGAAACAATAGACAGCCAACCGACCAACGGCATGACCTTTGCCGCGCGAAATGCAGGTCAGGGTCAGGCAGAACACAAGGTCATCTTATGAAGCCGGAACTGGGCGTTTGTTATTATCCTGAACATTGGCCGGAAGCGATGTGGGCAGACGATGCCGCGCAAATGGTCGAAACAGGCCTGACATGGGTGCGCATTGGCGAGTTCGCGTGGAGCCGCATCGAGCCGCAATCCGGCGTTTTTCAATTCGAATGGCTAGATCGCGCGATTGAGACACTCGGAGCAGCCGGATTGAAGGTCGTGCTGGGCACGCCAACCGCAACACCGCCGCGCTGGATGCTGGACAAACACCCGGATATGCTGGCCGCCGATGAAAACGGCAACCCGCGCAAGTTCGGATCACGGCGGCATTACTGCTTTAGCCATCAAGGCTATATCGACGAATCTACCCGCATCGCACGCATATTGGGTGAACGGTTCGGTAGGAACCCGCATGTCGTCGCGTGGCAGATTGACAATGAATACGGGTGTCACGACACCACTCTCAGCTACAGCGCAGCTGCTCAACAGGCATTTCGCCATTGGCTGGCCGAACGGTACGGAACAATTGAAACGCTGAACCAGGCGTGGGGCAATGTGTTCTGGTCGATGGAATATCGCAACTTCAGCGAAATCGACCTGCCCAATCAAACGGTGACCGAGCCGAACCCGGCTCATGTACTGGCATTCCGGCGCTTCAGTTCGGATCAGGTCGCGGCTTTCAACAAAGCACAGGTGGATGCGCTGCGCCCGTTGACTGATGCGCCGCTTTTGCACAATTACATGGGCCGTATTCTGGACTTCGACCATTTCAAGGTTGGCGCGGATCTGGATATCGCCACTTGGGACAGTTATCCGATCGGTTTTCTGTCGGACCGGCTGGATGCCGACGACGCGCACAAGACCGCCTTTTTGCAACAGGGTGATCCGGACATGCAGGCGTTTCACCATGATCTCTACCGGGCGGTTGGGCGCGGCCGTTGGTGGGTGATGGAACAACAACCCGGCCCGGTGAATTGGGCACCGTATAATCCGGCGCCCCTGCCCGGAATGGTGCGTCTTTGGTCCGTGGAAGCCGTGGCTCATGGTGCCGAGGTGGTGAGTTATTTCCGATGGCGGCAAGCCCCGTTTGCGCAAGAGCAAATGCATGCGGGCTTGCTGACATCGAACAATCACCCTGCTGCTGCACTGGCAGAGGCCCGCCAGACCGCAGATGACCTGAACACGTTGGGCGCGGTGCAACAGATACAGGCCAAAGTGGCCATTCTGTTTGATTACGCCTCGGACTGGGCGTGGACCACACAACCACAAGGCGCGGGATTTGATTATTTCCGATTGGTTTTTTCGGCTTACCGCGCGCTGCGACGGGCCGGTCTTTCGGTAGACTTTGTTTCGGCGAAGGACATTCCCGGTGATTACTCGGTGATCTTTGCCCCCGGTTTGGCCACAATGGATCCTGATTTGGAACAACGTTTGGCAGAGAGATGCGATCTTGCCATTCTGGGACCGCGCGGCGGCGCGATCACCCGCGATTTTCAAATTCCTGAAAAGGGCAGACCCGGTCTGAGAAGGATCGATTGCGATGTTGATCTGGTCGAAACTCTGCCGCCCACGGTTGAACGCGCGGTCAAGGGTGGCGGCGCGGCGCGGCATTGGATCGACCGATTGTCAGGAACGGCCAAAGACTTGCTGAGTTTCGAAGACGGAACACCTGCTCTCAAGGCAGGGGACGGAATCTGGTACTTGGCCGGCTTCCCCGATGCAGACCTTTGGGACCGCGTTATAGCCATGGCGGCGGAAGAAGCCGATTTGACATTGCGCAGGATGCCGCAAGGCCTGCGACTGCGCGAGACGGCCGATCATGCCTTCCTGATCAACTACAACGCAGGACCGGTGGATTGGAACGGGCTCACCGTCGAAGGTTGTGACGTCAAAATCCTGAAACGCAATCCGCCCGAACAAACCTGAGGTCAGTCCGGGCGGATGCCGAGGCTACGAACCTGCGCCGCTATTCGTCGTTTTGCAGGCTATTGGGGTCAAACACCCCGCCGAAACCACTGTTATTGGACGGAGCGTTTTCGGATTCAGGCCCACTATCAGCGCCTTCGCTTTCCTCGCCCCCTAAAGAGTTCGGAGCGAAAACATTGCCAAAGCCGCTGTTGTTCGTCGGTTTCGGGGTGGATTGCGCACCGCCCTGTTCCGCTTCTTCAGCTTCGCGTTGCTTGCGGCGTTCTTCACGCTGTTTACGCAACTCCTGAATACGCTGTTCCGCTTCCAGCTGCTTCTGCTCGCGAATATCGGCGATACACTGCGCCGGATTGTAGGTGGCCGCAGTGCCGACAACTGTGATCGTTGCGACGGCAAATACAACCAACAGAACCGCTGCCATGTTGCCGGAAAAGAAGCTGGGCAGTTTGATCTTGCCGGCCAGCTCCGCAACCGTCGCGTTCTTGCGCGCCGCTGCCACCAGTTCCTGACGTTTCAGCTTGGCTTCGTTCAGCAGAGCGAAGAACACTGTCAGCGCCACGATGATGAAGGCCAGCGCCGAGATTGCGGGTGTGATGCCATACCGGACTTTTTGGGCCAGCTCGATCGTCAACGTCGGGTATTCACCGAAGGTAAAGGTGGTGGTGTTGTAGTTTTCGAACGATGCGAGGAACGCCAACACCGCTGCCGATGCAATCGCCGGACGCATGAACGGCAACAGGATTTTGCGGAAGGCCTGGGCGTGGCTGGCCCCAAGGTCCAGTGCCGCCTCGGTCAGGGCCACGTCGTAGCGCTGCAAGCGTGCCACCAACACCAGCATGCAGTAGCTGGCGATAAAGGTGGATTGGCCGATCACCGTCAGAAAAATGCCATTTGACAGGAAGCTGTCCGCCCCCAGTCCCAGCATCCGGTTGATACGATCCCAGAACACCAGCGTCGAGATACCCAGAACAACACCCGGGATCAGGATCGGAGCGATAATGATCGTATAGTAAGTCGCCCGCAGCTTTGGCCAGATCTGGGTCAGCATCAATGCGCCCGCCAGACCCATGGCCACTGACAGGATGACCGTGCCGATCCCGATGATCAGTGAGTTCTTGATACCGTTCAGGATGCGCTGATCCTGAAACAACTCGCCAAACCACTGGAAGGTCAGGCATTCCCACGGGCTCATCCGCGGGAAGCCGGACGAGTTGAACGCGGTGATCGACATGATCACAAGCGGGCCAAGCAGATACAGGAAGAAGATCGCCAGATAGACCCAGATGCTTATGCGGAGAAAGGAATTGTTCATTTCCCGATATCCCCCATGTTCACTTTGAACAGGCGCATCATGGCCAGCACGAACAGGATACAGGTCACCAGCAGGACGATCGCATAAGCAGCCCCTTGCGGCCAGTCGTTGTTATCGTTGAACTGCTGATAGATCAGCTGTGTGAACCACAGCGACGACGGCCCGCCCAGGATTTGCGGTGCCGCCAGCGCGCCCGCAGACAGCATGAACACCATCGTACAGCCCGAACTGATCCCTGGCTTGGCATAAGGAATGACCACACGCCAATGTATCCGCCACCACGGCGCGCCAAGGTCGCGCGCGGCTTCGATCTGATTTTTGTCCAAGCTTTCTATGACGTTATACATTGGGAAGATCATCAGCAGAATATAGGCATAGCCCAGCCCGGCATAGAGCGCGATATCGTTTCGGATGAAGTCGAACGGCGTATCCCAGACCCCCAGTCCCACGAACAGCGTGTTCAGAACACCGGTTTCACCGAAGATAATGCGCAACGCAAAGGCGCGCAGGATTTCGTTGATCCAGTAAGGGATGATCAGCATGATCGCGAAGATGCGGATATGGCTGCCTTCGGACTGCCCCAGATAGTAGGCGATCGGATAGCAGATGATCAGGTTGAAAATCGTGACGCAAACGGCCGCCACGAGGGTGCGGAAGAACACCCGCAGGTCAACCGTGTTGTAATCCTGACTGCCACCTTCGGGGCCGTATATCAGGTACTTGTAGTTCTCCAGCGTATAGACGTCCTTCGGCCCGCCAATTTCTGGTGGGGGCAGGTTTGGACGGAACGAGAAATCCAGCATCGACAGCTGCGGCAGGATAATAAGGCCGATTGTCCAGAACAAAACCAGACCCAGGATCGCCAAGCCCATACCGGTGCCGTTGCGATTGAAGAATTCTTTCAGAAATCGGGGCATGAACTGTTCCCCTTATTCCGCAGCCAGCTCACCCGCGGGAACGACGACGGCATTATGCGTCTCGTATTCCAGCGTGATGTTCTGTCCGGTGTGGTCCTCGAAGGATTGCCCATGGTTGGGGATCGAGACCTTGATTTCCTTTCCGCCTTCGCCTTCGGTGAAGATGTTGAAGACGTTGCCTTCGAACTCTTCATGATTGACCCGGGCGGTGACGAAGTGATCGCCCGTTGCGCCATCGGGGGCAATTGCAAAGGCCTCGGGGCGGATGAACATCATCGCGTCATCACCTTCTTTCATCTTGCCCTGATTGGCCGTCGAAATCCTTGCCACCAGATCCCCCGAACGGTTGGTCGAGATCAAAGCTTCCTTGCCCATCACTTGCTTGATTTTACCGCGGAACACATTGTTTTCGCCAACGAATGAAGCCGCAAAAGCCGTGTTGGGATCGTTGTAAATCGTCTTCCCGTCGGCGATTTGATCAATCACACCGGCACGCATGACGGCGATATTGTCCGACATGGTCAGCGCTTCACCCTGATCGTGCGTGATGTAAATGAAAGTAATGCCGACACGCTGTTGAATTTCACGCAACTCGGTCCGCATGTGCTGGCGCAGCTTCAGGTCAAGTGCCGACAGAGGCTCATCCAGCAACAGCACGTCCGGTTCGGCGCACAGAGCACGGGCAATAGCAACACGCTGACGTTGACCACCTGACAGTTCACTTGGCAGTTTGTCCCCCTGCCCCGGTAACGCAATCATGTCCAGAAGCTCATCGGCGCGCCTGCGGCGTTCGGCAGCACTGGCCCCTTTGATTTCCATGGAAAACGTGATGTTTTCCCAGACCTTCATCAGCGGGAACAATGCGAGGTTCTGAAAGATCAGCGCCGTCGGGCGCTTGTTGGGCCCGATGCCACGCATATTGTTGCCACCAATCAGGACGTTGCCTTCGCTTGGTTCAAGAAAGCCGGACACTGCCCTCAGAATGGTTGTTTTTCCGCAGCCCGATGGCCCGAGGAAAGAAAAGAAATCTCCCCCGTTGATGTTGACGTTTGCATCGCGCACGGCGACGAAGTCACCGAAACGGATCCACAGGTTTTCCAGATCGACTCCGACCCCTGCACTCATTTTTTGGTTTCTCCCTGAGGTGCGTGTTGTCACCACACAGTATTAGCGTCCGCCACGCCGGGACGGCGCGCAGATGGGTGCCCCCCGCAGGATGCGGAGGGCGAAGGTTCGGAACGCTTAAGCGCTTTTGAACTTGTTGACGAACTCGGTCCGGGTTTCAGCATACCACGGCGCTTCTGCAGGCCACGGATTGAGGTTGGCCAGCGAGTCGCCCGGATAGGCCTCGGCAAAGTTCTTCTTGTAGGTGTCGCCGGAATACTGGTCGGCGCCTAATACCGGCGAGTTGTAGCCATGACTGTCAATGGCGACACCGGCCGGCTTGGCCTGATAGGCAAAGTCGATAAAGGCGTAAACCTGATCGATATTCGCGGCACCAGTCGGCATGGACATACCATCCACCCAAGCCATCGCACCTTCGACGGGTGCCTGATAGTGCACCGGCTCACCTGCGGATTTCAGTGCAAGGGGTGGGCCGTCCCAGGTTTGGCCAACGACAACGCCTTCGTTCAGAAGACCGTTCTTCTGTGTATCGGCGTCGTTCCAGATCAGCTTGATGCGGTCCTTGCGTGCAATGCACCAGTCGGTGATCTGGCCCCAAACCTTGCGCATGGTGTCTTCATCACCATATGCCGCCCAGACCGAACCCGGCTCCATCTCGCCAGCGCGTTCCATATAAAGGCCGGCGCCCAGCATCATGGAATGCGCGCGGCCCATGGTTTTGCCAGCGTTCGCTTCCGACCACACGTCGCCATAGGACGGCGCATCACCATCCGGCAGCCACAGGTCAGTACGATAAGCAATACCTTCTGTACCCCAGATATGCGGCAGCCAGTGCGCACCTGAATCGCCAAAGTTCCACGCATCAGTACCAATCTTGGCCATGGCCGGGTTCACCAGATCGATCGGAACCTTGTTCATGTCGAAGGGCTGGAGCAGCTCCAGCGGTTCCCACTGCAACGACCGGTTGTTGGTCGGTGAAACGATATCAAAACCCTGGCCCTTGGTGGCCTTCATCTTGTTGATGATCTCTTCGTTCGAGCCGATGCCGGTATATTTCACCTTGATTCCGGTCAGGGTCTCAAACTCTTCGATGAAACTGGGTGGCAGGTAGTCCGACCACATCAAAATGTTGATTTCGCCCGACGAAGCCAGAGCGCTCTTGCTGTACAGGGGTGCCGCAAGTGCCGCGGCACCTGCGCCTTTCAACACAGAGCGTCTCGAAAGTGACGAATGTTTAGCCATAGGTGATCTCCCGTTGTTGGATGAGTTTATTTTTGTCTTTATATTCATAGGACTTTCTGTGCCCGTTCGTCAGTCCAAAAGTGACAGTTTGCGGAAATCTTATATCCAGTTTTTGTTTTTGACACGTTTTGGTTGAATCTCAGGGCGTTAGTTTACCTGCCAGACTGTGAAATCGTGCGCGCCGACCGGATCAGAGCCGATCAAAATTCGTCGTGATCCACCACCAGGCAGGAGTTTGGACATGTCACCAAAATTGAAGGCAAAATGCAACGTACCGAAGCGGGTTACACGTAAGTCTGGATCGCAGTCCAGAGGCTTCAGCCCTGCCCATTCCAAGACATCGCGCATAATCTCGTGCAAGAGCGCACCGCAGGGCACCATGGCCAGATATGTCGCACGATCCGACCGGACAACCGCTGGGCTGGCGTCGCAATAGGCACTTTTGAAGCGCGCCAGGACATTTGCCTCGGTCTCGATGATTTCGCGCCAACCGGCAAAGTCAAAAAGCTGACCGTTCTGCAACAGCACGGATTCACTTGCAATATCCGGAAGCGATTCGACACGGACGACACGGACGCCGGTCAGATCCGCCAACGCACCCGGCGCCAGATTCGAAGGCGTCTGCATTTGAGCCGTCTTGCTGCCGGACCGGGCACCAATCAAAAGCTTTGCCCCCGAAGCCTCAAGTCTTGCGGCCAGATCCGGGGTCACGATCATGCTTTGCGGCAGCACGATCAGGGCGTAACCTTCCAAACCATCCTGGGGACCCACAAAATCAATGTCCACCCCCAGACTGCGCAAGGCAGTGTACCATTCACGGAAGATATGGGAATTGGGGAAGTCATCATCATGCGGCAGAATATCGGCCGCCCAGATCGAAGCGTAATCCAGCATCATCGCCACCGAGGCTTTTCCGCGCGTCGTCGGCGGAAGCTTTTCACGATCCTTCACAATTTGAGCCAGTTCGAGCGCGGCTTGATCCACACTGCCATCCGAGCGCAGCAAGGCTGTATGGTATTGTTCCTGCGCGAATTTTGCCTGTCGCCATCGAAAGAACATCACAGCTTGCGCGCCGTGTGCATATGCGGCCCAGGTCCAAAGCCGAACCATCCCTTCGGCTGGGGAAGGGTTTTGTGCCGCCCAGTCCACTGGCCCCGGCTGCTGTTCCAACACCCATACCCGCCCCCGCCCCTGACTGCGATACAGGTCACAATGAAATCCCTGATAATCAGGCGCGCCGGTTCGCAGATAACGGCGCTTTTCCTTCTCTGACAGGGTTGAGCCCATCAGATTACCCAGCGGGTAGCTGTCAAAGCCGACGATATCCAGATCGGCGGCCACTGCGTGGTGATCGAATTCGAAACTGCCGGCCATGAAGTTGTGCGTGATATCTCGACCCGGCGCATGTTCGCGCAGCACGTCCACCTGTGTCTTGTTGAACAACCGCACCCGGTCCGAGGAATAGCGCCTGAAATCAAAGGCATGGGTGGGGTTGGGTGTGGCGACCAGACCATTGGGCAGTTCAATCTGGTTAAAGCCGGAATAAAGGCTCCCCCAGAACACAGTCCCCCAGGCCTCGTTCAATGCGTCAATTGTGCCGTATTGTTTTGCCAGCCAGCGCCGAAAGCCCGCCCGTGCGGCATCGGAATAGCTGAGAACGGTGTCGTGGTCATTGTATTCATTGTCGATCTGCCAGGCATGGACATGCGGGTTCTGGCCATACCTGGCGGCATATTCCGTGGCGATCCTTTGCGCCTCGGCCAGGTACACGTCACTGGAAAAACAATAATGTCTGCGGGAACCATAACCCCTGACCCGGCCGTCCGGGCCAACCGGCAGAATTTCGGGGTGCTCATCAATCAGCCATTTGGGAGGCGCAGCCGTTGGAGTCGACATCATGACCCGCAGGCCGGCCCGCCCCAGAATCTCGATGACGTCATCCAACCAGTTCCAATGAAACCGGCCGCGTTCCGGTTCAATCAGACCCCAGGTGAACTCGGCGATTCGAACCCAATCCAAACCCATCTCGACCATCCGCGCGGCGTCACTGCGCCACTGGGACGGGTCCCATTGTTCGGGGTAGTAGCAAACCCCAAGCTCCAGTTTGCTCATCGGTTGTCCTTTGCCGTGCGCCGTTCGATCCATTTCAGGAAGCTTGCGCAACAGAGGGTGAGTACCACATACAGAATTGCTGCCGTATTGAACGGCGCAAAGGGCAGAAAGCTTGCTGCCTGAAACTCTCGCATCCTTTGGGTCATGTCGCGGACGGACAGGATGGACAGCAACGAGGTATCCTTGATCATCGCGATGAATTCGTTGCCCAATGGCGGGGTGACGATCCGCAGGGCTTGCGGCAGAACGATCAGCCGCGCCGTCTGCCAGCGCGACAAGCCCAGCGAACTGCCTGCTTCCAGTTGCCCTTTCGGGATGGCCTCGATCCCAGATCGGAATATTTCCGCCATATAGGCCGAATACCCGACCGAAATCGCGATGATCCCGCGTGTCATGTTGGTCATATCAATGCCGCCCCCCGTGGCATCCTTGACCGCGCCCGCCAAGGGCAGGCCAATGTAAAGAATGATCACCAACATCGGAATGCCGCGTATCGTGTCCACGAAAAATTCGGCCCCGACCGCCAAGGGATGCAGCTTGTGCTGTGCGCCGCCAATGGTCAGCGTCAGCAGCAGAAAGCCGAAAACAGCAAAAGCCAGTGCGGGATTCCGGTATTTGTCAGGCAAGAAACTGGTCTGCCACAGAACCGGATAGCCTTGTGAATGAGCATCCACGGGAACAAACGCTCCGGAAACGCTGTCGACGGTTTCAATCTGCTCCAGGGCGGCCGCTGCATCAGTGGCGCTGCGTATGCGGTATTGTTGTTCGCCGGCACCGTCGAACTCTCCAAACCGGATGATGTCAGCCTGCGCCTGTGGTGTGCCGCGCACAATGGCAATGCGCCCTTCGGTGCTTCCGACCAGAACGTAACTGACCTGCGGCTGCATGAAGAAAAAGGCTGATATCGCAAGCAATGACAGGCTGATGGAACCATACAGAATCGTGGTGCGCGCCCGTGGTTTGAACGATTGCAACCCCACCCAGATCAAGCCCAGAATGGCCGAGAAGATATAGGCGAAGATGGCTGCGCGAAACGTAATGGCAACGCCCGTCGCGAACTGCCAGTGGGCCATGAACATCAGATAGAACAAAACCGCACCTGTAAGGCATTCCAGCCCCAAAAGAACGCGCCTGCGCCAAGGGGGTTGCAACCCCGCGGACAGCAGGCTCAAGGCGACAACACCTGTGTATGCGGCCAGAAGAACTTGCAGTCCTGTCTGAATCTGGGTCACGACTTCGGGATACAACACCCACGTCTGACTGGACCGGTCGATCAGGGTTGATGTGTTCTCGCTGAGCGCATGAAAGAAAACGGATTCCGCGAAGGGCATCAAAAGCTGTGGAGATAAAAAGCTTATGACCAAAAGCGCAATTGACGCGGGCAGCGCCGCAAGGGCCGAAGCGCGCAACCAGCCGGGGGCGTGATTGGTAAAACGTGCATACCGGGCGCAGAGATATCCAAGGATTGCAACCGAGACGATCAGCAGAAAGCCGACGAAAATCGGCCCTGCATTGTTGCCGATCCCCAGAATTGCAATCAGAGATCGCAGATATTTCGAGGACGTGGCGAACAGATAGACGATGAAGGGAGCGGCTGCGAGCAATACAAGATTGCTCGGGCGGATCGTGCTGAGACGCGACATGAAACTTCTCCGCTGAAACATGGCCCGGCAACGACTGCCGCCGGGCCCAGAAGGGCTTGGAGGATCAGTTTGTGCCCCAGTATTTGGCCTTCAGCGCGTCCAGCGTGCCGTCTTCCTGAATGGCGGCAAGACCGGCATTGATTGCATCCACCGTCGGGTCACCTTCCTGAAACACGATTCCCAATGGATCGGATTGCAGGCCTGTGATGCCTACGGTCAGTTCTCCGGCAAACTCCTGCTCGTAGGCCGCGGCAGAGGTGCCATCGATGATCACCCCTTGCACGTCTGCGTTCTGAAGCGCCAGGATAGCCGCCGAGAAATTGTCGTAGAGGCTGACATTCTCGCGCCCTACAAGCTCTTCCGCCAGTTGGGCGTTGGTCGTCGCGGTTTGTGCCGCCAGTTTCTGGCCACCCGCTTTGAAATCCTCAAGCGTCAAATCCGCGTTGTCGACTTGCAGCAAAATGGCCTGACTGACAACGATGTACGGTTCGGAAAAGTCCATAGTTTCTTCACGTTCGGGCGTGATCGATACGCCCGAGATGACCAGGTCGAACTCACCCTGT
This sequence comes from Ruegeria sp. HKCCSP346, assembly GCF_017872595.1. Lineage (NCBI taxonomy): Bacteria > Pseudomonadati > Pseudomonadota > Alphaproteobacteria > Rhodobacterales > Roseobacteraceae > Ruegeria > Ruegeria sp. HKCCSP346. The sequence goes on from NZ_JAEDOT010000002.1 coordinate 246,983, forward strand.
TGAAGCGCCGCAAAGATGCCATCCCAGGCGGTGTTTACGAAATTCGGAACGCAATTGATCTTTTCACAGATTGCATTCATCACATCGACATCAAAGCCTACGATTTCGCCAGTTGTTTCGTCGACGGTTTCCATCGGGGGATAGGTCGCATCCGTTCCGATCTTGAGAACGCGACCTTCCAGATCGGCGGCAAAGGCCGCAGGCGCTGTCAGCATTGCAAGCGTTGCAACGGCAAATAGGTTTTTGAACATGTTCGGTTTCTCCTCTGTTGGCTCAGTTGGTCTGCGCCATACCCGGCGCCGGGGTGTCAGGTTGCCGCTCGATCAATGTGGCCCTGATCTTTTTTTGCGTTTCCGACGGATCAACGCCGTCCAGTGTTTTTAGCATGTATTCACCCAGCAGGCGGCTGGTCTCGCCGATTGGCAAATAATAGGTGCTGGGTGGGGGGACGAAATACTGGCTGAGTTTCAGATCGTCGTTTGAAATGACGACGACATCCCTGCCGACCTGAACGCCCATATCGGCGGCGGCGGACAATGCGCCAAGGGTCATCGCCTCGTTGGCGCAAATGATGGCGCTTGGCCGGTTGTGCATTCGCATGAGCGACGCAAAGGCCCTTTGCCCGGTCTTCGCCGTGGTCGGGCCGGGAAGAACAAGGGCCGGGTCAAACTCCATGCCACCGGCCGACAAAGCATCAGAGTATCCCTGAAGTCGTTGACGGGCATAGATCAGGTCATCCGGCGGGTTGATAAGCGCTATCCGCCTGTGCCCCAATGCCAGCAGCCGAGACGTTGCATCAAAAGCAGCAGCCTGACTGTCGAGATCCACGTAAGGATGTGGTTGGGCACTGTCACTCATCCCGTATGTGACAAACGGAAATCCCTCATCTTGCAGATAGGCGATACGCGGGTCATTCACCCGAGTTCCCGAAAAGATTACGCCGTCTGCCAACCCTTCCTGTACAATGGAATGCAGGGTCTGCAATGCGGCTTCAACATCTCGTACACTGAAGACACTCAACTCATAGCGTGACCCTTGAACCGCGTCGGATATTCCGGCCAGGATCCGGGTGAACTCCACACCCTCCCACTCTTCAGCGGCGCTGCCCGAAACGCTGACCAATACCGCAATCCTGTAGGATTTATTGGTGCGCAGCTTCAGGCCGTCCAGATTGACCCGATACCCAAGCTCGGACGCCGCCTTTTGGATCTCTTCCCGCGTTTCCCGTTTAACCGACGAAGCGCCGCGCAGGGCGTTTGAAACCGTGCCTACTGAATAGCCTGTCATACGGGCGATCGATTTGATCGTTGCCCGCGCCATCAGCCGATACCCCCAAGCCGTTCAGTCAAAAACAACCGCCCCATTTGCAAGGTGCGCCTGTGATCGGCGGTTTCATCATGCTCGACGAAAAGGTCGGTGCACTTGGTGCTTGAAAGGGCTCGTATCGTGGCGTCCCAATCGACAACACCCTCACCCGGATTGCGCCAGCGCCTGTCGCCTGATCCGCCCTGCGGATCCACGTCCTTTGCATGAACCGACAGGATGCGATCCGCATGGCGCACCAGCAGGTCAGCCACGTCCTGACCGGCCGCGACAATCCAACCGATATCGGGCTGCCAATAGATGTTTTCTTGCGCCAGAATCAGTTCAAGAGGTGTTTTTCCCGGCGCGCCGAACAGATCAAAGTCGTGGTTGTGATAGGCCAAACTGACGCCGTGATCTCCAAGTTGATCTGCCCAATCGGACAACTGGCCCGACACAGCCTTCCATCCCTCGACAGTGCCGGGCCGCGCCTGTGGCGCCAGCCAAGGCATGACCGCCACCTGGCATTCCAAAAGGTGCAGTACTTCAACGATCTCGTCGAAACGCTCGTGGAACTCCTCCCAATCAAAATGTGCAGAACGAAGGTTAAGACCTGATTGATGGACGATGCGTGCCATCTCTTGCGGTGTCATGTCATGCAGACCGGTAGTTTCGATATCCGAAAACCCGCAAGCGGAAACCAACTTCAGTTGGTCCGAGAGGTCACCGTATTGCCGAACCGTGTAAAGCTGCGCCGATACCCGCATTTTTCACCATTGAAACGTTTCAATTATGGTGAAACACAAAACGCAATTCTGTCAAGAACTGCGTTTCGCTGCTATTTGCGCATGGACAATCCATTGTGGAACAGATGCACCTTGTCCGGTGAGGCCGTGACCGAGACCGTCTGGCCGCGCAGGTTCCGCTGAACCCCCGGAAGCTTTGCAATGACTGCATCCGCACCATCGGTTTTCTCAAAGTACAGCAGCGTGACTTCGCCCAGGGCTTCGGTGAAATCCACCTTGCCGGACAGAATCGCGGAGTCTTCCGTCATCGCCAAATCTTCGGGGCGCACCCCGATATTGACCTTTTTCCCCAGGTCACTGTCTTCGGTTGGAACCGCGGATCTTGCAATCCCGCCTGATGACAGTTCAACGGTGGTCGTTTCGCCGGTTCCGGTGATTGTGCCGGACAGCAGGTTCATGGAAGGCGAACCGATGAACTGCGCAACAAACTCGTTGTCAGGCGCCTCATACAGTTCAAGCGGTGTCCCGACCTGCGCGATGCCCTTGTTGGCCAATACCACGATCCGACTGGCCAGTGTCATCGCCTCGACCTGATCGTGGGTCACGTAGATCATGGTGCTGTCAGGCATAGCCTCTTTCAGACGCGCGATCTCGATCCGCGTGGCCACCCGAAGTGCCGCGTCGAGGTTCGAGAGGGGTTCGTCGAACAGATACACCTTTGGGTCACGTACGATCGCGCGCCCGATGGCAACCCGTTGACGCTGCCCTCCGGAAAGAGCTTTTGGCAGGCGGTCCAGGAATGGTTCCAGCTGAAGGATTTGGGCGGCACGCTCTACCGCAGCATCAATCTCGGCCGTAGGCATCTTGGCGATTTTCAGTGCAAACGCCATGTTTTCGCGCACGGTCATGTGGGGATACAGGGCGTAGCTTTGAAAAACCATCGCGATGCCCCGTTGTGCGGGCGGTACATCGTTCATGACCTGCCCTTCGATTTCCAGCGTGCCGCCTGTAATCTTTTCTAAACCGGCGATCATCCGAAGCAGAGTGGATTTCCCACAACCGGAAGGACCAACAAAAACGATCAGTTCGCCCTGCTCAATGTCGAGATTGATGTTCTTCAGAACGTCAACAGGGCCATAAGACTTGGCGACATCCGTTAGGTTGAGTTCAGACATGTCTTATCCCTTTCCCCGAACCACCAGGCAGAATTGCGAAGCCGCCAAAGTGATTGAATTGTCGCCTTGAATGCCACCCAATTCCAGACCGATGGACTGCCAATCGCCGTCCGGTACCTTCACCTCTGTGGTGTCTGATCCGAGGTTGAACGCACAGAAAACTTGCTCGGAACTATCCTCACGCAGGAAAGTCAGAACCGGACCTATTTCGTTCATCTCAGACAGGCGTCCAGATGCCAAAGCCGGGTGTGCATGACGCAGTGCGATGGCGCGGCGATAGTGGTTCAGCATCGATTGCGGATCCGCCTCGGCCCGGTCTACCGCGTGTTCAGCCTGCTGGACGCTGACCGGCAGCCAGGGTTCTGCGGTGCTGAAGCCGGACTGTTCATCCTGCGCTTGCCAAACCATTGGCGTACGGCAACCATCGCGGCCTTTGAATTCGGGCCAGAACTCGATGCCATAGGGATCTTGTAGCTTCTCAAACGGCACATCTGCTTCGTGCAGGCCCAATTCTTCGCCCTGATACAGGCAAGCCGAGCCGCGTAGGCACATCATGAGAACCGCATGTTGCCGGGCCGCGGCATCATCCAAATTCCAGCGAGAGGCATGGCGTTGCACGTCATGGTTCGAAAACGCCCAACAGGGCCATGCATCCCCTGCCTTGGCCTGCAATTGGTCAAAGACATGTTTGGTGTAACTGGCCGTCAGTGCGCGTTTCTCGAGAAACTCAAACGCATAGCACATGTGCATCCGCTTATCGCCCGAGGTGTATTCACCCATGATCTCGAGCCCACGCTGCGCATCGCCGACCTCGCCCAGACACGCGCGGCCTTCGTATTCGTCCGTCAGCGCGCGCAGCCGTTCAAGGAATGCGATATTTTCGGGTTGGCTTTTCGAGAATAGGTGGTCCTGATGGTTGTACGGGTTGACTGCTGGTGCAATCGATGCGTTGCGCTGATCCATCGGCAGGGCTGGGTTGTCGCGCAGTTCCTTGTCATGGAAGTAAAAATTGATTGTGTCCAACCGAAAGCCGTCTACGCCAAGATCAAGCCAGAACCGTGCGACGTCCAGCAAAGCATCCTGAACATCCGGGCAATGGAAATTCAAATCCGGTTGCGATGTCAGGAAGTTATGCAGATAGTACTGCAGGCGACGAGAGTCCCATTGCCACGCCGAGCCGCCAAAGATCGACAGCCAGTTGTTTGGTGCTGTGCCATCCGGCTTGGGGTCAGCCCACACATACCAGTCGGATTTCGGGTTCTCACGGCTGCTGCGGCTTTCGCTGAACCAAGGGTGCTGGTCCGACGTGTGCGACAGAACCAGATCGATCATGATCTTCAGTCCTTTGGCATGCGCCTGATCCAGAAGCACTTTGAAGTCCTCAAGCGTTCCGAACATGGGGTCGACGTCGCGATAATCACTGACATCGTATCCAAAGTCTTTCATTGGTGACTTGAAAAACGGTGAGATCCAGATCGCATCAACACCCAACGACGCGATATAGTCCAGTCGCGCGGTGATGCCTTTCAAGTCACCGACCCCATCGCCGTTGCTGTCCTGAAAACTGCGCGGGTAGATCTGATAGATCACCCCTCCGCGCCACCAATCCGAAGACAGTTTTGTTGCTTTGCCGTGTTCAAGGTTGTTCTGCACGTTCATCAGACGCCTCTATTTTACAGATCCGGCCAACAGGCCCCGGACCAGGTATTTTTGCATTGCGAAGAAAACGACCAGCGGCACAAAGATCGAGACAAAGGCGGCGGTCGCAAGAATTTCCCAGTTGCCACCTCGCGTCCCCAAAAGCTCGACGATGCGGTTGGTCATCACGGTCGTCTGGCCTGTCGCGTCGATCAGGAAGACCTTCGCAACCAGAAGATCGTTCCATGTCCAAAGGAACTGGAAGATCGCGAAAGACGCCAGCGCCGGGAAGCTGAGCGGAAGGATCAGCTTGGTGAAGATCTGGAACTCGGTAGCGCCGTCGACGCGTGCGTTTTCGATCAGGTCACGCGGCAATCCGGCCATGTAGTTGCGCAGCAGGTAAATCGCCAGTGGCATCCCAAAGCCTGTATGCGCAAGCCAGACTCCCAGATAGCCTTTGCCGATCCCGATATTGAGGTGAAATTTCAGCAACGGGATCAAGGCCAATTGAAGCGGAACGACCAAAAGGCCAACAACGGCCGCAATCAGCAGGGCGCGCCCGGGAAACTCCATCCACGCCAGCGCATAAGCCGCAAAGGCGGCAACCAGAATCGGGATGATTGTTGCAGGGATGGTCACCGTCAGCGTGTTGAAGAACGCCTTGGCCATGCTGTCCGTACTGCTTTGATCCAGAAGAACCTTTCGGTAGTTTTCCAAAGTGAACTCGGGTGGCAGTTCCGCTGTTACGAAGATGCGCGCACCACGTTTGCCGGTGAATTCCTCGGTGTTTTCCATACGATAGTTGCCCGCCGCATCCACCGTGATCGTACCACCTCGGCGCAACTCGGCTGTTTGGCCCGGTTCAAATGCATCAACCTCGCGCGAACTGATCCCCCATCTGGAAATCGTTGCTTGCTCATCTTCGCCGAACAACGCCCCCTGAATGACATACAGTCCGTTTTCCAGCACCTGCGTCTCGGGCGCGGCACTGCGAAGCGTCAGGTTTTGTTCAGAGGGAAACAGCGACCGCCACCAGCCGCTGGACGAAATCTGATCTGCCGTCCGAAAGGACGAAATCAGCAAGCCAAGCGTAGGAATGACCCAAAGAGCCACCAGGAAGATGACTGACAGATGCACCACCCATCTGAGCGCGGGTTTGGTTCCGGCGATATCGCTCATGGCTTACTCCATCTCCTTGCGCGCGTTGCGCACGTTCCAGACGAGGATCGGCATAACAAGCAACATGATCACCATGGCCGAGGCGGATCCGACGCCCCAGTCATTGGCCCGGAAAAGCTTGTCGTACATGTAGTTTGCCAGCACCTGCGTCTCCCACTGGCCGTTCGTCATGGCAAAGACGATGTCGAACACTTTGAGAACGGTGATCGTGATCGTCGTCCAAACAACAAGGATCGTGGTTTTGATCTGCGGTACCTTGATCTTGAAGAAGATCTGAAAGGGATTGGCCCCATCCAAAATGGCCGCCTCGATGGTTTCTTCGGGAATACCGCGCAAGGCCGCCGACAGGATGACCATCGCGAAACCCGTCTGTATCCAGATCAGGACAACCATCAGAAAGAAACTGTTCCAGAAGGGGATTGTTAACCAAGTGTTGGGCTCGGTTCCGCCGAAGAAGATGTACAGCGCGTTCAGGATGCCTATCTGGTCCTGTTCCGCTGGTCGCGCATCATAAACCAGTTTCCAGATCACCGATGCACCAACAAATGAAATGGCCATCGGCATGAAAATCAGGGATTTGGCAAAGTTGCCCCAGCGGATGCGGTCGGTCAGTTGCGCCACGAGAAGACCAAAAGCCGTTGACATGGCCGGCACGACGATCAGCCAGAACATGTTGTTGCGCATGGCTTCCCAAAACTTCGGCTCCGCCGCCATTTGGGTATAGTTGTCCAGGCCAACCCAACGGTATCCGCCACCGGGCACGCGTTCCGTAAGCGAAAGGCGCAAGGTTTCAACCACCGGATACGCCAGATACAGCCCCAATGCAGCAAGCGCCGGGAACAGAAACAACCACGGGCGGATCAAGTTCGCACGGTTGATGTTTCGGCCCGCCTTTGGCCCGCGCGGCGGAAACAGGACTTTGTCCAGAAACTGGTTGGAAAGATAGAAGTAGCCCACGCAACCCGACACGCCGATGGCGATCGTCAGCAGGCCTTGTAATGCGGGTGTCATGATACGCCTATCCGTTTGGCAAACGGGGCGGCCTCAGGACCGCCCCATGAGTTGGTCACTTGATTGCGTCCCAGGACGCCTGGATTTCACGTGCCACGGTGGCTGCATCTTTTGCACCCGACGAGTAATCGACCATCCCGGTCCAGAACGTACCTGCCCCGACCGCACCGGGCATCAGGTCGGACCCGTCAAAGCGGAAGGTCGTTGCGTTGGTCAGAATTTCGCCCTGTCCGCGCTGTGAATCATTCGAATAGTTCGCCGGGTCCGCACCCAGATGTGGCGTCAGGAAACCGTCCTGCGACATCATGATCTCATGGGCGAAAGGTGTCTTGAGGAACTCCAGAAAGGCTTCGGCAGCAGGGTTTGGGTTGGTGATTGTGAACAATGTCCCTGCCCCAAGTACCGGTGTCCCCAGGTCTTTTTCGGCATAAGCCGGGAAGTAGAAGAAATCAGCATCCACCCCCAATTCGGTGCCTTCCGGAAAATAGGCGGGAATAAACGAAGCCTGACGATGCATCATGCAAGCGGGCGGGCTATCGAAAAGACCTTTGGGGCTGTCACGGAAATCGATTGCCGCCGTGTCGTCTGCGTCACCTACGACATAGTCGTCATTCCGGGTAAAGCTGCCATATTCCTCAATCGCGGCTATGACGCGGGGATCATCGAACTTCATTTCGTTCGAAACCCATTGGTCATAGACTTCAGGTGGTTGCGTACGCAGCATAAGATCCTCGACCCAGTCCGTCGCAGGCCAACCCGTTGCGCCGCCCGAGGCCAGACCGACGCACAAAGGCGTCTCGCCGTCCTCGACCATCTGATCCATCAGAGCCTTGAATTCTTCCATGGTTTCGGGCACTTCATACCCAAAGTCTTCGAAGTTTTCGGGCACGTACCAAACCAGCGATTTGACGTTCACATTGAAGAAGAACCCGTAAAAATCGTCAGACCCTTCCGCGTTCTCAAACGTACCCAGATCGACCCAGGATTGTCCCGCGGCGAAGTTTTCCTTGATCCAGTCCGCAGTGCCTTCGGCCAATGGCGTCAGATAGCCCTGTTTTGCGAGGTTTGCCGCCAAACCAGGCTGCGGGAAAACAGTCAGATTCGGCGCCGAGCCTGCGGCCGCATCAATCAGGATCTGCTGTTCCAGAGAATCCGAACCCACATAGCTGGAATTCGCGCCTGTTGCCTCATCGAAATAGGCCACGAGGTTTTCGAAGGACTTGCCCTCGCCAGCCAGCCAGGGGCCGAAAATGGTCAGGCTTTCGCCGGACAGATCATTCGCTTCGGCAAAGGCCTGAAACCCATCCCAGTCAAAACTGCCCTCGCCGACGGCGTGGATCATCTCACCCTCTGCCTGAACTGATCCGGCCATCAGGGCGAGTGCCGCCGCACCTGCGTAAAGCCCGTGTTTCATCAAATCCTCCTCCCAAGCTTTCATGTACTCAAAGACTCACTTTCAAAGCGCTTTGGATGACGTGTGTTATCCGCTAACATCGGCACCCTGTCAATATTTTGCTTCCCAGCGCCAAAATAAATTATATTTTTGCTTTTAACGCAAAACAAGTTGACGGATGCCGTATTTGCTCACAAAACAAAAAAAAGCCACTCAATTTAAGGCGCTTTGAATCGTAAAATGAACCTGAAGCAGCTCTCGGAAGTTCTGGGCCTTTCGCAAACTACGGTCAGCCGGGCGCTGAACGGGTACCCCGAAGTGAGCGAGGACACACGTGCGCGCGTTCAAGCCGCGGCACGCAAACACGGGTACCGGCCGAACAGTCGCGCCAAAGGGCTTGCGACCGGACGATCGATGGTGATCGGCCACGTCATTCCCAGCTCGTCCCGGCATGAAATGGTCAACCCGATCTTCGGAGATTTCGTCGCCGGCGCCGCAAAGAAATACGCTGAACATGGCTATGACATGATGTTCACCAATGCCGACGACACTTCGATTGAAGAAGCGTATCGGAGTCTTTTTAAGCGCGGCGCGGTGGACGGAGTCGTGCTGCAAGGCCCCAAAGTAAACGAACCACGGATCGAAGTCCTGACCCGCATGGGCGTCCCATTCATCGTGCACGGACGCTCGACCGGCGTCGACGCTCAGTATGACTGGATCGACGTGAACAACAAAAGTTCGTTCATGCGCGCCACGCGCTTTCTGATTGACCTTGGCCATCGCCGTATCGCTCTGATCAACGGTCTGGAAGATATGGATTTTGCCCAACGCCGCCGCGACGGATATCTTGAGGCGCTTGGTCAGGCCGGGCTTGCGCCCGATGCAAATCTGATGCGCAGCGCTGAAATGACAGAGGTTTACGGCCATCACGAAACGCAGAACATGTTGCGCCTCGATTCCCCTCCGACCGCTATTTTGTGTTCATCGATGATCTCTGCCATCGGCGTACGGCGTGCGCTGTCCGAATACGGGCTTGAGATGGGTACGGATGTGTCAGTGATCGCCCATGACGACGACCTGTCCTATTTGAAGAACGGGCAGGATGTTCCGATTTTCACGGCAACACGCTCATCCGTCCGTCAGGCGGGTGAAATGGCGGCTGACATGTTGATCCAGCGCATCAAATCCCCGAATGATCCCGTCAAAACCAGGCTGCTGGAGGCCGAGCTGGTCGTTGGTAGGTCAACCGGCCCTGCGCCCAACAGGGTGCAACCATGAAATACGCACGCGCTGACTTTCCCAAAGATTTTCTCTTTGGTGTTGCCACTTCTGCATACCAGATTGAAGGCCACGCACAGGGCGGGGCGGGGCGAACTCATTGGGATACCTTTGCGGCGTCGCCAGGCAACGTGGTGCGCGGGGAAAACGGAGACGTCGCATGCGATCACCTGAACCGGTTCGAGCAGGATTTCGATCTGGTGCGCGAGGCCGGGTTTGACTGTTATCGTTTTTCAACCAGCTGGGCACGCGTACTGCCCGACGGGCGTGGTCAGGTCAATCAGGCAGGGTTGGATTATTATGACCGATTGGCGGACGCCCTGCTGGAGCGCGGTATCCGCCCCTGTGTGACGCTTTATCATTGGGAATTGCCGTCAGCGCTTGCGGATCAGGGGGGATGGTGCAATCGCGACATCGCGGATTGGTTCGCGGATTATACACAGGTCATCATGGGTCGGATCGGAGACCGGATGTTCAGTGCCGCGCCGATCAACGAACCCTGGTGCGTCAGTTGGCTGAGCCATTTTGAAGGCCACCATGCGCCCGGTCTGCGCGATATCCGCGCCGCGGCCCGGGCGATGCATCACGTTTTGTTGGCCCACGGGCGGGCCATTCAGACCATGCGCAGTCTTGGGATGAGCAATCTGGGTGCCGTGTTCAACCTCGAATGGTCCGAGCCCGCGGATGACAGCGCAGATGCGCGGCTTGCGGCAGATCGCTACGATGCGATCTACAACCGGTTCTTCCTTGGCGGTGTTTTCAACAAGGAATATCCCCAAATAGCCCTGGAGGGGTTGGAGCCGCACTTGCCCAAGAGCTGGCAGAACGACTTTGAAACCATCGGCACACAAGTCGATTGGTGCGGGTTGAACTACTATACTCGAAAGTTGATAGCCCCGGCGGACACCGCTTGGCCCAGCCTGCAAGAGGTTCCCGGACCGTTACCCAAAACGCAGATGGGATGGGAAATCGATCCCTCTGCCCTAACCCGCTTTCTTGTCAGAGCAAGGAAAGACTATACGGGCGCCCTGCCAATCTATATCACCGAAAACGGTATGGCGAGTGAGGAGCGCGTGCAGGACGATGATCGTATCGATTATCTCGACAAGCACCTTGCGGCCGTACTGGACGCTTTGGCACAAGGTGTTCCGGTGAATGGCTATTTTGTCTGGTCGCTGCTGGACAATTATGAATGGGCCTTCGGGTACGAGAAGAGGTTTGGACTGGTGGACGTGGATTTCGAAACACTTGCGAGAACGCCCAAAGCGTCTTTCATGGCGCTGAAATCCGCCCTGTCCGGGGGTCAGAGTGTCTCTCAGCCGTTAGCGCAACCATTCGGTGCCGTGCATGAGCATTGGAACCTGGTTGCGGATATCGGCGGTACGAACACACGTCTGGGCGTTGTTACGAACGGAGAATTGGCAGATCTTCGGAAACACCCTACGGGGACATTGGAAGATCTGCTCGAGGCGTTCCATGACCTCAGGGACGAGATCGGAACCAACCCACAGGCCGTCGTAGCAGCCGGAGCCGGGCCGGTCAGGGACGGAACGATTCAGTTGACCAACGCGAACCTGGATCTTTCGGAAACCGAGCTGACGAAAGCAACAGGAGCAGAGCGCACTTTTGTCATAAATGATTTCACCGCTGCGGCGTGGTCAGTGGCCGAGGTGACTCGGTCGGATGTTGCGGTCTTGCAGGGTCAGGAGGCGCCGCCCGCAGGCACACGGCTGGTTGTAGGGCCCGGAACCGGGCTTGGCGTTGGTGCTTTGCTTTTTTCCGAAGGCAGGTATCACACGGTCTCCGGCGAAGGCGGGCACGTCGGCCTGTACCCGCGCCATCGCGACGAAGTTGATATCTTTGAGGCGGCACGTCGCATCGCACCGGGCTGTTTCTTTGGCGACAGCCTGGCGCTTGAAGCAGAAATGTTCCTGAGCGGAACCGGCCTGCCAATCCTGTATCAGGCGGTTGAATTGGCAGCCGGTCAGGCGCGGACTCAGGCGCGCTCTGCAAAGGACATTCTGAACGATGCCCGCAACGGCACCGATCTGGTCGCCGAAAAAGCAGCGCAGATTTTTACCACCCATCTGGGTGCTTTGATGGGTGATCTGGCGGTCACCTTGATGCCAGAGGGAGGCGTTTTTCTCGTCGGCGGCGTTGCCGAGAAAAACCGCTGGCTATTCAGCGACAACTTCAAGGATGCGTTCAACGGCGGCGGCCGCTTCAGCGACTTGCGCCGCTCCCTGAACCTTTACGTGTCTGAACAGGCAGAGTTCGGAATCATCGGCGCAAACAACTTCTGCAAGAACGCGCTGAGACAGCAACCAGACTGACCGAATTCTCTGTACCAAGAAGGACCAAGACATGATCCTGTGCTGTGGTGAAGCGCTGATAGATATGATTTCAGAACCGACCGCGTCGGGCGCAATTGGTTTTGTGCCACATACTGGTGGTGCAGTTCTGAACACTGCCGTCGCGATGGGACGTCTGGGTGTTCCGGTTGGGATGCTGACAGGTTTGTCATCGGACATGTTCGGCCAGCAACTGATCGATGCGCTGAAAGCGAGCCATGTGGACACGACACATGTCATCATCTCGGACCGCCCTACCACGCTTGCCTTTGTGCAGCTCTCGGATGGACACGCGTCTTACAGCTTTGTTGATGAAAACACCGCAGGCCGGATGTTGCTGCCCGAGGACATGCCCGATCAGCTTCCCGCTGTCTCTGCCCTGTATCTCGGCGGAATCAGCCTTGCGTGTGAACCTTGCGCAGATGCATATGCCGCCCTTCTGCACCGCCACGGTTCCGACCGTGCGGTGATGCTGGACCCGAATATTCGCCCGGATTTCATCAAGGATCAAACCCGGTTTCGGACGCGTTTGAACCGCATGATCTCGCGTGCGGATATCGTAAAGGTTTCAGACGAGGACCTGGATTGGATTATTCCGGGCGCTGAATCCGAAGCCGCGAAAGCGTCTGTGCTGTTGCAGGCGGGTCCTTCCGTTGTCATCGTCACGCGCGGCAGTGACGGGGCGCACGGTTACCTGGCGGATGGTTCCGAAGTTTCGGTTCCCGTGAAACCCGTTGAAGTGGTCGATACGATCGGCGCAGGTGACACGTTCAACGCCGGCGTTCTGACCGAGCTCAGCCGCGCAGGGCATCTGACCAAGTCAGGTCTTCGCGGATTGACGGTTGAAAGCCTGCAAGCAGCCATGGAACTGGGCGCTGACGTGGCGGCCGTGACCGTTTCCCGAGCCGGGGCAGAACCCCCCTGGGCGCACGAACTTTGATCTGTGGGACGGCATGATGAAACGATCCGAAATCAACCGTATCAAGACCCGGGCACAGGCGTTCATTCAGTCCTTCGGTGCCGTGTTGCCACCCTTTGCGGATTGGTCGCCCGAGAAAATGCGCAGCCCTCTGGCCGAAACGATCCGCAGCCGCGGGCTGGGATGGGACATTACCGATTACGCCCAGGGCCGTTTTGATGAACTTGGACTGTTTCTATTCACTTTGCGCAATGGTGAGGCGAAGGATCTGAAATCCGGGCGCGGGATGCTCTATGCGGAAAAACTGTTGATCTCGAAAGAAAATCAGCTTTCTCCGATGCACCGGCATATCATCAAGGCAGAAGACATCATCAACCGGGGCGGCGGCGATCTCGTTCTGGAAATCCATGCGTCGGATCCAAACGGTGGCGTCGACCGCGACAACCCGGTGACGGTCCCAAGCGATGCCTGCCCTGTAACCTTGCAACCCGAAGAGCACTTGCGGCTGAAGCCGGGGCAAAGCGTAACTCTGATGCCCGGCATCTGGCACGCTTTCTGGGCCGAGCGCGGTGATTGCCTTATTGGCGAGGTATCGACCGTGAATGACGACCGAACGGACAATGTGTTTGAAAAGCCAATCCCACGGTTTTCAAAGGTTGAGGAAGATACCGAACCGGATTTTCTTCTTGTATCAGACTATTGACACCGTTCGGTCCGGGCTGGCGCAGCAGGATCGCTGGCTCAACCGTTGCAATTCCGTCCACTACCCTTTCGCCTGCCGCTTGACAAGTCAGGCGTAGCCGGACTAGCTGAGCGGGATGGTTCCGTAAGGGATGAAAATGGGAACACGGTGCGGCGCTGGAATGTGCCAAGTCCGTGACTGCCCCCGCAACTGTAAGCGGTGAGCGACGCCACTTCACCACTGACCCAAAAGGGTTGGGAAGGTCGGCCGAGCAACGACCCGCAAGTCAGGAGACCTGCCATCACACTATGAACCAACCCGAGGCGGGGCGTCTCGGAAGGAGGCTTGATGGCGCGTTTGCGTAATATCCGGGTATGTGCCCTCTGTCTGCATCTGGCAAACGACGGAGAAGGCAATGACCTGTTATTCTGATCACTACGTTCTGATCTGTTCAACATGTCAGGGGACGATGTCTGCCGAAGCCGCACAAGACGCGCTGGATGCCCGGTTGCCTGACGGTTTTGAAACCCGAATGGTGGCCTGCATGGCAGGTTGTGAACGGGCCATGACCGTCGGATTTCAGGCCCCGGGCAAAGCGCAGTACCTGTTTGGCGATATCACGACAACTCGCGATCTGTCTGCCTTGGTCGAATTTGCGATCCAGTTCGGCGACAGCGACGACGGCTGGACCAGTGCCTCGGACCGCCCCCCTGCCCTTTTCGCAAAGACCTTATCGCGAATTCCCGCGTTGCCTTTCGGGGGGTCATCATGAGTTTTCTGATTGCAGAGAATTTGGAATACTACGCGCTCAATGGCGACATCCTGTTGCAGGATGTGTCCTTTCGTCTGGAAGAAGGATCAATTCTGGCAATCGCCGGGCCGAACGGCGCCGGCAAAACCACTCTGCTGAAACTGCTGTGCGGGATTGAACGGATTGCGTTGGGCGATGTTTGGATAGAAGGACAAAGCCTTCGGACCCTGTCCGCCCGCCAACGTGCCCGCTCCATTGCTGTGGTCGGGCAGCAGGAAATGCCCGACGGGCGGATGCGCCTGCAAGACTACGTTGCGCTGGGGCAAATCCCGATTCAGGGCGAACGTTCGGTGACTCAGCACAGGGCTGATCTTGAACGGGTGCTGACGACGACCGAGCTGTTGCATTTTGCCAACAAAACGATGGGTCAACTGTCCGGCGGAGAACGTCAGCGCGCGCACATCGCGCGCGCGCTGGCCCAGAACCCGTCCTTGCTGTTTCTGGACGAGCCAACCAACCATCTGGACCCCGATGCCAAGGGGCACATGCTGTCTCTGGTCGCTGATCTGGGGGTAACGGTCGTCATGATCGTCCATGATCTGGTCATGATCCCGGAATTCGCCACCCATGTGGCGTTGATGAAAGCCACGCGCCTGACGGGGTTCGGGCCTGTTGGCGAAGTTCTGACCCCAGACCGGGTAAGTGAGACATTCGGCGTGGATTATCTGTGCTTTCAGCACGAAGGCCGCACGATCCCCGCACTGGACATCCGAAAACGGAAACTGTCATAATAACAGGAGCTTACATATGATGCAGAAACTCTGGCCGGTGGTTGTCTTCGCTGGCTTGGCAGGTGGCGTGGCAGCGGAAGCCGTCACCGTGGACAATTGCGGCGAACCGCTGGTTTTTGACTCGGCGCCGGAACGTCTGGTCGTGCATGATATGAACATGGCGGATATGGCCTTTGCACTCGGCCTTCAGGACGAGATCGTGGGACTTACCGGGATTTCGGGCTGGTACAAAACCAGCCCTGACTTTGATGCTCAGCGCGGCGACATCCCAGAGCTTGCCCCCAAATACCCGACGATTGAAAACCTTGTGGCCGTCGAACCTGATCTGTTTTTTGCCGGTTGGTACTATGGCATGAAACCCGGCGGAGATGTCACGCCCGACACGCTGGAACCCTTTGGTATCAAGACCATGATCCTGACCGAAAGCTGCGTGCATCTGGACGAGGATCGCCCCGAAGCCAGCATGAACCTGTTGTTTGATGACGTTCTGCGCCTGGGCAAGGTCATGCAGGTCGAAGACAAGGCCGAGGCGCTGGTTGCCGGCTGGAAGGACAAGTTGTCCGCCATTCAAGCAAAAACAGCCGATCTGGAAAAGCCGCGGGTATTCCTGTTGGACGGACCGGCCGATGCTCCGTTTACCGCCGGCAAGTTCGCCATTCCCGATGCGATGATCGCAGCCGCTGGCGGTGAGAACGTAACTCATGATCTGGATACCAGCTGGGGCCGCACGTCGTGGGAAGCTGTGGCAGCGGCTAACCCGGAATTTCTGGTGCTGCTCGACTATCAGTCCGGCAACGGCGCAGAGGACACTTTCCAGTTCCTCAAGGATCACCCGGTGATGTCACAAACGGACGCGGTAAAGAACGAGCGCTGGATTGGCCTGCGTTACGAAGAGCTGACTCCCGGCCCGGCAAATATCGAGGCGATCGAGAAGATGGCACAGGCGATGCACCCGGAGACCAACTGATATGGTCCAATTGGGCCGTTTGATAGTGCTGGGGGCGGTTGTTCTGACCGCCCTTTTGCTGTTGTCGATCGTCTATGGGACCACCCCAATCCCCGTGCGCGAAGTCTTTTCGGCAATCGGCCTCGGAACCGGTATGGTGGAAGGAGACATGTCGCCCTTGCACCGGATCGTCTTCGACCTTCGCCTGCCCCGCGCCCTGTTTGCCGCCGTGATTGGTGCGGGGCTGGGCGTCGTTGGTGTCGTTCTGCAAACAACGACGCGAAACGATCTGGCAGATCCGTTTCTGTTCGGTCTGTCCTCGGGTGCTGCTGCCGGCGCCGTTCTGGTGATCACCGTCACAGGGGATGTCCTGGGAATCTGGACGTTGCCGCTGGCAGCATTTTGCGGTGGCCTGATCGCGTCCGGCATTGTTCTGGCGCTGGTTCAGGGCTTGCGTACGAGCGCACCCGAAAAACTGATCCTGGCTGGCCTGGCGGTGTCCTTTCTGTTTTCCGCAATCACCAACTACCTTATTTTCTCTGGCGACAATCGCGCGGCTCATTCGGTGATATTCTGGATGCTTGGCGGCCTGGGACTGGCAAGATGGGAAACATTCCCGCTTGTCCTGATCGGACTGGGCCTGATCCTGAGCTATTCACTTTATCGCAGTCGGTGGCTTGACGCGCTGCTGACCGGGGATTTCACAGCCTCGTCACTGGGTATTCCCGTTCAAGGTCTGCGGTTCAGCATGTTTTTCGTTGCCGCTTTGGCGACGGCCAGTTTCGTTTCAGTTGCCGGTGTCATCGGCTTTGTCGGGCTGATGGTGCCTCATATTGCACGCGGCATCGCCGGTACTCTGCACCGAAACCTGCTGATCGTCTCGGCGATCGTGGGCGCGATTCTGCTGACATTGTCCGATATCTTGTCACGCCTTCTTCTGGCCCCGCAGGAGTTGCCCGTCGGAATCGTCACAACGTCTATAGGATCACTTTTTGTCTTTTTGTATTTGTTCAAATCTGATCGCGGAAGCTAGTTTTCCAAGGTTGCGCAACACTTTCATTTCTCAGCATTGATGAGGTCAAGCAGTTCAGCATGCAGTTCAGGGGTTGCGGCGGAAACGACCGCGCCATCTGAATCGAGGGTCAACGCATGCCCCTGCCAATCGGTCATCACTCCGCCAGCAGCCGTGATCAGAGGTGAAAGCGCCAGATAGTCATAAGGTTGCAGATCGTAATCCACCACAGCATCGACATGGCCCGAAGCAAGCAAGGCATGGGGGTAACAATCATAGGCAAATCGGCGCGTCTGCCCTGCATTCATCAACCGGTTGAACAGGTCAGGATGGTCGCAAAAAATCTTGTCGCCTTCATTCACATACAAAACCGAATGATCCAGACGCGTGGTGTGCGACACCTCTATCGGCCGCCCGTTCAGGCTGGCCCCGTTACCAACCACACCCAAATAGGTCTCATGCAAGGCCGGCATTCCGACCAGCCCCAACCGAGGGCGCCCATCCACAAGGTGCGCCAAAAGGAACCCGAACAAAGGATGGCCGGACAGAAACGAACGGGTTCCGTCAATCGGGTCAATCACCCACATATGACGCCCGTCGCCTGCTTCTTGCCCGTGCTCTTCGCCAAAGATGCCGTGTCCGGGAAAATGCTGTTTCAGGTAGGTACGTACTTCTGCCTCAACTGCCTTGTCGGCCTGCGTCACCGGGCTTTCATCCTGTTTGAATTCAATGCCCAAAGACCCCCGAAAAAAATGCATCGCGGATTCCGAGGCAATATCAGCAATCTTCATCGCATGCTCAGTCAACGCATCTGGGGTTACCATTTCCGGTCCTTTCGGCTGAAGTCATCCAATCTCCGACGGATGAAAGGTTGTTTACCCTGAAAGCTGAATGAGAAGTCTTGCAGTTCAGTTTTCAGATGGGCATGAGGTGTGACAATACTGAAACTTTATCAATGGCTTATGGATCGAAACCCGTCAGATTCGACGAACTTTCGCACATTCGGGGCGGATTTGCCCTGTTTGCATGCTTTCCCCGTGTGTTCCGATCGCTGTGCGTGTGTCTGTTGATCAGCTCTTGCACCCTCGGGTCAGGTCTTCACCCGGCTCATCTGCGGGTCGTAAAGCGGTTGCAGCGTCACTTCGCAAGGAACCCTCTGAGTGGCGACATCCAATTCATATGTCCCTGATGTGACGTATTGTGCGTCGACACCGTTGGCGTTTCGGATGTAACCGTAGCCGATCGACTTTCCGACGGTGTAACCATAGCCGCCCGAAGTCAGCCATCCGACCCTTTCGCCATTCCGATAGATCGTTTCACGCCCCAGAAGAACAACCTCGGGGTCAACCGTGAAACATGCCAGCATCTTCTTTACGCCGCCGGTTTTTTGCGCCTCAGAGGCGGCGCGCCCTTTGAAATCAATATTTTTCCGGAGTTTCACGGCCCAGCCCAAGCCGCTTTCGAACGGCGTATGATCCGGCCCGATATCCGAGCCCCAGGCGCGATAGCCTTTTTCAAGACGCAGCGATTCAATTGCCCTGTAGCCCGCATTGATCAAACCATGCGGGCGCCCTGCCTCCGTCAAGGCGTCATACACGGTCTGTGCATATTCCACCGGCAGGTGCAGTTCCCAGCCCAGCTCACCCACATAAGTCACGCGCAGCGCCTTGACCGGGCACCCCGCGATCCCGATGGTGCGGATCGTGCCAAACTTGAATCCGCTGTTCGAGACGTCATCGCGCGTCACCGCCGCCAGAATCTCACGCGATTTTGGCCCCATCAATGACAGAACCGCATTCGATGAGGTGATATCGAACAGCTGGCAATTCATGCCCTCGGGAATGCTGCGGTTGATCCAGTCGAAGTCATGGGTGGCATAGCCGGTGCCGGTGACGATATAGAACTCATCATGGGCTACGCGCCCAACAGTCAGGTCACACTCGATCCCGCCCTTGTCGTTCAGCATTTGGGTATAGACAAGCGCACCAACCGGCTTGTCCACATCATTGGCACAGATCCAGTTCATCGCCGCCAAAGCATCCGGGCCCTTGAGGGCGAATTTGGCGAAAGAGGTCTGATCGAACAACACAGCCGCTTCGCGTGCCGCTTTATGTTCGCGCCCGACAGCATCGAACCAGTTCTGGCGGCCAAAGCTGTATTCATCCTTGGGCACCTCGCCCTTTGACGCGTCCGCGTACCAGTTGGGGCGTTCCCAGCCCAGTTTCTCGCCAAAACACGCGCCCTGCTTTTTCAGCGTGTCATAAAGCGGCGATCTTCGGCAGGGGCGGCCCGAGTCATGTTCCTCATGCGGCCAACCCATCGTGTAGTGTTTGCCATATGCCTCGACGGTACGTGTGCGAACCCAGTCGGTGTCGAAATGCGGGCGGCCAAAGCGGCGGATATCGGCAGACCACAAATCGAAGGGCGGCTCACCCTTGTGCACCCATTCCGCCAGCGCCATGCCCGCACCACCGCCAGCCGCGATGCCAAAGGCATTGAAGCCCGCACCGACGAAAAAATTCCTCAACTCGGGCGCTTCGCCGATGATGAAATTGCCGTCGGGCGTGAAGCTTTCCGGCCCGTTGGTCAGCGTCTTGACGCCAGCGTTCTCCAACGCGGGCACGCGCCCCAGCGCAAGTTCCATCAGCTGTTCGAAATGATCGAAGTTGCTGTCGAGAAGGGTATAGTGGAAACCTTGCGGAATACCCTTGGTGGCCCAGGGAATCGGGTTCGGCTCATAGCCGCCCATGACCAGACCTCCGACTTCTTCCTTGTAGTAAGTCAGCCGGTCGGGATCGCGCAGAGTGGGCAGATTGCCGGGCACGTCGAAAGGTTCAGTCACCATGTACTGGTGCTCCATCGGAACCAGAGGAACGTTGACGCCAAAGCGGCTGGCAAAGGTGCGGGACCATTGCCCGGCGCAGCAGATCACTTTTTCACACTCGATCCGACCGTGTTCGGTGATTACCGCACGAATTTTGCCATCTTCGATCTCGATATCGGTGACTTTGGTATCTTCGAATATCTTCGCCCCGGCCATGCGGGCGCCCTTGGCCAGTGCCTGAGTGATATCCGAGGGATTCGCCTGTCCATCGGTTGGCAGATAAGCCGCGCCGATCACGTCCGAGACGTCCATCAGCGGCCACAGTTCCTGCGCCTCAGACGGCGTCAGCAACTGCATATCCAGACCAAAGGAATGCGCGGTGGTGGCCTGACGTTTCACCTCGGTCCAGCGTTCCTCGTTACAGGCCAGACGCAGTCCGCCGTTCATCTTCCAGCCGGTACCAAGCCCAGTTTCCTCTTCGATCTTGTTATACAGATCAACCGAGTAACCCAGCAGCTGCGTAATATTCGCGTTCGAACGCAGCTGCCCTACCAGCCCTGCCGCGTGGAAGGTGGTGCCCGAGGTTAGCTTTTTACGCTCCAACAGCACCGTGTCGGTCCAGCCCAGCTTGGCCAGGTGATAGGCGGTCGAGCAGCCGATGATCCCGCCACCGATAATGACGGCTTTGGCTGTATTCGGAAGGTCGGTCATGTCTGTCCTCAGGTGTTTTTGAAATCGGTTAGGGCTGCGCGGAACCGCGCCAGGTTTTCGGCCGTATAGGCTGCGTAGTCGAATTCGATATCCGAGGTGATCTCGGACACCATGCTCCACATGGTTTCCCGCAGCAGCGAGGCGCATTTCATCGCCGTATAGCGGTGGCGCAGATCGTCGGTGACCGGAGCTTCAAAATAGCTCTCCAACACCCAGTCTTCCTGTTCAGGCGACAGGCCATTGTTCGACGCCAGCCCGCCCAGATCGAACAGCGGAGAATTGAACCCGGCATAGTCGAAATCGATCAGCCAAAGGCGGTTGCCGTCGTTCAGAAAGTTGCCACAGAGCAGATCGTTATGGCCAAACACCATGTCATACGGGCCGGCCTCGCGTTCCAACGTAACGCCTGCATCGATCAGGTCAGGGATCAGCGTTGTATGGACACTGCCGCGTTCAGTGAGTGTCGCGGCATAGTCGCGGATGACGTGGAACACCCAGAACACCAGCGATGGACCGCGCAGGTGCTTCGGTACCTCGGCATGGCACGCCTTAACCAATTCCAGCACGCGCGGCAGCATATCCGGGTTGCGGACATCTTCCTCGGTCAGTGTACGGCTTTCGATGAACTCTAGCACCGTCAGATCGCCTGACGAGTGTACAACCGCTGGCGACAGACCCGCCGCATTGGCTGCCTTGCTGGCGGCCAGCTCATTGAACCGCATCACCTGATGCAGGGGGATGTCGTCGCCCACACGCACCACATAAGACCCGCTGCCATCCGTAACCTTGTAGTTCATATTGGTGATGCCACCGGTCAGCGGAGTGGCCTCGATCTCTCCCTTCCAGATCGGCAGAGCGCGGATGCGGGTCATCAGGTCGGGATGGCTCATATCAACTCTCCAGTCCAAAGCGGATGCGGGCCTGACGGGCACTGGCATTGATCAACCGATCGGCGATGATGGCGATGAAGGCAATCGACAGGCCGGCAACCAGACCGCGGCCGGTATCGGCCTTGGTCAGGGCGATATAGACCTCCTGCCCCAGATCGCGGGTGCCGACGAGGGCGGTGATCACCAGCATCGACAGCGCCAGCATGATCGTCTGATTGACGCCCAGCAGGATTTCAGGCAACGCCATCGGCAGGCGGATATGGCGCAGCAATTGCGTACGGGTGCAGCCGGAAACCAGACCCGCCTCGATCAGTTCCTCACTGACCGAGCGCACGCCATGGGCGGCATAACGGACCGCCGGGGCCAGCGCATAGAGAACGATGGCAATCAGGGCGGTGAAATCGCCAACCCGGAACAGCATGACGACAGGGATCAGGTAAACAAAGCTGGGCAGGGTTTGTAGCGTGTCGATCAGCAGGTTGATGGCCGTCCCAGCGCGTTTGTTCAGTGCCGCCAGAACACCCAGAGGCACCCCGATCAGCGTCGCCAGAGTGACAGATGCGCCGCACAGATAAACCGTCACCATCGCCTTGGACCACAGGCCCGACACAAGGATCAGAGAGGCCATTCCTCCGCACAACAGTGCCAGACGCCAGCCGCCCGCGTGCCAGCCCAACAGGGTCAGCATTGCAATGACCCATGGCCACGGGATGCCCAGCAGAACCGTTTTGATCGGGATCATAAACCAGGTCAGGAAGAAAACCTTGATGGCCTCGAACGTGTCGAAATAATTTACGTTCAGGTATTCGACCGTGTTGTCCCAGAACGCGCCGGTGGTGATGGTCTGGCTTTCAGGATATTCCAACAACAGAGGCGAGAACTGTCCCAGCACCCAGGTCAGCAGCATCAGGACCACAACCAGAACCGTCCGGCGATGACGCGCGATCCACGAGCCGGGGACCTCATGATGCACCTGCCCCATCCGTTCGGCAAAGGCCTGGCTCAGACGGTCGACGGCGATGGCCAGAACCACGATGGCGATGCCGGCTTCGAACCCTGCCCCAATGTCCAGACGGCGCAGCGCGGCGAGGACGTCAAAGCCCAGCCCCCCAGCTCCGATCATCGAGGCGATGATGACCATGTTCAGGGTCAGCATGATCACCTGATTGACGCCCACCATCAGGCTGTGGCTGGCCGAGGGCACCAGCACGCGCCACATCAACTGCCGCCGGGTCGTGCCCGCCATGCGTCCGAAATCCAGAATCTCAGGATCCACACCTTTCAGCGCCAGCGTTGTGATCCGCACCATCGGCGGGGTCGCATAGATGATCGTCGCGACCAAGGCAGAGATCGGGCCAAAGCCAAACATGAACAGGATCGGCACCAGATAGGCAAAGATCGGGATTGTCTGCATCAGGTCCAGGATTGGTGAGATGATCTTTTCAAAAAGCGGATGGCGATAGGCGAGAATGCCCAACAGCAACCCTCCGCCCGCGCCAATCGGCACCGCGATCAGGACCGAGGCCAGCGTCACCATGGCGCTGTCCCATTGTCCGAAAACTGCAAGATAGACGAAGCAGGCCCCGACCAGAGCGGCCAATCCCCAGTCACGGCAGTATTGCCCCAAGGCGACAACGGCGGTGATGACCACGATCCAGCTGATCGCAGGCAGGATGACCTGCGCGTCATTTCCCTGACCGCTGACAAAGCCGTCGGCCAGCAGAGCCAATACCAGATTATAGGGCTGCTCGATCAACCACGCGATGGCGCGGGTGACATCGGTGAAGGACACTGGCCCGATGGCGGCATCCTCGATCAGCCATGTCATCGCCGAGGAAATGTAGGTTTTGAACGGGATCACCCAGGCCGAAGGGAACTTGGTCAACCAGCGCGCATCCAGCGCCTTGCTCAAATCACGACCGAAATAGCCAAGCACGATGGTGACCAGAACAAGCAGCAGAATGGCCATCTGGCTGCGGGTCAGGCGGATCATGCCATGTCTCCGCCGCCGAACAGCACATGCGCAACGGCCTTGCGGTCAATCGCTCCGACGGGCTGGCCCTCTGCATCCACGACGGGGATCGGCGCATCTGCCGCGATAATCCGTTCCGCCACGTCCGAGATGCGCGTGGATTGAGAGATCGGATCGCCCTCGCCCACAGCGCCGTAGGTCATGACACCGCCGACGGTCAGGACCTTTGAACGGGGAATATGTTTCGTGAATTCCGCCACATAGTCGGTGGCCGGGTGCATCACCAGCTCTTCCGGCGTGGCGATCTGGATCACCTCTCCGTCCTTCATGATGGCGATGCGGTCGGCCAGGCGAACGGCCTCTTCGAAATCATGGGTGATGAAAACGATGGTCTTGTGCAACCGCTCCTGCAACCGCAGGAATTCATCCTGCATCTCGCGCCGGATCAGCGGATCGAGGGCCGAGAACGGCTCGTCCAGAAACCATAGATCAGGCTCGGTCACCAAGGAACGGGCAATGCCGACGCGCTGTTGCTGGCCGCCGGACAGCTCACGCGGGTAATAATCCTCGCGCCCCTTCAAACCGACCAGTTCCACCACCTCGCGGGCCTTGGCCTCGGCTTCGGGTCTGGGTGTGGCCTGAATCGTCAACGGAAACATCACATTCTGCAAAACGGTCAGATGCGGCAGCAACGCGAAATGCTGGAACACCATGCCCATCTTGTGACGCCGGATTTCGATCAGCTCATTCTCGCTGGCGCGCAAGAGGTCAGCATCGTCGAACAGAACTTCTCCGGCGGTTGGTTCGATCAACCGGGACAAGCACCGTACCAGAGTGGATTTGCCGGACCCCGACAGGCCCATGATGACGAAAATCTCACCTTCCGAGATCTCGATATTGGCGTTGCGCACTGCGCCGATCACGCCTGCCTTGCGAATTTCTTCTGCCGTAGGTTCGGGGGTTGTCCGCAGCAACCGATCTGCGTTGGGGCCATAAAGCTTCCAGACGTTTCGGCACGACAGTTTGGTCTTGGGGGGCATCAGGGTGGTCCGGTTCGTTCGCGAAAAAGGCCAGAGCGGTCCGAGAGAGCGGCAGGCCCGCTCTGGCCAGTGGATTACTTCGAGATCCAGCCAGACCAGCGGTCTTTGTTGGTCTCCATCCACTCTGCAACAACGCTGTCGATTTCCACGCCGTCCAGATCGGCCTTGCCAACCATGGCGCTCATTTCATCATTGTTGATTTTGT
The DNA here is from genome assembly GCF_017872595.1 of Ruegeria sp. HKCCSP346. Lineage (NCBI taxonomy): Bacteria > Pseudomonadati > Pseudomonadota > Alphaproteobacteria > Rhodobacterales > Roseobacteraceae > Ruegeria > Ruegeria sp. HKCCSP346. Next base: position 271,799 of record NZ_JAEDOT010000002.1, read on the forward strand.
AGGCTTCGATGATGTCATAAGCGCCCGGCCATTTTTCTTGCAGGCCAGACCAGGCTGCTTTCCAGATCGGGCCACGCGGCTTGCCGCAATCATAGGCCATGTTTGGGTTCACACCAACCGAAGGGTCGCTGTAACACTCTGGCGTAAATGGCGGAAACTCGACAAACTCGCCTTCGTATTTCGCCGGCGCCCAATGTGGGACATAGACCCACAGAACAATTGGATCCTGCCTTTGATAAGCGGATTCCAATTCTGCAAACAGGGCCGCGTCGGTGCCCGCATGGACGACTTCGAAATCCAGTTCAAGCGCTTCGACACGCTCGTCATCGAAGCCACCCCAGGTCACCGGGCCGCCGACATAACGCCCGTTCGGAGCAGTTTCCGCCGTCGCGAATTCCTCGGCGCAGTCTTTCAGCGCCTCCCAATTCGGCAATCCCGGGCACCGTTCCTTCATGTAGCTGGGATACCACCATTCTTCGATCGCCATCAGGCCGGTTTCGCCGACATTGACAACCTTGCCGGTGCCGGTTGCCTCGTCCAGCGCTTCGCGCCCGGTGGTTTCCCAGATTTCCATTGCCAGATGCAGGTCACCCGTTTTCAGACCGGCGAACTGAGCAATGTAATCCGCCTGAACATATTCAACGTTGTACCCGGCTTCTTCCAGGATCGAACCCATGATCTTGGTATTGATCAACTGCCCCGACCAGTCGTGCAGCGTCAGTTTGATTGGGTCCGTGGACTCAACAGCCCCAGCAGTTGTTGCGGCTCCGGCGGCCATGAGGGCCAGCGCGGAAATTCCCATTTTACAATTCATAACACCTTCTCCCTGTCGTGATTTTTTTTGATGAATCGGTGGTATTGAGTATAGACGACCACATCGTGGGGTTTTGTGTCAATAAAAACCACGTAAAGCCACATAAATTCCTGCTCGAGGCAAGTTTCAACGGCTTCTCTTTGGTAGAACGTTGCTTTATGTGGGTATTGTGGTATGGCTTAACGTCCCTTATGACGATGCCATCAGAGCGCGAAACATGAACCTGCCGACCACAAACCAACGAGAAGAAGAAATCCTGCGCGCCCTTTTTCGCGCGGGCGGTTCGTGCCGCGTAAGTGTTCTGGCGAATGAACTTGGGGTCAGCCTGGAAACCATTCGGCGAAACGTCCGCAATCTGGAAGAGCGCGGCATCGTGCGCAAGGTCCATGGCGGGGTTCATCTTCTCGAAGACATTCTTGAACCGTCGCTGCAAAGCCGCCTGGACAAGAAGGTTGACGCGAAAGAGAAGCTGGCGAAGGCGGTTGCGGAGGTCATCAGTGACGGAGACTCCGTTTTCCTCGATATCGGCTCTACTACCGCTTATGTGGCGCAGGCACTTTGCAACCACAGTGACCTCTTTGTCGTGACGAACTCGGTTTTTGTTGCTCAGGCATTGGCTTCAAGAAACAACAACCGGGTCTTCATGGCTGGTGGCGAGCTGCGGTCGCACGATGGGGGCGCATTTGGTATTGAAGCTCAGGACCTGATCAAACGTTTGAACGTCCGTTTCGCCGTTCTTTCAGTCGGGGCGGTCAATGCGGACCCGGGCTTTATGCTGCACGACCTGCAAGAAGCAAACCTGGCCCGCGTCGCCATTCGAAACGCACAGGTCCGCATTGTCGTGGCCGATGGCGAAAAGCTGGGAAAGCGCGCGCCGGTCACATTGGAACCTGCCGACAAGATCAATCTGTTCTTTACCGATGTGAACCCGCCCGAGGACATCTGCCAGATGCTGTCGGCAAATGAAATCGACCTTGTCGTCGCCGAATAAGCGCCTAACGCTTTTCGGCAATGATCCAAACCGGGTGGTAAGTCAGAGGAACCCTGCCGTCTTCTCCGAACTTTTGCACGTAGTCAGCTTCGAACCGGGCCAAGGTGGACCGGGTCCATGCACCCTGAGCCCGGCCATTTACCCCTGTACTGCGTAAATGCTTCAGCACATCTCTGGGTGTGTCAAAATAGGATGGCCGAACACTTTGGCCAACCGTCAGAATCTTGAACGGCCCATCTATGGCGGTTGCAAGGGCGTCAGGCAGGCATAGGCCCGGTGCACGGGCTGTCGATCCGATTTGCGCAAGCTCTTGATATTGCAATGGACCAAACCCGGAAATCGCCAGCCACCCTCCGGGTTCAAGCGCCTCGGCAACCTGTTGCAGCAAACCGGCCGGATCCTCCATCCATTGGATCATCGAGGCCGATGCGACCAAATCCAGCTTTGCGGGCCATTCGACCAGGCGGACGTCTCCGTCAACGAAAGCCGCATTTTCCGCATCTGCCGTCGCCCGAGCCTGCGGCGCGATATCGTTCAGGTGAAGATCGGGAAGATCAAAGTTCTGCCGCAGCAACCGGGTCAGATGGCCAGTGCCGCATCCCAGCTCGAACGCCACATCAAACCGGTTCGGCGCGCCAACCCGGCGCATCTCGGAAACCAGCTTGCGGGCAACCCAGGCCTGCTGGCTGGCTGTATCGTTGTAAGTCTGGAAGCTTCGGCTGAAGCTTCGCTGCACCTTGTCTGCCAATTGCGCGGTCATGACATCCACTCCGCCCAGCTTTGCCCCGGTTGGAAAGGTACATGCGGAGCAGCGACGCCCTTGACCACATCCGAGGTCGCGGCCCAGGCTATCCTTTGAGCATTGGACGGAATGATCCGGTCCCGCTCTGATATCCAAACCCGATCAAAGCCGGGATCAGGCGCCGAGCCGCGTTCGATTACCGCGTGAAGTTCCTTTCTTGCCTGCTCGATGTCCAGTTCAGGTATGTCAGCAGACAGTCCGGCGCGTCGGCAAAACTTGACGAAACTTGCCGAAGACAGCTGATCCGCCGTGGCCCGGACAATATCGGGCGCGATGCCCCGGCCTGCGCAGGCAGGATGCAACGTACCGCTGACGGCAACCAGCCGGTCAGGGCGAAACCCTGTGCTGGCCAACCAATGGGCCGCGGATGCGACGCCGAAAGAGAACGCAAGCATTTCGACTCGGTCATACCCGGCCAGATCGGGCAAGGGATCATCGAGCCGGGTATAGTCATCCACCAGCAGAACAGATTTGCCTCCGGTCAGCCCGCGGAACGGGGCAGAACTCAGCGCCCACCCCCCGAAGACCAGTGTCAGCTTGCTGTCATCCGATTGCGCCAGCCACTGGTGTCTCATTGCTTCCCCCCGGCCAAAGCGACCATCGCGCTGGTGATCCGGCCGAGCTCATCAGGTGAAACAATGTAAGGCGGCATACAATAGATGTTGCGCGCAAAGGGGCGCAGCCACACTCCGGTTTCAGGGGCCAGCCGATGAGCGACCGAAGGATCAACCGTTTCCTTCATTTCAATAACGCCAATGGCGCCAAGAACCCTGACATCTGCAACGCCCGGCAAACTGCGCGCTGGCTCCAGTTCGGTCCGCATCTGGCGTTCGATATCAGCCACCTGGCGTTGCCAGTTCCCCTCGGCCAGAAGTCTGAGGCTGGCCGAACCTGCGGAACAGGCCAGAGGGTTGGCCATATAGGTCGGGCCGTGCATGAACACTCCGGCCTCACTGTTGCCAATGCCATACGCCACCTGCCTACTGGTCACGGTAGCAGCAAACGATATATGCCCCCCGGTCAATGCCTTACCCAGACAAATAATATCCGGGGTTATGCCCGCATGATCGGTGGCGAACAGCTTGCCGGTTCGGCCAAATCCGGTTGCGATCTCGTCAAAAATGATCAGCACGTCATGGGCATCGCACATGGCGCGTGCCGCGCGCAGCCATTTGGGATGATAGAAATACATGCCCCCGGCGCCTTGAACCACGGGTTCAAGGATCAGGGCCGCGAGGTGATCGCCCTTTTCGGCCAACAGTCGTTCCAGCGCCTCCAATCCGTTCAACGCGCTATCTTCGGGCCAGTCATCCCCCAACCGAACCTGGGGACGCGGCAGGAAGTGCTGGATCGACAAAGCCCCCCGGAACAGCCCGTGCATACCCGTCACAGGGTCACAGACGCTCATCGCTTTCCACGTGTCACCGTGATAGCCGCCCCGAATTGTCGCAAATTCGAATTTGCGGGTGCGGCCATGGGCCATTTGATACTGCACCGCCATCTTCATCGACACTTCGACCGAAACAGACCCACTGTCGCAATAGAAAATGCGGTCCAGCCCTTCGGGCAACATGTCGACCATCCTGCGCCCCAGATCAATGGCCGGATGGTGCGTCAGCCCTCCGAACATCACATGAGGCATCTTGTCCAGCTGGGACTGCATGGCGGACGTAATTTCGGGATGCTTGTGGCCGTGGATGGCGCACCACCATGACGACATGGCGTCTATCATCTTTGCGCCGTCCTCCCGATAGAGATACACGCCCTCGGCCCGGTCGATGAGATGCATCGCGCCGGGATCGGCCACGTTGGTATAGGGATGCCAAAGGTGGTTGGCGTCAAACTCCAGCGGGGTCACAGAAACCTCCGTATGGTCGCCACGTCTATGGACGAGAAGGCATCTGACAAGCTTTGCTGCGTCAGGTCTCCAAGATAAGGCAGGCGTCCGAGGTGTCGCACCTTGCTCATTTCGACGATGGTTTGTTCCACGTCGGGCTCCGGATCTCCGACAAAGGCAACGCCGACCACTTCGCACCCAGCGCCTCGGAGTGCCATCAGGGACAACGTAGTATGGTTGATCGTTCCCAACGCCGTGCGCGCGACCAGAACGACCGGGGCCTGCCATTGGGCAATCAGATCCAGATAGTAGGATTTGCGGTTCAGAGGCACCATCAGCCCCCCTGCCCCTTCCACAACCAGCGGCCCCTCAACCTGCGGCAGCGCTAGCCGGGACAGATCGATCTCTATGCCCATATCTTCGGCAGAAAGATGGGGTGAGGCGGGCATGTTCAGGCGATACGCCTCGGGCAACACGTCCACGCTGGACAAGGTGCAGACGGTTTCCGTGTCCGTTGCATCCTCGAGCCCCGATTGAACCGGCTTCCAGTAAGTGGCGTTCAGGGCCGCCGTCAGGCCAGCCGAAAAAACTGTTTTTCCGACGCCCGTGTCGGTTCCGACAATGACCAGAGCGCTCATGCGGCCTCCGACTGATGGCTGGAGATGGTTGCAAACAGGGCCGAAATGTCCTCAGGACTGACATTCCCGGTGATCGAGACGCGTAGACGGGATGTGCCTTTCGGAACGGTAGGCGGGCGAATGCCGCGAATGTCAAACCCCTGATGTTGCAAAGCCTGTGCCATCGCCATCGTGCGGGCCTCGTCCCCAAGAACGACGGGAATGATCTGGCTGTTCAAGGCCGCGTCAGGCAACCCAGTTTCACGGGCTGCATCATGTGCATGGCGCAAACGTTTGAGTGCAGCAGTGACCAAATCGTCATTCCCGGCCAGTTCACGCAGGACGGCCCGTACCAGCGCAGCATTCAGAGGGGACGGCGCCGTTGCAAAGATAAAGGGCCGTGCGCGGTTGATGAGGGTATCGATCATCGCCCGCGGGCCACAGATCAGCCCGCCGGAAACTCCAAGCCCCTTGCCGCAGGTGTGTAGGGTCAGAAGGTCAGCGTTCAGATCATGCGCCAGACCTTTGCCATTTGCCCCGAAAACGCCGGTTGCGTGCGCCTCATCCACGATCAGAACAGCCTGGGCTTCACGCGCCAGACATGACAAATCTTCCAGCGGAGCCAGATCGCCCTCCATGGAATAGACGCTTTCAACGGCAATCCATACCTGACCCTGCCCACCAGCGGATCGCCATTCGGTCAGAACGTTGCGCGCATCCGCGACGTCGTTGTGACGGAAAGCGCGCAGACCCGCTCGGCTGGCGCGCATCCCTTCATGGGCGCTGGCGTGAACCAGTTCGTCATACAAAACCAGATCCCCGGCAGCCGGCAGGGTGGAAAAGATTGCCTGATTGGCCTGAAACCCCCCGCCCATGAACAATGCGGCCTCGGCCCCAAAGAACGCAGCTGCTTCGTGTTCCAGCGCCTCATGCTCGGGGTGATTTCCCCGCAGCAGCCGCGAGCCACCCGAGCCCACGGGCACGCCGCGCGCCAGCGCGGCCTGTGCGGCCTCTTGCAACAGGCTTGACCCGGCCAAGCCCAAATAGTCGTTGGACGCAAAATCCAGCCCGCGCGCCGGGATCAAAACCCGGCGGCGGTGTCGGGCTTCCAGCGCACCCAGCATGGATTCCAGTCGTTCGACTGCTTTCATTCGGCGGCTTCCGTGCGTTTATGGTCTTCAGCCGTTTCGGCCTGAAGGCCCAGTTTTGCAAACAGGATCGAGTCGGTGTCTTCTTCGGGGTTTTCCGCCGTCAGAAGAGTTTCACCGACAAAGATGGAATTTGCTCCGGCGAAGAAGCACATCGCCTGCATCTCGTCGCTCATGTCGCTGCGCCCGGCGGACAACCGAACATAGGCTTTGGGCATCAGGATGCGAGCGGTTGCGATGATCCGCACAAAGTCGATTGGATCAACCGGTTCCGCATCAGCCAGCGGGGTATCCGCCTGTGGCATCAGCATGTTGATCGGCACCGAATCCGGCGGCGGGCTCATGTTGGCCAAAGTCAGCAACATATCGATACGGTCGCCAGTGTGTTCACCCATCCCCAGAATACCACCCGAGCAGACCTTGATCCCGGCTTCCTGCACCCGGGTCATCGTGTCGATCCGGTCCGCGAAAGTACGGGTTGTGATCACTTCGGAATAATAGCGTTCGGACGTGTCGATATTGTGGTTGTAATAGTCCAACCCGGCATCGCGCAGCTGAACGACCTGGGTGTCATCCAGCATGCCCAGCGTCATGCAGGTTTCCATGCCCATCGCCTTGACGCCTTCCACCATGGCAACCAGGGCAGGCATATCGCGCGGCTTGGGCTCGCGCCAGGCGGCCCCCATGCAGAACCGGGTCGCGCCACCGTCGCGGGCCTTTTTGGCCTCGGCCAGTACACGCTGAACCTCGATCAGTTTCGATGCAGGCAGGGTGGATCCGTTGCGGGCCGATTGCGAGCAATAAGCGCAATCCTCGGCGCACCCGCCGGTTTTGATCGACAACAGCTTAGAGGTCTGGATCTTGTTCGGATCAAAGTTCTCGCGGTGCACGGTCTGTGCCCGGAACAGAAGGTCCATCAACGGGAGGTCATGAACAGCTTGCGCAGACTTTCGGGTCCAGCCGGAATGAGGGATGATCATTTTATCTATAAAACTTCCTGCAGCTTGCGTTGCCGAGGATTTATTATCGATAAAATCTGAAGGCGCAACCGTGTTGGCGCAAACGATCCCAAATCAAGCGGAAATGCCGCGCTTTTCAGAAATCAAGACCAAGATCAACGGTTCGGGCGGAATGCGTCAGCGCCCCGGACGAGATGTAATCGACCCCGGTCGCCGCAATTGATGCAACCCGGTCCAACGTCACATTACCGCTGGCTTCGGTCTTCATCCGCCCGTCCACCATGGCAACCGCTTCGCGCAGCATCTCGTCATCCATGTTGTCCAGCAATACGACGGACGCGCCGCCAACCTCGAGCACTTCCGCCAGCTGGTCCAGTCGATCGACTTCGATCTCGACGGCCATCATGTGGCTGGCTTGCGCTTTGGCGGCCTCAAGAACCTGACGCACACCCCCGGCAGCGGCAATGTGGTTGTCCTTGATCAGGATCGCGTCGGACAAAGAGTAGCGATGATTGAAACCGCCGCCATGCAGCACGGCCTGTTTTTCGACAATGCGAAGTCCGGGCGTGGTTTTGCGGGTACAGGTCATGCGGGCATTCGTGCCCTTTGTCTGCTGAACAAAGCTGGCAGTTTTTGTGGCAATACCGGTCAGACGACCGGCAAAATTCAGCGCGACCCGCTCACCCGAAAGGATCGAGGCGGCAGAACCTTTGATGGTCATCAGCGTGTCGCCGCGCCGACAGGGCTGGCCATCCTTGACATGCGCCTCAACCTCAAGCGTCGGGTCGACCAGCCGGAACGCAATCGTCGCCACCTGCATGCCCGAAACGACGGCATCCTCACGCGCATTCAGCCGGGCCGTATAGGTCGCGTTCGGCGGGATCACGGCGCGGGTGGTCACGTCACCGTATGCTCCCAGATCCTCCATCAACGCCGCGCGGATGACGGGTTCGAGGATCAGATCGGGCAGGGTCGCAAAACTCATGATATTTCCTTGCAGGCTTCGGCGCGAATGTGCAGCGCGTCGCTAAGATACATCCGGGATCGTTTGCCGGGGCCATCGGCAGTTTCCGGAAAGTCGGATCGCTCATGCGCGCCGCGGCTTTCTTCGCGCTGCAATGCCGCCGCGGCGATCAAGGTTGATGTGGCACACATGTTTCTGAAGGACGGGCATGTGCCATGCTGCTCTTCGAGCGTGGCAATCCTGCGCAATGCCCGGCATAACCCGGCGCGGTTCCGGACCACGCCAACATCGCGCGACATGGTCGTGCGCAACATACTGACCGCTTCAGACGTATCGGGGATGTCAGCTTGATCAAATTGAAGGGCCACAGGTTCCGACGCGGAAGTGTCCGGAATCGAACGCGCAATGTCCTCGGCACAGATGCGTGCAAACACCAACGCTTCGAGCAAACCGTTCGAAGCCAGCCGGTTGGCGCCGTGAAGGCCGGTCGAAGACGCCTCGCCGCACACCCACAACCGATCCAGCGTCGCGCGGCCATCAGTGCCTGTGGCAATCCCGCCCATGTGGTAATGCGCTGCCGGAGCAACCGGGATCGCATCCCGGACCGGATCGATTCCGTTGCGCGCGCAATATGCGGCAACCGCTGGGAAAAGTTCGTTGATTTGCGCGCCCAAAGCCTTGCGAGTGTCCAGCATCGGGCAGTTGCCGGCCTGTACTTCGGCAAAAATCGCCCGGGCCACAACGTCGCGCGGGGCAAGCTCGGCATCAGGGTGAACGGCCTGCATGAAACGCTCGCCGTACTTGTTTATCAGTATTGCCCCTTCTCCGCGCAAGGCCTCGGTCGCCAGCGGGGCCGGGTCTTCACCCACGTCCATGGCCGTGGGGTGGAACTGCACGAATTCGGCATCGGCGATCAGCGCCCCCGCCCGTGCGGCCATTCCGATGACCTGCCCCCGGATGCGGGCCGGATTGGTCGTCAGGGCATAAAGCCCGCCAGAACCGCCGCCCGCCAACAATACGGCAGGTGCACGAAGCGTCACGGACGCAGATCCGCTTTCCGAGGCATCCTGTAAAACCACGCCCGCCACGCGCCCTTCCGTCACTTCCAGCGCAACGGCAAGGACCCCCTCCAACACCTGCACCGACGGAGTTTCGCGCACTCGTTCGATCAGGGCGGCCATGATTTCACTGCCTGCCTGATCGCCCTTTACCCGCACGACGCGGGCAAAACTGTGCGCGGCTTCTCGGGACAGGACATACCCGCCACCCTCGGTGCGATCAAATGGTGTGCCCAAAGTGGTCAGGTCCAGAATATAGTCCCGCGCTTCTCGGGTCACCAAATCCGCAACGTCAGGTTCGACGGTGCCTGCCCCGGCATTGACGGTATCAACGGCGTGGCTTTCCGGGCTGTCGGCCAGGTCCATCGCCGCCGCCACGCCACCCTGCGCCCATGCCGAACTTGCACCTTCGCCCAAAGGTTCAGGCGAGATGATCACCACCGGTCGCGGCGCCAGTTTCAGCGCAGCATAAAGCGCGCCAATCCCGGCCCCGACAATAATGACGCGATCCGTGGTGATGTCGGTCATTACCGATCAGATGCCAAGCTTGCGGGACAGATCAATCATCGCCTGTACAGATTTGCGGGCCTTCTCTGCCACGTCTTCGGCGACCTCGACCTGGCCTTCCATCGTGTGCAGAGCATAGAGGATCTTTTCCAGCGTGATCTTTTTCATGTACGGGCACATATTGCACGGCCCTACGAAATCGACCTCGGGCAGTTCATCCGCGATGTTCGACGCCATCGAACATTCGGTGATCAGCATCGCCTTTTCGGGTTTCTCATCATGCACATATTTGATGATCCCGCTGGTTGAACCGGAATAATCCGCCTCGGCCACCACATCCGGCGGGCATTCCGGGTGCGCAATCAGGCGCGTTCCGGGGTTCCATTCGCGGAAGTCGCGCAAGTCCTGTGCGGTGTATTGTTCATGCACGATGCAGGAACCGGGCCAATACACCACGTTCTTGTGGCTTTCATTGGCCACGTTTTGAGCCAGATATTGATCCGGCGTCATGATGACCGTGTCGCTTTCCATGGCATTCACGATCTGCAAGGCGTTCGACGAGGTGCAGCAGATATCCGAGGCCGCTTTGACCTCGGCAGTGGTGTTCACGTAAGACACAACCGGCGCACCGGGGTATTTGGCCCGCATTTCGTCGATTCCTTCGGCAGTAATCGATTCTGCCAAAGAACAGCCGGCATCCATGTCGGGCATCAGAACAGTTTTCCCGGGGCTCAGAATTTTCGATGTCTCGGCCATGAAATGAACCCCGGCCTGAACGATCACATCCTCTTCCACCTCGCTGGCCTTGATCGCCAGTTGCAGGCTGTCACCCACGAAATCGGACACACCATGATAGATTTCCGGTGTCATGTAATTGTGCCCAAGGATCACGGCGTTACGCTCTTTCTTGAGCGCGTTGATCGCCCGCACATAGGGCGCATAGATCGCCCAATCCGGCGGGCTGATCACACGATCCATACGGGCAAACGTGTCTTTCATCTCATTGGCCAACGTGGCCGATGGGGCGAGGTCATAGACGTCCGAAAGAACAGTGCGGACTTGTGCAATATCGAGCAACGGGCGAGCCACCTTTGTCAGTTGTCGTTAGCCTGGCGGGCTGCTTAACGGCTTAGCCCTAGCGGAAACATCCCCGGTTCGAAACCGGAAAATGAGACGTTAGCGCTAAGCCATGCAGACAAATTCAAAGATGAATGGCAAATCAGCCCAGAATCCCCGGCAGTCGCAGCCCGTGCTCACGTGCGCATGCCTTGGCATCCTCATAACCCGCATCTGCGTGTCGCCAGACGCCAGAAGCCGGATCGTTCCACAGAACCCGTTCGAGGCGTTTAGCCGCTGCATCGGTGCCGTCGGCACAAATCACGACGCCCGCATGTTGGCTGAAACCCATGCCAACGCCGCCTCCGTGGTGCAGCGAGACCCATGTCGCGCCCGATGCGGTATTGACCAGCGCGTTCAGCAGCGGCCAATCCGACACCGCGTCTGAGCCGTCCTTCATCGCCTCGGTTTCGCGGTTCGGCGACGCGACCGAGCCGCTGTCGAGGTGGTCACGACCGATGACGACCGGCGCCTTCAACTCTCCGGTTTTGACCATCTCGTTAAATGCCAGCCCAGCCTTGTGGCGGTCACCCAGTCCGATCCAGCAGATGCGCGCGGGAAGGCCCTGAAAGGCGATGCGCTCCTGCGCCATGTCGAGCCAGTTGTGCAGATGGGTGTTTTCGGGGAACAGTTCCTTCATCTTTGCATCAGTTTTGTAGATATCCTCGGGATCACCCGACAGCGCGCACCAGCGGAACGGGCCAATGCCGCGGCAAAACAACGGGCGGATATAGGCGGGCACGAAACCGGGAAAGGCAAAGGCGTTTTCCAAGCCTTCGTCCTGCGCCACCTGCCGGATGTTGTTACCATAATCCAGGGTTGGCACACCCGCGTTCCAGAAATCGACCATGGCGGCCACGTGTTGCTTCATCGACGCGCGCGCTGCCTTTTCCACGGCCTTGGGGTCGCTTTCCCTCTTGTCTTTCCACTGCGCCATGCTCCAGCCCAATGGCAGATAACCGTTGACCGGATCATGGGCGCTGGTCTGGTCGGTCACGATGTCAGGGCGCATCCCACCCGCCTGCATCCGCCGGTAGATCTCGGGGAAAATCTCGGCCGCATTGCCGAGCAAACCGACCGATTTCGCCTCGCCCGCCCTGGTCCAGCGGTCGATCATTTCCAGCGCTTCGTCCAGCGTCTCGGCCTTTTCGTCGAGATACTTGGTGCGCAGGCGGAAATCGATGCTGTCTGGATTGCACTCGACGGCCAGGCAACACGCCCCCGCAAAGACCGCTGCCAGGGGTTGCGCGCCACCCATGCCGCCCAGACCGCCAGTCAGAATCCACTTGCCGGTCAGGTCCCCGTCATAGTGTTGGCGTCCCGCCTCGGCGAAGGTTTCGTAGGTGCCCTGAACGATGCCTTGCGTCCCGATATAGATCCACGAACCGGCCGTCATCTGGCCGTACATCATCAGGCCCTTCTTATCGAGCTCGTTGAAGTGGCCCCAGTTGGCCCAATGCGGCACAAGGTTAGAGTTCGCGATCAGCACCCGAGGTGCATCGGCATGCGTCCGAACGATGGCGACCGGTTTGCCGGATTGCACCACCAGCGTTTCATCTTCCTCCAGATCCTTGAGGCTGGCAACGATGGTATCAAAATCTTTCCACGTCCGCGCGGCACGGCCGATCCCGCCATAGACAACCAGCTCATGCGGGTTCTCGGCCACATCCGGGTGCAGATTGTTCATCAGCATCCGCATCGGGGCTTCGGTCATCCAGCTTTTGGCGTTCAGTTCGGGCCCTGTCGGGGGAAAGATGTCACGGGTATTTTTACGAGGATCGGTCATCGGGCAAGCTCCAATGCAGTGTCATGGATAGCGTCAAGAATGTCTTTGAGCCACCGGCGCAGGCGGTCGGCTTTGTCGGTGTCAAAAGCCCAGGGCGGCACTTCAGTTTTCAGGTAGGTCGACTGAGCCAGCTCCATCTGGATCGCGTGAACCCCTTCGGAGGGGCGGCCATAATAGCGCGTTGTCCATCCGCCCTTGAACCGCCCATTCAGAACAGCCGTATAGGGCGAGGACGTCGCGAATTCATGCGCTATGGCTTCGATTTCCGGCGCGCAGGTCGCGCCATTGTTCGTGCCGATGCTCATATCGGGCAGAGTACCTTCGAACAGAAAAGGAATATGGCTGCGGATCGAGTGGCAATCATACAGCACCGCAACCCCATGGGCCGCCTTCACGCGTTCCAGCTCGGCCTTCAGGGCGGCATGATACGGTGCATGAAAAGCTTCCCGTCGTTCGAGGATATCCTTTTCGGAAGGCGGGATGTCCCAGATGCCTTGGCCGTCAAAATCCGTCAGCGGCACAAGAGAGGTCGTGTTCTGGCCGGGATAGAGTGACGCGCCCGACGGGTCCCGGTTGGCGTCGACCACATATCGGTGGAAGGTCGCCCGAACCGTGGTCGCACCGGGCAGAAGTCCTTCATACAAGGTATGAACATGCCAATCCGTATCTGCTAGAGCTTTACCCCGCGCGTTCAACTTGGCCTCGATCGTGGCCGGCACATGGGTACCGGTATGCGGCAGACCCAGCACGATGGGGCTGTCACCGCGCGAAATCTCGACCGGGCCGCTCATGCGCCAAGTTCCGGCATGGCGATGCCCGTGCCACGGGCAATCTCGCCACTGGCAATCAGGGCCGAGGCTGCTTCGATCTCGGGTGCCATATAGCGATCGTCACCCAAGGCCGGCACCACGGCACGCAGCCGTGCCATCACAGCCTGCAACGTTTCGCTCGTTGGCAGCGGCGCGCGGAACTCGACCCCTTGTGTGGCACACAGCAGTTCGACCCCCAGAATGCGTTCCAGATTGGCAACCATCTGCCCCAATCGCCGCGCGCCATGGGCCGCCATCGAAACGTGATCTTCCTGATTGGCCGATGTGGGCGTCGAGTCCGTCACGCATGGATTGGCCAGATGCTTGTTTTCGCTCATCAGTGCGGCGGTCGTCACCTCAGCGATCATATAGCCCGAATTCAGGCCCGGATTGGGCGTCAGAAAAGGCGGCAGATCAAAGCTGAGTGCCGGATCGACAATCAACGCAATGCGGCGTTGCGCAATTGCCCCGATCTCGGCCACGGCGAGCGCAATCATGTCTGCGGCAAACCCAACGGGTTCGGCGTGAAAATTCCCGCCCGAAACGATCAGGCCGGTTTCCGAAAGAACCAAAGGATTGTCCGTCGCCGCGTTGGCCTCGATTTCCAGCGTTGTTGCAGCCTGCCTCAGCACATCCATCGCGGCCCCCACCACCTGAGGCTGGCAGCGGATACAATACGGGTCCTGAACCCGGGTATCGCCAACCCGATGGCTTTCACGAATGACCGACCCGGCCAGCAGCGCCCGCATGGTCACGCCGGCCTCGATCTGGCCGCGATGGCCGCGCAACGTGTGAATTTCCGGTTGCAACGGGGCGGTCGAACCCATGATCGCATCCGTCGTCAGCGCCGAGGTAACCAACGCGCTTTGCGCCGCCTGCCACGCGCCAAACAGCCCGGACAGCGCAAAGGCCGTCGAAAACTGGGTGCCATTGATCAGCGCCAGCCCTTCTTTAGGGCCCAGTTCGATCGGGTGCAGACCCGCTTTGGACAGCGCAGCGTCACCGGGCATCACATCGCCACTGAATTCGGCCTCACCAGCGCCCATCATGACGGCGGCCATGTGGGACAAGGGCGCAAGATCACCCGAAGCTCCAACTGAACCCTGCGCCGGGATCACCGGGGTCACACCTTGTGACAACATCCCTTCCAGCAGGGTGATCACTTCTGGCCGAACCCCCGACGCTCCGCGCCCCAGGCTCAGCAATTTCAGAACCATCATCAATCTGGCAAGGGCGCGCGGGATCGCAGGGCCAACACCGCAGCAATGGCTGAGGATCAGGTTGCGCTGCAAGGTTGCCGTGTCCTCGGCCGCGATTTTGACGCTGGCCAGTTTCCCGAACCCTGTGTTCACGCCATATACGGCGGCCTCTCCCGTCGCCGCATCGGCGATGCGCTTGTGCGCTTCTTCGACGGCCGGGCGGCAGGCTGGGTCCAACCGAACAGCGCACTCTTCGCGAAGGACCAGTTCCAGTTGCGACAGGGTAACGGTGCCCGGGGTAAGGGTGAGGGTCGTCAAAATATACCTCCGAATATGCGGGTATGAAGAGGGTTGAAGCCGATGCGATAGGCCAATTCCGCGGGGTGTTCGACATTCCAAACCGCCAGATCAGCGCGCCGCCCGACTGAGATCTGACCGCAATCAGCCAACCCGAGAGCACGGGCCGCGTGAACCGTCACGCCTTGCAGGGCCTCTTCTGGCGTCATGCGAAACAGGGTGCATCCCATGTTCATCGCCAGCAACAGCGAGGTCATCGGCGCCGAACCGGGATTGCAATCCGTGGCAAGCGCCATGGGCACAGCATGCCGGCGCAACAGGTCAATCGGTGGCGCCTGTGTTTCGCGCAAGGTGTAGAAGGCCCCCGGCAGAATAACACCGACGGTACCGGCCTGCGCCATGTCCAGAACACCTGCTTCGTCAAGATATTCTATATGATCTGCCGAAAGCGCGCCGTATCCGGCAGCCAGTTTTGCGCCGCCCAAATTCGACAATTGTTCGGCGTGGATCTTGATCGGCAGGCCAAGCGCTGTCGCGGCATCAAAAAGCGGGATCAACTCTTCGGGTTGAAAGGCGATGCCTTCGCAGAAGGCATCGACCGCATCGACCAATCCCTCGGCATGAGCGGCGCGAAGCGTGGGAATGCAGACCTGATGAATGTAGTCCGACGCCCTGCCCTCATAGTTCTGAGGCACCGCATGAGCACCCAAAAAGCTGGTCAGAACACGGACGGGGCGATGATCGGGCAACGCCCGAGCCGCGCGCAACATGTTCAATTCAGTCTTGTCATCCAACCCGTAGCCGGACTTTACTTCGATGACCGATGCCCCTTCGGCCAGCATCGCATCCACACGCGGCAATGCTTGTGCGACCAACTCCTCCACTCCGGCTGCGCGCGTGGCTTTGACCGTCGAGATGATCCCGCCCCCAGCGCGCGCGACCTCTTCATAGCTCGCGCCGTTCAGGCGCATTTCGAACTCTGCGGCGCGATGGCCACCGTGAACCACATGGGTGTGGCAATCGATCAAGGCGGGCGTAACCAGGCGCCCACCCATTCGAGCCCTTGGCTGGTCGGCGAAACGAGGAGGAAGATCCGCGACAGGGCCGACCCATGCGATGCGCCCGTCCTGCAACACGATCGCGGCATCCGGGACCAAACCGTATGGCGCGCCGCCTTCGGTCATCGTTGCGGCATCAAGATCCGTCAAAACCTGCGTTTGCGTCTGCATGTGACTCGCACCCTCCGTGCATTTCCTTCTTTTCTAGTACATTTCTATCATTTATATGTCTATGCATAAAATGAGGTGAAAAATGGCTATCTTCGCTAATCGCGCATTACTGAGCACCGGTTGGGCTATAAACCTGCGGGTAGAAATCAGGCAAGGGCTGATGGTGTCGGTGCAACAGGGCGCGACGGCGCAAGAAGGCGATACTTGCGTCGACACTTTGCTGCCCGCATTGGCCAATCTGCACAGCCACGCATTTCAGCGCGCGATGGCGGGTATGACCGAATATCGAAAGGCCGGTCGCGACAGTTTCTGGACGTGGCGGGAACTGATGTATCGTTTCACTGCGCACCTTACGCCTGAACAGGTGCAGGCGATTGCCGCTCTGGTCTATATGGAGATGCAGGAAGCCGGCTATGCCTCGGTTGGTGAATTCCATTATCTGCATCACCAGCCAGACGGCACACCTTATGACAATCTCGCAGAGCTGTCCCAGCGGATCATGGCTGCGTCGGCCGAGACGGGAATCGGACTGACGCATCTGCCTGTACTTTATTCTTACGCAGGGGTCGGCGAGCAACCGATGGAAGCGGGACAGCAACGATTTGGCAATGATGTGGACCGCTATCTGGCGTTGGTCGAACAGGCGCAGGCGGCACTGGGCGATCTGCCGGATGACTGTCAGATAGGCATTGCCCCGCATTCCTTGCGCGCGACATCACCGCAAGATCTTGCCCGGGTTCTGGACGCAAAAAAGACGGGACCTGTCCATATTCACATCGCGGAACAACCCATGGAAGTTGAACAGGTTCACGAGGGTCTGGGCGCCCGCCCGGTGGAATGGCTGCTGAACAATGCAACGGTAAACCATCGCTGGTGCCTCATCCACGCCACTCACATGACGGAAAAGGAAACCCGCGATATGGCCGCAACGGGCGCGGTCGCGGGGCTTTGCCCGATCACCGAGGCCAATTTGGGGGATGGCCCCTTCAATGGAGCCGTCTTTCTTGAAGCCGGTGGTCGTTTCGGGATCGGGTCGGATTCAAACGTGTTGGTTTCGATGACAGAGGAACTGCGTACGCTGGAATATTCCCAACGCCTGCGAGATCTGTCGCGCAATGTCCTGGTCGAAGGGGAGGGTTCGGTTGGACAGACACTGTATTGCAATTCGGCTTTGGGCGGTGCGCAGGCCCTGCGACGCACGGCGGGGCGGATCGCAGAAGGGATGCTGGCGGATCTTGTTGCTATTGACAGTCAGGATCCCGCGCTTTGTGCCCTGCGTCCTGAACAGTTGCTCGATGGGTTGGTCTTTGCCGCGAAGGACCACGTAGTGACCGATTTGTGGTCGGCTGGCCGCCATCAGGTACGCCGGGGCCGCCATATTGCTCGGGATCGGATTGTATCTGACTATCGACAGGCCATGGCTGATCTCATGCCGAGACTTTGAGCTTGCTGCGCCTTTACGGGCCGACAAAAATGGCCTCATAATAACAATATGTTTGTACGTAATTGGATGAACACCACGTGACCGATCAAAAACCTCTCGGCTTTCAGGACATTCGGGACGAAGTCGTGAACCGCATTCAAACCCGTGTCTGGCCACAGGGCAGCCTGTTGCCCACCGAGATGGAACTGGCAGCCGAATTCGGTGTTGCACGGGCGACGGTCAATCGGGCGCTGCGGGAACTTGCCGAACAGGGAATTGTCACCCGCAAACGCAAGGGTGGCACGCGTGTTGTGACCACACCGGTAAAGCAGGCAAAATTGCCGATCACTGTCGTTCGACAGGCCATCGAAGAAATGAACGCCGAATACCGCTATGCTCTGGTAAGCCGAACACTAATCGATTGCCCCGCGTGGTTGCAGGCAAAGCTGAGCATCCCGGAAGGTGCGCAGGTCGTCCATCTGCAATGCATGCACCACGCCGACAACCGTCCGTTTCAGTTCGAGGAACGCTGGATCAACGTCAGCACCGTGCCTCAGGTTCTCGACGAAGATTTCCTGACCACCGGGCCGAATGAATGGCTGCTGTCCGAGGTGCCGTTTTCAAACGCTGAAATTGCCTTCTCGGCCGTCCCGGCAACAGGGCATTTGCAGGAGTTTCTGGCGGTACCGCCCGGCACACCGTTGTTTCAGCTAGAACGCACGACATGGTTTCGCAGCGATCCTGTTACTTTCGTGCGCATGACCTTCCATCAGGGATACCAGATGCGCACCACGTATTGAGGCCAGAGCACCGAACAGGTTTTGACATAGGAGCAAAAACCTTATCACTTCGATCCCACCTTCCTGAATGTCGTGGCAGTCACCTTTGCCCGTTCAGCATCCGAAGCAGCCGAGATTTGGTTCTTGTTGTTCAATGGCCAATGCAGAGACAATTGTACAATCGTCGGAATGGCAAATATGGCGGCAGGTCGTCTCGAACCTCAGCGCCGTCAGGTCGAAACGCTTGCTGATACGGCTTGATCCATCTTGTTTGGGAAGCCTCCCCTCAAGTTCGTATCCAAAACCGTGTGGAAGCCGGATGAAATCATACGGCGGAGCATCCTCTGGGGTGATGGATGACAAGGAGCAAAGCGCGTGCCCTTTTCGAAGGGCCAGAAACAATGGTTCAGACCAGATTGAAGTGAAATCCAAAGCGGCGCTGCTGTTGATCTTCGCCGCAAGCGCCTTGTCCAGCAAGTGATCATCGACCATACGCAACATGTTTTCAGGCAGATCCTCGACCAGCGTGACCCGCATCCACGGAAACAGCGGGCTGAAGGGTTCAGAGATACCCGGTCAGATAAGGGGCCTAAGTCGGAGTCATTCCGACAGTCAAAGGAACTGCTTCGGGGTCGCGGAACTCGGTCGCGGTGTCACGGATTTTCCGCGCATCGTTCAGAAGGCGCCCAGCCTGTTCAACGACACGGGCACCGTACACTGTCGGGGCACATCGTTGTTGAGGCGCAGGAACAGATCGGTTCCCAATTCCTGTTCAAGTTTTTTGATCTGGTTGGCCAAGGGTGACATTCGCACCGTCACCCTGAGCGGCAGCCTGAACGCAGAGCAAGAGCCCGGGCCGGCCTTGGACAGCAAGGTCACCGGCCACGCGACCGTAGTCATCACCCGGAATTCGGCGACCGGAGAAATCTCGTATTCCAGCGAACTGAGCGTTGTCGGTCGGAACGAAGCTGACCTGAACACACCCATCCCCGGCGCGGTTTCGGCCATCCATCTGCACAATGTGCCGGTCGGCCGAAACGGCCCGGTTGTACAGGAATCGCTGGCGGAGGCAGGCGCCACGCTGAACGTGAACGCATCAGGGGGCTCGGTGTCATCAGTCAGGACGTGATCTCGAACCAGGTCGAAACCGATGGACTGTTTTCAACTAAGTACGTCATTGACTCGGCTGATGGCGACGTGATTGTCGGCAGCGATCTGACCAATGCGCTGAACGGCGCGGTCGGCGTTGATCCGCAGAACGGTGAAGGCGGCGACGACATCCTTATCGGTTGCAATTCGGCGATTTCGGGCCGGATTAGACTTGGTGACGTCAACAAGCTGAAAATCGGTCAGGCCACACGGATTCGTTTGTCGGCTTTTGCGCAGGCCGATGTGTCCGAGGCCCGAGGTTCAATCTTTAATATCTCAGCCGACGCATTGGAGGACAAACGCACTGGCGAGTGCAATTTCAAGACCCGGGTCAAACTGAACGATCGGCAATCCGACGAAGTGGCGGCTTTGGACTTGGTCCCCGGCATGCCCGCAGACCTGTTCGTCAACACAAGTGAACGCGCAGTGATTGCATATCTGGCACAGCCTGTCAGCGAGCGTCTGGCCAGAACTTTCTTCGAGTAAAGGGTTTTAAAAGACTTGCAGCTTTAAACTGTTGTGTATCGAGTGTTTTGGTGAGTGAGCGATGGCCTGCGCCCCTGTTCCGGGCGCGGGCCATCACTTTTGTGGATCAGACCCCGTAACGGGCAAGAAACATGTCAACGGCCTGAGCAGCGACCTGATCTATTTCTTCCTGGGTGAACGTGTTCTGAATGCCAAAAGCCGCCCGGGTCCAGATCCGCACTTTGCACAGTTCGGAAAATTGCTCGGCAGCGATATGTACATCATCAATGGCCAATTCACCCTTGGCCACGGCTTTTTCCAGATACTCGGCCATCTGTCGCTGGCCGTTTTGCGGCCCTGCCTCGTAAAACGCTCGGCCAAGCTCGGGAAACCGGTCGCGCTCGGCAACGCAGATCCTGAAAACCTGCTGCGCGAAATCCGACACAAGGAAGGCCGTCAATTGCGTCGCCGTGATCTGAAGCACTTCGCGGGCGGGTTTGGTTTCGTCGATCATCGAGATGACCCGCTCGGCCATCAGGCAGCATTCTGTCTGGGCCACTTCCATGAACAAAAGGCGCTTGTCCGGGAAATAGCTGTACAGCGTTGCTTTTGACACGCCCGCCGCGCGGGCAATGTCATCCACACTTGCCCCTTCAAACCCATCCGCCATGAAAACCTCTCGAGCCCCGCGCAGAACCTGGTCGAATTTACGGCCGGTGCGCAGGATGTTGGCGGTCTGGGTCATGTCTTCTCCTCGATCGATAGCTGCGCCAGTTTATAAACCGTTCGGTTTAGATACAACGATTCTCAAATATTCCAGCGAAGCGGAGGTTGCATTTGCTTTGATGTCGGGTACTTGCAGCGCGTTCAAACCGTGCTAGGACTGGGCCCATGGTCGAAATCTTTCTGCGCACCCTTCCGTTTTTCGCGATTATCGGCCTGGGCTTTTGGGCGGGGCGCACGCGTTTTTTCACGGCTGAAGCCACGGCATATCTGACCAAGTTCGTCTTTTTCTTTGCGCTGTCGGCGATGCTGTTTCGCTTTGCCGCCACCCTTCCCTTTGCCGAGATTTTCAATGCCCGGCTCATCCTTGGATATCTGCTGGGAACCATGACCGTTTACGTTCTGGCGTCGGCCATCGCTTGGCTGCGCGGGCTCGACATTCCGACCGCTGCGGTCGAGGCTCAGTGCGCGGCCATCGGCAATGTCGGGTTCCTCGGGCTGCCCATGCTTTCCCTTTTGTTCTCCGAGGCTGCGATCGGGCCCGTGATGCTGGTTCTGACCGTCGATCTGGTCGTGTTCTCTTCCCTTATCGTGATCCTGATCAATGGCGGCCGTGACGGCAAACTGACCCCGACCACCTTCAAGTTGATCGGAATGGGTTTGGTCCGCAATCCCATGATCGTATCCATCTCGGCCGGTCTCATCTGGTCCTCGCTGCAATTGCCTGTTCCTGAACCTCTTGGCGATTTTCTGATCATTCTCGGTGGTGCAGCGACTCCGGGTGCATTGTTCGCCATTGGCGCGTCATTGGCAGACAAGTCGGCTGAACGTGTCCAGATCGCGGCATGGTTGAGCTTCTGCAAACTGGCGATCCATCCGGCCTGCGTTGCGGTCGCTCTGTTATGGCTGATACCGATTGATACTTTTCCCGCAACTGTTGCCATCTCTGCCGCTGCTTTGCCCGTTGCGGGCAATGTTTACATGCTGGCCGCGCATTACGGCATTGCCCCGCATCGCGCGTCGGCGGCAATCCTTCTATCCACAATCGTCAGTATTCTCACCGTGCCGATGGTGATCGCCTGGGCGGGCACATTCTGACCTTCACCTTCTCGAAAAATACTCTCAACGAAGGCGCACAGACTTTACGCCGGGTCCGCGGATCGTTAGCCATGTTGCGACTCGAAAACAAGGACGGTGCCTGATGGAAACCCTTTCGGAAAATGCCTGTTTTGGCGGTGTGCAGGGCGTGTACCGCCACGCCTCTTCGTCGTGCAAGTGTGACATGACTTTTGGCCTGTTTCTTCCAGCCGAGGCCAAGGACGGCCCAGTCCCGGTTCTTTGGTATTTGTCGGGATTGACCTGCACCCATGAAAACGCGATGACCAAGGCCGGGGCTCAGGCGTGGGCCGCGGAACAAGGGATCGCCGTGGTGTTTCCGGATACCTCGCCGCGTGGTGACGGCGTCGCAGATCATGAAGATTATGATCTGGGTCAGGGCGCAGGGTTCTATGTGAACGCGACACAGGAACCCTGGGCGCCGCATTTCCAGATGTGGGACTATGTCGCCGAAGAGCTGCCCGCCCTGCTGTTCGAAAACTTCGCCATCGACAGCGAACGCCAGGCCATAACGGGCCATTCCATGGGGGGGCACGGCGCCCTGACGCTTGCCATGAACCTGCCCGGACGCTTCCGTTCGGTGTCAGCCTTTGCGCCGATCTCGAACCCGACCGGAGCGGATTGGGGACGCAAACAGCTGAGCGCCTACCTTGGTGACGACGAAACGCTTTGGGCAAAACACGATGCGTCCGTGTTGATGAAGAAAACCGGCTTTGACGGTCCGATCCTGATCGACACAGGTGCAAACGATCAGTTCATGGACCTTTTGCGCCCCGAAGCGTTGGCTCAAGCCATCGCCGAACGCCGCCAGCAAGCGACGTATCGCTTCCAGCCGGGTTACGATCATTCGTACTTCTTTGTGTCCACGTTTATGGAAGATCACGTCATCTTCCATGCCGAGGCACTGTACGGAGACTGAGGGATGAGCAACTACGATTATGACCTGATCATCATAGGGTCGGGGCCTTCTGGGCGTTCTGCGGCGATTCAGGCAGGCAAACTGAAACGGCGTGTGCTGGTCATCGACCGCAAAGACCGTTTTGGTGGCGTCTCTGTCCACACCGGCACGATTCCGTCCAAGACCCTGCGCGAAACGGTTCTGAACCTGTCGGGCTGGCGCGAGCGCAGCTTTTACGGGCGTTCATACCGGGTAAAGGATCAGATCCGAGCAGAAGACTTGAAAGCCCGCCTGCATATGACCCTCGACCATGAAGTCGACGTGTTGGAACATCAGTTCAACAGGAACCATGTCGAAACCCTGGACGGTCTGGCCAGATTTGTCGGGCCGCACGAAGTAGAGGTCGCAACCGATGCCGGGGAAACAACGCGTGTGACGGCCGCGAAGTTCCTGATTGCGACAGGCACGAAAACCTATCGCCCGGATTATGTCCCGTTCAACGGCAAGACGGTGGTGGATGGTGACGAATTTCTGGAAATGGCAGAGATTCCGCGCTCGCTGGTCGTTATCGGTGCCGGGGTCATTGGCGTGGAATATGCCACGATGTTTTCAGCCCTGGACGTGCGTGTGACGCTGATTGAACCCCGCGACACGTTTCTGGATTTCATCGACAGCCGGTTGATCCACGACTTTACCCATCAGATCCGGGAAAACGGTGTCGACCTGCGTTTGGGCTCGGCTGTCGAGAAGATTGAAGACGCCGGTGAACATGTGGAAGTGACCCTTGAAAACGGTCGCCACGTTCGCGCTGAAATGCTTCTGTTTGCGGCCGGACGCATGGGGGCGACGTCCAAACTCAATCTGGATGCCGTCGGGCTGGAGACGGACCACCGCAACCGGATCAAGGTAGACCGCAAGACATATCAAACGGCGGTTCCGCATATCTATGCCACGGGCGATGTGATCGGACATCCGTCGCTGGCATCAACCTCTTTGCAGCAGGGGCGCGTGGCTGCCTGTCACGCCCTTGAAACGCCCACGCTGCCGGAAAGCCCGTGGTACCCCTATGGCATCTATTCAGTGCCCGAAATATCAACCTGCGGAATGTCGGAAGAAGAATTGCAGGAGCGCAACATCCCCTACGAGGTCGGTGTCGCGCGATTCCGCGAGACGTCACGCGGGCATATCATGGGGCTGGAACACGGCATGTTGAAAATGCTGTTCTCGCTCAAGACCCGCAGGGTGCTGGGTGTCCAGATCGTTGGTGAAGGCGCGACGGAGTTGATCCATATTGCGCAGGCCGTGCTGAACCTGAAAGGTACGGTGGACTACTTCGTTCAGAACACGTTCAACTACCCGACACTTGCCGAAGCGTATAAAATCGCGGGCCTGGATGCGTTCAACCGCATGCCCATACCCGAGGAATTCAAGGTCAAAAAGAAACCGGTGGAGCCGGCAAAGAAAGAGGCAAAGAAGGCGTGACGACGCTGTATGTCGATGGCGATGCCTGTCCTGTAAAAGCCGAGGCCGAACGGGTCGCGACGCGGCACAAGGTGCCGATGGCGCTGGTGTCCAATGGCGGGCTTCGTCCATCGGCCAACCCGCTGGTGCAGGTCATTGTCGTTTCCGAAGGCGCGGATGAGGCCGACAAATGGATTGCCGAACGCTGTGGAGAAGGGGATGTCGTCATAACGTCCGACATCCCTTTGGCCGCAAAATGCGTTGAAGCAGGCGCACGCGTGCTGCGCCCCAATGGTGAAACCTTCACCGCGGCAAATATTGGCCAACAACTGGCAATGCGTGACTTGATGGCCGATCTGCGCGCGGCCAATCCGTTGGGAACCGGCGGCGGTGGGCGACCCTTCGGTAAAGCCGACCGCTCGCGGTTTCTGGACGCCTTGGAACGGGAAATACGTGCCGCCAGAAAGGGATGATCATTCCTTTTGCTAGATCAAATACTGACCCGAATTCCGAAACGCCCGTTTACAAGTACCTCATTAGAACGCACCCTGTGCTTGAATTCCGATCAGGCTTTTCGAATACGGAGACTGCGTTATGAAAGTACAAGGCACCCATTATCGGTCTATTTGGTGGGACAAACCGGCAGGCGTGGTTCGGATCATCGACCAAAGGTGGTTGCCGCATGATTTTCGGGTCGTAACCCTGAAAACGCTTGATGAATTTGCAGCTGCGATACGGGATATGTGGGTCAGGGGCGCACCTTTGATAGGCGCGACCGCTGCGTTTGGAATTGCCGAGCAGATGTCTCGGGACAGCTCAGAAGCCTCGTTTGACGCCGCGTATGACGTTTTACATGCAACCCGACCCACGGCAATCAACCTGCGCTGGGCATTGGACAGATGCCGAGAAGCGCTGATGCCGCTTGCTCCGGGTGACCGCGCCGAGCGCGCCTGGTCGCTGGCGCAGGAGATTGCAGACGAAGATGTCGAGATCAACGCCGCAATCGGCCGGCACGGGTTGGAACTGATCAAGGATATCGCGGCCCGAAAACCCGCCGGTGAGCCGGTTCGGTTGCTGACGCATTGCAATGCGGGATGGCTGGCGACTGTGGATTGGGGCACGGCCACAAGCCCGATGTATCACGCACATGACGCGGGCATCCCCTTGCACGTCTGGGTGGATGAAACCAGACCGCGCAACCAGGGCGCACTGACATCCTGGGAATTGGGCGAACATGACATTCCCCACCGCTACATGGTGGATAATGCTGGCGGTCATTTGATGCAGCACGGCCTGGTTGATTTGGTGATTACGGGCACGGACCGAACCACGGCCCAAGGTGATGTTTGCAACAAGATCGGGACCTATCTGAAGGCTTTGGCTGCGCGGGACAACGGTGTGCCATTTTATGTCGCCCTTCCCTCTCCTACGATTGACTGGACCGTTCGCGACGGTGTGGCCGAAATCCCGATCGAAGAACGTGATTCCAGGGAAGTCTCCCATGTCATGGGGGTTGATGGGCAGGGGAACATCTCGGATGTACGCGTGACGCCAGACGGCACGGAAGGTGGCAATCCTGCCTTTGATGTCACCCCAAACCGGCTGGTGACAGGGCTTATCACCGAGCGCGGCGTCAGCGAGGCGTCTGCTGACGGGCTTGCCCGGTTGTTTCCCGAACGGGCTGGTTAACACTTTGTTTAGCACAGTCTTGAATTGTGCAATCGCCCACGCGGATCATGCACCCGCTTAACTTGCTGAGAATGAATGATGATTGAAAACTGGTACAGGGCCGACGAGGCACGGAAATGGCGTGACCGGGCCGGAACAGACCCCGCAGATCAGGAACTGGGCGAACGTGTCTATACCTCGCGGCTGATCGGTCAGAACCCTGACCTCCTGATGCACGGGGGAGGCAACACGTCGGTCAAACTGGAACGCCCTGATCTGTTTGGCGATCCACAGCGCGTTCTGCATGTCAAGGGATCTGGGTGGGATCTGGACAGCATCGAGGCACCGGGCTTGCCGGGCGTGTGGCTAGATCCTTTGATGAAACTGCGCGCATTGGACCATCTGTCAGATGCACAGATGGTCAATGTTCAGCGCGCCAATCTGTTGGATTCAGGTTCTCCGAACCCCTCTGTAGAAACTCTGTTGCATGCATTTTTACCGCACAAATATGTGGATCACACGCATGCGACACCCTTTCTGGTGCTCGCCAATCTGCCAAATGCCGAGGACGTCTGCCGCGAGATTTTTGGCGACCGACTGGGCATTGTGCCCTACATCATGCCTGGCTTCGGGCTGGCCAAAAAGGCGGCCGAAGTATTTGACGAAAACCCGAATGTCGAAGGGCTTCTGCTGCTTCAGCACGGGCATTTCACCTTCGGCGCGAGAGCGCAGGAAAGTTATGACCGGATCGTGGCGCATACCAACGAGGTTGCTGCCTATTTCGGGATGAAGGACCTGACGACAATTGGCCGTCGCGATCCGGCTGAGAATCTTGAGGTATTGCCGATCCTGCGCGGGGTCATCGCCGAAGTGGCGGCCCAACGGGATGACCCGATGCCGATTTTTGACCTCCGCAACGGGCCGGATGTCATGCAGTTTTTCGATCGTCCGGATATTGATTCATTGGCCCAGCGGGGCATGGCGTCGCCGGATCACGTATTACGGACAAAAGGCTGCCCGCTTTTATTGCGCGCGTCGGATTTGTCTGGGGGGCGGTCTCGGATCAAGGCAAAGGTCGAAGAGTTTGCCAAAGACTATCGGGCGTATTTTGAACGGCAGGCGCCGCAGGCTGACGAACGCAAGAAACTGCTGCCTCAAGACCCCAAGCATGCGTGGATCGAGGGCGTGGGGATCCTGGGAATGGGCCCGAACGCAAAGGCTGCCTCGGCCGCGGCAGATCTTGCGGAACAAAACCTGCGGGTGCGATCAGTGGGCGAAGACGCGGGCGGTTTTTTTCCCATCAATGAAAAAGATCGCTTTGATTGTGAATACTGGTCCTTGGAACAGGCGAAGCTGGGCAAAAGCTCACCACCTCCGCTTCAGGGCAAGATTGTGATGGTGACCGGTGGTGCAGGGGCGATAGGTCTTGCAACCGCCAAGGCCTTTGCTGACGCCGGTGCAAATGTCGTTCTGGTGGACCGGGATGAACGGGCGTTGGCCAAGGCCAAATCGACCCTTGGCACATGGCATTCGACATATGCCTGCGACGTAACCGAGAGAGGCGCCGCAGATGCCGCGATTGCGGCGGCGATACACCGGTTTGGTGGGATCGATGTAATGGTATCGAATGCCGGGTCGGCGACTTCGGGCGCTTTGCTGGATCTTGGTGACGACGAATTCCGCGCGGCTTTTGAACTGAATTTCTTCGCGCATAAGGCATTTGCGACGCAGGCTGCCCGAGTGATGCAAGCTCAGGGCCGCGGCGGTCAGATCCTGTTCAATATCTCCAAACAGGCGATCAACCCGGGCCGGAACATGGGGGCCTATGGTACGCCAAAAGCCGCCACACTGTTCCTGTTGCGCCAGTTGACGCTTGAATTGGCCGAATATGGAATCCGTGTAAACGGGGTGAATGCAGATCGAATTCGGTCTGGCCTGCTGACGGATGGTTTCATTCAGGAACGCGCTGCCGCACGTGGCGTTTCCGAGGAGACCTATATGTCAGGCAACCTGCTGGGCCGCGAAGTCGAGGCGAAGCATGTCGCGAACGCCTTTGTTGCGCTGGCGCTGATGGAACGCACCACCGGTCATGTCGTGACGGTGGATGGCGGCAATACCGAGGCCGAACTTCGGTAACGCCTTTGCCCGATTGGTTCCCTGCCTGTGGCGTGTCGATGTGCCTCAGGCAGGAACTGCTGACCGGTTCTCGCGGATCGGCAGGTGGACTATGGCGCTGAAGGCACCGATCGCGACCCCGATCCACCAAACCATGTTGTAGTCGCCATACTGGTCATACATGCGTCCGCCAAGCCAGACGCCCAGGAAGCTGCCGATCTGGTGGCTCAAGAAGATAAAGCCATAGAGCGTTCCCATATAACGCAGACCGTATAGATGCGCGACGAGCCCCGAGGTCAGCGGCACGGTGGCCAGCCAAAGCGATCCCATCACCAGCGAGAACACGATGACCGTAATGGGTGTGATCGGGAACACGATGAACAAAGCCGCTGCAATCGTCCGGCCCGTATAAACCGCTGCCAGAAGGTATTTTTTCGGAAAGTGGTTGCCGGCCCAACCCGCCAGTAGCGTGCCGCCGATATTGGCCAGACCGATCAATGAAATCGACACCGCACCAAGTGCGGATGTAGAGGTGATCCCGATGGAATGCAGTACGCCTCCGGGCTGGATTGGTCCACACATCTCGGCCACGAAAGCCGGGAAATGCGCGGTGATGAAGCCCAGCTGGTATCCGCAGCTGAAAAAACCCAAAAATATCAGCGCATAGGAAGGGTCGCGGAACGCCTTTCCCAGAATCTCGCTCATGCTTTCTTGCATCTCTGCCTTCGAAACGGGCTGTGGTGCACGCATGAAGGGCAAGGTCAGCACAAGGGCAAGAATTGCCGCGGCAAACACGACAAAAACCTGCTGCCAGGGCAGGAAAGTCAGCAGCCATTCAGCGGTCGGCGCCCCCAGAACCTGCCCAAAGCTGCCCGCAGCAGTAACGATGGCCAGCGACATGGACCGGTTTTCATCGGTGGACGCGCGTCCGACAACCGCCAGAACCACGCCAAACCCGGTCCCGGCGATGCCGAAACCCACCAGCCACGCGTATATCTGATGCTCGAACGGTGTAACGGACCACGCCGTCAGCACCATGCCAGCCGCGTACGTGAGAGCGCCGAGGATGATGGCTCGGCGGTCGCCCACCTTTTCGGCAATCGCCGCAAAGATCGGCTGCCCGATGCCCCAGGCCAGGTTTTGAATTGCAATCGCCATCGAGAAATCGGTCCGCAGCCAGCCGAACTCATCGGCTATCGGAATCTGGAATACGCCGAACGACGCACGAACGGCGAAGCTCACCGTGATGATGATACATCCGACAATCAGAATCGGATTCAACAAGCGGGCGGATCGGGGCATGGAACCTCAGGCGTAACGTCCGAAGGACCGTATTACTTTTTGTGTAACCGTCAATTCAGCAGATTTGCGGTCACGGATAAACAAAATTGATGTGTCGCCAAAAATGGCTTCTTTTCAACGGCCGAGACGACGGGTAAGGCTCGGATTCATGACGGATCTTATTTCGCTTTACGAGGCCCGCATCGCGGACGGAACGCTGACACGCGACGACGCGCAAGAGGCCGTTCTGCCCCAATTCGAACGCATCCGGGCGGCGCTGTCCAAGCCGGCCAAACGCGGGCTCTTCCGCAAGGCGCCTCCGCCACCCAAAGGGTTGTACCTGTGGGGCGGTGTCGGGCGTGGGAAATCAATGCTGATGGACATGTTCGTCGATACGCTGGGCAATATCCCGGCACGACGCGTGCATTTTCACGCTTTCATGCAGGAAATTCACGCTGGAATGCACAAGGCCCGGCAACAGAATGTCGAGGATGCCCTGGCACCGGTGGCGAAAGAGGTGGTCAATTCAGTTCGCTTACTCGCGTTTGACGAAATGCAGATCACCGACATTACGGACGCAATGATTGTCGGGCGGCTGTTTGACTTGTTGCACGAAGGCGGCGTGGTCGTGGTTACCACGTCGAACAGGCATCCCGACGATCTGTACAAGAATGGGCTGAACCGGCAGCTGTTCCTGCCGTTCATCGCGCATATCAAAGAGCAGTTGCAGGTGTGGGAATTGGTGTCGCCGACGGACTATCGGCAGAACCGGTTGGAGGGTGCCCCGGTCTATTTCACTCCGATTGGCCCAGAAGCCCGGCAGAAGATCAGAGAGGTCTGGACAGATCTTGCCGGTGGACCCGCTGATCCGCTTGTGCTGCACGTCAAAGGCCGGGCCGTTGAATTGCCCGCCTTTCGCAACGGGGTCGCGCGGGCTTCATTCTATGATCTGTGTGGCCGCATGCTTGGGCCGGGTGATTATCTGGCGATCGCCGAAGAGGTAAAAGTGCTCGTGCTTGAGGACATCCCACGCCTGTCGCGCAACAATTTCAACGAGGCCAAACGTTTTGTCACCCTGATTGATGCGCTTTACGAAGCCAGGGTGCGTTTGATCTGCTCGGCTGCAGCGGAACCCGAGATGCTGTATGTCGAAGGCGAAGGAACCTTCGAATTTGAACGCACGGCATCACGCCTGCGTGAAATGCAGGATCAGGATTGGGGGCGACAGGGACACTGATCCGCCCGTATCGCCCGCGCCCCATCCAAGACAGTGTCAGCCAGATCATGAGGTTGGCACGCGCCTACGCGTTTTCTTGCAGAATTTTCCCAGCCAGATAGAGCGAGCCGCAGATCAGAACCCGCGCCTGCGGGTCATTGTCCGCAATCACTTTCAATGCGTCCGCCACGCTGTCGGCGGTGGATGCGGGAAGGTTGACCCTGGCCGCAGCCGCAGCGGTTTCTTCCGCGCTGAGCGTTGCGGTCTCACCCGGAATGGACACGGCTGTCAGACTTGTCGCTTTCTCTGCCAGAGGTGCAAGATACCCTGTCACATCCTTGGTGTTGAGCATGCCGCAGATCATGTGCGTGGGTTTTTGCGGCAGGTTCGTCAGTACATCCGCCAACGCGATTCCGGCGGCGGCGTTGTGACCACCATCCAGCCAAATCTCGGCATGCGGCGCCTGATCGACAAGCGGGCCGGATTTCAGACGCTGCATTCGCGCCGGCCATTCGGCCTTGGTCACGGCAGCTTCGTATGCGTCGTCGCCCATGTTCAGATGGCGCAGAACAGCCAACGCTGCGCCCGCATTCTGAATCTGATGTGCGCCCAGAAGGTTGGGCAGAGGCACATCCCGCAAACCGGTTTCGTCCTGATAGATCAGACGCCCGTTTTCTTCCTGCACGTGCCAGTGCTGACCATGAACCAACAAAGGCGCACCCAAGCGGGCGGCCGTGTATTCGATGACCTCAAGCGCTTCGTCCTGTTGTGGGCCGACAATGCACGGAACGCCGGGCTTGATGATGCCCGCCTTCTCCGCCGCGATCTTGCCCAAAGTATCACCCAGGAACTGTTCATGGTCGATGGATACGGGGGTAATAACCGTGACGGCCGGGTTTTCGATCACGTTTGTGGCGTCCAGGCGCCCGCCCAGCCCGACCTCGAGCAATGTGAAATCTGCCTTGGCGCGGGAAAAGGCCAACAGGGCGGCGCATGTTGTGATCTCGAAATAAGTGATGTTTTCGCCACCATTCGCAGCGTAGCATTCATCCAGAACCGCCGTCAGTTCTGGCTCCGAGATCAGCTCTCCGGCCAATCGAATACGTTCATGAAAACGGGCCAGATGCGGCGAGGTATAGGCGTGTACCGAGCGCCCTGCTCTTTCCAGACCCGCTCTGATCATCGCCTGAGTCGAGCCTTTGCCGTTGGTCCCGGCAATATGAATGACCGGCGGCAATTTCAACTGCGGATTGTCCAATGCCGCCAGCAGACGCCAGACACGGTCCAAGGTCAGATCAATGATCTTGGGGTGCAGCGCCATCATCCGGTCGAGGATGGCGTCGGACGTCCTGGCCGTCATTTCTGATCTGTCTCTTCGGCGGGGAGTTCTGTTGCGTCGGTTGGTTCCGGTGCCGGCAGATCGCCCATGATCGCCGGCGGCAGATTCATCAGCATCCGCGTGATGGTAATCAGTTCATCGCGCATTTCGGTACGTCTGGTGACACGGTCCAGCATCCCGTGATCCAGCAGGTATTCGGCGCGTTGAAAGCCTTCGGGCAGTTTTTCGCGGATCGTCTGCTCGATCACGCGAGGCCCGGCAAAGCAGATCAGCGCGTTGGGTTCCGAGATATGGACATCGCCCAGCATCGCATAAGACGCAGTAACGCCACCGGTTGTCGGATGAGTCAGTACCACGATATACGGCAGGTTGGCTTCCTTCAGCATCTCGACTGCCACGGTGGTGCGCGGCATCTGCATCAGGCTGAGGATACCTTCCTGCATACGGGCGCCACCGGCTGCCGAGAACAGGATCAGCGGCCGTTTGAGTTTTACCGCCTCCTGCGCGGCGGCGATGATCGCGTTGCCGACATACATGCCCATCGATCCGCCCATGAACGAAAAGTCCTGCGCGGCGGCCACAATGGGGGTGCGGCCAATTTCACCCAAGGCAACCAGCATGGCTTCCTTTTCGCCGGTCTTCTTCTGCGCTGCTTTCATGCGGTCGGGGTATTTCTTCTGATCGCGGAATTGCAACGGGTCGTCTTTTGGCGCGGGCACTTCAAGTTCGGTAAAGATGCCGCCGTCAAACAAGTGCTTGAACCGCTCACGCGGTGTGATCGCCATGTGGTGGTCGCACTGTGTGCAGACATTCTGGTTTTCCGCCACCTCGCGATGGAACAGCATCGTTCCGCATTCGTCGCATTTGTGCCAGAGGTTTTCAGGCACTTCGCGGCGTGAGAAGATCGAGTTGATCCGGGGGCGGACGTAGTTTGTGATCCAGTTCATGTCGGAACCTTGGCTTGTGCGGTGTTGACGTCAAATA
Organism: Ruegeria sp. HKCCSP346; assembly: GCF_017872595.1. Classification (NCBI taxonomy): domain Bacteria; kingdom Pseudomonadati; phylum Pseudomonadota; class Alphaproteobacteria; order Rhodobacterales; family Roseobacteraceae; genus Ruegeria; species Ruegeria sp. HKCCSP346. Next base: position 304,549 of record NZ_JAEDOT010000002.1, read on the forward strand.
GGACGCCACGGAAGGAATTGCAATCAACGCCTGAGCGCAAGTCGCGCGGCCAGCCAGCAAACGAACATCACGGCAAGGTCCACCAGAAGCCAGGGACGAAGCTGTTCGGCATCAGATGCATCAAACGGAAGGGTGAACAGCGCCAGCCCGTTCAGGTTGTCGGGCAACGAGATGAACAGCAACGCAATGATGTTGTTGAAAAAATGCAAGGCGATAGCTGGCCCCAATGTTCCCGCCCGTGCCGTCAGGTCCGATGTCAGCAGACCGAAAACGCAAGCCCACAGCGCAATCAGCAACGCGTTGTCGCCAGCCATGTCCGGTGTGTAATGTCCAATTGCAAACAGGATCGATGGTACCCCCATCCAGATGACAGGCGATTGGAATCTGGCTGCCAGGGTTTGCTGAATATAGCCTCTGAACAACAGCTCTTCGGCGCTGGTCTGCACCAGAACAACCAAGGCCGAAACCGGCAAAAGAAGAAGCCAGGTTGACAATGGCAGGTTCTGCGACAGAGATCCGCCAAAGCCATAAGGCGGCAGCAGGAACCCGACAACGCCCAAAATAAGAAGTGCTTTCAACACTTTAAGGAATTGGCCCGCAGCCAATCGGTACCCGCCCACGATGGACACCAAAGACCTGTGCTGAACCTGCCGCGCGGCGACGGCCACGCCCAGAATGATGAATCCGAAACTGGCCAACAGCAACAGCAGCGCGAGGGGTGAACCGCCCAACAGAAGCGTCTGCGCCCAGTTTTCCGGACCCATCCCGGCAACCACGGTAAAAAATACCATGTTCAGAACGCTGACCAGCACGGCAACCAGCAAGAGCCCCAGCAACAGGCGCCAGATTTCCGGTTTGCCGCGCGCGGTTTCGACCAGATGGTCATGAGCGGAATATGCTTTAGGCATTTTCACCCGTGCTTTCCTGAATCGCCTGATCCGTAATCGTCGGGAGCAGCTCCTCGGGGTTCTGCGCCGCATTGATTCTTGTGGACAACGTAGTCAGATATCCCGCAACAGTCTGTAGCAATTGCGTAGCAACCGAAGCGTCGCTTTCGACCACGGCACGCAGTTCCTCGGCGCCGATACGCAGGAACCTGCAATCTTCGGTGGCGACCAGATCCAGTTGTCTGGGCTCTCCTGTTATGATCGAGAGATCACCGATCAGCCGCCCGGGTTCGATGATCGAGATCGGACGTTTTTTTCCATCATCCGTGGGCCAGTCCAGCCTGGCCTGCCCTGAGACGCACAGATACGCCGCGTCGGGCGCCTGACCACGCGAGAAAATGACTTGCCCCGCTGCTGCTTCGTACCATTGCGCTGAGAACGCCAACAGCCGCTGGTTGCGGCCATCCACGCCGGAAAACAACTCGGTCGCCGAAATGATTTCGAGCTTGCGGCTCAGATCGTCCGACGTGCTGTCTTCTTGCGGGGATCTGGATCGTGACACACCATCGATACGGCCATCCTTGATTTCCACAAACAGATCATACGCTTCGGGATGTGCAAAGTGATCTTCCATAAAGATCATAATGGAATCCGGCAACAATTCCCGCAGTTTCAGGCGGGTGCGCAACCGGCTTTCGGAATCGTGACTTGCCAGGGCCCTGTCCAGAATCAGGACGTCAGGCCGTTTGATACCCGCGCGTGAGAATGCGGCACGCTCCTGAAAGACGGTCGGCAGATTGTTCCCGCCCAGGCCTGCTGGCAGATCGTAGATGATGGCAGCTGCACGGCGTCGCAGGCCGGCTTCGTTCATGGCTTCGGCCACAACGTCTTCTATTTCGTCCGCGTGTGCACCGGCCATCAACGAAACCCGGCCGTAGATCGCATTTTCCATCGCGGTCAGACGTGGCACATAGATGTCCGGCGCAACTGACATGAACATGCCGCCCATCGCGTCCAGCAGCCGCTTGGCCTGACTTTTGCGGATGGCAAGAATCTTTTCCTTGTATTCTTCCGGGAAGTTTGGGCCGATCTGCTCGGCCGTCAACAGGAACGGTACCGTCAATAGCAATGCGCGCTCCTGGTCGCTCACGGCCATATCACCCTTGGCTTTGCGCCGTTCTTCGATATCCAGCAATTTGTGATACATGTCCTTGGACATGCCGAGCCTCAGGAAAAGCGGGTGATCCGCCCCGTCCCGCCCGAAGGTCTTGCTGAGCGTGTCCATGACGGCCTGAGAAATGCTGATCACGTCGTCAACCAGATCATGGGCGCTGAGCATCTGAACGAACCGTTCGTCACCCGCCAGTATATCCGGAGAAATGTCCTTGGATGGCGCCGCGAACAACAAGTTTCCGCCCAGCGGAACTGCCGGGTTAAAGCGATCAGGGTCGAAACGGTACACATATCGATCAAGCCCCTTTTCTGCCAAGCGCTCGGCGATGGTCCCTCGTAAATTGACAACTTCCTGTGCCAGGACCGGGTGAATTTCCGGGTCGAACTGCGTACGCAAAGTGCGGCGGAACATGAACTCGTCGATGCCCATCGCTTCCACCAGCTGGAACCACCAGTCACGTATGTCGTCGATATCGTCAAGACCGGCGAGACCCGGGTCAATCCATTCATCGTCCAGAGAATCCGGTGAATTGCCTGCACGAACAGCTTCGATCTGCCACCGCGTCGGGGCCTTGAGCATATCTGCTTGATGTCGTGGATGCGTGCGCAAAGGCATCATGAGGTTGTCGCCCAATGTGCCGTCAAACAGGTAAGGGCGCGAATAGGCATAGCCGATCCGGGCCGCGATGACGGCCTGATGCAGACCCCGCAGATTATGCCCCGCTATTATCACCTCACCCTGAGCCGGCAACACCTCACGAGTCAAAAGCTGTCCCAACGCACTGCGTTCCGACGCCTGTCCAGACTGAATTGCGACGCGCGCGCCACGCGGAATGGTCAGATCAAGATCTTCGAGAACGGTTTTCCCATCGCTGTCGCGAACCGTCACATTTCGCAGCTCGATGTCGCCAGTCAGACGCGGGATGGTTTCAGGTTCTCCCTCGAACAGCTCTTCCGGTATCATGTTGCTCGGCGCAAATCTCTCGGTGACGATTTCCCACCGCAAAGACATGTCCTGTACCTGATTGTAATAGGTCAGCAGATCCTTCCATGGGCCGCTCAGATCCTTGTAGGCGCCCAACGCGGCAACCAGCGCACCTACGGTCACCTCACCGGTAATCGCCAGATATCCTCCCACTGAATAAAACAGGAAGGGTGTCATCTGAGTTATCAGGTTGTTGAGGAACTTCATGAAGAATTTTTTGTTGTAGATCTTGAAACGGATCTCGAACAGTTTCCCTAGCCGATGGCTGAATTGCGCAAGGCGATAGCGCCACCCTCCGTTGGTACGCAGATCGCTGATACCTGCCGCAGTTTCGCCGATCTCCGAGCTCAGACGTCGGACTTCCTGAATGCGGTCCTTGTTTAGAAGGTTGATCTGCCGCTGAAGCTTGGGGATCAGCCAGGCCTGAAGCGGGATCAGCGCGATACTGGCAAGTCCGAACCAAACGCTTTGCATGAACAGGAAGGTGACGATCGTCATCATCTGGCCGAACTGGAAAACCGGCTGCGCGATGGCATCCCCCATCAGGCCACCCATCGGTTCGGCCTCGGACGTGATCATCGATACTAGCTCACCCTGGCTGGTGGTCGCAAAATAGGATTTCGGAAACCGCATCGACCGTTGAAACAACGTATAGCGCAGGCGCCGCAGCATGCGCTCGGCAAGGACGCCCTTCATCGTGTTGATGCGCATCTTCATGACACCGCTCACGATCACCGTCGCCAGGAACGCAACACACAGTATCATTAGATACTGAACCTGCGTCACGGTGAAGTTCCAGATGGTTACCGTGTCACCCGGCGCGCCGATTGCGTCGTTGATGATCTGTTTGGGAAGTTCCAGCGAGGCGTAAAGAAACGGGAACGACAGGACCGTCAGCAGAAGTAGAACAAGTTGCTGTTTCTTCGAATATTTCCAAATGAAGGCAAATAAAGTGGACTCCATAACCTGGCCTTGTCATGCGCTAAACTGTTGTGTGGCTGTTCTTGGGATGACCCACTTTGCAGGAGCCAAACGGTAAGCACTGACCCGGTACATTGCAAGAATAGACCGGTTCAGTTTCAGCATGTTGCGCCTATCCAAATTGTGGTCAGACCCCAACAGGGAAACACAAGGCTTCAATAGCAATTCCGTTATTACGGTTTTGTTCATGCCGTTGTCCTTGACTAAGGCCGGGCATTATCGGACGACGTGGCCATGGGCAGGATTCTGGATCGCTATATTAATCGCAAGACTCTGGGGCGCTGGCGTCGGGCCGCGCATCAGGCGCCGTATGCCAGCCAGGCAGATTTGCGCTTGCAACGGGATCAGGCCCGCAGTTTGCGCAGGCATCTTGATCATTTAATTCAGCAGGCAGACAGTCGCTTGATCCGGCCGACGATTGGGTCCACACAGTTTCCCAAACCCGTCGGAACAGACTGGAGCTGCCGTCCCGACCTATGGCGTGCGCCCCTCACGCAACCGGGTGTGGCTTCGGCACCGCGAAAGACCGTCCTGGACAGTCAGGTCAGCGTGTTCCACGATTGCCCGTTTTCTGAAATTGCCGTGCGGCAAGTCCGAAACAGAGAGGACAGAGATTTGGCTCCGTTCAGTCTCGTGATCGAGGCTTTCAGCTTTGGGGGGTCCTTCCTGTCCGTTTCGGTTGAATTGCCTGAGGACGCTGCAATTCACCTGACGCGCGAGCATCTTGTGAGGCTGGAAACCCTGATCGAGTGTGAAAAGCCATCGGGCGTTTTCGCGCGCCTCAACATTCAGCACGGGCCCAATATGGAACAGGTGTTGCGACGCCTTGATCCCGGCGAGGTATCAAAGGCCGTGGATTTTGATCTGGCGCATCTCCCCCTGAATGAGCGCAGGATCGAAAAAATCTGGCTGGATTTGATTTTTGAAACGCCCGAGATGAATCGCATGGTGGTGCGGGATCTTACGTTTTGCCGTTTTCATCGCGCCGATTTGTGAGAAGATCAGTCATGACGCAGACCAAGCTAACCTTCATACGGTTCGAAAACGGAATCTGGCAAGGTCACATTCAAGCCAGCAGTACGCCTAACCCCGAGGTAAGCTATCAGGGCGAAACCCTGAGCAATGTTGACCTGTCGCCCGCAGCAGACGGATGGGACTTGCGCATACAGGTGCCTGTTGCAGCCCTATCCGAAGGCGTGCACACGTTCGTCGTTGCAGATGCAGCCACAACCGAGAAACTGGGAAGCTTCACGGTGATTGCCGGTGAGCCCGCCGCAGATGACCTAAGGGCCGAAATTGATTTGCTGCGGGCTGAACTGGATATGCTGAAACGCGCTTTCCGCCGGATCTGCCGCGACGACCCCTGATCCGTTCCGGCTGGTTTTCCTGTCAATCTTTCAAAATTCGTGCATCATTGGCGTTTTCAGAACGGATCGCGCCTTATCATGGATCGCAGCAGCATAGTCAAAGTCATTGCTTTGATGGTTACCGGATTTGGTATCGGTATTGATTTTACCGGCGCCCTGATGCTGGTGCCTGCGATCGAAAGCAGCTTTGACGCCGATATTACCAGCACCCAATGGGTTCTGAACATCTATGCCTTGTTTTTCGCCATGACCATGGTCGCAGGCGGGCGGCTTGGCGACATGTATGGCCACCGCAGAATGGTGCTTTTTGGCCTGTCGATCTTTCTGTTTTCCTCGGTCATGTGCTTCGTTTCGCCCAGTCTTGATTTTCTTGTCATTGCGCGTGCGCTGCAAGGCATCGGCGCGGGTTGTGTATGGCCCTGCACGCTGGCCTTCGGGGCAACCAAAGTATCAAAGCCAGAACATCGAGCCTTGGTGATGGGGTTAATTCTGGCAGGTGTGACCACCGGAAACGTGTTTGGTCCGATGATCAGCGGATTGGCCGTGAACTTGGGAGAGTGGCGCTACTTTTTCCTCGCCAATGTGGTCTTTTCCTGCATTTCGATGGCCACCGCGCTGATCCTGATGGAGCGCGAAGCACAGCACAAACCGGATGAACACCTCGACCTCGCCGGGATGGGTGTGTTGTCTTTTGCCGTTTTGCTGCTGCTTTACGGTTTGGATGTGGGCGCGGACTGGGGGTGGACGTCCGTCCCGTTGTTGATGCTGTTTTTCACCAGCGCTGCGCTTTTCATTCTGTTCCCCAAAGTCGAGAAACGCGTGACAGAGCCACTGCTTTTGCCGCAGATGATGCAAAACCGCGAGTTTCGCATCACCCTTGGCCTGAACATGTTCAACGTGTCCGCGGCATTTGTGGGGCTGCTGTATTTTCCCCAATACATGCAAAAGGTGCTGGGCTGGTCGACGTTTGAATCGGCACTGGGCTTGGCGCCGCTGACCGTGTTGCTTGCCGTGGGATCAATTGTTTCGGGTACGCTTTACAATGATTTCGGCCCCAAGCGGCTGCTGTTTTGGGGATATCTGATCGCAACGATCGGCGCTGCGACCATTGTCGTGCTGCCCGGTGATCTGGGGTACTTTCGCATCCTGCCCGGCATGGCGATGATCGGGCTGGGCGCAACTTTGACGGTTGGGCCGTCAGGCACTGCTGCAATGTGCGCCGTAAAGCCGGAACGGGCTGGGCTGGTTGGCGGCCTGAGTTTCATGACCCACCTGGTTTACGGCGCAATCTCTGTCGCCTGTGCCACGGCCATCATGTACGTCGTCAGCCTGTCTGAGCTTCGCCAGTATGTGGCCGCTTCGGGCATCAAGTTGACCGAAGCAGAGCTTCGCACGATCAATGGCGGAACACTTGATACGCCGTCCGCCCACGCGGTAATAAGCCGGTTGTCATCCAGCGAGGCAAAGACGGCTCAACGGGCATTGTCGGCGGCGTTTGACAGCGGGATGAGTATGGCTTTCGTCTTTTCGGCCTTGTCCGTCTCGGTCGGTCTCGTTCTGGCGCTGCTTCTTGACGAAAAGAAACTGCACCGGATCGAAAGCTGAAGTCGGGAGCCAAGGGCTGCGACACCCGCAGCCCTTACCGTTTTACTGTGACGGCCCGTTGGGGTTGAAGGCCGATAGTCCCTTCAGGATATCGATGGCATAGGCCAGCTGGTAATCCTCTTCCCTCAGCTCTGCGGTTGCCTCGGCCTTGGCGCGATCTTCTTCTATCTGGCGGATCTCATCTTCGCTCAGGCTGTCATTGTTAAGGCTGCCGCGCAGATCGGCCTCGGAGCGCGAACGGGCGTTGGTTTCTTCCTCTTCCGGTTCTGGCGCCGGACGGGGTTGTTCCACGATAATATCAGGGCTGACACCCAGAGCCTGAATCGACCGCCCCGATGGGGTGTAATACCGGGACGTGGTCAGGCGCATCGCACCATCACCCCGCAGCGGCATCACCGTCTGAACCGACCCTTTGCCGAAGCTTTTGGTGCCGACGACGATGGCCCGGCGATGATCCTGTAGCGCGCCCGCGACGATTTCAGATGCCGAGGCCGAACCACCATTGATCAACACGACAATGGGTTTGCCTTCCGCCAGATCGCCGGGGGTGGCATTGAAACGCTCACCCTCTTCCGGGTCCCGTCCACGGGTCGAGACGATTTCCCCTTCGTTCAGGAACGCATCCGAAACTTTGATGGCCTGTGTCAACAGACCCCCCGGGTTGTTGCGCAGGTCCAGTACGACACCATTGACCTTGTCGATACCACCGGCTTCTTCGATCTGTTCCTTCAACCCTTCCTGTAGGTTGGGGAAAGTCTGATCATTGAAGGTCGTTACCCGCAGCACGACACTTGTGCCCTCGGTGCGGGCGCGAACGGCGGTCAGCTTGATCGTGTCACGGATAATGGTGACATCGAAGGGATCAGGTTCGCCTTCGCGCACGACGGTAATAACAATCTCGGAGCCGACCGGCCCCCGCATCAGATCCACCGCCTTGTCCAGCGTCAGGCCCAGAATGCTTTCGCCATCCACATGTGTGATGAAATCTCCGGCTTCGATCCCGGCCTCGTCAGCGGGTGTGTCGTCGATGGGAGACACGACTTTGACAAAACCGTCTTCCTGCGTGACCTCAATACCCAGTCCACCGAACTCGCCCCGGGTCTGCACGCGCATCTGTTCGGCATCATCGGGCGAAAGATAACTGGAATGCGGATCAAGAGAGGTCAGCATACCATCGATTGCTGCCTCGATAAGTTCTTCGGGCTCGACCTCTTCGACATATTGCGCACGGATGCGTTCAAAAATGTCACCGAACAGGTCAAGCTGTTCATAGACGCTGGCCTTGTTCACAGCCTCTTGCGCCAGCAGTGGGCCTGCGATCTGCGTAGTCGCAAGAATACCTGCCACAGTTCCGGCCAAACCGGCCATCACAAATTTCTTCATACTCGTTTATCCATCCTTGTCGGTCCGAAACCAAGTTTCCGGGTCCACCGGGGTGTTGTCTTCTCTTACCTCTATATAGAGCGTTTCTGGACGATCAGTTCCAGTGCCATCACCGCTTGTTGACAATATTGCGCCGATTTCCGGCGTTTCACCCGGCATCAGGCCGACCGGAGTGCCTTTGGGGATCACCTGTCCGGGTTGACCATAGACCTCTTGCAAGCCCGAAAACACGAACAACAGGCCCGGTTGCGGCTCCAGAATGACAAGGTTTCCCAAATCCAGCAGTGGCCCGCGATAACGGATCGTGGCCGCAGTGGGGGATGTTACAAGCGAACGGGAACGGGTGCCGATGACCAGACCAGCGCGGGCGACCCCTGCGGCGTCCGGTTCACCGGCCTTGTGCAGCAGAATGCCCTGCACCGGCAAGGGAATCTGTCCTTTCTGATCCAGGATGCTTGCGTCGGTTTCAATGATCTCGCCTTCTGAAATCTCTGACAGACCGCTTGCAAAACCATCCAGAGTCTCAGTCGAAGAAATCAGAATGGCCGTGCGCACCGGGTCTTCGACAAACCGACGCGGCAAATCAGTGCGATCGGCAATCGCTTCGCTCAACCGCGTGCGGGCGTCCTGCACACCGCGCAGCCCTTCGGTCAAAGTTTCCGAGGCGCTTTGTTGCAGCAGACGCAGGGTCTGAACCTCTTGCAGGTCCTGTGCCAGCGCTTGCGCTTTTGCGTTAAGACCAGGCGTGACCTCGGACAGCATCATTCCGGCCCGCGCCGCGCCCAACGGGCCTGACGGGTGCAGCATCAGCACTGGCGGCGCGGTCGTTTCGATGGTCTGCAAGATGCCAAGCAACTGCCTGACGTCCTTTTCACGCGCGCTCAATTGCGCGCTCAGTTGCGCTTCGCGTGTTGCAGCCTTGCGCAGACCGGTCCGCATCGCGCTCAGCCCGGCCTCATAGGCTTGTATCGTTTTGGTCAGCGCCCGCACCCGATCTCTTGCGCCGTCTGCTTCGCTCAGCGAGATCGACGCCTGTTCCAGCATCCTTGCCGCATCCAGTGCTGCCCGAGAAGCGTTGGTCTGGGCAAAGGCCTGACAAGCTGAAAACAGCACAATCGCTAGGGCGGCCAGCCTCATGACAGCAGGCTTTCTCCGGTCATTTCCGGCGGTTTGGGCAGGTTCATCAAATCAAGCAGGGTCGGCGCCAGATCAGATAACCGCCCCTGACGCACCTGCGCGCCCTCTGGCCCTCCGACCAAAGCTATGGGCACCGGGTTCAGCGTGTGTGCCGTATGCGGACCGCCGGTTTCCGGATCAACCATCACTTCACAGTTACCGTGATCGGCGGTGACGATCATTGCTCCACCTGCTTTTTCCAAGGCAGCAACGACCTGAGTCAACCCCGCATCAACGGCCTCGCATGCCTTGATCGCAGCTTGAAGGTCGCCGGTATGCCCGACCATATCTGGGTTGGCGTAATTGGTTACGATCAGGTCGTAACCTTGTTCGATCGCCTCGACAAACTTGGCTGTGACCTCAGCCGAGGACATCTCGGGTTGCAAATCATAGGTCGCAACCTTGGGTGATTTGGGCATATAGCGATCTTCACCTTTTTCAGGGGTCTCCTTGCCCCCGTTCAGGAAAAAAGTGACATGGGGGTATTTTTCGGTTTCAGCTAGCCGGAACTGACGCAACCCCTGTTTGGCGACCCATTCCCCGAGCGTGTTCACAATCGCCCGTTTCGGAAAAACCGCGGTCATATATGCGTTGTGAGCGTCGGAATACTCTACCATGCCCAGCAGCGCCGACAGTTTCGGCCGCGGCCCGGTTTCGAACTCGGCAAAGCCCGGTTCACCAATCGCGCGCAGGATTTCACGAGCACGATCTGCGCGGAAATTTAGACAGAAAAAACCATCGCCGTCGGTGACGCCCTTGTAACCTTGCAACACGGTCGGCGTAATGAATTCGTCAGATTCAGACTGATTGTAGGCATGGTCCACGGCGCCATGTGCGGTGTCGGCCGCCCTGCCCTTGCCGTTGATCATCGCGTCATAAGCTTCTGAGATCCGTTCCCAGCGATTGTCGCGATCCATGGCGAAATAGCGACCGCTTACCGTGACGACACGTGCCCCCTCGGGCAGCCGTTCTTCCAACTGGGAAAAATAGGTCAGCGCAGATTTGGGGGCCACGTCGCGCCCATCCGTGACCGCATGCAGGGCGACCGGAACACCGGCATCCGTAATGGCCTTGGTTGCAGCGATGATGTGGTTCAGGTGCCCGTGAACACCACCATCCGAGACCAACCCTATGAGATGAGCCGTCCCCCCTGAGGATTTGACCTTGGAAATGAATGCCTGCAATGCGTCATTTCCAAAGAACGAACCGTCTTCGATGGCCAGGTCGATCTGCCCCAAATCCATGGCCACAACACGGCCCGCACCTATATTAGTATGACCGACTTCGGAGTTACCCATCTGCCCACTGGGCAGACCTACGTCCGGGCCATGCGTTGTCAGCGTGGCGTGCGGGCATTTGGCCATGATCGCGTCAAAGGTCGGCGTGTTCGCCAGATAGGGCGCATTCGCCTGTGTGTCGTCTGACACGCCCCACCCATCAAGAATGCACAGAACAACGGGTTTGGGGGTTGGCATTGAAATTCTCCGATTACTGCTCTTGGGTCTTCTTTTAGCGTCTGGTCGGCAAGGGGTGAACCATCTTTGCGGCAAATTACGCAGAATTAATCAAACGGCCTGGCGGCTTCGGCCCATCGCTGGAGGACAATGAGCCGCTGCTTTTTTCAACGCAAAGCCATCATGGTATTATCGGTGACAACCCGGACGAGACTAGTCTTTGAAGTAACGCGTGTATGGCTTCGCCTTGCGGTTGCGATACTTGACCGTCAGTTCCAGCGGCGTGTCGTTTTCGTCGTAGATGCCGATCATGATGCCTGTGCCGCCGCTTCGGGTTCGCATATCGATCAACTGCTGTTCGGACCGGGTGGTGCGCTGTGACGGGCGCCGCGCCCAGGCAAACAGGTAATCGTACATTTGCGCGATGATATCCGAGTGGTCCGCGCTGTCACCCAGATCCACCAGTTCATCGGGGTCGTTTTCCAGATCGAACAGGATCGGCCTGTACCCGCCTTCGCAATGGATGAGCTTCCAACTTTCATTCGCGACCATGAACATCACCGCGTCACGAACGGGTACGTTCAGCCGCTGCGCGATGGGGGACGCGGAATAGTCATACTCGCAGATCGCGACCTGTCGGGGCGTTTTGTCGGACTGACCATGCAGGATCGGCAGCAGAGAATGCCCTTCGAGAATATGCCCGGCCTTTTCGCCGCCTGCCAGTTCCAGAAACGTTGGCACCAGATCGATCGACTCGACCAGCGCGTCGCAGGTGGTGCCGCGCGTGACGTCCGCTTCGGGTGATGGGTCATAAATGATCAGCGGCATTTTGGTTGAGGCATCGTGGAAAAAGGTCTTTTCACCCATCCAGTGGTCGCCCAGAAAATCACCGTGATCTGAGGTCAGCACGATCATCGTGTCGTCCATCCGCCCGGTTTTCTCCATCCAGTCAAACAGGCGACCCATCTGGTCATCCGCTTGTTTGATCAGCCCCATGTAAGCTGGGATCACCGCCTCGCGGACATCCTTTCGTGAAAATGCCTGCCCGACCTTGGTGTCCATAAAGGCCTTCAGGACGGGGTGGGCATTCTTTCGCTCAGTTTCCGAGCGGACCACGGGCACGACATGTTCAGGCCCGTACATCGAAGCGTAAGGTTCCGGCACGATGTAAGGCCAGTGAGGCTTGATGTAGCTGAGGTGACAGCACCATGGTCCGTCATGGCTGTTCATGAACTCGATTCCACGGGTGGTCAGATATGGTGTTTCACTGTCCTCTTCCGCGATATTTGCAGGTTCGGATGAATTCTTCAGGAACCACCCTGACAGCACGTTGCCATCGGCATCCAGACCGGAATTGGCAAAATCATGCCACGGATTGTCGCTCTCGTACCCCTTGTCTGCTAGGTAATCGTTGTATTTCTTTGCCCCGTCCGGGTCATAGAACCCGTCCGGACCCTCTGCGCGCAACCCGTCATCGCGTTCGAACACGTCAAACCCGCATTCCGCGACGCGGGCCCCGATGATGCTGTCGGGCTCCAACCCAAGACGGGCCATCCCCTCGGCATCGGCGGCCATATGTGTCTTGCCGACCAGCCAGCAATCCATTCCCGCCTTGCGCAGGTGGTCGCCCAACGTGATCTCACCCACTTTGAGGGGAATGTTGTTCCATGAAGCCCCATGGGAATGCACATAGCGCCCGGTATAGGTCGACATACGGGAACTGCCGCAAATCGGCGATTGGATATAGGCCCGGTCAAAGCGGACACCGCGCGCGGCCAGACGATCGATATTCGGAGTATGCAGATGTGGGTGCCCGTAACAGCTCAGATAATCCCAGCGCAGCTGGTCGAACATGATGAACAGGATATTCTTTGCCTTGGCCAACGCGGCGCCTCCCCGAAAGTCATGGGGACCTAGTTAGCCACTTCCGTTCGCAGAGCGAAGCAAAACTTGCTTCAGGCCTGATGTTCCATCTGTTCCAGCATCTTCCTGGCCCGTTTGCACTGCAACTGATCGCGCAGCGGGCTGTCCGGGTCGACATCCTTTTGGCACACAACGCATTTATCGGCGCCCGAGATCGCATTCAGGCCGCCGCAGCTGCCTTTGATGGTCTTCCCCATCAGCATGACACCCAATGACATACCGACCATGACAAGCGCCAAAAGAATAAAGGCCAGAATAAAAGTGCTCATCTCGGTTCCTGCCTGTCAGTTGGTTCCCAAAGCGTCTTTGAACGCGGTGCTGTGCGACGTAATATAGGCATCTTCGCCGCCTGTCACATCCCGCGAAATGAAGTACACGGCAAGTTTATACTTTTCCGCAATGTCCATTCCCTTCTCGTGACCCAAAGCCAGCATGGCCGTTGCCCAGGCATCCGCCAACATTGCGTTTTCCGCAAGAACCGTGACAGAAGTCGTGCGATGTGTAATCGGGCGTCCCGTTGTCGGATCGATGATATGCGAATACCGCACACCGTCCTGTTCGAAAAAATTCTTGTAGTCGCCCGAGCTGGCCATGCCGCGATCATCCAGGGAAACGATCAGTTGAATGCTCTGAGCGCCCGTTTCAGGCTTTTCGATGCCAATGCGCCAGGCTTCGCCCTGCTCATTCTTGCCTTTGGCAACAAGATCACCGCCGATCTCGACAAGGTAATCGTCGATACCAGCATCCTGCAAAGCGCCGGCAACCGCATCGATGCCATAGCCCTTTGCGATCGCCGACAGGTTGATGCCCACCTGCGGATCAGCCTTCGACAGCGTGCCGGCTTCGGTGTCGAGCGTCAGCAAACGGGCCTGCCCGACGCCGCTTAACGCGGCCTCGATTTCGGGATCCGATGGCACTGGATCCTCGGGCTTGCGTGGGCCAAAGCCCCAAAGTTCGATCAGCGGGCCCAGAGTTACATCAAAAGTCCCACCGGTTTTTTCGTGCACGTCATTGGCGGCCGAAAGGACCAGTGCGAGTTCGTCCGAGACCGGAACGGGGGCTATGCTAGTTGAAGCGGAAAAGACGGACACCTCGGATTCTGGATCCCAATTGGACATTTTGGCGTTCACCTCGGCCAGCGTCTCTTCGACAGCCGCGGCCAATGCGGCCTCATCAAGATCTTCGCCGATCGCGGTTATGTTGAAGGTCGTGCCCATTGTTTCGCCCGACAGACGAACCACCTCGGGTTCTTTGTCGAACAAACAGCCGGAAAGAAGAGTGGCAACGGCCAGTAAAGGCAAAAGACGCATCGGCGATCTCCGGGAAATTCTGTGCCCGGCATATGCCAGTGGCCCCCGCCAAAGTCAAACTGCGATCACATCTTCAGCGGCAGGAAACCCAGCACCAAAAGGCCGACCCCCGCCGGCACGCCGAACAACCACGCACGTTTTTGCCAACCCGGCGGCTGTTGCTTCCACGCCATGCGGAAATTGTGGCCACAAACAACAACGGCAAAGAAGATCAATGCCGCTATGGGTGGCGTAAGATAGAGTTCACTCAATGGCTTGAACGTCCTTTCCGGCCTGCGTTTTTGCCGATCGGCGCAATTGCACCCTATACAGGTCGTTTAGCTGCGCTAAGGTGAAAGGGAAAGACTTTGCAAGAACCACAAGGAGATTGCCCATGGCTCCAACCTCTTACCAGTCGCCTTCGCGTGGCGACAAGGCTGACAAGACGACGTACAGCCAGTCTGCGGAATCGAACCTGTCGCATTCGCAGACAACCGTGGCCAGGCTGCTTGAAGGTAAAGGGGACGCGGTGTTTTCGGTGCGGCCAAATGACACGATCCATTCCGTGGTCAACACGCTGAAGGAAAAACGGATCGGCGCTGTTCTCGTGACGGATCAGAACGGGGCATTGCAGGGGATTTTGTCAGAACGCGACATCGTTCGGCGCATGGCAGACACACCCGGCCAGACCCTTCCGCAATCGGTCGAAGACCTCATGACCAAGGATGTTAAGACCTGCACACCGGATGATCTGCTGAATGAAGTTCTGAAAACAATGACCGAGGGCCGTTTTCGCCATATGCCGGTGCTGCGCGACGGTCATTTGTGCGGCGTCATCACGATCGGAGACGTTGTCCACTTCCGTCTCAAAGAGTTGGAATATGAAGCGCTTCGCATGAAGCAAATGATCGTCGGTTAAAGGCCCACTGTTCATCCGGTCGAGGTGAACCGAACACTTCCGGCGTTGATCTCGGCGGCTGTCAAACGACCCGAAGCGAAAGCGCCCGTGTCGATCGATACTACCCGGTTCCTGATCCGGGGCAGGTCCACGATGGTGTGGCCATGCACCACCCATTGGCCATCGCTGCGGGCCAGCCTGGGAAACATGGGATGTCCCCAGAGGCAAATCTGGCGATCCTGGGCCTCAGTCGGATGTCGGGGGTCCAGCGCCGCATGAACGAATGTGACGTTGCCGGTAGTCCAGGTCAAAGGCCGGTCAGCTAGCCAGTTGATCAGGCTTTCCCCCATCTTCAGGCGAAGATCATCCGCCAGTTTTCGAACCTGCTGGTAGTTGTCGATATCCGCGGGCGGTTTCAGTCCGAAAGACGCCAACGTGTGCACACCCCCATTTTGAAACCAGAGCCGGGCGTTGCCTTCCGGCACCTCCAGGAATTGCAACAGAAACTCTTCGTGGTTTCCAAGAAGACACTGAACGCGTCCTCCTGACGTCTCGCTCAGGTGAAACAGGTGGCGCAGCACCTGCGCGCTGTATGGCCCTCGGTCGATGTAATCTCCGACAAAGACCAGCAAGCTCTGATCGTCCAGTCTGGGCAACAACGCCTGCAACAAGTCCAGACGACCGTGGATATCGCCCACGGCCGTCACTTTCTCGGCCGGAGCGATGTCGCAAGACACTGCATTCGTTGTCCGCCCCGCCGTGCGGTCGAACCACCGTCTGATCCAGTTCGTAATCATACACGTTGATCCCTATCCTTCTCGCCCATTGGCGGCAATGAGCATCTGATTGAATCAGCAAAGAGTTGACCAATGACGTCTGGATGTTCGATATGACCTTCGGCGCAGTTCAAAATGTTTGACCCGGCATCACGGGAAGAACCTTTTGTTCAGCGATGATCGTGCAGGGCGTTTTGAGGGTTCTATGAAACGGGTTTTGATTACGGGCTCTGCGGGGTTCATCGGGTTCCATCTGGCAAAGCGGCTGTTAGAGGAAGGGTTCCGCGTGCATGGATACGACGGGATGACGGATTACTATGATGTGGTCCTGAAACAGCGTCGGCATCAAATTCTGCTTCAGACACCCGGGTTCACGGCAACCGAGGATCGGTTGGAAAATTTTGATCGGTTGATGCAGGTCGCCGAAGAATTTCAGCCGGAAGTCATCGTTCATCTGGCGGCTCAGGCCGGTGTGAGACACAGTTTGGAACATCCCCGCAGCTATGTTGAATCGAATGTCGTTGGAACATTCAACGTGATGGAAATTGCACGGCAACATAAGGTGGATCATCTTTTGATGGCATCGACCTCCTCCATCTACGGTGCCAACGAGGACATGCCCTTCACCGAGACGGAAAAAGCCGACACCCAGCTTACCATCTATTCCGCGACAAAAAAGGCGAATGAGGCGATGGGGCATTCCTATGCCCATTTGTGGGATTTGCCGACGACCATGTTCCGCTTCTTTACCGTCTACGGCACCTGGGGACGACCGGATCTGGCGTATTTCAAATTTGTCGCCGCCATCCTGGATGGTCGCTCGATCGACATTTACAATCACGGCGACATGTACCGGGATTTCACCCATGTCCAGGACCTTGTACGCGGCATCAGATTGCTGATCGATGTGCCTCCGGTGCGGCCAGCCAGCCGTGAGGATATCGAGGACGGAGACAGCCTGTCGCCCGTCGCGCCCTATCGCATCGTGAATATCGGCAACGGCGAAAAAGTGCGCCTGATGGATTTCATCGAAGCCATCGAACAGGCCGTGGGGCAGAAGGCGATCAAGAATTTCATGCCGATGCAGATGGGTGATGTTCATGCCACTTGGGCGGACAATCGGCTGCTACAAAGACTGACGAACTATCGCCCCCAGACAGATCTGAAAGACGGTATCACACAATTCGTCGCGTGGTATCGAGAGTATTACGGAAAATAACGCAGGCTTACCGCCAAATGAAAGAACCGGCGTCTTCAACGCCGGTTCTTTTTTGTTCCTTAGCCGCCGAAATCGTCGAGCATGATGTCTTCGCGGTCCACGCCCAGATCCAGCAGCATGTTGATGACCGACTGGTTCATGATTGGCGGACCACACATGTAGTATTCGCAATCCTCAGGCGCGGGATGGTTCTTGAGGTACTCTTTGAACAATACGTTGTGGATGAAGCCGGTATAGCCTTTCCAATTGTCCTCGGGCTGCGCGTCCGACAAGGCCACATGCCACTCGAAATTGTCGAATTCTTCAGCCAGACTGTCGAAGTCTTCGACAAAGAACATCTCTTTCTTAGACCGCGCACCGTACCAGAAGCTGATCTTGCGGTTGCGGTTCTGAAGACGCTTGAGCTGATCAAAGATATGGCTGCGCATTGGTGCCATACCGGCGCCGCCGCCAATAAAGACCATCTCTTTGTCAGTTTCGCGGGCAAAGAACTCGCCGAATGGGCCTGAAATGGTGACCTTGTCACCCGGCTTCAGGTTAAAGATGTAAGACGACATCTGACCCGCCGGAATGCCTTCGGACCCCGGCGGCGGCGAGGCCACGCGGACGTTCAGCATGATCATGCCCTTTTCGTCCGGGTAGTTGGCCATCGAATAGGCGCGCTCGATGGGTTCGGTCACCACCGATTCATATTGCCACAGATTGAAGCGATCCCAATCCTCGCGATATTCCTCTTCAATGTCGAAATCCGTGTATTTCAACTGGTGTGCAGGTGCTTCGATCTGGATGTAGCCACCGGCGCGGAAGTTCACATCCTCACCCTCGGGCAGGTCCAGGATCAACGCCTTGATGAAGGTCGCTACGTTTTCGTTCGACCGAACGGTACATTCCCATTTCTTGACGCCGAAGACTTCTTCCGGAACTTCGATATCCATGTCCTGCTTGACCGCCACCTGGCAAGACAGGCGATCACCACATGACGCTTCACGTTTCGTGATATGGCTTTCTTCGGTCGGCAGGATCGATCCGCCCCCCGAATGCACCCGCACCCGACACTGCGCACAGGTGCCGCCGCCACCGCAGGCAGAAGGGACAAACAGCTTCTCGGCAGCCAGCGTCTGTAGCAGCTTGCCACCTGCCGGAACGGAAATGGTCTTTTCGCCGTTGATCGTAATGTTGACGTTTCCGGTCGATACCAGCTTGGATCGGGCGGCCATGATGATGGCCACCAATGCCAGAACGATTACGGTGAAAAGAGCTACGCCTAAGGTAAAGGTTTCCATCAACGCCCCCTTACAGTTTCACGCCCGAGAAGGACATGAAGGCCATAGCCATCAGACCTGCGGTAATGAAAGTGATGCCCAGACCTTGCAGACCATCGGGGATGTCTGAATATTTCAGCTTTTCCCGGACTCCGGCCATTGCGGTGATTGCCAGTGCCCAGCCAAAACCGGAAGACAAGCCATAAGTCGCCGCCTCGGCAAAGTTATAGTCACGCTCCACCATGAACAGCGACCCGCCAAGGATGGCGCAGTTCACCGTGATCAGTGGCAGAAAGATCCCCAACGCGTTGTAAAGCGGTGGGAAATACTTGTCCAAAACCATCTCGAGTATCTGAACCATCGCCGCGATCACGCCGATATAGGAAATCAGGCCAAGGAAGGTCAGGTCTACATCCGGGAACCCGGCCCAGGCCAGCGCGCCCGGTTTCAGCAAGTAGTTCAGCAGCAGGTTGTTGGCAGGCACGGTGATGGCCTGCACGACCATGACCGAAATTCCCAGACCCAGCGCTGTCGAAATCTTCTTGGACACGGCGATGAAGGTACACATCCCCAGGAAGAAGCTAAGCGCAAGGTTTTCGACAAAGATGGCCTTTACGGCCAGTGAGATCAGACCTTCCATCAGTGGGCCTCTACCTGCTGAATTTTGTATTCACGCTCTTCCACCTGGTTCGGCTTCCAGGTGCGGAAGGCCCAGATGATCAGACCGATGATGAAGAACGCCGAGGGCGGCAGCAACAGCATGCCGTTGGGCACGTACCAGCCGCCATTGTTGACGGTTTCCAGAATGGTGACGCCGAACAGCGACCCCGCGCCAAACAGCTCGCGAATGAAGCCGACCAGCAGCAGGATAAGACCATAGCCCATGCCGTTGCCCATTCCGTCGATAAAGGACGCAACCGGCGGATTCTTCATCGCAAACGCCTCGGCGCGGCCCATCACGATGCAGTTGGTGATGATCAGGCCGACGAAAACCGACAGGGTTTTCGAAATCTCGAAAGCATAGGCTTTCAGGATCTGGTCCACCAAGATCACCAACGACGCGATGATCACCATCTGAACGATGATCCGGATCGAACCGGGGATCTGGTTGCGCAGGCACGAAATGAAGAACGACGAAAACGAGGTCACGAAGATCACCGCCAGCGCCATCACCATCGACACTTGCAACGATGATGTCACCGCAAGTGCTGAACAGATGCCCAGCACCTGCAATGTGATCGGATTGTTGTCGACAAGCGGGTCGACCAGCATCTCTTTCTTGGTCTGGGACATCAAATCTCTCCTGCTTGAAGTTTGGCCAGGAAGGGACCATAGCCCGCATCGCCCATCCAGAATTTCACAAGGTTATCGACGCCGACCGACGTCAGCGTGGCCCCCGCCAACGCATCCACATAGAAATCTGGCCCGGCTGCGGGCTGCGATTTGGCAACGGTGATTTGCAGATCACCTGCTTCGTCGCGCAGCTTTTTCCCGTTCCACAGGGCTTTCCAGCGTGGGTTGTCCACCTCGGCCCCAAGACCCGGAGTTTCACCATGCTGATAGAATTGCAGGCCGTAGATATCGTTGCCGTTGTTTTCAAGCGCGATAAATCCATAGAGCGTCGACCACAGGCCGTATCCGTGCAGAGGCAGGATCACCTTGTCCAGATCACCTGCATCATCGCGCAGCAGATAGATAACACGGTATTTGGATTTGCGGCCGATACCGGCGGGGTCATTGTCCAACGCGACGCTCAGCTCAGGATCGCTAGCGGCGGCGATGTCGTCAAATGTGGTCGGATCAAACTGATCATCGACGAAGGTGCCTGTGGACAGCTCCAGCACATGTGGTTCGAAGGCGGCAAAAGCCTCTGTCACGTCGATGCCCGGCTCGAACACGCCCGCAACTTGCAGAACGTTTACCTGTTTGTCCTTCAGCCGGTTGGCCTCTTGCACCGGGCGCAGGCTGACTGCGGCCGCGGACACAACCATCGAGGCGACCAGACAGACGGCAACGGCGATGAAGATCGTCTTGCCAACAGAATCCGGCGACGCCGCCAGGAATTTGGCTAATGCGCCCTTGGGTGCCTCGTTTTGATCTGGGGATTGCGTATCAGACATGGCGACGCGCCCTCCGTTTGATGTTGGCTTGCACGACGAAATAGTCGATCAGCGGTGCAAAGACGTTGCCGAACAGGATTGCCAGCATCATGCCTTCGGGGAAAGCCGGGTTGATCACGCGGATCATCACGACCATGACACCGATCAGAGCGCCATAAATATAACGCCCTACATTGGTGTGGCTGGCGGAAACCGGTTCCGTCACCATAAAGGCCAGCCCGAAAGCGTAACCGCCCAACACGATATGCCAGTACCATGGCATCGCGAACATCGGGTTGGTATCCGATCCGATCAGGTTCAGCAGCAGGGTAAAGCCGATGGTGCCCGCCAGACAGCCCACAATCAGGCGATAGTTGGCGATCCTGGTCATCAGAAGGAAAGCCAGACCGATCATGCAGGCCAGCGTCGATGTTTCGCCAAAGCTGCCCTGAATGGTGCCGAAAAACGCGCTCGACCAGGTGATGCCTTCAGCGGCCAGCGCCTGCACGCCTTCGGCCGCAGACACGCCCAATGCAGTTGCGCCCGAGAACCCGTCAACGGGTGTCCAGACCGCATCCCCCGACATCTGCGCCGGATAGGCGAAATACAAAAACGCCCGCCCCACAAGCGCGGGGTTGAGAAAGTTCTTGCCGGTGCCCCCGAACACTTCCTTACCGATTACAACGCCGAAGATGATGCCCAATGCCACCTGCCACAGGGGCGTCGTAGCAGGCATGATCAGCGTGTAAAGCATTGATGTAACTAGGAAGCCTTCGTTCACCTCATGGCCGCGCACGGTGGCAAAGATGACCTCGAAGATACCGCCCGCGACCAGCGTGACGATGTAGATCGGAAGGAAATACATCAGACCATGCATGACGTTGGCAAAAATGCTGGACGGGTCCAGCGAAATCCCGAACATCTGCAACAAAGCAATCCGCCAGCCGGTGGCCGATTCCGGACCCAGCAAAGCAATCGCAGAGTTCGCCTGATAGCCGGTGTTCCACATCCCCCACAGGATGCAGGGGATCGTCGCGATCACGACATAGGTCATGATCCGCTTCATATCCACATAGGACCGCGCGTGCGGCGCCACCGTGGTCACGGTTTTTGGAGTGTAGATGAAGCTTTCCACCATCTCGTAGATGGGGAAGTACTTTTCGTACTTGCCGCCCTTGGTAAAGTTCGGCTCGATCCTGTCAAAGAAGCTGCGCAAACCCATTCGGCTCAGCCCTCCTTTTCAATTTTGCTCAGGCAGTCGCGCAGCGCCAGCCCGTATTCATATTTTGCCGGACAGGCAAAGCCCACAAGGCCAAGATCCTCTTCGTCCAGCTCCAGCGCACCCAGGGCTTGGGCAGTGTCCGTATCCATTACCAGCAGCGCCCGCAGCAACTGAGTGGGCAGATAGTCCTGCGGCATCAGGTCTTCGAAAACACCTGTGGGCACCATGGCCCGACGCCCGCCGTTCAGGTTGGAGGTGAACGCATACAGCTTCTTAGCGAATGCCGAACCCAATACAGGCTGGACCGCGTATTTCGACGGCATTGGACGAATCCAGCCCAACGGGATTTGATCGGGATCTTCACGGATGATGCTGATCTGGCGCGCGAACCGGCCCAGATAGGCGGTCGGGCCCTCAGCGTGCCGGCCCGACAGGATCGAACCCGAAATGATGCGGGGCGTGCCGTCCACATCGACTTCGTCGCGGGTCAGATCGTCAGTTGATGCGCCCATCACGGTACGGATCAAACGTGGTTGACGCGCACCCGGCCCCGTCAGGGCAATCACAACATTCGGATCCAGATGGCCGGTCAGCATCAGGCGACCAATAGCGATGACATCCTGATACCCGATGGTCCAGACCTGCTTGTCGCCTGCAAGGGGTTCGAGGAAGTGAATATGCGTTCCGGCCAGCCCCGATGGGTGCGGGCCTGCGAAAGATGCAGCTTCGACACCGGCGACATCTGCGCCGGGTATCGTGTCATCCTCTTTTTGGCAAAGATAGGTTTTGCCCTCGGTCAATGTGCTGACTGCCGCCAAACCGGCGGTAAATTCTTCGGGCGCCTCGGCAATGATCGTGGCAGCGTCAGCGGCCAGCGGGTCACTGTCCATGGCGGTGACAAAGATCGCATCCGGTTTGACGCCGGGGTTCGGCATTTTTGAATAGGGGCGCGTGCGGAACGACGTCCACAGGCCGGCGGCGCACAGCTTGGCCGTCACGCCTTCGGCGCTGTCGGCATCCCCTATGCCCGAGAAATCAACACCGGTGTCATTGACATCTGTCACTTCGATCACGACGCTTTGCAGCACCCGACGGGCACCACGGTTGATCGCGACGACCCTGCCACTTACCGGTGCGACCATCATCGCGTCAGGCGCGTCCTTGTGACAGAACAGCGGCGCGCCACGTACGACGCTGTCGCCTTCCTGCACCAGCATCTTGGGTTTCAGGCCGATGTAGTCGCCGCCCAGGACGCCAACGGTCGCGTATTCCGGGCCCGGGTGAATGGTCTGGTCAGGAGCGCCTTCCACCGGCAGATCCAGCCCCTTTTTCAGTTTGAAAGTTTGCATGTTGCTACGTTCTTCCAAGCCTCTTTTCTGCGCCAGCTCTGCTAACGCCCTTTCGGGGTCATGCAATAGCGCGGTTTTTTCGAGCCTCCGTCGCAAAAGCGTCGAAAACGGTCCAAAATCCGCAGGCGTATTTCCGATCAAGGACCCTTTACGCGGGGAAGGTCATAAACGCAAACCTGTTACCGCCAAAACTTGAGGATGAACCACACAATCCTGCGATTGATCGGTCATTTCTTCTGAATCCATGGCGTATAATTGCATATCGCGCCCACCAAGGTTCCAGTGTAAGCAACCGGAATGGAAAAAGACACAGATTTGGAAATCTTTCTGGTTGCCACGCCGGGCCTCGAGGCGCCTCTTGGTGACGAGGCGCAATTCAACGGATTCGCGCAGGTCAGAACTGTACCCGGCGGGGTAACATGCCGGGGTTCATGGCCCGAGGTCTGGCGTGCCAACCTGACACTGCGCGGCGCCAACAAGGTTCTGGTGCGACTGGGCAGCTTCCCCGCCGTGCACCTTGCCCAATTGGACAAACGTGCTCGGAAATTTCCTTGGGGCACCGTTTTGCGTCCTGACGTGCCGGTCAAGGTGGAAGCCATCAGCCGCAAATCCAGAATTTATCACGCCGGTGCAGCTCGTCAGAGGATCGAGCGGGCAATATCCGAGACATTGGGCACCTCGATTTCATCCGAGGCAAACCTTCGGGTGTTGCTTCGAATCGAAAAAGACATCTGCACGATCTCGGTCGACAGTTCCGGCGAGCTGTTGCACAAACGCGGTCACAAGGAAGCCATTGCCAAGGCCCCAATGCGCGAAACAATGGCCGCCATGTTCCTGAAAGAATGTGGCTACTCGGGCGATGAACCCGTACTGGACCCGATGTGCGGATCGGGTACCTTCGTGATCGAGGCCGCCGAGATCGCTCTGGGTCTGCGCCCTGGCCGCTCCCGCGGTTTTGCATTCGAGGACCTGGCGGGCTTTGACCCTGATCCGTGGCAGGAAATGCGACGGGAAACGAAGGCGGCGGAATGCGCGCTTACCTTCTACGGCTCGGATCGCAACTCGGGCGCGGTTGACGCGGCGACTGCCAATGCCGAAAGGGCCCAAGTCGGTGCCGTGACACGGTTTCAACAGCGTTCCGTCAGCGACATAAAACCCCCCGAAGGTCCCGCGGGGCTGGTCATTGTGAACCCGCCCTACGGGGCGCGAATTGGTGACGAAAGACGCTTGCGCTCGGTCTATGGCGCGATGGGCAAAACCCTGATGAACCGGTTCCAGGGATGGCGGGTCGGCGTGATCACCAGCGCTCCGGGGCTTGCCCGGGCCACACGCCTGCCTTTGCTGGCGGCAGGACCGGTCGTCGACCATGGTGGAACCAAAATTCGTCTGTACAAAACAGATCCCTTGCCGTGATTGCCTGGGACGCTTCACAACCAATTGATGACGATGGCTGCGCGGGCGAAAGCGGACAAAGAAACCACAGGGTTTCCACCGCAAAAGGTTGCGATTCCGTTGCCTTTCAACAAGCCTGTCATCCAGCCAACGTTTTAACACCGGTGCCATCGCGACCTGCCCGGCGGGGGGGGGGTGAACAGTTTGGCGGACACTTTGCGCGCCGGTCAACAGCAGAACGCAAACATGCAAACGCTCGTTTTTGCGAACCGTAAACACGGCGACCTGCTTAGATCACCGGGTTCCGTGCCCATTGGTCCGCTGCCAAATATTTTTGGGTGTTGAGATCGAAAGATTCGGGTAGTCGCATTACAGAATCCTCTTGCGCATCAGACCCGCCGCGTATAGATCACCCGCCACGGTCGGAGTGTAGCTCAGCCTGGTAGAGCACTGTCTTCGGGAGGCAGGGGTCGGAGGTTCGAATCCTCTCACTCCGACCAATGAAATCAACTTGTCAAATGCAGAGATATTTTGCCTTTTGACCAGTTAACTTACCTTTCCGCCAACAAAAGTTACTTCTCGCAGTCTGAATTACTGCTACTTCAAACGCTCTTTTTGAAGTAATCGGTCCTTACCGGATGAGGTGGATAGTTCCTGCATTGTCGGCATCGAACGCGCCAAAGTGCAGTTGTTATCGACTGCAAAGAGAGGAGCCATCCAATTACGGCGAAGAAATATAGGTCTGGATCTGGCTAAGGACATTTTTTAGGTACACTGCGTTTTAGCCACCGAGCGTCGGATCCTTAATAAGGAAATCAAGCGCACCAAGTCACTCCCATTTATGATAGACGGTCCTACGCTGAGTGGCTGGCATTGGGGGTTTGCGGCTCAGCCCATCATTGGGGTCGTAAATTGCGAACGCTTGGCCGCGGTCTTCAGCTTATTTAAGCCGACGGCGCGCAGATACGCGCACTGTGCAAAGCCCGGCTTCCGGCGCGGATCACATTTCTGTCGTTGGCTGTCAAATACACAACCCAAGTCAAGCTTACATCCAGAAACACGAAAACCCACGCTTATGCGTGGGCCTCGGAAGGAGGGCAATACAAGTTTGCGTCTCAAAATTCTTGTGGAGTGAGGCAGATTAAGAGTCGAGTGTGAGGACACCCCAAGCGATACCAATCTGGCGAGGTCGTCATACCGGGACGGATAATGCCGTTGAGGATCGGCTCGAAACGGACCTAGGGTCAGGATTCATAACCAATAGATGACGGTTGCTGCGAGGGCGATTGCGGAGAGGAAGACTTTGGGACAGCGATCATAACGTGTCGCTACGCGCCTCCAGTCCTTGAGCCTACCAAACATGATCTCAATACGGTTGCGCCGTTTGTATCGGCGCTTGTCATACTTCACGGTTGTCTTGCGTTGCTTTCGACCTGGGATGCAGGCGCGTATCCCTTTGTCTTTTAACGCATCTCGGAACCAGTCTGCATCATAGCCACGATCCCCGAGCAGCCAGTCGACATCTGGAATACTGCTCAGTAGCGCTCGCGCACCGATGTAGTCACTGACTTGGCCAGCGGTGACAAAAAGGCTGATCGGTCGCCCTTGGCTGTCACAGATAGCATGCAGTTTGGTATTCATGCCGCCCTTGGTTCGGCCCCCTCTCGGCAGCATCCTTCGGATGCGCCTGCCGTGCAGTGAATCAGGCGACCACGCCCCCCTTCTTCGCGGCCATGCTGGTCGCGGTACGATGTGCTTTCAGATAGGTCGCGTCGATCATCACGGTCTTTTCCTCGCCGTGTTCGGCTGCCAAGCCGACCATCATCCGAGCGAAGATACCTTTCTCACTCCAACGCTTCCACCGGCTATAAAGCGTCTTGTGCGGTCCGTATTCTTTGGGAGCGTCACGCCACCGCAACCCATTGCGATTGATGAAGATAATCCCGCTCAGCACCCTCTTGTCATCGACCCGTGGCTTGCCATGCGACCGCGGGAAGAAAGGGGAAAGTTTGGCCATCTGCTCGTCAGTCAGCCAGAGAAGGTCACTTATATCACCGCTCCGTTTTTCGAGCCGTGAATCATGCAGCGCTCTGAAAATCAATGCATTCTGACCCTAAGGAGTAAATCCTTTCGGCACACCGAATATCGGAGAGTCTACGCTGCGACCTGTCAACGAATGCAGAAAAGCAATCAGGTTTTCGATTTCCAATTCCGCAAGCTGGATCGGATCAATATCAATTTTCTTGCGTTGACGTGCCATTTCATATTGGTCCTGCCAAACCAGAAAATCCGTTTTTTGCAACCATGGCACCTTGGGTAAGGCAGCCATTTGAGGGGTCCATTTGTCCAGGCTGGCCTGCGGATCCAAATGATGGCGAATGACGCTTTCAAGATCGGGGAAAGCGCCATTGTGACCGTAAGGCGCGGTCAGGGCAACATTGCGTAGCATCGGGGTACGGAACCTGTAGGCATCCTCAAGGCGGTTGCTTTCACCCATGCGGCCGACATCCCGGACGAAGGGATCCCACTGCCGGGTGCGACCCGGCCCAAAGGGTGGCAAGCCCAGTGCATGGAACTTCTGATCTGACATGAGCGGTCCGCGGTGGCAGGCGGAGCAGCGGGCTTTTCCGTAGAACAGCCTCATCCCCTCGATTTGCGCAGGTGAAAGGGCATTCATGTCGCCCGCAAGATAGTGGTCAAACGGGCTGTCAGTGCTACGCCACTCGATCGCCATGAAAGCGGCCAGAGCGTTGGCGACTTGCGTGATCATGATGTCCTCGGTCGTCTCGACCTCATCAAAGGCGGCGACGATGGCCGGACCATAGCGAGGATCGGTGCGAACGCGTTTCGCCAGAATGGGCCAGCCCTTGTCGATACGATCATGCACCGCGCCTGTGACTTCATTTTCGGCCACATTGCCCGCCATCTCGAACTGTGAGGTCAGGGGGAACAGAGCCTGTGCCGCCAGCAGTGAGTTCAGGCCCTCGGGCAGCCACTCCTGCGCCGGGGAATTGAAGCCGTTGCCGTAGACGTCGGAAATGCTCAGCCTGCCGTCGTGAAAGACGGTGTGTATGTCCTTGGCCGCAAGATTCCACAGGCCCGGAGAGTTCCGAGGGATGCGCTTGCGTATTCTGTCGGCCCCGGTGCCGGGTGTGCGGTCCGGCCCCAACCCCTGCCCGCCTTCTCCTATGCCCAGCGACAACCCGTCCGAAGTGCCGAAATCCGGGTGGTGACAATGGGCGCAGGCGATGTTGCGGTTGCCTGACAGGATCGGGTCGTAAAACAGTTGATGACCGATGGCGGCCTGTTTCATATCAAAGGGGATAAAGTCATCATCGGTCAGCGGGCGCGGCAAATCCTGTGCCACAGCGGCCCCGACCCAGAAGAAGGCAACGATCCCATGCGCCAGCTTGTTTTTGCCCTTTGCGTATTTGCGTCTCCGGCTCTGTCTGAACTGGAACAAGCCCGCGATATGATGGAAGCCGGACAGTTTGCAGCCGCGCGCGAGGAACTTCTTCCAGCCGCGCGCTCGGGCAACGCCGAGGCTGAAGAGTTGATCGGCGTGATGTACGGGCTGGGTTTGGGGGTCGAGCAGGATTACGAACGGGCCTTTGAATGGTATCTGCGCGCCTCGATGAAGGGGCATCCGGGGGCGCAGTCGGGCGTTGGCTGGTATTATGAATTGGGTCTGGGCATGCCCGCGCCCGATCTGGTGCGTGCGTATATGTGGTACACGCTCAGCGCCATTGGCGGCGACCCCGACGCGGCGATCAGCCTTGAGGAAGTGGTCAAGAAAATGTCGCCGGAGCAGATCGAAAAGGCGCATGTTCTGGTCAACGACTACAAAGGGTGGATGTACCCGTTTCGGTGAGGGCCAGGCCGCAAAGCCCGGCCCAACCGTTCACTTCAGATCCGCATCACGAGCGGCGTTGACGTCCGCCTCAGCCGCCGCGACCGCCTCGGTCAGTGCAGCAAAGATCTCGTCGCCACGCGCAACGTTGGACTGGAACCAATCATAGACTGGCGTTGCGGCCTCTTTGAACGCAGCCTTCTGATCGGGTGTCAGCACATAGAGGTCTCCGCCACCGGCGACGAAATCTTCATAGGCTTGGATCGACTTGCGCTTGGGGGAGGCGAAAGTGGCCTGTTGCAGGGCATAAAACCCGTCGACCACGACGCGGCGCAGATCCTCGGGCATCTCCTGGAACTTGGCGTTGTTCATCCACCACAATGCGCCCATATAGGCGTGGCCGTCCAGCGTTACGTATTGCAGGCCCGCATCCGGGAATTTCATGCCCATGATGTCGGTGATGCCGTTCTTGGATCCTTCAACGACACCGGTCTGGAAGCTGGTGAACAGTTCCGGCCACGGGATCGGGGTGGGCGACGCACCCAGCGCCTTGACCAGTTCCTGCGGCAGGTCGGCGACGACGGTGCGGATTTTCAGACCTTCCATATCCGCGGGCTCGGCAATGCGGCGCTGTGTGTTGGCGAAGTTGCGCCAGCCGCCGGTGTTGCCGATGGTCATCAGACGGATCGCGCCGCCAGAGTCCTCAAGCGCCATGTCGCGCATTGTGCGGGTGAAATCGCCCGACAGGACATGCTCGGCAACGCGGTCATCGGCCATCAGATAAGGCAGGTCCAGAACCTGCACGTAAGGAAAGATGCCTGAGGCACCGCCCGAGGTCGAGATGTAGATGTCGATGGTGCCGTCTGCCACGCCCTGCAAGCATTCGGCCCCGTTCGAGCAGAGCTGTGTGCCGATGAACAGTTCGACCTCGATCGCGCCGTTCGAGGCAGATTCGACATAGTTCTTGAAGACGATCAGACCGTCATAATCCTCATCGTTTTCGTTCGAATTTGCGGTTGCGCGCAGCGTATAATCGGCGGCTGTCGCAGCCATGGCGGACGCCGCCACCAGCGATGTGGCCACCGCTGCGGTTTTGATGAATTCTCTGAGCATGCGTTTCCTCCCTGTGGAACTCAGTTAGTTGGCAAATCCCGTTATCCTCGGGATCGTCATGGATAGTGCGGGTATGTAGGTGATCAGGAAAATTACGATGATTTCGACCGCCAGGAACGGCAGGATCGCCTTGGCGATGGTTTCAACCCGTTCGCGCGATACGGCGGCGGCCACGAACAGCACAAGGCCCATTGGCGGGGTGGCGAGGCCGACGGTCAGGTTGACGCTCATGATGATGGCGAAATGGATCGGGTCGACGCCGAGACTGGTGAAGATCGGTCCAAGGATTGGTCCAAGGATGATGATCGCGGGGCCTGCGTCCAGGAACATGCCGACGATGAACAGCAGCAGGTTGATCAGGAACAAAAGGATCAGCGGGTTTTCTGACAGGCTGAGGATCAGCGAGGCCAGTTGTTCCGGCGCATGGCTGAGGCTGACGACCGTCTTGAACGCCATCGCAGCACCAACCAGCAGCAGAACAACGGCTGAAGTCATGCCTGCATTGCTGAGCACCTCGGGGACCTCTTTCCATGTCAATGTCCGCAGGATGAAGAACCCGATGATGAAGGCATAGCCCACGGCGACTGCCGCAGCCTCGGTCGGTGTGAAGATACCACCCAGAATACCGCCCAGAATGATGACCGGTGTCATCAATGGGAAAAAGGCCTTCAAACTGGCCTGACGCCGCTCGGGCCATGTGTATTTGCGGCTGGCGACGGGGAAGTCATAGCGGTCGGCCATCAGTTTGATCATCAGCATCAGACCGACACCGACCATCACGCCCGGCACGATCCCCGCAAGGAACAACGCGGCCACGCTTTCGCCCATCACATAGGCGTAGATGATCATGATGCCCGAGGGCGGAATGATCGGCCCGATCACGGAACTTGCCGCCGTGATCGCGGCGGCGAATTTCCGGGTATAACCCTGTTTCTCCATCGCCGGGATCAGCATCGACCCTAGCGCCGAGGTGTCCGCCACGGCGGATCCCGAGAGGCCCGCAAACAGGATCGAACTCAGCACGTTCACATGCGCCAGACCACCGCGCAGATGACCCATCAGAGCCTGCGAAAACTCGACAAGGCGGATGGTGATGCCGCCTCGGTTCATGAGCTCTCCGGCCAGCATGAAGAAGGGGATCGCCATCAGAGGGAAGCTGTCCATGCCGTTATAGACATTGCGATACAGCAACGTGATGTCGTTCGTCTGGCCGTTCAGCCACAGCAGGATACCGGGCGCCGCCAGCAAAGCGAAAAAGACCGGCAGGCCGATCAGCAGGAAAATCAGGAAGGTGGGCAGGAACCAGATCAGCACTTATTCGGCCCCCACTGCCGCATCAGGAATTTCAGGCAACAGGTGGCCGCCGCCCAGCAAGGTGATGAAGGATCGCAGGATCAGCTCGATATTCACCGAGATCAGCAGGATGATCCCCACCAGCAGCGATGCCATCATCCAACTGCGCGGAATGCGATACCATTCATCGAACCCGAAAGAGGTGGGCAAATACAGCGCGGCAGTGGCGAATTTTCCGCCAAAGCCGGTAACCTCGGACCAGCCGATATTGACCGCGACCAGCAGGACGGCGAACGAGAGCAAAAGCAGGAACAGATTCAGCGTTTGACCGATGATACGGGGAAGGAAGCGTTCCAGCATGTCTATGGCCACAAAGCCGCCACGCCGAAAGGCGGTGGGCGCCATTAGACCGGTCATCCACAACATGCAGAACCGCGCGGCCTCATCCGGCCACGGCAGCGCATTGCCCAGAACGTATCGGAAAAACACCTGGATCAAGATTGCGATCACCATGAGCGCAATCGCAACAACACCAAACGCCCGGCCCAGACGCAGCACGGTTTCGTTCACGAATGCAATCGGTGCAAGCACCGATGCCAGTCCGCCCATGCGGATCCTCCCTTGGTCAGCCGTGGGTGTCCCCCACGGTCATCAAATCGCGCTTAGACTTTCGCGAATTGGCCGAGTTTCCCGGCATAAAATGTCAGCGCGTCTCCATCCGACATGCTGGCCTTGAGAACCTTTCCAACCACAATAACGTGATCGCCTGCATCGTGATACGCGTGCTGTTCGCATTCGAACCGCGCAAGGCAATCCGCCAACACCGGCGTCCCATTCTCACAGCGCTCGTGGCTGATGTCCCGCAGTGCAAATGCGTCTTTCGAGCAGCCGAAGCACAGCTCGGCCTGGTCCGACGACAGCACATGCACGCTGAAATGGCGGGCCTTGTGGAAATAGGGGAAGCGACGCGAGTTGCGGTCTCCGGCCCACATGATCAGCGGTGGGTCAAGCGACAAGGACGAAAAGCTGTTGGCGGTGATGCAGACCGGACCGTCCGCGCTGTTGCAGGTCACGATGGTGACACCGGTTGCAAAGCGGCCGAAGGCGTCGCGCAGAGTACGTGTGTCGTCCTTATGTGGAGTGAAGGTGCGAGTCATGTCCTTTGAGATTGCGTTCATCATGGTACCTCGTGCCCCAGTGCCGCCTCGTACAGGCGGAACCAGCTTTCGCGATCCAGTTTGACTTTCAATGCGTCCGAGGCGCGTTTGATCCGGTCCAGATTGTTGGTGCCCAGAACCGGCAGGATGTTGGCCGGGTGGGCCAGCAGGAACGCCACAGCGACGGCGGCGCGATCTACGCCGAACCCGGCTGCGATTTCATCGGCAACGACCCCAACCGGCGGGTTTCCGGCCATCAACAAGCCTCCACCCAGCGGCGACCATGCCATCAACGGATGGCCATGCTGTTGGTGAAAGGCCAAATCACCGTTGGTGAATGGGCTGATCTGACCCAGAGAAATTTCGATCTGGTTGGTGACCAACGGCGTATTCATCGCCGATTGCAGCAACGACCAATCCCACGGGCGGAAGTTGGACACACCCACCGCGCCGACCTTGCCGCTGGCGACAACCTCATCCAGGGCGGCTCCGGTTTCATGGTGGTCCATCATGGGATCCGGGCGGTGGATTAACAGCAGATCGATGTGGTCAATCGCCATTTCCGACAGCGACGTGTCGACCGATTTCAGAATGTGGGCGCGCGAGGTGTCGTAGTATTTTACCTTCGCATCCGCGTAACGGCCAACCGGCGCGACGATGTCGCATTTGGTGACGATCTCCATCTTCTGACGCAGGTTTGGATTGGCGCGCAGGGCGGCACCCAGCACGGCCTCGGCCTGATAGCCGCCATAGATGTCGGCCTGATCGAAAGTGGTGATACCCTGATCCAGACAGGTCTGAATCTTGGCCTCGACATGGCCCGCGGACGTGTCACTGTCATCGCCCAACCGCCACATGCCATAGACAAGGCGGCTCATCTCCAGCGAGTCAGATAGTTTCACACGTTGCATCAGCGGCGTTCTCCGTTGCCCAGCGGTGTGGCCGGGGTCGTTTTGGGAACCCTTCCGTAAGCTTCGGGAAGAGAACAGGTTTTCAAATTCGGCAACACGCGAGCGCCGAAATGGCGGGCTTCGTCCAGATGCGGGTAGCCCGAGAAGATGAAGGCGCGGATGCCCATCTTCTGGTATTCCTCGACCTTCGACATAACCTGATCCGTCGATCCGACCAGAGCGGCACCGCAACCAGACCGTGCCCGGCCAACACCGGTCCAGAGACCGGGTTCGACATAGCCGTATTCATCCGCCAGATCGCGGTTTCTGGCCTGATGCGCCACCCCCAGCGAGGTCGAATCCAGCGCCCGTTCGCGGATGGCGCGACCATATTCGTCGTCCAGCTTCGAGACGATGTAATCCGCGTATTCCTGTGCTTCAGCCTCGGTATCGCGAACGATCATATGGACACGCAACCCGTAATCCAGCGTGCGGTCGTAGTTTTCAGCGACGGCGTGAACGGCCTTCATCCGTTCAGCCAGTTGATCCTTGGTTTCAGGCCACATCAGGTAGACGTCACAATGCTCGCCGCACAGATCCAAAGCAGAGGGAGAATAGCCGCCGAAATAAAGCAGCGGGCCGCCGGTCTGATATGGCTTGGCCGGGTCGGTGGTCAGGCCCGAGAAGTTGTAGACCTCGCCTGCATGATTGATCTCATCCTGCGTCCAGGCCTGTTTCAGAATCTCCACCACTTCGCGCGAGCGCTGATAGCGGAACGCGCTGTCGGCCTTCTCACCGGGAAAGTCGGATGAGATGATGTTGACCGTCAAACGCCCCTTCAGCATGTGGTCCAGCGTTGCGATGGTGCGGGCCAGCATGATCGGTTGCATCTCGCCACAGCGTACGGCGGCCAGCAGGTTGATCCGGTCGGTGATCGGAGCGCAGCCGGCGACAAAGCTCAGCGTGTCTTGACCGACCTGATAGGAGGACGGGCAGAGGATGTTGCGAAAACCCTGCGCTTCGGCCTCTTTCACAATGTTCGAGCAATGCTCCCAACTCGACCGCAGGTCACCGTCGGGAACGCCAAGGAACTGGTAATCATCGGAACACAGGGCAGCGAACCACGAAACTTCGGCCGCATCCAGATCGGGGGATGTGATGGGGACGATGCTCATTTGATTCACGCTCCGTACATCTTTGACTTTCCTCTTGCGTAGCAATCGCTTTGATGTAGATCAATAGTGTATCAATTTTTCCTGCGACCGAGTGAAGCGTCTGCCGTGCCTGCATCCAACCGAAACCCCAATGCCCTGCCGGTATATATTCAGATCGCGGAACTTCTGATCCGTGACATCGCGGCTGGTCGCCTTATTGACGGTGAACGATTGCCGCCCGAGCGCGAGATGGCCGCAGAGCTGAATGTCTCGGTTGGGACGCTGCGAAAATCGCTCTCAGAGCTAGAAAAAAAGGGGATGTTGGAGCGAATCCAAGGCTCGGGGAACTACATACGCGAGACCGGTACGCAAAGCAGCGTCTATGCAATGTTTAGGCTGGAACTGCCCGAAGGGGGTGGCCTGCCTCGTGCGGATATCCTGTCGGTTGACCATCTGAAAAAGCCGGTTGATCTGCCAAAATTCGGTGCTTCTGACGCCGGTTCGCGTGTCCGGAGGATGCGCTACCTGAATGATACAATCATCGCTGTCGAAGAAATCTGGCTGGACGAATCAGCGGGCCTGATCGACCGGAGCCTGCTGTCCGACTCGCTCTATCGCTATTATCAGCGCCAGTTGGGCTTTTGGATCGCAAGAGCCGAAGACAGGGTTTCGGTCCGGCCTCTACCGGACTGGACGCCTTCTGACTTCACCAAGCCAGCCGGCCAAGCAGTCGGTTACATCGAGCGGTTCAGCTGGTCGGAAAGCGCCGAACCCGTCGAATTCTCAAAAACCTGGTTCGACCCGGATCGGGCCAACTACGTTCAACGTCTGAAGTAGAAGGAAACGCACATGACCCGGACCATCAATTACGGGCTGATTGGATGCGGAATGATGGGGCAAGAGCACCTGCACAATATCGGATTGCTGGAAGGTACCAGTGTGGCTGCGATCTTTGAACCCGATCAGGAGATGGCAAAAGCCGCCAAGGCAATTGCGCCGACTGCAACCATGGCAGGTTCCGTGCAACAGCTTCTGGCGGTAAAGGAACTGGACTGCGTCGTCATTGTCAGCCCGAACCATCTTCATGTGGACCAGATCTGCGAAATCGCTGAAACACGTCCTCTGCCGCTTCTGGTAGAAAAACCATTGTTCACCGACCCGCAGGACGCGCCCCGGCTCGAGCAGTTGCAGCGCGACTACCCCTGCCCGATTTGGGTTGCGATGGAATACCGGTATATGCCCCCTATCGCTGCTTTGATCGACAAGGCCGAGGCGACAGGTGGGGTGAAAATGCTGTCGATCCGCGAGCATCGTTTTCCCTTCCTCGACAAGGTCGGCAACTGGAACCGGTTCAACCGAAATACTGGCGGTACTTTCGTCGAGAAATGCTGCCACTTCTTCGACTTGATGCGTCTGATATTGCGATCCGATCCGGTGCGCATCACGGCAAGCGGCGGGCAGGCGGTGAACCATCTGGACGAAAGTTACGACGGTCAAACCCCGGATATTCTGGATCACGGCTATGTTCTGGTCGACTTTGCTTCGGGCGCGCGCGCGATGTTGGAACTTTCCATGTTTGCCGAAGGCGCACGCTACCAAGAAGAAATATCGGCCGTCGGACCGGACGCCAAGATCGAGGCGTTTGTTCCCGGACCCGGACGATTCTGGCCCGACCATTTGGGTGCCCCGCCGCTGCCGCAGGTGATCCTGAGCCCGCGCAACCCCAAAGGTCCGGTATCAATGGACGTTCCGGTCGACCCCACCCTTTTGGCGGCAGGGGATCACAATGGGTCGACCTATTATCAGCACAAAGGGTTCCTGGCCGTGCTTCGTGGCGAAACAGCAAAACCGGATGTAAGTTTGAAGGACGGCCTCTGGGCTGTCAGGATGGGGCAAGCGGCACAACAGGCAATTGAAACCGGTGAAACGGTTTATCTGGCCTGACCCGCTCCCGCTGGTCCCTGCCCGGCCTGCTGGTCGGCTGGCCGGTCTGCCTTTCCCTGGCGCTCTTGAACAAGTGCTAGTAACCGACCGTGAACGCAGCACACTGGAAATTGGCTGATTGTGCCTCGTCTACCAGCGCAACGGCAAAGTCTTCCATCGATATCTCCGAATTGCCCAGTTCATCAACCAGCAGCGTGTCGGTGCCGGTTCTGAACGCGCCCAGGCGTGGGCCGGGCTGCAAAAGGGCTGGAGGGCTGGCATAAGTCCAATTTGCCGATGTTTCAGAGGCGCAGAGCTCCCATTGCGCCATCGATGCGCGGGCTGTTGGAACGATGTTGTCAGGCAAGAAATCCGGATCTGACAGAACCGTATGCGGACTGCCGTTTGGCAGATGCAGGCGCGCGGCGCCGCCAACGATGATCACCCGAAGACCCGTGCGTGAAGCAGCATTTAGGATCGAACGTGTCAGAGCCACGATCTCGCCTTCGCGCCCGGGCGGAGAGCGCAACGCGCTGATCGCAAGGTCCTGAGACTCCATGGCTGCGACGAGGGTTGCGGGATCTGTCGCATCCGCGATGACCGGTCTGACACCCTCGGGCAGCTTGGCAATCGCTGCCTCGTTTCGAATAGCTGCGGTTACGAGATGCCCGCGAGCAAGCGCTTCCGTTACGACGCGAGAACCGACATTGCCGGTGGCACCAAATACTATGAGTTTCATCGGAGTTCTCCTTTACAATGGGTGGCGGATGGAGCTTTTCAAAAGCTCAGATGGGCGGGTACGCGCCGCTCTTTGACCAACCCAGATTGCTGCAAAGACAAGCGCGGCGCCGGCGATTTGCATCTGTGTCAGCGCCTGACCCAGCAATGCCCAACCGATCAGAACGGCGGCGAGCGGGCTGAGAAAACCAAGCGCCGAGACGGCCCCCGGCTCTATCCGTGAGATACCGCGAAACCACAGGATATAGGTGAGCGCAGCCCCGATGAGCGCTAGGTAGAGGATGCCTGAGAGGTTCCGTGCATCCAGTGTTGGAAGCGGCGGCTCGATGAAGACGGCCAGAAGCACCAGCAACAGACCGCCGGCGGTCAGTTGCCAGGCGGTGAAGGTAAGCAGCGGCACCGGAGGTTGCCATTTCCGAGTCAAGACCGTGCCTGCCGCCATCGAGGCCGCCCCGCAAACTCCGGCAATCAAACCGATGGGATCAAGCCTTATACCTGACCCGAGGACAAGCAGCCCGACACCAAAGATGCCGATCAAGGCAGCCATCACGGCCGACGCTCTGATCGCTGTCCCAAGCAGCAGCGCGGCCAGGAACACGACGATCAGAGGCTGTATCGCACCGACTGTCGCCGCGACCCCTCCAGGCAGCCTATAGGCTGCGATAAACAGCAAGGTCCAGAAAAGCGTGAAGTTGAGCGCGCCGAGAACGAAAATGCGCAGCCACCAAATTCCTTTCGGCAAGCGCGGTGCCATTACCAGCAGCAGAAGGCCGGCAGGCAGAGCGCGCAGGGCGGCCATCGTCACCGGATACCCTGAAGGAAGGAATTCCGTCGTCACAAAGTAGGTGCTGCCCCAAACCAGCGGCGCAATGGCTGTTAGTGCAATGTCGAGATGTCTCATCGCGGACCTCCATTATCTTGATGTCAAGATATATCCATTTATCTTGACGTCAAGAGATAACTCCGCAATATAGTTTCATGGACCACGTAGACCGCATCATTGCCCAATGGAACAAGGCCCGGCCCGACCTTGATGTCGGACCGATGGAAATCATCGGTCGGCTGTCACGATTGACTTCCAAGCTTCGGGGCGAAATGGAAAGAACCTGGAAGGCTCATGGGTTGAACGCCGCCAGCTTTGATGTCCTGGCGACCCTGCGCAGATCCGGAAAACCCGATGGCTTATCCCCTGGAGCATTGCTGGATCTGACCATGGTGACCTCGGGAACAATGACCAATCGCATCGATCAACTCGTCAAACACGGCCTCGTCGAGAGGGTGCCAAACCCTGAAGACAAACGCGGGTTTCTGATCCGTTTGACAGAAGCCGGATTTGCGACGATCGAGAAAGCCGTCGTCGATCATGTCGACACACAGCATCACCTTTTGCGCGGACTAACCTCGGCAGAAGCCAAAGACTTGAACAGGCTTCTGAAAACGCTGGATGAAAGGATGAACTCCGAAAGCGGGGCGAATTCAAGCGATTAATCGTCGTTCAAGATGCAACGCATGACCACGACCTTTTGGTTCTATGACGCATCGATATGGGCGGCCCAGACCGGTCATCGCTTCTGCGGCGCCCGCCAGACCGGACTTTGGCCGCAGGTGCAAAGTCCTGAACCTTTCGAAGGTGCATTTCGCGGTACGAAGCGGGCGTTCGCGATCACGCGTCAAACGTCTGCTTTGTAGTGCGCCAGGAACATCGCGACGCAATCGTCCAAAACATCTTTGGGCGTCGGGTTTTTACCGAGGAAGAACTCTGGCCAGAAAAAGAAGTTCTTTACCAGCGCCAATAGCTGGTTGGTTGCAAAAACCGGATCAGCCTTTCGGATAACGCCCACATCCACGGCTTCGCTGAACAGCCTGGTTATTGGGTAATCAAGTGTCGCGGTTTCAGTGAAGAATTGCCGGGGCCGGTCAAGGTCACGGATCAATTCTGAGATGACCATCCGATTCAGTCCGATGGCCGTCTCTTCCGTAATCACCCCAATGCAGCGCCGCAAGGCTTCCTTCAATTGCTCGACGAAGTCACGATCCGGGTCAAAGGGCCGAAGGCGGTTCCGACCTATACCAACATGCTCATCGGCGGTCGGGGCATGCAGTCTCTGTTTTCCATCGGAGAAGTCTAAGCCGACAAGATCGTGCAGCCATCCCTGACCATCTACAGCAGTACGGCCTTCACCGCCCCTAGCTCAACGCAATTTGTCGGAAAGCTAACGAATAAGCACGAGGAACTGGCATTTGATCAGTTCTCGCACGTGGACTTCTACTACAAACCCGAGGCGGTAAAAGCATCGTCGGATGCGGTGGTTGAGTTCTTTGGCAGATAAACTGACAAGGCAGAGTCAGTCCGCGACCTCTGCCATTTTGGTTGGTCAATTACAGGATCGCTTGACCGTTCCCGTATGAGCTTTGCCGTCATCTTATGTGCGGGTTGCAGAACTCGGCCTTCGTTTCGGGGTGCTCGCCAAAGAGGTTACAGCCGATGAAGCGTCACGTATCGCCGTCCTCGACCCAGTGTCGTTTCTTGTCGTCGCCCGGGATCAGATCATAGGTTGTCTGAACGTCTTTCCCAATGTTTTTGGCGTGGAACGCGACAAGAAACGAAGGCGGCACGGTTGCACCATGCATGGTCTTCGCAGCAGCCGGGCCGATATCGTCACCACCCATTGTTTGAAACCCACCCCACTATGCAATAAGTTGTCCTTTGCTCACTTGCTGTCTGTGCAGAACATGGCACTTGGGGCCGACCAGGTTTATAGCGCCGCCCGCCGTACCACGCGCAGAACGCGCCGGATGGCAATTTGCAACACGCCTCAGAAGTATTTTGCAACCTCCCAGACGCGATCACCAGGACCGGAGCAACAGGTCAAATGTCTCGGCTATCATCGGGTTGTCTTTGCGACGTTTCAATGCCGCGAAACTCAGACACGCAGGAACAGACACGGAATTGCAGACGGCAAGCCCGAAGGATTGCTTTTGATGCAGCGCGATGGACTCGCGGCAGAGGCTCAGGCCAATGCCGGACCTGACCATTTCAAGCATCGAAGCTTCTTGATCCACCAGCGCAACCACGTTCGGGCGGCAGGCGTGACGTTCGAAAACTTTGGCCAGAAGGCGATGGTGAACAGAGGCTTCGGGCGTGCCGATCCAAGGAAGGGCTGCAAGCGAAGACCAGTCGGACTCTTCCACCTGCTTCTGCCAGCCAGCCGGTCCGATCACGCGATACGTGAATTCGGCCAACTTGATGGCATGCACCGGATCGTCTCCGTCCGACCCGATGCTGGATAGGTCATCGGGCCCACACAAGTAAAACCCGGCATCAACCCGACCCCGCTTGAGCCATGTCAAAATATCTCCGCTGACCCCGTGCTTCAGTTCGGTTTCAACATCAGGATGCTCTGCGCGCAAATTCGCCAACAGACGCCCCAACCGGATGAACTCCGGATCGACGATCGTACCGATCGTCAGTTTTCCACTCAAGCGCCCAACGCGCAGGCGGGCGCTGCGTTGGAAATCACTGACTGCATCGAGGACGTGTTGAGCCTTCGCTAATACCGCAGT
Source organism: Ruegeria sp. HKCCSP346 (assembly GCF_017872595.1). Classification (NCBI taxonomy): domain Bacteria; kingdom Pseudomonadati; phylum Pseudomonadota; class Alphaproteobacteria; order Rhodobacterales; family Roseobacteraceae; genus Ruegeria; species Ruegeria sp. HKCCSP346. The sequence continues at coordinate 344,671 of NZ_JAEDOT010000002.1, forward strand.
GCCGTCATGAGTGATCTGCAACCCGGTAGCGGTTCGGTTGAACAAGGTAAGCCCCGTATCTTCGGAAAGACGCTTGATTTGATGGCTGATGGCCGGCTGTGTCAGGTTCAGCACCTCGGCTGCGCGTGAAACACTGCCTTCCCGGGCCACCGTCACGAAGGCCAGGATGGTGTTAATGCTCGAAAACCGGTCCATATAAAATTTACTAATATGGTATTGTGCAAATTGTCATTAGCTTTTTGCCTGCCGCTCCCGCAGAGATCGGTAAAACCAGCGTTCCGGGAGGGGGCGTGAACCACATCGTTGGCTTGTGGCGGAGAAAACGTGCCGCATAATCGTGCAGCCTGCAAGAGAACAGCATACCTTGTTCCCTCTGGCGCACAACTGGCAACGAAAAGACAGAACAGGTGGAAGACAAAGATGTCTGATGGCGCAAACAGGTACGACTATATTGTGATTGGCGGCGGTTCGGCCGGGTGCCTGATGGCCAACAGGCTGAGCACCGATCCAGGGAACCGGGTTTTGCTGCTTGAGGCGGGCAAGCCCGATACCTATCCTTGGATACACATTCCGGTTGGCTATCTCTATTGCATCGGCAACCCGCGCGCAGACTGGATGTACAAAACCGAACCCGCTAAGGGGCTGAACGGGCGCAGCCTGCTTTACCCGCGCGGGAAAGCGCTGGGCGGGTGTTCCTCAATCAACGGGATGATCTATATGCGGGGCCAGGCCCGTGACTATGACAACTGGGCCAAGCTCACCGGTGAAGAGGCATGGAACTGGGAAAACGCGCTGGCCGACTTCAAGGCTCATGAGAACCACTACCGGTTGGATGACGGCGCCGATCCGCGCACCGGCGACAACAGCCGGTTTTCCGATCTGCACGGGCATGGCGGCGAATGGCGGGTGGAAAAACAGCGACTGCGCTGGGATGTTCTGGACAGTTTTGCTGAAGCCGCGGTCGAATACGGCATCCCCAAGACCGATGATTTCAACACCGGCGACAATGCCGGGGTTGGCTATTTCGACGTCAACCAGCGTTCTGGCTGGCGTTGGAATACCTCCAAGGCATTTCTGCGTCCTGCCAAGTCGCGCCCGAACCTGACGATCTGGACCGAGGCGCAGGTTGAGAAACTGACTTTCGAAACAGGCGAGACCGGTCGGTTACATTGTTCCGGGGCAGTTGTCTGCCACAAAGGACAGCCCGTTGCGGTCGAGGTCTCAAAGGAGGTGGTTTTGTCTGCGGGCGCCGTGAACTCGCCGCAAATCCTGCAACTGTCGGGGATCGGCCCGGCGGCGCTTCTGAAAAAGCACGGAATTGATGTCGTTATGGATGCGCCCTGTGTGGGCGAGAACCTACAGGATCACCTGCAAATTCGCGCGGTCTACAAGGTCAAGGGCACCAAGACGCTGAACACCCTGGCCAATTCGCTGATAGGCAAGGCCAAGATCGGACTGGAATATGTGCTGAAGCGCTCTGGCCCGATGAGCATGTCGCCCAGCCAGTTGGGGGCTTTCACCCGGTCTGATCCGGCAAGACCACACGCCAACCTCGAATACCACGTCCAGCCGCTGAGCCTTGAGGCGTTTGGCGAAGACCTGCATGATTTCCCCGCCATCACCGTCAGCGTCTGCAATCTGAATCCGACCAGCCGCGGGCATGTCCGCATCGCGTCTTCGGATTTCCGTCAGCCGCCCCAGATTACCCCCAATTATCTCGACACAGACGAAGATCGCAGGGTTGCCGCTCAAAGCTTGCGGCAGGTACGCGAAATCATGTCTCAGCCCGCGATGGAAGCTTACGAGCCGGAAGAGTTCAAGCCGGGCATTCAGTATCAAACCGACGAGGAACTGGCCCGTTTGGCAGGCGACATCGCCAGCACGATCTTTCACCCGGTTGGTACGATCAAGATGGGCCGAGAGGATGATGAAACCGCCGTTCTCGATTCGCATTTGCGCATGAAGGGGGTGATTGGGCTGCGCGTCGTTGATGCCTCGATCATGCCAGAGATCACCAGTGGAAACACCAATTCGCCCACGATCATGATTGCAGAAAAGGCCGCAGGCTGGATGCTGGCCGGTCAATAAATCCTGTAGGCATCCGGGTGCAACAACTTCACGGAGGAACCACGCGCAAGCCGTTCTCCGATCTTCCGGTGACCGGCGTGAGAGTCGCCAACTTTGGCCGGTATATCACCGGTCCTGCTGTCGCAATGTTGCTGGGCGATCCGGGCGCGGCATCAACGATGTTCCGATCGCTCCGCAGCGACGCGACATCCACTTCCCGATGTCTTTGTCCAATCAACCGGCATTTGGCGCGGCACGCATGACCCTGCCGGGCGCGAATAAAATTCAAGCCCGGGGGAATAAACCCGATCGCCTGCGTGTAAGTGTCATGTCTGCGATGATGCAGACGCCCGACACGGAGGAACACCCGAATGACCCGCACTTCTTTTGCGCTGACCGCATCCACCCTGATGGCATGCGCCCTTGCAACCGCCGCCGCAGCTGGCGACGCCCCGGTCCTGACCGGGAAACTGTGCGATCAGACTATTTTGATGGATGCCAACAAGATGACTCTTTATACGTTCGACAAAGACGAAACGGGCAAGTCCTACTGCTATGATCAATGCGCAGTGAACTGGCCGCCGCTGACCGCAGCCGCGGGAACCGAACTGCCCAAGAACTATTCGTTGATCCAGCGCGACGATGGAACAATGCAGGTCGCCTACAAGGGCCAACCGCTGTATCTGTGGATCAAGGACAAGCAACCCGGAGAAATGACCGGCGACGGCGTTAAGGGCGTGTGGCATACCGCGCGGCCCTGATTGCGGCGCCAGGGGGCGGTCCGACCGGGCCGCCTTTGGCTTAGACGATGACACGGACATTCGACCAGCAACTCGAAGACGCCTTGCCCGATCTGTGGCGATTTGCGTTTTCACTGACCCGGAATCGCGACCTGGCCGACGATCTGGTGCAGGATGCGGTCTTGCGCGCGATCCGAAAAAAGGGGCTCAGATGGCCGGGCCACCCGGTTTAGCCCTGGGCGATGAAAATCCTGCTTAATTGTTTTCGCAATGACCGGCGGCGCGCTGCGAATCGTCCCGAAACCGATCCTCGGGCGTTGGATCAACTGGTCTCGCCCGGGGCGACCGCCGAAGAGCGATTGGAACTGCGCTGGCTGTGGCGTCGGATCGACGCCTTGCCGGAGGATCAGAAACTTGTTCTGCTGGCGGTCACCATCGCGGGGTTGACCTATGCCGAGACCGCCCGATTGCTGGGCGTCCCGCAGGGCACCGTCATGTCTCGGTTGTCCCGGGCCCGGACACGGCTGCAAGCCCCGGAAGAACAGGCGGGCAAATCACGATTGCGGAGCATGACATGACGACCGAACCGAACATGGACACTCTGATTCAGGCCGCAGTCGACGGCCAGTTGACGCCATCTCAGCAGGACCGTCTGGACCGGCACCTTGCCGCACATCCCGCCGACCGTGCGCGGCTGGCGGCAATGATCCGGCAGGCGGGAATAATGCGCATCTCGGTGCCGCAGCCCGATCCCGCGCAACTGGACCGGCTGATGCACAGGGCGCGCGAGGGCACCAGTCACGGTGTATTAGGGCGGCTGGCCGCAGCGGTGGCGATCTTTGCCTTGGGTCTGGGCAGTGGTCTGCTCCTGTCGCGGGATTCTGTCAAGCCCGAGAAATTGATGGCGCAGGCACCAATTCAGGCGGCAGCGGCACACGCCCTTTATTCACCCGAGGTTCTGCACCCGGTCGAGGTGTTCGCCGATGAGCGCGAGCATCTGCAAACCTGGCTCAGCAACCGGCTGGGCGCGCCGGTGATCGCGCCGGAACTGGGAGAGACCGGCTACCGGCTGATCGGAGGTCGGCTGCTGCCACTGGGCCAAGGCCCGGCGGCCTTCTTCCTGTACGAAAACGAATCCGGCGACCGCCTCAGCCTGTTTGCCAATCTGACCACGGACCCAGCTCGAACCTCGTTTCAATACCGGCGCGACGGGGATTTGGGCATCGTGTTCTGGCAGGATGGGCGGTGGGAATATTCCATGGTGGGCCGCTCCGGTCGCCAGGTCATCGAAACCATCGCGCGCAAGGCCCATGAAGAACTGATCTGACAGGGTTATTCCGCCGCGCGCACCGGTTCGCGGTCGGTCAGGGATTTCCACGCGTCATACTGTGACAGAAAGACCTTGCCGTTCAGGTCGTCGAGGAAGTGGGACTGTTTCAGCCTGTCCATGACCGGGCCTTTGACCTCGCTCAGATGCAGACCGACGCCCATGTCGCGCAGGCGGTCATTGATCGCCTCGAGGCTTTCCAGCGCCGAAAAGTCGACCTCGTTCACCGCCGAGAACATCAGAACCACGTTGCAGATCTCGCAGCCTTCGGTCACGCGCGACTGGATCAGATCCTCGAGGAAGCGGGCGTTCACAAAGTACAGGCTTTCATCCACCCTCAGCGTGACCAGCGTGGGGTCGGTCTCGACCTTGTGGCGCAGGATGTTGCGGAAGTGCTGGGTGCCCGGCACCAGCCCCAGCTCGGCCACATGCGGGCGCGAGGTCTTGTACAGATGCAGCAGGATCGAGATCGCCACACCGCTGGCCACGCCGGTCTCGACCCCGGCCAGCAGGGTCAGCAGGATGGTGGCGGCCACGGCGGCAAAATCGGCCCGCGAATAGCCCCAGGTCTTTTTCAGGATCGAGAAATCCACCAGGCTGAGCACCGCCACGATGATCGTAGCGGCCAGCGTTGCCTTGGGCAGGAAGTAGACCAGCGGGGTCAGGAACAGCGCGGCTATCGCCAACCCGATGGCGGTGAAGGCACCGGCCGCAGGGGTTTCGGCGCCCGCATCGAAATTGACCACCGATCGTGCGAATCCCCCCGTAACGGGGTATCCCCCGGAGAACGCGGCGCCCAGATTGGCCGCCCCAAGGCCGATCAGTTCCTGATCCGGGTCAATACGCTGGCGTTTCTTGGCGGCCAGCGTCTGCGCAACCGAAATACTTTCGACGAAGCCGATGATCGAGATCAGTATGGCGGGCACAAGCAGCGCGCCGATCAGGTCCGAAGACAGTCCCGGCAGGGTCAGCGGCGGCAGGCTCTGAGGCACCTCGCCGACGATCTTGACACCCCGCGCGTCCAGCCCGAAGGCCCAGACCGCAACGGTGGTTGCCACAACGGCCGCCACTGGCCCGGCCTTGGTCAGCACATCCGCCAGCAGCGGTGGCACCCCGATGCGTCGCAGCGCGGGTTTGAGGTTCTTGCGCACCCAGAACAGGAAGGCCGTTGCCAGCACGCCGATCACCAGGGCGATCCCGTTGGTCTGGCCGAGATTCTCAACGATCGATCCCAGCATCTCGGGCAGAGTATGCCCATGCGCGCTGACCCCCAGGATGTGCTTGAGCTGGCTGGTGGCGATCAGGATGCCCGATGCGGTGATGAAGCCCGCAATTACCGGATGCGACAGGAAGTTGGCCAGAAAGCCCAGCCGGAACACGCCCAGCAACACCAGGAACCCGCCTGACAGAAAGGCCAGTGTCAGCGCCGCCACCGCATATCCGGCGGTGCCCTGCTCGGCCACCTGCCCCACGGCGCTTGCCGTCAGCAGCGACACCACCGCCACCGGCCCCACCGCCAGCGCCCGACTGGTTCCAAAAACCGCATAGAGGATGATCGGCACGATAGAGGCATAGATCCCCGTCTCGGGCAGCAGCCCCGCCAGCATCGCATAGGCCAGCGATTGCGGGATCAGCATGATCGTGACGATCACTGCGGCGATCAGGTCGTTCGACAGCGCCGCCCGATCATACCGGCGGCCCCAGTCGAGAATGGGAAGGTAACGATAAAGGCTCTGCATGGGGTTTCGTCCTGAAAAGGCGGCGGTCAGCACGAGATGGCTCTGACCGCCAGATCAAGGCCTGACTTGCGCGAAGACAGGACAGAACTTGCGTCGGTTTCGGGGGTGGGCGGCTTATTCAGCCGCGACTTTCAACGGTTCGGGCTTGGCCATCCATTCCTTGCCCTTCAGCATTGCCGACCAATAGACCGGTGGCAGCAGCTTTTCCTTGAGGAACCAGGCCGCGCGGCTGGGTCTGGTGCCGTCGATCAGGAATTTTGGGAAACTGGGTTTCAGAACACCGCCATACCCGAACTCGGCCAGCACGATCTTGCCGCGCTCCACCGTCAGCGGGCACGAGCCATAGCCGTCATAGGCCGCCACCGGCGAGCGCCCTTCGATATCGGCCAGGATGTTGTCGGCCAAGGTCGGCGCCTGCTTGCGCGCGGCGGCCGCGGTTTTCGCGTTTGGGGCGTTCATCACGTCGCCCAGAGACCAGATGTTGTCAAAGCTCTTGTGCCGCAGCGTCGCCTGATCGACATCGACCCAACCCGCCGCATCGGCCAGCGGCGAGACCCGGATGAAGTCCGGCGCCACCTGCGGCGGGCAGACATGCATCATGTCGAACTCGACCGTCACCTGCTCGGGCTGCTCATCGGGTTTGGCCACCGTGAACGTGGCCGTTTTCGCGGGACCGTCCACTGAAACCAGATTGTGAAAGAAATTCAGCGTGGCGTCGTATTTCCTGACGTACTCCATCAGCGCCGGGACATAGTCCTTTACCCCGAACAGCACCCCGCCCGCGTTCATGAACTGGATGTCGATATCCTTCAGAACCCCGCGCCGGACCCACGCATCGCCCGACAGATACATCGCCTTCTGCGGCGCGCCGGCACATTTGATCGGCATCGGCGGTTGGGTGAACAGCGCGCGGCCCGCCTTCAGCCCTTCGACCAACTGCCAGGTATAAGGCGCCAGGTCATAGCGATAATTCGAGGTCACCCCGTTACGGCCCAGCGTTTCCTCCAGCCCCTCAACCGCGCCCCAGTCCAGCTTGAGCCCCGGAGACACCACCAGACGGTCGTATTTGACAACCCGGCAACCATCCAGAATCACGGCGTTGTTCTGCGGCTCGAACGCGGCCACAGCGGCCTTGATCCATTTGACTCCCCTCGGGATCAGCGAACCCATCGTCTTGGCCGTCTGTTCGGGCGTGAATACGCCGCCGCCCACTAGGGTCCAACCGGGTTGATAATAATGCACGTCGGACGGGTCGATGATGGCGATCGACAAGTCGGATTTGCGCGCATGCAGGCTGGCGGCGGTGGCGATGCCCCCGGCGCCGCCGCCTACAATCACCACGTCAAAGGACGCATCCCCCGTGTCGGTCGGGGTCTTGCCGCCATTGGCGATTCGGCGGGCGACGCCGCTCATGTCGTAACCGGCGACCTTGGTGGCCGTCAGAATCTCGGAGACGGGCCGCTTGTGCGCTGCCTCGTGCAGCGACCACAACGTGGCCGAGCGCGTGCCCGTCCGGCAATAGGCCAGAACCGGGCCCGGCAACTCGGTCAGGGTACGGCCAAATGCCTGCGAGTCATCATCCTTGACCATCCCGCTCTGTACCGGGACATAGCGCGCCTCAAGGCCATGTTTCCGGGCCGCAGCCTCGATCTCGTCAAAGCTGGGCTGATCGGCACCTTCGCCATCGGGCCGGTTGCAGATGATCGCCCGAAACCCCGCCGCCTTGACGGTTGCCATGTCGTCCGGCGTGATCTGCGGCGAGACCGACAGTGCGTCTGATATTTTCCTGATATCCATGGTGCCTCCGCAGATCAGAGTTTGTTGACGGGAACTTTGAGCATCTGATTCCCATCCTGATCGGTCGGGACGTCGCCCGCGCGGATGTTGACCTGGATCGACGGGATGATCAGTGTCGGCATGGCCAGCGTCGCGTCACGCTCGGTGCGCATCTTGATGAACTCGTCCCGACTCTTGCCGCCGCCCACATGGATGTTGTGCGCCTTCTCCTCGGCCACGGTGGTTTCCCAGCGGATGTCCCGCCCGTTGGGGCCATAGTCGTGACACATGAACAGGCGCGTCTCGTCCGGCAGGCTCAGCACCTTCTGGATCGAGTCATACAGCGTGCCGGCATCCCCGCCCGGGAAATCGGCCCGGGCCGAGCCGCCATCGGGCATGAACAGCGTGTCACCCACAAAAGCCACATCGCCCATGACATGCACCATGCAGGCCGGCGTGTGGCCCGGCGTGTGCATGGCAAAGGCGGTCATGTTGCCGATCTTGTAGGTCATGCCATCGGTGAACAGCGCATCGAACTGGCTGCCGTCGCGCTGGAACTCGGTGCCTTCGTTGAAGATCTTGCCGAACACCTCCTGCACGATCTTGATGTTCTCGCCGATGCCGATCATGCCGCCCAGCTTCTGCTGGATGTAGGGCGCCGCCGACAAATGATCCGCATGCGCATGCGTTTCGATGATCCATTCCAGCTTCAGACCCTGCTTTTCGATCTCGACGATCAGCAGGTCGGCATGGTCGAACGTGATCCTGCCGGCCGCATAGTCGATGTCCATCACGCTGTCGATGATCGCGCAGGCGTTCGACGTCGGGTCCTTGACGATATAGCTGATCGTCGCCGTCGCCTCGTCATAGAACCCCTGAACCTCGGGTTTGACGCTTTGGTCAACAGGATAGGCGCCAATCGGCGTCGCGATCGCGTCTGTCATCCTTTGGTTGTGCGTGTCAATAAACTTCTGATCGTTCATATTCGTGCCTCCTCTTGGGCGCGAGTCGAGCCTTTGTCAGCCGCGCTTCAACATCATTTCGTGAACGGCCGCCATGACCCGGGTATCCGGTGACCGGGTGACGGTACGGATGCCGTCCGGCAGGTTTTCGACATTTCCCGTGATGGTATCGAAGTTGCGGAACATCGCTGCCAGTTTGGCTATTTCCTCGGGCGTCGCATTTCGGCCGCGCAATCCCGGCGTGTTCACGTCGTCATGGCCTTGCCCTTCCGCTGTGTGGCGATGCCGCATCGGGCTGCCGGCCCTTCCAGCCTTGCGGCCGGGTGCATCGTGCCGCAGAAAACAGGTGCCGAGCGCACCGACCGCCGCAGCGGCAAGCGCCGCAAGGGCAATGCCGCCGAGCTTCGGGATGTTTTTGCGGTCATCCATTTCCGTCTCCTGGGTTTTGGTCCGCCGGCAACCGAAATTCTGTTCAGGGCCTCGATACCTTGGGCGCGAATCTAAAGTTGAAATGCAAATATAACTTTCAAAGCACCAGTTCAGTGACAAAGTCACGAAACCCGCAACCCTTTGGCAATTTTCAGACGCCCTGAGCCTGTCTTTCCAATGCAGGCTTGTCGGTCAAAGTGATCCGTCCGCGCGATTGGCTGATCATCTCGCGCTTTTGGAAATCCTGCAAAATCCGCGTGATGACTTCGCGCGCAGTGCCCAGCTCGCTGGCAAGCTGTTGATGGGTGGCCCGGATTTCATCGCCCCCCTCGGCCAAGACAAGAAGACGCTCGGCCAAGCGCACGTCCAGATGCCCGAAGGCCACATCATCCACCACCCGCAACAGATCGATCAATCGGCGCGAATAGGCCTCGAAGACAAACTGGCGAAAGGCATCCTCTTCCGAGGCCAGACGATCAAACGAGAGTTTCGGCAGAACCACGGCAACGACATCGGTCTCGGCAATACCTTCTGCATTATAAGCTTCTTCGGCCAACATGCAGGCTGTGGTCAGTACACAGCTTTCACCGGCCTCGACTCGATACAACACAATCTCGCGCCCGGAATCCGACCTTTGAGAGACCCGGACCCGGCCGTGATACAGAAAGAGCAGGCTGTCGGGCACATTGTCGGGCCCGAATACCTGGGCACCCTTCGGGAAACTCAGGATTCGGGCGGCTGTCCGCAACCTTTCCCGTACCGGTTTGGGAAGGCGGCTGGTGCCGTGGAAACGCTCGGTCCAGTCGGTGTTCGTCATCTTGCCTTGCGCATGGGTGCCACGATGCCCTCCTCGATCGGCGCGATGCGGTTTAGCAACTCACCCCGGTTTGCGGCGATGTCGGCGAGGGTCAGATCATCGAGCACCGCCATGAACGCCCGGGTCGCTTTTTGAATCGCCTGTGACAGCTTGCATATTCCGATCAGCGGACAGGTATTTTTTTCAGGATTGAAACATTCGACCACGTCCAGTGGCCCTTCGGTCAGGCGAATGACATCGCCGATGACGATGTCCTCGGCCGGTTTGGCCAGCCGGAACCCACCACCCCGACCCCGCGTGGTTTCCAGATAACCGGCGCGGCCCAATTCGTGCACGATCTTCACAATATGCGGTCGGGCCAGCCCGTGCACGCGCACGACATCGTCTACGCGGATGCGGTTCGGCGCCTTAAGCGCCGCCAACTGCAACGAACGCAGAGCGAAATTGGAATAGGATGTGAGTTTCATGTACCTCTCTTTTCGAAACCTCTATTCTAGATATAACTTATTAGCAAGCTCGGCGATCTTGTCACTGACCGGGATGCGGCACGGAACTACCTGAACCGATGAAACAAAGCCCAAAAGACCGAAAGGAAGACCAATGACCTTGCTTCTTGGGGACGTTGTTCGCGATTTCCAGGCCGGCACCACGACCGGCCCGTTTTCCTTCCAACACTGGATCGGCGACGACTGGGCGTTTTTTTCAGCCATCCCGCCGACTTTACTCCGGTCTGCACCACTGAAATGGGCCGCACTGCGCAGCTGGCCGACGAATTTTCCGAGCGTGGCGTGAAACCCATCGGTCTGCGCACCGACACCGTCGCCGAACACCTGCGCTGGATCGAAGTCGTCAACGACACCCAGCATACGAACCTGACCTTTCTCATCGTGGCCGACCCTGATCTGAAGATCGCCAAACTGTATCAGATGATCCACCCGGCGCAGTCCGAAACCGCCGCGGTACGGTCGGTGTTCATCATCGACCCCGACGAGGTGCTACGCCTGACCATGACCTATCCCATCAACGTTGGGCGCTACTTCGAAGAAGTCCTGCGTGTGATCTATGCGCTGCAAACCAGCGACGCGAAATGCGTGGCCCTGCCCGCCGATTGGGTGCCTGGTGGTGCGGCGATCATTCCATCATCAATTCCGAATGAAAACGCCAGGGAACTGTTCCCGCAAGGTTGGGAAGAGATCCGGCCTTATTTGCGGAAGGTGAAACTGGCCGGCTGAAAGGTCGCCGGACTTGCGCGGGTTCTGTCGCAAATTTCTTTGAGAGTTGTATAGACGAAACTTGAGAGGCGAATACCCCACCAGCTGGATAAATTTCTGAAACGGACGAAGCCCGGGCGCAAATTGACCTTTGCGGATCATGTTTGCCAATTCTATGCCTGCCAGGACAGATGCGGCTGAAACGAGTGATTTGAACCCCAGCATGAGTCTGATCCTTCGTTTGATGAAGCGGTGATCTTGTTCAATGATGTTGTTGAGGTATTTCAGCCTGACCGTCTCAATCAGGATCGGGCAACCAAAGCTTTTGAGCATCTTGTTGATCGCCTTGATGCCAACTGTATTGGCACCACTTTTGTCGATGACGATCTTGCGCGGCAAACCGTTAACCTCACGTGCGCGGGCGAAGAACGAGCGGTGAACATGTCTGATCTGTTTTGGCTGACCGACGCCCAGGTAGCGGGTGTTGAGCGGAATAGTCTTCATTAATCGCAATGGTTTGCGCTGGCGCGATGCGCCGAAGGAAGACGGCCCGCACAGTTGAAGGAGACCGTGGCCCCAGTGGGGCCGCGTAAGCCCGGGAAACGCTCTACAACCACTGGAAACGGTGGAGCGGCAAGGGCATCTTCGCCCGGATGATGGCCGGGTTGGCCGCTAAGCATGGCGAAGATAAGGCCGTGATGATCTCCTCTCATCGAAACTGCGTTTCGACTGCCGGGCAGTGGACGCGACCTACCTGAAGGCGCACCGCACAACGACCAGTTTGGGCGTCAAAAAGGGGGGCGTGGACGCCTGATTCACTGCCCAGCAAGCGCATCCAAAAGATGCTGCCGAGAGGGCGCGATCATGCTTTTTTTGAGCAGGCGCAGTTCCAAGTCCTGTTCTGCCACAACTTCTTTCAGATCGCGGACCTCACAGCGCAGGCCTTTGACCTCGGTCGATGTCGCAGCACGTGCCGTGTCGCCTGCCAGACGTTTCTTGCCGGCTTCCAGGAACTCCTTGGACCAACTGTAATAGAGGCTCTGCGCTATGCCCTCGCGGCGACACAGCTCTGCAATGCTGTCCTCGCCCTTCAGGCCGTCCAGTGCGACCTTGATCTTCTCTTCCGCTGAATACTGCTTGCGGGTGGCGCGGAGGATGTCTTTGACGACCTTCTCGCCGTGGCTCTTACACGTTCCGGTCATGCGCTACATTTGATCCACTGGATCAAATGCTAAACGCTTTGACCTATATCATCTCCGCTCCTTGGTGGTTACGATGTGCCAGAAACCCTCTCTTATCAAATCGACCTAAACTGTCCCATTGGCGCTGACGTCCGACATTTTCGAAAGAAGCGCAGATGCTCCGGCCTTCAACTAATTGACGGTACCAGCTGTCCAGAACCTAGGGTCAGGACCCGTTGATTTTCAGCGAGCGGCATGATTCACGGCTGACAACCGAGCGGTGAACATGTCTGATCTTTTCTGGTTGACCGACGCGCAGATGGCGCGTCTTGAGCCCTTCTTTCCCAAGTCTCACGGTAAGCCGCGTGTCGATGACCGGCGTGTGTTGAGCGGGATAATCTTTATCAACCGCAATGGTTTGCGATGGCGCGATGCTCCCGCTGTCTATGGTCCTCACAAGACGCTCTACAATCGCTGGAAGCGATGGAGCGACAAGGGCGTTTTTGCCCGGATGATGGCTGGTCTCGCCGCCGAGCACGGCGAGAAGAAGACCGTAATGATCGACGCGACTTATCTCAAAGCCCACCGGACAGCGACCAGCATGGGCGTCAAAAAGGGGGGTGTGCACGCCTGATTGGTCGGACGAAAGGCGGCATGAATACCAAGCTGCACGCTATTTGCGATAGCCAGGGCCGGCCGCTCAACCTGTTCGTCACCGCCGGTCAGGTCAGCGACTACATCGGCGCACGGGCATTGCTGAGCAGTCTGCCGAATGTCGACTGGCTGCTCGGAGACCGTGGCTACGACGCCGACTGGTTCAGAGAAGCCTTTAAAGACAAAGGGATACGCGCCTGCATCCCTGGCAGGAAACAGCGGAAGAAGCCGGTGAAGTACGACAAGCGCCGCTACAAACGCCGCAACCGCATCGAGATCATGTTCGGCAGGCTCAAGGATTGGAGGCGTGTGGCTACCAGATACGACAGATGCCCGAAGGTCTTCCTCTCCGCCATCGCCCTCGCCGCAACCGTCATTTATTGGTTATGAGTCCTGACCCTAGGATTGCGCTGGCCAATAGAAGAAAACCAAATCCACCGGCATGCCCGGGCTGATCAGTGAATATTCAAACACAAGATCATCATAGAGGTCATTCATCCCCGAAACAGCATAACCTTCCGTTGGCATCCAGTTTTCGTCAAAACCCATCTCATAGTCGCCATTTTCGTCATGGTAGGCCACAACGCTATAGTAATCGGCATTCAGATCAGGGAAGTCCACGCGTTGCGGTTCCATGCTGGCCGGAAGCGCGATATAGCCAGCGGCTGCGTTGTAATCCAGTATGTCGAAGGCGGCAGCGTTATCAAAGGCCATGACAACAAGTTGACCTTTGTCACTGCGTGCGCCGCGCAGGTTGATCACCAGCCCATAGTCGGAAGGCGTTCCTGTCGAAGAGGCCGAGGTCACGGCGATGTCGGTGCGAAAACCTGAGGCGACCCAGGCTCCGCCAACAAACAGGGCGGCTGTGGCCAGAGCCCCGAAGATGCGTTTTGAGTTGGACGGCATGGCTTGATCCTCGCCTTAAGAGTGGTTCGAAGTTTTGGCGTCTTGTTTCTTGGGCTGCCAGCCGGGCGGACGGAACAGAACCCCCAGCTTGTTCCGGAAACCCGGCATACGCCACGCATCGCGAAAGACACGGGTAAAGCCGTGAAAAAACGCCACAAACGGATTCACCGAATTGATGGGCGTAACCAGACCATAGGTGACTTCCTCGTTCTCCTCTTCGAATGTGCCAAACATACGGTCCCAGATGATGAAGATCCCGCCATAATTCTTGTCCAGGTACTTGCGGTTTGACCCATGGTGCACACGGTGATGCGACGGCGTGTTCATGATGTACTCAATGGGCTTCCAAAGCTTGCGAACCACCTCGGTGTGCAGCGCCGTCTGGTAGAGCTGCACCAGAAGTTCCGCAATCAAAACAACGAAGGGATTGAAGCCGAGAAGAACCAACGGCAGGTGGAAGAAGACGGGCCAGAAGCCATCCAGCGGACCATGCCTGTAAGCCACCGAGATGTTGAAGAAAGGTGAACTGTGATGCACCGAATGGGTGGCCCACAGAATATTGATCCGGTGCAGGATTCGGTGTTCCCAGTAATAGGCAAGGTCCGCAAGAACCAGCACAATCAGGAACGACGCCCATGTCGTGGGAATGTCGAACACAGCATATTGCGACGCCCAGACATACGCTCCGACATAAAAGCCGGCCATCAGCACAAAGGTAATCGCAATGAAAAAGCCAAGAGTGATGAAGTTGGTGACCGTGTCCCCAACCATCTCGAAGCTAAGCTTTTTCCCTATGGCGTAGCGTACAAGCTCAAAGATCAGGAAACCTATTGCAAAGACGAAAAACCACTCGTCGATCATTGTCTCCCAATAGTTGAGCTGAAAGTCGCTAATGTACGTGTTGAGGAGTTCCATTCTCATCGCCTCCTAATAAGTTGTCTTTTGTGACAAGTAATGGATTTCAGACCCATGTCAAGTAGACCGCTCGACAAATGAAGCTCTGGTTTAAAAACGCATTCACCGCAGGAAAACGCTGCTTAATAAAGAAAAGGGTTTGGCCGCTCTCGAGCTCAGATCTTCTTCCCGAGCACAGCATCGTCGTTTCGCAATATATAATACAGCCCGGGCCGGAAACTTCGGACGGGGGTTCACCAGAACGAACCATCCCCGGTCGGATGGCAATCTCGATGACGAATGGCATCTGGACGAAGTTGTTGTCTCGATCGTGGGAGCCGACGCCTTCAGAACCAATAGCGAGCAAGCATTCAAGTGTTTACACTTGGCCGCCTGCGGTCAAACGAATGCCACGATCATTGCGGGGCATTTCATGCGATCACCGCTTGAAAGTATGGTGTTACCCAATCAACCCAAGTCGTTCGCCCGGAGCCGCAAAACGCCGTAGATTGGGGAGTATCTCAGTTAGGGCCGCATCCTGAACACCAAACCAACGAGAAAGGTCTGCACAGAGCTGATCGGTAGAAGTCGTTGGGATCAGCACGCCGTCACTCACATCCAGCGGGTTGTCATCGCCCAACCCCAGGACAGGGTAGTCACCGAAAATTCGGCCACCGACAATGGGATCCCCCATCACCAAGGTATTGCCGCCCCAACCGTGGTCCGATCCGTTGCCATTCGATGTGAGCGTGCGGCCAAAATCGGAACCGGTAAAGGTGACAACCCTGTCCGCCAGCCCCATGTCTTCGAGCGCGGACTGGAAGGCGCCCAGAGCTTAGGACAACACGGCAAGCATGCTGGCATGGGTTTCAAGCAACTCATCATGATGGTCCCAGCCGATGTAGCGCACAAAAAAAGTCTGCTGCTCCAGCCCGAGACGATCAGAGGCGGCGATGGTGCGGCCACCATCTTGAGTTGCTGTGCGAGGTCAGTTTCAGGGAACCTGCCCGGGGCCTCAATGCCCTTGGTGGCGGCAGCGAAAGTCTCGTGCTGGGCCTGGGCGTTTCGCGTCAGGCGCAGGTAGGTTTCCCTGAAGGGATCTCCGGACTGATCGGCTGACATCATACGATTGAAACTGTCATTCAGCAGATCATTGAGTGGGGTAAAGCATGTTTGCCATTGGGTGCATTCCTCTTCTGGAAAAGTTAAGCCACCGATGGAAAGAAGTCGCCCGGCAGCATGAAAAAACCCAGCACAACCCTGGCGATCTGGATACACCAGAACAGGACCGGCTCAGTTGCCATGCAGACATCGGTCAACAAGAAAGCTTGTCCAGACGATATGCCAAGGACGCTCCAATATAGAAACAACAGACCCCAAAGAAATTGATAGCCCAGGAGAATCGAGGTCATCAGCAGGGCGAACACAATGTAGTTTGCGGAATGGCTGCGTTTTATGCGGGGTCTGCCAGATTTTCACATAGCGAAATTGCCATCGCCTTCGACTGGTTCACCCAATCTGCCGGCATCTCCAAGGCAGCAAGCGATGCCGTATTGAAGTAAAGCGCCACTATGCCATGCGCTGCGCGCTGGGTGTTGACCTCTGAAGCCCCGGGATAGTTCCGCTGCAAAACCTCAGTAACCTGCGCTTCAAATCCAAGGATCGAAGCCCGGCAGTTTATTCTGAGTTCACCATCCTCTTTGGCCCGAGCCGTAAGAGCCGCAAATGCCAGAACCAGATCGGGTGACGAATCTGACTGATCGGAGAATAGGTAGTTCACCAAGGCATGTGCGGGCTCTGAGTCCGGCAATGCGGCAACCAATTCGTTCGCAGCACTGTTGAACTGGTCCAACACGTAATCCTGCAAGGCCACGATCATCTCATCCCGGTTGCCAAGGTGGTGACGGATCAGTGGGCGGGTCAACCCCGCCTCTTTTGCAATCGCACTCAAGGTGGCACTATCCAGGCCCATCCGTGCGACACAGCGCACAAACGCCTCCATGACCTGACCATAGCGCTCATCGCGATTTGAAGGGCGTCCCATTGTTCTAATCCCAATATTTCAGCCGCAATGACGACTGAGCGGTTCCACCGGCTAAGACAGAAACATCCTTGAATTCTGGAGGCAGGCCCTCGGTCGGGACCTGGACCTTCATGTCCAGGTCACCATCCATGTCCTCATCGTAAAGAGCGGCAAAAGCGTAGTCTCCCAGGGGTAAATAATGAAACGTGAAGGCGGTCTTTGAGCCGGACGCCGGTATCTGTGCCATCGCTGCCGCATTGGTTACGTCCATTGCCTCAAATGCGTCAGCTTTATTGAAGCCGGCTACGATGATTACTCCATTTCCGTTTCGAAGGCCTTCAACAGTAGTCAGAAATGGTGCGTTATTGGAGGGTTGAGCAAAAGAGCTGTTTGCAATGGCCAAAAAGGCTGTCATCGCCGTGTATCTCAAAAATCGCATCAGATCACCGAAAGCTGCCAAGTGTAAGCGAACATAGGTGAAGCACGATTAATTCTCAAATGCGACAGCAAACTGCAATCCCAAACCCCTGAACGTTCAAATCGGTCATAAGAACGTTGGTTTCCACACTCTCCCACACACGAACTAGGCTCCAGACTCATTGAATTACAGCCAGAACAGCACGGTAGCTGCTAGAGCGATGGCCAAAAGGAATACCTTTGGGCATCTGTCATATCGGGTTGCCACACGCCGCCAATCCTTCAGGCGTCCGAACATGATCTCGTATCACTGCCCGGCAGTGCATTGCACAGCAATGTCACGAGAGGGGCGGTTGCGTCGTTTGTAGCGGCGCTTGTGGCGACCGCTAAATTTCTTTTCATCATCTACAACCGGCTCCAGAATCCCTGCTTTCAACTATTGCTGCGCCTGCGCCCTCTTGCACTCGATGTAATCCGGAATTTTAGCTACAGGCACAGCTCGGACCAATTTTTTTTTTAATTTCTCAGCTTGCTAGACGCGAGCGGTTTGACGCATTGAAAAGTGGTCGTTTGGGCCGCGAAGCAGTCCGGACTTTGTCAAAGCACTCCTAACCGTTTTCGGATGCAGAGCATACTTTCTGGCAAGCGACGCTACTGAGTGAACCCTCGCTTGATCTACCACTGAGCCAAATAGCAACGTACCTAGCTCTACTCGGACGTTGTCCAAAATGAACTCCCGAAAAACCTCTTTGAAAGGTCCGATGTGCTTAACACCGCATTCGGCCTGGACCCAGTGAAAAAGCCCTCCGAATGTTCCCTGCGGCCCGGACTGCGATTGGTTCTTTTCAGAGCTATTCAATAGGTATCTCAGGCCGTTTCGAATTCCCTTCTCGCCCCTCGATGTGAACTCGTAACCTACCTTAGCGGCGTGATCCCAGTTGTCTTCGTTTAGCTTCGAAAACGCGGTATGAGCCCCAAACTCAACGCATGCCCGAAGCATCTCGGTAGAACGGTTCGCCAGATCAATCGGCTGGCTATCCATCCAGCTCGATACCATATGACCTTCCAACCGTTTCTCCACATAACTTTGAAGTTCAGAAGGTCTTCGAGTTTTTGAGTGCGCCAAGATGTCCTCAAGATCCCCAATGTTAGGTTTCAAGTACGAAGTGTCGATCTTCGCACCATTGCTTGTTGCCTTGCGCGCTCGAACCAAAGGCACGCTATGATATCGACAGGTTCGAACCGGGTTAAATGTCCAATTGATGCTTGCTGCGCCAATTCCCAATCCGTCTCGGTTGGTCTCAATGTCCGAAAGTAAGCAAGCCGGGCAGAAAGTTTGCCTGTTTCTTAAGAGAAATTCCTGAAAGAAGTTCTCGCTGCGATAACCGTAAGCGGTATTCTCTCAGGAAGGGCTCAACTATTTGGGAAATAGCAAGGTAGCTACAAGTCTTACGCCCCAACCGTCAGGTCCACTATCTGGGCCGTCGGCCCAGTAGCGTACTCCCCCGCCTACGCTGATAAGTTGATCCCCGAATTGGGTAACTTTGGTGACAACACCGTTGATTGGCACAGACCATTGATCGGTTTCCCAGTTGTAGGTGGACTCAGTGTTTAATGTGAACGTCCATGCGTTCGAATTTGTGTAGGAAATAAATGGCTGTAAGAACGTCTGGTTGATGTCGGTATCACCATCAATGTCCCAGATGTGATTTGTCAGGCCACCATATGTCCACTGACCCTGCTGTTTGAGTGCCACGCCGGTAACTCCAGCACCCCACTCTCCGAGACCTAAGCTGTTATCTGTCGACGTTGGCAGCAGAAAAACGGGGCCAGCCCCCCAGATCCAACCGCCCGCACTTGGTTTTTTGGGCGAAAGGAATAAGCTTTGAACAGTATCTCCTAGCCCAGTCTCGGATCCAGAACCCGGCAGGCCACCATCTATGGACGCAATTGGAAGAATTGTTCGGGATATGAGGTTCCAATCATCCGAAAGATCAAAGGGAACAACCGGTTGTACGTTTAATATCCAATGCGAACCATTTCTGTCGGCACCCAAATTCTGATCATAGTTCAGCTGGAATGGTACACTAATGAGAGCGGCCACGGGGTTAGCAAGTTGCTTTGCTAGTTCTTCTTCCTGGGACTCTGCCCACGCAGTACCAGAAAGGGCACCAATCCCGGCAAGTATGGAGCAGCGTAGCAACCTGAGGTTCATAGGCGGTCTCCTCTTAGCTGGCCGTTTTCTCATGGGTGGCTTGCACTTGAGATCGCCAGGTTGGCAATGACGTCAATGGCCCACTCACAGTCCGCCGCCGCCGAACTGGATGAAATTATCCAGCACGGTTGACTTATAGCCAAAATACTTGATCGAACATGGCTTTCAGACTGTCTCCATAAGCGTATCCGACAGCACATCCTCGGAGAGGGCCCCCGGTGCGCCTATCGCGACAAGCCTTGTTTCGGGTTTGCGGTCACCCCATGTTCCATCCCGTGCGATGTCCATACGTTTTCCAACGACCTGAACAAGAATGCGATGATCCGGATCCTCCTCACTGAAGACAAAACCCTTGAGACGATAGACATCACCGGGAAGCTTCCGAATAGCGCTGCGGAGAGAGGATAGGCTTATGGGGTGTTCAGCTTTCATCATAGTTGTTGAAAAGCTGTCTGAATGATCAGCGTGGCGGCAACCGCAGTCGGGGCCATGTTCATGATGATCGGGTATTTCTGTTTGTAGCTGTTCGGCGGCAAAGCGACCGACTGAAAGAAGTATATCCAGTGGGACGTCCGCATTGACAGCTTCGACCAAACGATAGCGACGGAAGCGAGACCCGAGCCAATCGTGCACCCTTTGAACAGCGGCCCTGTCGACAAGATCGACTTTGTTCAAAATAACCATATCTGAGAACGCGATTTGACGGAGCTTCAGTTCCATTTGTTCCGGCGCAGCAAAAAGCTGTTCCGCATCAACCAGACACATAAGGCTGTCCAAGCGGATCATGTCCCGAAACTTCTGATCGGTAAATGTCATCGCAATTGATGACGGATCCGACACTCCGCTTGCTTCAAGGACGATGTATTCCGGTTTCTCGGGCCGGGCGAGAACGGCTTCCACCGTTTCGATCAGGTCATCTCGGATCGAGCAGCAAACGCAGCCATTCGCGAGGCTCATGACGTCATCTTCGAGGCCGACCACCAAGTCTGCATCGACGTTTATGGATCCAAAGTCATTTACAAGAACCGCAACCCGCAACCCGTGATTGCCGGTCAGGATGCGGTTCAAAAGTGTTGTCTTACCGGCTCCGAGAAAGCCGGTAAGGATCGTTACGGGGATTGCAGAAGTCGAACCGAATTCAATCATGATTGGATCTCCTCTCAGTCTTCTTCGCGCGAGCCGATTACATCCGAGACTTTGATGGTAAAGTTCTGCGGCCAGTCTCCGCCGGGCGCTCGGAAAACGTCAGTTGGGTAGTATTCGCGTGGATCGATCTCCATATCTCGATACTTCTGATCTTGCTGATCCGCTCGGGTAAGCCTTGGGTTCGGCAAAGTAACTTCCTCTGGAAGCTCGATGCGCCCGGCCTCTGCTGCCGCAGCCAGTTCGCGGAATGGCGGAACTGTGCCAGATTTTCCGGGCAATGCGGCTTTCCGATACCAGATCGCATCCTTAGTAACGTTAACAACGGCAACATCGAGACCCCATTGGAAAAGGCCGTCGTAATGGGCGCGAATACCTGCCAGCATTTCAGCGTCGATGTCTTCGTCTTGCGTATAGTGCGTCACCATCCCCAAACGCGGCTTTGTGTCAGCAAAGAGCTTACCCACAGCATAGTGGGAGGTATGATGCGTATCGATTGTGTAATTAAACAATTCCTGTGGGATACCGTATTTGTAAGTCATCAACTGACCAATATCCTGTCCCGACATTTCGGTTACAAAGACATCAACGCCTTCGCCGTATTTCCGTGAAAGCTCATCCGGGCGTCCATCGCCGGTCCATACAAAGCTCAGACCGTTCCAATCGAGCCGATAACCAACTGCGCCGTCCTTGGCATGACTGCGCGGCCAGGACCGAACAGTCACACCGTCTTGGTCATAAACGATGCCACCTTCTTGGCGGAAATCGAACTCGTTGACCTCGATCTCATAGCCGTCCCCAATCGGGAACACATCAAAGGCCTCCAGATGCCATTTGAGCATCTGTTGCATGCCTTTGACCATTCCAGCTGTGCCAAGTTCGGGTGTCCGACCAGAGGGACCATGGATGCGCAATGGTGTATACCCTCCAGACCAAGCCCGGAACGGATAGATATAAGGAATGTCGGCGTAGTGATCGACATGCAAATGAGAGATGAAGATATCGTTGATCAACTGCCCAGGCACTTGCATCGCAATGATGTTGCGGACACAACCGGACCCAAAGTCGAAGAAGAACCGTTTTCCATTCCCCAACTCCACCATGATACAAGTTCCCGCCTGATCTTCGCGCGGCGGATATGGTGTTGAGCCGCAGAATGAGATGCGCATCTCATCTGGCCCCAACTCCTCACTAAGCGGAAAATAGTTCGCATTTGAACCAGTCATGTACTTCGTAGGACGGAAGTACTCTGGCAAAGAGATGCCGCCTGCGGGTCGACCACCATATGGGTTCTTGAGTGTTTCTCCCAGTGGACCGCCTCCTTCGTGGGCCTCGGCACTTCCTGCCGCAAACCCAGCTGCCCCTGTCGCAGCCGCTCCAGTTGCCAAGCCCTTAAGAACACTCCGCCGCGACGGGTCTTCAATTTGATCTGATGCCCGAACCTGTTTGTCGTCCTGGTCTTTTCTATTGTCTTCCTTGGTCATGGATTGGTCCTCAGTTGGAAGTATCTCAAAGGTTGCGCTTCAACATCCGGCGAAGCTCGTTGATGAGTTCAGATTTGATGTGGGCCCATTCGGCGCGCTCTAAGGCCGAGATCGATGCGTCTTTCGAAAACGCAGATGCTTTCTTCAGGTCTTCGATGACCTCGCCGAGTAGCGCATCCGTTCCGATACGCCCCGACAGCACATCAGAAAGTTCTGGAATTTCTTCAATCAGGTCGACCGTCACTGGAAAAGTCCCGACACCCACTATCTATTCTCAAATCAAGATGAGTGCGGTTGACCGCAAAGGCCAAGTGAGTCACCGTGAGTTGGGGGTGAGTTGACATTGAACAAATCCAACGATTTAACAATAAATCAACATGTTGGGCAGCCTTCTCCGGAACTCATTCGGGAAGCTCTGAGCCGAATCGTATCAAGCGACGGGTTTCAAGCTTCACCACGACTCACGCAATTTCTCACTTATATAGTCGAGGAATCTCTATCTGGTCGAAGCAATCAGATTAGAGGCAAAGCTATCGCTGTTGAGGTCTATGGGCGGCGCATAGATGGTACTGGCGGTCAAAACCTGGTTCGCGTTGAGGCAAGGCGGCTGCGTCGTCTTTTGCATCAGTTCTACGAAGATCACTGGGACGGCAATGGAGTTCGCATTTTTGTTGACCCCGGCGGATACAAGCCGCGGTTTTCATTCGAACCTACAATCGAAGACCGCACATCAAGTGAGCTGAAGAGCGACAATCCAGTTGGCCGTTGGCGTTCGCGGCAACTGCTGCATGCAGGACTGGGTGTTCTTGCATTGGTCGCTGTGCTTGGCATCTGGATGAGCCAGGATAGCAGGGAGGTTGTGCCAACAACTCGATCCATCGAACAAGCAGAACGTGTGGCGCTTGGTGAACAATCATTGACACGACTCCAGGCGGTCAACCTTGCGGAACAAGCCCGCGGCATGTTTTTCCCCGTTTTTGATGTCAAGCGTCAGCAAATAGCGCTGGGAATGTTCCAGTACGCTAGGGAACTCGACCCGGGTCTGTCCGACGGCTATGCCGGATCAGCGCAGGTCTTGGCGATCCTGGCGGTGTTGTCGCCGGATGAAGCACAAAGGGATGATCTCTTCAATCAAGCCTCGGAAATGTCTGGAAAAGCGCTTGAATTGTCCCCCTCTGATGCGTGGGCAAACGGCGCAAATGGTTGGGTGCTGGCTGTCAAAAACCAGCCAAACGAGGCATTGAAATACGCTAGAATGTCCGTCGAACTGGCGCCGAAGGATGGCCATATTCTCGACGTTGCAGGTATGACCGCCATCTTGGCTAACGCCCCGGAACTTGCTGCCGAGGTTAGCAACCCAGAGAGACCCAAATCAGGATCTGGTAGGTTTGGTGCGAGAAACATCTGGGGCGTTTCACAACTAATGCTCGGGAACTACGAAAGTGTTGTTGAAGCCTTTCAGGGAGCGCCAGCTGCCGGAGCGCCAGTCAGTGCGCCTTCGCTCTTATTCCAAGCCGTTGCGTATGATCAGTTGGGAAATTCAGAAGAAGCACGACGGCTCGTCACTGAAATGCGCAGGACATGGCCTGAGTTTCCGTCCGAGTTTCTCGCCGGCAGGATTTTCCACAACGACGTCAATACGCGGAACATAATACTGGAGACGCTGAGTAGATACTGACGAAACGTATCGCGCCATTTGCCTAGAAACGAGCGTCAAAATCTATTCATATAATTCCGCTTTGAAATCACACGGCGTTGATAAAATCGGTGATAGAGCCAGACCACGCCGTCTGTCGATTGAGGATGGGCTTTGCAGATTTGCAAAGCCCGCATTCTGCGCGTCGCAGACGTTCGCGAGAATCCAAGCAAAAAGGCCGCATGGAACCCAAGGTTCCTTAGGAAGGCCCTTTGCGTGATCGAGCAACGCAAAGGACCATAACCGCAACGACTAAGCCAAAAAATGATTGAATTCATCGTTAAGGCAGACAATCGTGCCGCGCAATACTATGGGCAAACTACGCAAACTTATGGGGTGCGCGAAGTGTTATTCGCAAACCTACACATGATGTAGGTGTTCTCATAACGATGCATTAATATCGTTGATTTCATTCAGGAAATTCGGCTGTGTTCGCCCATAATTTTGCGCGGCATTTGCGCATAAGTTTGCACGATTTGCCCATAAGTTTGCACGATTCAAGAAACGCGCTAAATTGAAAGTAGTCACCGCACATCTTCTTCAACTAAAACCGGGCGCCTTTCAATCAAGAGTGCATTCTGATTGGAAATATTCAACTCTGATCATAGGGAAGCAGTTAATTCGCAGGCTAGTGATAGATCCTCGCTTCAAGAATGGGCATTTCCGTAACTGCTAGGTGAGCGCGTTCAAACCGACGCGCTCACTTTGCTTGGTTTTGTTTGTCACTACGGAGTTAAGAGCGATGTATCACTCTGCGGCAACCGCTTCCTCTTCCAGTGCCGGGTAATCGGTGTACCCTTTTTCAGTGCCGCCGTAGAGAGTGGTTGGATCGAGCTCATTCAGCGCGGCGTCTTTCTCCAGCCGGTTGACAAGATCCGGGTTGGAAATAAACGGCCGACCAAAGGCCACCAGATCGACGGCTCCGGTTTCAACCGCTTCAACCGCCATTTCGCGGTCATAAGCGTTGTTGCCGATTTTCGCACCGTCAAACAATTCATAGAGCGCCTTCAGATCGCCACCTTCCGGAATATCGCGCGGGCCGCCGGTCTGTCCTTCCACGAGATGGAGATAGGCCAGCCCATAGCCATTCAGCAATTTGACCGCATGGGTGAATGTCGCCTGTGGGTCGCTGTCGGAGATGTTGTTGGCGTCCGAGAATGGGCTGAGGCGGACACCAACGCGGTTGGCGCCCCAGACATCGACAACCACGTCCATGACCTCTTTCAGGAACCGCGCTCTATTCTCGACAGGACCGCCGTATTCGTCTTCACGCTTGTTGGATTCGTCCCGCAGGAATTGATCGATAAGGTATCCGTTGGCTGCGTGGACCTCGACACCGTCGAAACCGGCCTCTTTGGCGTTTTCCGCAGCCCTCCGGTAGTCCGCAACGATGCCAGCAATTTCTTCGATGGCCAGAGCCCGCGGTTCAGATGTTTCAACAAACTGCTCACCATCAAACGTCTTGGCCTTGGCTCCAATTGCGGATGGTGCCACAGGGGCGCCACCATCCTGCTGCAAGCTGTAATGCGAAATCCGGCCCACATGCCAAAGCTGGATTACAATCTTCCCGTCCTTGGCATGGACGGCCTCAGTCACTTTTTTCCAGCCGTCGATCTGCGCTTCGGAATAAATGCCGGGCGTCCAGGCATAGCCCTTGCCTTGGGGCGAGATTTGCGAAGCCTCCGTTACGATCAGACCTGCACCCGCCCGCTGGGCGTAGTACTTGGCCTGCAATTCATGGACACTGTCATCCTCGGCTCTTGCCCGGTTGCGGGTCAATGGCGCCATGACAATGCGGTTTTTCAGCTCGATTGCACCAGCTTTGATGCCGGAGAACAGTTTTTCATCAGCCATTGCTGCTTCCTTCTTTTGTAAACTTCGTTCAGATATTATTGGACCGATTAGTCCAATATTAGGATCACCGTCTCTTGTTTGAGTTTGTGTTAGGTTTCATTTCCTTATGGTGGCGGGGGGCCTTATGGCGAAATCACCAACCGGGCTTGTTTCAGGGTTTGCGATATCTGCTCATCGGGAACGCCCGCCTTGCGCAAGGCTAGCGTGCCAATTGCAAGGGAGGCATAGGCGCGCGCCTTGTCGAGAGCCACACCCGGATCTGAAGGCTCAAGCGCTCTCGCAATAATCTCGTCAATACTCTCCAAATGCTGTCGCCCGAGAGCCGCCACTTCATCATCATGAGGAGCAAGCTCCGTAAGGCAATTGATCAGCATGCAGCCGTCACGACCACCTTGTGGGTTCGCCAAAGCTTCCATTATCGCACCAACGGGGTCATTTCCGCTCGCATCTGCAACGTCACGCAGATTTTTCAAACCACGCCTTGAATAGTGCCTGAGAGCTTTGTGAAATAAAGTCTGCTTGTTGACGAACGTTCCATAGAAGCTGGACCGGCTCAAACCCATGGCCTTGGTCAAATCGTCCACGGACGCGGTCTCGTAGCCCTTGTGCCAAAATACGCACAAGGCTTTTTCCAAAGCCTCAGCTTCGTCAAAGGCACGAGGTCTGCCTGGACCTGCGGATGATTTGATGTCGCCATTGGGTAGAGTTTTTTTGCTCATGCGCATGATTTGGAATGATTGATCCAGAAAATCAAGGTGGCGGTAGGAAATTTTTGGAATGGTCAGTCCGTATTGTGACCAGAGAAAGGAATTTAGGTCGGTAGAAATACAGAACCTTCCCATCCCGCTTGGTGTCACGCTAATCTTGGGATCAGGACTGTTTGTCTTTTTGCGGGAGTGTCAGACGAAGAGGATCGTGATCGTCGAAAAGAGAGCCCACGCTCGGTACTAGTTTCCAACACTGGACAGAGTGACTGGTGGCTTTGTCCAATGCGTTGATGTTGATCACTCACAAACCAGAGATTGGTTCGGTAGATCCATGGCCAATGACCTCATTGCGTGCCACAGAGAACTCATCGAATAAACAGGCCGTCAGGCTTATCTGCGGTGCCCAAATGCAGCTTACTCCCAATCGCCAGCAGATGAGCGCCAAGTGTCGGCTTCGCCATCCCAAACACTAGCGCTGACGCATGGCGTTGGGTTTATTCCGTCGCAATTGGATCCATGAATATCCGCTACGACAACGCGTCGACGCCCAAAATCAACGACCGTCCAGCCTTGGTTGAGCAAGGAGTGCACCTCTTCGCTAACCCAAAAGTGCGACATGCATCCGCCAGTTCCGCAGTAAAGAGATGCGGCGCTCGAACACGCAAAACCAGACTCATTCAAAACCCAGTCGCGTTGTAGATCTCCGTTGAGATCGACCCTTTCGACCGCGCCCCAATCTAAGCCAAACTGACCGTTGTTGAACTCCGCGCAGGCTCGTGCCGCCAGATCAACCTTTGCTCGCAAACCGGTTGGAAGTTGCGAAACGTCAGCCGCGACAACTGGTGAGGTCCAAACCAGGCCCGAACCAAGCAGGATCGCAGATACCAAACGTTTCAAGTAGTTTGCCAATTGGGAAGCCGGTTGGAAGGTGGCTTCAGTTGCATTGATCATACCTGTAGTCCCCGTATTCCAGCCAGTTTGACGAGCCTTCGCTAAAAATCAGAAACTCGGACATGTCTTCCCCAAGCAGGGCGACGACAAATCCGGCCGGCGGCTCATAGTTTCCGAAGTAACTATAGGCCGTCATGGCTCTGATCGACGCGCCGTTGACCGTTACTCGCGCGTCCCATTCTCCGTCCGGGTTGTCCAAAATTACCGGTTCGATGACACGCTCTACCGCTCCGCCACCACAATAGACGATGCCTTCTGGGGGTTCGTAGGAGGCCCGTTGGCTAGCTCCTGAATCGCAGGCGGAACGAAGGGACCGAATTGCCGCGCTGGAACCTTTCAAGTCAAAGATTCCGTAGCTGACATCTTGATCAATCATGGACAGGTTAACGGATGCATTGGCCGCGAGCTGGTCCAGTACAAAACCATAATCCTGCTGACTATTGAAACTGACCTCGACAGGATAATTGTCGACGATCTGCAAAGCCGCGTTTTCTGCGCCAACCTGAAATGCCCCAACTTCGGTGGTGCCATTCTTTAAAAACCGAATGGAAAGCCCTTGCTTCTGTACAATGTCCTGGCTGTCCTCATATCCAGCCGGAGCAAAGCGGATACGGTCACACTGAAGCTCCAGCGTCATGTTTCCGGTCTGAATAAATGCATTGGGATTAGGCCCGGAGTTGAACGACCACTCCGCTGATGCTGTGGTCGCCATAGCCATCAGTAGCATTCCAATGGAAATCGTTTTGAACCTCATTTTCTCTCTCCAGGGGTGTGGTTCGTACTGTCATTCAGCCAAAGTTTCCGGTCCGTTACCCGGGCAACAAGGTTAGGAAACAGGTGCGCCGTATTCGTTTGCGCCTTCTTGGGAAGGTCGCGTCAGCCACCAGATCATCAGGATGGACAGAATGAATTGAAGAATTGAGACAACAACAATACCGGTCACGCCCAGGACTGCCGCGGGTCCTCGTAATGCATCGGGGTTTTCCGTCCCTTGCTCCAATACCGAGAAGAACGCCACGCCGCCCAGCATAACAAAAAGCGTTGTAATGCTGAGCGCCATCGGCAGCAGCAAATACCAGCCAGGTCGTCCTGTATCATGCAGCCTCCGCCAACCGGCGGCCAGCATGGGTATGAGAACAGCCAGTTGGAAAACAGAGGACAGAACCCGAGATCCCTGCCCTGTTTCGGGGTTGGTCCCGAATATGATCGTATCCAGCACAGCTAAAGCAGCGCTCGCGAGAACCACGAACAAGAAGAACCACCAGTATTCTGAGCGTAAAGCCCGACCGGAGAACTGAAAGTATTTCGAGAAACACGTTTTAACGGCTTCGCTAAATCCCATATTTCACTCCATTCTTAACTTCTGTGCGGCCTTAAACGCTGCGCCGCTTAGGAGAGCGAACTCGCCCCTACGGATGCTCCCTCTTACCTTTGTTTGAAAGCAGAAGCCTATCGCACGAGAGCGTAATGAATTTTACGCGCGGAAAAAATATTGATTTTTTAGAAAATAGATTCAAACATGCGAATTCGACACAGCTTTCATTTTACCTCCGTTGTTGTCGCTGTCGCCCGAATTGTCGGGCCCTTCCGACTGCTGGTGTGAGTGCTGGCGGTCGGAAGGCATTTTACACGGATCAGTCGTTGGGAGGGCGCGATGCTTAGACTTAACGTACTCGCCCTCTTTCCAGAGTTTGCTCTAGCATTTGCTAGTGACGTCATTCGGCCATCCCACGTTGTTGGAGGTCTTGGCAGTCAACGTAATAGTGATCTGCCCGCCAAGCCCCCCCGCAGCAAGTTTTGGAAAAGGTCGTCACAGGATCGAGGTATGTTCTGTCGGCTGCCCAAACGCGAGATCCTCAAACAAGCGTATCCAACTTCGTTAATTTCAACAGACTCAGAGGGAGAAGAAAATGACCAACAAGATAGTGATGATTGCGGGCGCAACTTGTTTCACACTGCTTGCGGCCTGTGAGGACACGGGTACATCCAGTGCGCCCGCCGAACTCACACCCGCTCAGCAGGCGTGTTTGCGAGATGTGGCCAAAACAACGAACAATTCGCAAGTCGTGGTGCTCTCATCCGCATTCAGCGAAGCTGGAACACAGGTCACCGTCGGCGTTGGAGAGGATCGGGCTCCGTGGAATTGTATTGCCTACAGTGATGGCGCGACGGCTGGTATCGAGTTCCTGGGCGACGAAGGCGCATTGTGAGCAGTCTGATGCGTGGCCAATAATGGCTGCGCAGCACTGGCTTGATCTGCTGAGGCTCGACTTGGTTTGTAGAACCACCATCATCGTATTCTCGACCCTGTACCTGTTGGCGTTGATTGCATTCTTGACCGGCACATTTGGCTGGTTGGGACAGGAACGAGATCCCTTGTCCGGGGTGTTCCTTTTGCCGTTGGGATTGCCTTGGATAATTCTAGTGGATTTGGTCTCAGAGTCAGCCAAACCGTGGTTTGCGGCGATTGTACCGGTGCTCAACCTGTTAGCGCTGGTCTTGATTTGCAGATGGGTACGCAGTTTGCGCCAGAAGTGAAGGCGGAGCTCTGTCTCACCCAAAAGGAGGAAAACATGGGAAAAGTAATCTTGGGAATTGTGATCGGGCTCGTCCTCGGCGTGGTTGGAGCGATGACCTTGGGTGGCGGGGCCGCAATGGGGGTCGGCGTTGCGACAGGCTTGTCCGCCGGTGTTTGCACCACATTGAAAGGAGCACAAGCCGAGAACCTGATCACCGCCGAGCAAGCGGATCAAATCCTCAATCGCGTAAATTCCGAGATGGCATCTCTGCAAGGAATTGAAACGACAGATGAGATCGTCGGCAGCGCACAGGCATGCGATGAATTTCTGTCAAAGTTACGAGAAGCAAAGTGAGGTTCCGCTTTGTACGGAACAAAACTTCAAGGACAAGCCAACAGGGAACCATCTGATGAAACTCGTTTTACTCAAACTCCTCACACCCATGTTCGCAATCGCGAGCACAGCTGCTTTTGCAATGTCAGAAGCCGACGACGCGTGTATCGACCATTTGCGGCTGGTTGGTGGACCAGACGGTCAATCCGGAACGATTGAAAGCTCTCAGTTCTCGGAAGCTGGTACGCTCGTTATGCTGCGTGATGCAGGTGGAACACTTTGGCGCTGCATCGCTTACAAGGATGGAAGCATCGGCGAGATGTCGGTTGTCGAAGCGATGGATGATGGCGGTGGAGCAATGGCAGGCGCCGCCGGTTCTACCGGTAGCCAACGTGTCAAATTCGATGCTGATTCCACCGGCGCCGAACTAGTTGGTGAACTCGCGCCCGGAGCGTCGCAGCAATATGTTCTCGGTGCAAAGAACGAACAGTTTCTTTACGTCCGAGTTGCGCCGCGAAATGGCTCCTTGGACTATGTTATTCGTAACCCTGATGGATCTGAATTGTTAGGATTGATGTCGGCGGACAAAGAGTATCGAGGACAGCTTTGGCAATCCGGTGATCATGTTGTGGAGGTTATCAATCGCAGCAACTCTTCTGTCGACTACAACGTCATTTTCGGAATTGAATAGGTGGTCAATCAGAAACCCTGGAGCGCAAGTCCAAACAAGCGAGGGAAAAACAGATGAAACCCAAGGTCCTATTGGTGATCGGCACGGCGTGTATTACTGCGCTTGCAGCATGCGACGACAGTGTTGGATCAGTGGATGCAAGTGCACCAACTGTGGGCAGCTCTAGCGATCTTTCGTCATTTGAAGGGGCAAGAGCGGGCCAAGCTGAAATGGGCATCCAAAGTCTCGGATTTGAACTCATCCGCAGCGAAGGGCTGACCTCGTACTGGTTTAACAGAGATACTGGTGCATGTGCTCGGATCACGACATCTGAGGGAAGGTACTCAGATGTAACTATGCTGCCATCAGGTGACTGCTGACACATATTTCATCAATCAAACATCTGCAAAAGGGAGCTTCAGTTTGCATTTCGACTTGGCACATGCGGCGGTTACCATCGTCGCTCTAATTGTAACAAACCTGGCCTTGAAATTGGCCGGCGTGATAAACGAAGAAAACAAAGACCAATTGAACTGGAAAGTATTTCTGGCCTACTTCGTGGTCGTCTTTATCATCAATCTGGTGTGGCCAATCTAAAGCTTCAGTTCGGAAAGTCTATCGCGCACTTGATACGGCTGCTGAGAATGAGCCGCTCCAATAGATTTCCAAGTGGGAAGAGTTTGAGCATATAGCGCTTAAGAATAGAAAGGAACTGGCATGCGGTTTTTGACGTCCCTCATATTCATCGGTGTTCTGGCAACTGCGGCGAATTCTGACGTCACCAGTCGGAACGGTGGCCCAAGCAACAGCCAGATGCTCTCAAAGGGCAGCGACGGAGGCGTCGATGGCGTCGCTTTCTTTCGCCCAGTCCTAAGCGGAGTTTTGTATCGCTCTGGCTTCAAGGGCGGCGACAAGGGTCGAACGGGCTTGAGCAACGCTCAGCGCGAAACACTGTGCGATGAAGGGTTTTCGGCCGGGTTTTATGCGGACTTCGGCAAGAACACCGAATACGGCCGCACCAGTTGCGGAAACGGATCCTTTGACTATCAGAACGCCAGATCGTCCCGACCCGGCAATGTCATGGCCGCCATACACGAGGTGATTGAGGACCCTGGAAAGGGTCCTGTCCTGGTGCACTGCATGTGGGGCGTTCATTCCTCTGGTGCATTGTCGGCAATGGCGCTTGTTCAGTTTTGCGGATGGACGGAAGAAAGGGCCAAGGAATATTGGAATGATGCCCGAAACGGGGCCCCATGTTCAGGCGGGTGTGACCAGTGGATTGACTCGAAGTTCTCTAACTTCAGTGTCGACCCCAGTTTGAAGATCTCCGGCGAACAACAGGCCGCGATTTGCCCCAAATGACATCGGGAGGACTATCCAAATGAGGTTCAATCTTCTGGGGTCACTGGCTTTCATTGCGCCCACTGCCTTGTGGGCGAGCGACGATGTTCGCGGAGAAGCCACGACATTTGATAGTCCCAATGGTGTTACGGAACACTGCATTCGGATCGAAAAAGTCCCAACGGGCGAGTACAAGAACAGCGATCTTGAGGAAGAAACTGCCTATTGCGAAATCGATTTCTATGCGCCCGAAATCGCCATTTGCCCAAAAACCTGGAGCACCAGCCCAGGAATGGCCGTCTACGATATTTCGGAAGGACCCTACACGGGGAACCGTTCTGAATTCGAGAGAAACGCTTGCAAAGAGGGAAAGGCGGCGAAAGATCTGGCCAAGGACAGGGTCGCTAAATTCAAGTCCACCATGAACCAAAAGGGCACCAGTGGAACGTTTTCCACTTCGTCGCTGCTTTACTATCATTTCTCCAGATATTTCGACGCGACTGTCAAAGTTCCAGTCGCCGTTTGGCGTAGCATGGACGCCCAGGCGCATTTCTCCGAGGTTGCAGAGCCTGGCCTTGCGATTTCTGGCGGCTCTCGCGGCGGGCGCATGAACCATGAAGGCTGGCGGGTCTTTGCAGCTGCGGACGCCGACCCGAACTCATACCAACCGACCGATGATCTGTTCACCGCAGACCGAACGCAAATATACGGTGTCCTGCTTGATAGCCCTGGGCATCGATACGGTTCGGAAATCAACGGCACGCGCAAATCTGGATGGGGAAAAGGTCAAAACCGCGATTTTCAGGAAACGCCTGCTTTTTTGGCTTTGCGGTCTTCAAAACCAATCTCAGAGGCCATTGCAGAGGGCGTTAGTGAAGGCCGAAAAGACAGGATGATCAACAAGGATCTCGGCCCCGATGTCAGCGACCAACAGATGGCATTTTGGATGCAAGAACTTACCGAGATTGTTCTACTCGACTTCATCTTCAGCCAGCAGGACCGTGTAGGAAACATAGACTTCACACCCTATTGGTATTGGGTCGAAGACGGAAAGTTGAAGCATAAGAAAGCCAAGCACCATCAGCCGAACGATGGAGATATTCCCGCCGAGGCATTATTGATCCGTCGCAGCAATCTAAACGACAACGATGCTGGTGGGCGTGTCGAGTATGCCAACTTCGCGCAATCTACTCAAATGCTGGAGAAAATTCGCCACTTCTCTCCAAGCACGTATCGGCGCTTGGTTGCTTTGAATAGTGATCTTCAATCTCAAGGTCTCGTCTACGGCTGGTTGTCGCGGAGCCTTGGGTTGTCAGATAGGCAGATTGCCCAAGTTGTGAAAAACACCGAGCTGGCAACGTCCATTCTCTGGGACAATTGTTCTAATGGTGATTTGATGTTCGACTTGGATCCTGTCGCATTCTTTTTGAACAATAATACCGAGGCGGAGGGCCTGGACTGCAATGATCCGTAAGCGTTCGATCACTGTCGCGGCGTTCGTTTGGACGGTCGTGCTCGCCTGCAAAGCGGCCGCTTTGGATGTGATCGTCATATCGGATCTGAACGGCAGCTATGGCTCGGTCAGATACGATGCGCGCATCGAAAAGGCGATCAAGCGGATAGTCGAGATTGATCCCGATTTGGTTATTTCGACTGGAGATATGGTTGCGGGACAGCGCATCCCCAACTTATCCGACAAACAGGTCAGGGAGATGTGGGAGGCGTTTCACGAGGCCGTATCAGACCCTTTAGAGGCTGCCGGCATTCCATTTGCGGTCACGCCAGGAAACCATGATGCCTCTGCGTACCGTGGGTTCGAGCGTGAACGAAAAATATACGCAGAGGAATGGGCGCCGAGAAAACCAGGCGTCGACTTCCTGATTTCAGATGACTACCCGTTCTTCTACGCATTCAAGATGCAAGGCATTACGTTTGCGTCTCTGGATGCAACGACCTTAGGGCCGCTATCCGGTGATCAACAGGACCGACTTGTGGAACTGGGTGCAAATGGGAATCCGGTTGTCACTTTCAGTCACCTCCCACTTTGGCCCTTCGCGATCCAGCGCGAACGCGAAATCATCGGTGACCCAACACTTGAAAAAATTTACCTAGAAAGCGGTGTCGTTCTGCATCTGTCAGGCCACCATCATGCCTTCTACCCAGGCTGGAAAGACGGTGTGGCTTATGTTTCCCAAGCTTGTTTAGGAGGTGGCCCGCGACGGCTTATTGGTGACAATGCCAAATCACCTCACAGCTTCACTCATGTTACGTTCCAACCAAACGGAGAGTTTGGGATAGCAGTATATCGAGGGCCTGATTTCGAAAGGTCAGTAAACTTCAAGTCGCTCCCGAAAGAGATCAGATCCCCGAATGCGGTGTTGAAACGCTTAGACCTTGTGAAATGATTAGAGGTTGAGTTTCAGCTCAACTTTTTCAGGGACCAGATCGTTAATCATCTCTTCGATCCGAGCTTCCGACAATCCACCCGAAGTGATGAAAAGCAACGAAACGCGAGATTTTCCGGGTACGTGGTGTTTTCGGACCAACTTCCAGCCAGCGTCTGCGGCCATGGCTTCAATGTCCCCGCTGACTTTCAATGAGTGCTCTTCGTTTGAAGCCTTGAGCGAAATTTCCACGCCCTTGTTTCGCCCACCGAGCCAAATGAAACACCAACATACAACCGCCACCAGTGTGGCCATCAAGGGTAAGCCCAGCCCTACCGCCAGCCCAAGCACGGTGACTATAATCATTTCCACCGTGTCGACCGGGTCATCCATATTTGATCGGAACCTTAACAGAGCTCCTATTCCAAAAATCACGAACCCGATCATCGATCCGTGCTGTACGACCAGAAACCCAACCGCCATGCCGACAAGCGCATAAAGGAAGAACAGTCGCGGCATGACGATATCGCTGACACTTCTACGGGCTTTACGTCTCACCGGATGATAGACAATCAAGCCAGCCAGAATGATCGTTACGATAACATCGAGAGTAAAGAAATACAGTTCCTGTTTGCCACGAAACTGCGTCCACCGGCGTTCGATAACGATTTCCGACCCCGAAGCCCCGGCCAGCATCGTCGCAGGGTCGACTTGTGACACCGCAGCACCTGGCAACAGCAGCATCAACAACACGGTCACAAATGTGAGGGTCGTATTCAACTTGTCTTCCTTCCTGCTCACGCCAAAGGCTTACGCTTCACCAAAGGCACATCGTGCCCTATTCAATTCAATCGCAACAGGCGGGATCAGGTAAAGAGATTACCGTGCATTCTTCGGACATCGCGTCCGGACTGTGATACGAACGCTGATACAAGGATATGGTCCAAGCGCGAGAAAATCCAATGTCAGAACACAAGCTGCTTCGGTCGAAACTTGGGTTTTCACGGTGCTTACCCAAGCTTGGAGAACTCGCTTCTTTTGCAAGCGCTACTGTTGCATTTCTGGCATGGATCGAGCTCGCCCACGCCGAGAGTCCCGGTTTGACTCTCATCGACTCCTTCAAGGTGGCGGATAAATCGGAAGGCTTCTCGGAGCCTTCCGGATTGTCTCTGTCCAACGCGGAAGGCTTCTTATGGTCAGTAAGCGACGCTGAACCTAAACTGCACCTACTTGGAATCGATGGGGCATTAGGAAACTCATTCAAGCTGCCTTCATTGGCGGGATCAGATCTGGAGGGCGTCGCATCACGAAAAGATGGGTCTGTTTTAGTACTTCAGGAAACTGATCGATCAATTCTAGTCGTTCACCCGACTGACCCCATTCAACTAACTACAATCCCTCTAACATCTCTCAAAGGCTACTCGGACGCCGCTGAATTGCTCGTCGGTAACCCTTTGAACAAGGGACCTGAGGGCATCGCCGTCGACCCGGAATCCGGGCGGGTCTTCATTGGCATTGAGGGACAACCAAGGTTGTTAATGGTCGTATCACCAGAGCTAGATGAAATTATTGAGATGATTCCTTTAGCCCTCGATGCAGGTTTTATCTCCGAGCGTGTAGATAATGATGAACTGGATTTGAGCGGCCTGGCATGGTCCCCGTCTTCACGTTCTCTTTGGATTCTAAGTGACAAAGGCCGTCAAATTTTTGTCTATAATCCAGAGTCCAAGTCCATAAAATCCATCAGTTTGACGTTCACAGAAGATGGCAAACAAAAGGAAGTTAAACATCCCGAAGGTATCGCTCTCGATGAGACCAAAGGGCTTCTCTACATCCTGACAGACGACGCCAAGAAATCGCGGCTTTATGTTTTTAATATCCCCAAATTTTAGCCGCTAGAGAATGACGCTCACATTGCCACGATAGCTTCCGCAAGTTGTTGCAGCTAGCTTACCACTCCTCTTCGTTGGTCCGCCCTAATCAAAACCGAACACTTAAGTTTGCACCGAGGCCATGCTCTTGGCCATTGGAGCGAACTGAATAGCCATATCCTGCCGTTAGTCTGGCCAGATCAGATATCTGATACCCTAGCCCCAGACCAAGCACGAAGCCATTTGCCCCTCGGTTTTGTCCGACTTGTGTGAAAGTGCCAAATATCGGGCTCGTTACAGTGATATCGTGCTCACTATCCTTGTTGGCAAAGAAGTCATACTCATAACGAGCAAAGGCAATTGGGGTTAGCACACCATTCTCTGTCAAGAAGTCCCGTTGGTAGTCAACTCCAATGGACGCGACCAGAGACTCTGCATCCGCTTTTTCAATTGAGTAGTTGAAGTCACCACCGCCAGTCTCTGTGCCTGAACCTTGTTGAATACGCCCGTAGTTCAATCCAAAAACCGTAGAAACCCTTGCACCGCTGTCCAGGTTAAACAACTTCCGTGCCTGGATACCGGCGTGGATTCCCTCTTGGTCCAAATCCGATTTAGCCTCGCCTCCCGTAAAGCCATCAACAGAAGGGTTGTTTCGCTTGGCGTCGGTTTCACCGAACATGTAACCGATCAGTCCGGAGAACTCCCAAGTTCCGGTTGTTGTTCGCCCATAGACGCCCACGTGATAGTTGTCGGTCGAAAAGTCTTGATCGACTTGATCGTGCTCATCCATGGAGGACGTTCCGAAACCTGCGTACACGCCGAACACACCTCTATTGGTACTTGCGACATCCGCTCCAACCAAAATGGTGCCCAGCGAATAGTCGAATGTGCCAAGGCCGTTACTTCCATCAACGTCCCCGCTCACATAGGCCGTGTCGATCCACCAGCGCCGATCAGAGCAGTCGATTGCGCCACTAGGGCTGCGGTCCGTGTCGATGCCACCTGATGCAACGGGTCTGTTTTGATTGTTGAAACCAACTGCTTGATATTTGCGGCAGTCAGCATGGCTCAGAACAGTGTTTGTTATCAGGTCTAGTTGCTCAAGCCCAATAGTCAGGTTTGAGGAATAGGGTTCTGCATGCACGCGATTAAACCCAGCCAGACCTGAATTGGTGAGCGTATTGACAGCGGCACCAATTGTTGAACCGCTACTGAGCCCCGTCCCCGGTGATGTGTTTGTGGTATTAGCAACCGCTCCAGCGAGGTTGCTGGCGTTTGGCGAACTGGTAACCGCCGGGTTCTGCGGTAAGCTTGAGACCGGTTGTGCGGTGAATGCAATGTCGACCTGACCATCTGCGGTGGGCGTATTGGCTATCGTCAGATTAGACAAAGCCGGCAGAGATCCACCTGCAACAAGTGTTGGCGAATCTCCATCAATACTCGAGGCTTGAAGGACCGTGTAATTGTTGCCGGCCGCATAGTCTTGCGCAGTCAGACCGGGACGAGCGGCTTCGACTTGGATTGTGGCGCTGTCAATCCCTGTCACCCGCCCGCTGGATGACACCAAGTCAGCTTTCTGCCCGGCAGTTGGATCGACTTCACTTAAGAGCCTTGACCCAGTTTCAAAGGCGATTCCGCCACTGTTATTAAGTGTACCAATTGAAAAGCCCGGCGAAAGCACCCCCCCGTTCTTAACTGTGAAGTTGAATGCGTTCACGGTTCCCGTGCCGGCCAACGTGCCAAAATTCTCAAAGTTTACGGTGTTTAAACTACTTGCTGCATCAAGCCGAACAGTCGTGCCTGCCGCTATCGCCAGGTCACTGGTTGAAGAAATTGAACTATTCGTCAGTGTGAAATCAGAAGCCTCAGCAACCCGAGTCTGAATATAGTAGGCCCCAAAAACTACTTCGGTCGCTCCCATAACGGTAAGGTTGTCATAGGTTAGCGGGCGGTCAGACTGGAAGTAGACTTCAGTGGGGTCGATATTCG
This sequence comes from Ruegeria sp. HKCCSP346, assembly GCF_017872595.1. Classification (NCBI taxonomy): domain Bacteria; kingdom Pseudomonadati; phylum Pseudomonadota; class Alphaproteobacteria; order Rhodobacterales; family Roseobacteraceae; genus Ruegeria; species Ruegeria sp. HKCCSP346. The sequence continues at coordinate 382,971 of NZ_JAEDOT010000002.1, forward strand.
CGCCGTTGAAGGGAGCGAACGTCATTGATCTGCCGGAACCAATCGAAGTTCCAATGAGGTTCACTCTGAGCTTTCCATTGATGTTTGTTGCCAACGCTTCCCGAGATACGAAGTCTCCGCTGCCTGCGGCGACATCAACATTCAGAAGAGTTAAAACTGAAGCATTGCTTGAAACGGTATTTTGGCCAGGAACATACAACTCAATTTCACCTGAGGACGTGATCGAGGAGTTTCCAATTGTAAGTCCTGTAATGGGTCCGTTTGGGATCGGGAGACACGTGCGTTCCGTCGTTGAGATTGTTTGATTAACGCGAATGCTTTCAGATCCAGAAGAGTACTCAATTCGAGGAGCACCTAATTCCACGCAGGCCTGTGAGCTTTGGGCTTGCACTTTGGTTGGCGACATCAAATAAGCCAAGATTAAGAATGCGATATTCGCCAGAGTGATGCGCTGAGCAATTCGACTTAGTGGGAACGGCCTATTATTTATCACCAACTTTCTCCTCTCGCGGTACAAGCGAAGCTACCTCAACTTAGGACTAGAAAAACAAAGTTTATCTTTTTGGATTTTTTGTTGTGGCATATGAGCAAGCTCACAACACGGGAAGGTCTGCGCAACGCAGACCTGCTCGTGCACTTACTGCGAGACAAGACAAGCCGGGTTTTACATTCCGACCATACCCACCTATGCGCAGAAGCAATCGCAAAAGGTCAAGCCTTGAAACGATTTTGCCGAGCTTGTTGGGCGCTGAACAGCGCCATTGAGTGTAGGCATGGATCATTGGATTTCGGAGTCGATAGCTAGGGTCAGGACCCATTGATTTTCAGCGAGCGGCATGATTCACGGCTGAAAACCGAGCGGTGAACATGTCTGATCTTTTCTGGTTGACCGACGCGCAGATGGCGCGTCTTGAGCCCTTCTTTCCCAAGTCTCACGGTAAGCCGCGTGTCGATGACCGGCGTGTGTTGAGCGGGATAACAACCCAGATCATTGACAGTGTGCAGGTAAGCACTTCTAGTGTTTATACTGGAGTGGGTGAAGTTGAAGAGTTTTAATTGTCGATGGTGTTGCGTCACCACGCTGTCGTCCAGCGCAAGAGACAACCTCGGCAAGCAAGTAGTCCCAAAACCTATCAACCCTCACAACACGCCCTGAAATTCGCTGAGGTTCCAAGTGGGTTTTCCGATTGGCTAGCGATTGTTAGCTCCGGCTACTATTGATCGCCTCTCTCGGCATCAATTCTGGTGAGATTTCTGGGTGCACTTTCAATCTCGCACCAGCAAAGAACAAGGCGCCGGTGACCTAAATTCCGGCGCCTTTTTTCCTGCAAAACCGAAGAGTTACGAATTGTGGGCGCTAATGACCTTGTGTATGGGCGCTAAAATCGTCGAAATGGGTTCGTATTGCCTTGCGGTTCATCAAATGTAGCGCTCCATTTGACATTACCTATCCACACACGAAAAACCTTTTTAGATCAACACACTCTTATCACAGAGGCACGGCATGTTGACCAAAAATTTCGTAATGATTTACTTACATTTAGTGGAGCGACCGATTGCCTCGCCGCCTCCCTTGAATTGAAAATCCTCACTCGGTTGCCCTAGGTTCTGCTAGAGACAGAACCGACAATCTGAATAGAAGCGCCCTATCAACGAACAGGCAAGCCGCCATTCGCTAAAGAGTTCCTGAAAGTCAGCAGTGCGAACCTTGCAGTCATTGGTATTCGAGACATCAAGGCCTGCTCGTTTCTGAATGAGCCGTTGAAACAGTAAAGCACCCGTGGCCACCACGGGTGCTTCATTCTCATTTGTCTTGTTATCGCGCCAGTTCGTAGCGTGTCATCGACATCGTGGATGCGTCGATCATGCTCATGAACTTTTCCGCAGCTGGTGCAGATGCGAAGCTATCCATGGATGCCTGGGCCGCTTCTGCGCTTTCCCAATTGACCACGACCGCCCATTTACCATCTGCAAAGGCAGCTTGGCGCGAAATGAAGCCGGGCTGCTTGCTGACATGCTCATCTTCGATGGCTTTGTCGATGGGGTCGAAGGCGTCTGCTGAAACACCCTCAGCCAAATTCATCGTGACGATCTCGATGACGCCGTTGTCCTGTGCCATTGCGGTTCCTCCTAAAGCTAAGAACAATGTGATCAGAAGTGCTTTCATAACGGCCACCGATCAGAACTTGCTGTTGTCATGGGCCATTTCGGACGGGATGTCCGCTATCACGTCCCAATGTTCAACGATCTTGCCGTCTTCGACACGGAACAGGTCATAGAACGCTGTTGGCTTGTCGGCAAACGTACCCTCGGACGCTGTGAAGACGAAGTCCCCCTCGGCCACCACTAAATGCACATCTGTGTAGATCATTTGGATACCTTGCTCGGCCATTCCGGCAAGTGCTGCGCCCAGACCGTCCAGACCGTCAGCAATGTTGCTGTTGTGCTGAATGTAGGTCTCGGTGGACAGGAAATCGGTGATCCGGTCGACCTCGCCATTCTTCAGAATGGTTTTGACAAAATCGGTGACCAATGCCTTGTTCTCGGCCGTCTTGTCCAGATCGGTGATTTTGGTCGGCCCATCGGTTTGCGTGTGGCCCGAGGGGTTCGGAGGCGTGACCGGTGTCAGATTGTCCCAATGCTCGGCAACCTTGCCATCTTCAACACGGAACACATCAAAGCCGACCAGAGTTTCCGCACCAAAGGCTTGGGCGTTGTTATAGGTGGTATGCAGAACAACCATGTCGCCTTCGGAAATCACGCGATGGATGTCGACCTCGATCCCGCTGTCTTTCAAGCCGGGAATGAAGCCGAGGATCGGGGCCGCACCTGTGGGGACGCCTGGGTTATGCTGAATATAATCCGGTGCAAGCAGCTGTTCAGCGGCTGTCGGATCGAAGTTGATGAAGATGGCGGAAACGGCCTCCAGTACAAGTTCTTTAGGTGTCATTGGTATACTCCTTATTTGGTTTGGCTGACGGGTTTCACGCAGCGCGGGCTTGCGCCGTGGTGATCTTGAATTCAGTGCCCCATGGATCGATCAAACGACCGGGGGACAGGCTCTCGGATGCGGCCAATAGCTCGACACTCGCAAGACCAGTTGATCCTTCTGACCGTTGGCCTGCCCCTTGGGATTGCCACGCGTTCGCGGCAAGGTGGTGGTGGTAACCTCCCGCTCCGAACCAACGGGCCGAGGGAAGCTGGAATGTTTCCACCATGCCAAGGTCTTGGGTAACGAACCGCGCGGCTTCGCGCACATCACCAACGCGCAGATGGACATGTCCGATGACCGTGTCTTGCGGCGCGCCTTGCCATGGCGTGGCTTCTTTAGTGAGAGATTTCAGATCAAGCGGGCGCGTGGTCATGTGCACGGTGTCGCCCTGCCGCTTCCATGCCTCGCGGGGCAGGTCACGATAGATTTCTATCCCGTTGCCTTCCGGGTCACTCAAATAGAGGGCCTCACTGACGCCATGGTGTGATGCACCATCAAGCTGAACACCGCGCTCTGCCGCGTAGATCAACCAAGAGCCCAGATCCTGTTTCGTCGGCAGCAAAAATGCCGTGTGAAACAGTCCTGCATCTCTTGGAAACGGCTTCGCCTTCCGGTCCTGGCGCAGTTCGATCAACGTTCCGGCATCTGAGCCCAAACGGGCGCTTTCTCCGTTGCGTTCGATCAGCTGGAGGCCAATCACCTCTTCATAAAAGGCAGCAGTCTTATCCAGATTGCGCACCGTAAGGGCGACTTGGCCAATTGAGATGGGGGCGTCTGAGGTTGCCATAATCTTGTCTCCTGCGTTTCAGCTTGAGAAGAACTTAGCGATGGCCTTTAATCCACAAAATGGCGATAAGAGAGAATATATATCGCTAATTTGGAGATAATCCCATGGACCGCATTGAAGGAATGAAGAGCTTCGTCGCCGTGGTGGAATCCGGCTCCTTTGCCGCAGCCGGGCACCGTCTGGGAATATCAAACAAGCTGGTCAGCAAACGGGTCGCTCAGCTCGAGAACCAACTTGGCATGAGCCTGTTGCATCGCACGACCCGATCAATGTCCCTGACCCACGAGGGCGAGCGGTATCTTGAAGGCGCCCGGCGCGTTTTGACCGAACTGGAGCAGTTGGAAGATGAGTTTGACCCATCGGAAGGTCTGAAGGGCATTATCCGCGTGGCCGCGCCAATTACCTATGGGGACACCGCCGTTGCGCGGGCGGCATCCAGATTTGTGGAGCAGCACCCGAACGTAACAATCGAACTGGACTTGTCTGATCATTACGTTGACCTTGCCAAAGGCGGTTTTGACGTTGCAATCAGGATCGGCGCACTCAGCGATTCCAGCCTGATCGTTCGCAAACTTGGTGAAACACATATGAAGGTGGTCGCGGCCCCTTCCTACCTCCAGAAACACGGGGCACCCTCACATCCAGTCGAGCTTTCCGATCACATCTGCATCCGTGACGCCAACAACCCCGATCCAAACCGCTGGCCGTTCCGCATCGAGGGACAAACCGTGCAAGTTCCGGTATCCGGTCCGTTCCTCGCCAACAGCCCTCCTGCTTGTCTCGTGCCAACGCGTGCGGGGCGTGGGATATTCATCTGCCCCGATGTGTTTTTAAGAGATGATCTAAAAACCGGGAAGCTCGTAGAGTTATTCTCTGATTTCCACTCTCGGACTCTGCCGATCCAAAGCGTACAGTTACCGTCGGCATTTCGAAAACCGCGCGTGAAGGCGTTTGTCGAATTTATGAAGCGGGAAATCAGAGCATAGTTGTTTGCAAGCTGTAAATCCACTTACCAGAGTTAACGGGCTTAATCAGAGCGATATTGAAATCTACTCCAACATCCCTCTGATTGGATAATTGTTATCCGGGTTCCGAATGAACTCCAACCCGCCGACAAGTGTTTCCAGATGCGGGCGCACGAACGGGCCGTTGGAGATATCAGTCACTTGCAGCGTGCCATCACCATTGATGATGAAAAGCCCGGGTTCTGCGAATGGTCGCGGGCTTTCGGCATCAGAGCGGGGTTCAGAGATATAGAGACCGAGTGACTTCATCTGTGCGATGGACAGGTCATAGCCAATTGTCAAATTGATCCCAAGCTTGGCGATATGGGGTTCTGCGCGGTCTAGGCTGTCGGCAGAAACCGCAGCGAGGTCAATGCCGATCCCATTCAGGCGCGGAACAAGCGGTTCCAGTTCCTGCAAATAACGGCTGCAATAGGGGCAGTGTTTCCCGCGATAGACGACAATCATTTGCCAATCAAATCCCTCGGATGGTTTGCCGAGCGTGAGGTCCCCTCCGCCCAAGCGGGCAATCTTGCTTACGGGAAATGGTGCGCCAGCGGCGAGTTTGAATGCGGTCATAATGTTTCCTTGAGGTCTTGGTCACTGACGTGATGAACGATTTCGTTGAAGCGAAGTTGCAGGCCATTGTTGGCCAGCGCTTCGCGGATCATGGGTTCCAGCGTGTCGCGATATTCGAAATTCTGCGATTTGGCATAGACGGCCTGTATGTCGGCGGGTTGATCCTTGAGGAATTCGCGCAAACGTGGCCGCACATAGGATGGCAAGTTCAGGTATTCGACTTTTACCTCTGTCGCGCCCGTTGCGCGGATACCTGCGAAGAGTTCGTCAATCAACTCGGGGCGTAAATACATATGCGGCAGGAATGGACCCACGAAAACATAGGATTTCACGCCCGCATCTGTCAGTTTGCGCAGTGTTTCAAGTCGTGCGTGGGTCAATGGGGCCATCGCATCCAGCTGTCTGCTCAGCTTGTCATCCGAGGTTGTAATGCTGAGGCCGACCTCTGCGTATTTGATCCGTTTCAGCGCCTCCAGGTCATCCAGAACCGTAGGCGATTTGGTCAGGATGCTGACACGCCCCTGATAGTCATGTTCCGCAAAGACCTTCAGAATACCGCGTGTCAGACGATATTTGCGTTCCACCCCTTGATAGGGATCGGTCACCGTACTGATCGCGATGCGTGGATGCGGGTCTTTCTTGAGCAGCCTGTGGATTTGCTTTTCCATCAACTCGACAGCGTTGGTTTTCACGTAAACGTAGTTGCCCCAGTTGCCGTTACTCTCGCCCACGAAACGCCCCATGAAACTGGCAAAGCAGTACATGCAGGTGAACTGGCAGCCCGTGTAAGGATTGATCACGTAATCCGCGCTCGGCACCTTGGTACTGCCGATGATGGATTTGGCCGCGGTTTCATGAATTTGAAGCGCCATGTCTCGACTCCTACTCTGGGACGACGCGCAGCCCCCTTTCCGGGGCCGCGCCTTGTTTAGAACTTGCCGGAGTTGTTCCAGGTTTCTTTCGGCCCAATCTTTTCCTGAACATCCCAGTGCTCGACGATCTTGCCGCCCTTTAAGCGGAACAGATCAAAGAATGCCCAATCATCGCCGCCTTGTTTCACATGGCTGTAGATCACCACGAAGTTGCCCTGACCCAGCAAGTGATGAACTTTAACGTATTGCGCGGCCTGACCGCTCGCCATCACCTCTTTCAGGTGTTTGCCGAAACCTTCTAATCCGTCACCGACTTCCGGATTGTGTTGGTCGTACTGCTCCGTAGAGATATAATCCGTGACCAGATCGGCACGCCCGCCCATCAAAACGTTGTCGACAAAGCCCTGCACCACCGCCTTGTTGGCGTCAGTCTGGTCGAGGTCTTCGATCTTGGTCGGGCCATCGACCATGGTGCGACCAGAAACGGTGGGCCATTTGTATTCGGCGATGACGTCCCAATGCTCGACGATCTTGCCGTCTTCATCAGTGTCAAAGATGTCGGCTGTGACCCACTGCGCTTCACCGTTACCTAAGTTCTGATAGACGTGGCAGAAGACAAAATTACCGTCTTCAATTGTGCGCAAAACCTGAATGTCGCGGATCGGATTGCGTGCTAGAAATGGCGTGAAGAACTCAATGAACCCTTCCTTCCCATCGCGCACGCCGGTGGAGTGCTGGGTGTAGCGATCGCCGGTGTATTTATCCAAAGCTTCGACCATGTTGCCGTCGCGAATACCTTCCAGATATAGGCCTTTTGCGTTCGAGACGCGGATGCTGTCTGTCATGTTCTTTCTCCAAAGATGGAATTAGATGAGCCCCAGGAACCCGAGCAATTCTGCCCGCCCTGACCAGGCGACGATGGCGGATAAGGTGCCCGTGATCATCGCGGGAACACCCTCTTTCCAAGTGTCCCAAATCAGGTGACAGCCGATCGCTCCGACAGATGTTCCTAGCAGCGCCAATGCACCCAAGGTGCCGATCCACGATCCCTGGAACCAAATGGCAATCGCGCCAAACAACTCAACCACGCCAGTCAAAGCCATGATCTGGCGGTTCAGACCATATTTGATGAACATTGCCAGCTGGGTCTCAAAGATCATCTTTTGCCAACCGAAGATCTTGATTGAACTAGCGAACAGGAAGAATGCAGATAAGAGGCCAGTAAAGATGGTGATTAGGGTCATGTGGGAGTTCCGTTTTGAGGGTGCTGGCCCCGTACTGGAGCCAGAAATTTGCATTATTGAAGGTTGATAACCACCTTGTTGCCCGGCGTGAAATCGGCGCCTTCGCCAAAGGCGACAACAAGGCGGCCAGTTGTTGTGACGGTAACGGTTGCGCCTTCAGCAATCGCTGCTGTGGAAGCGTCAGCGTCGATGCTAGCTGAGGCAGGGCCTGCACCGGTGAAGGTGTAGTAGTAGCGATCAAAGCGATCGGCTGGCATAGGGTTGTTGGCCGGCTTGGCGGTATCACTGACGGTCATGGTCAGTGTGGACATATCCTCTGCCACGTCGATCTCATAGAAATTGACGAAATTTGGGATTTCGACACCTGCGCTCACCGTCGCGGCCTGATTGGCGTAGACATCGGCGCTGAATGCGATGGTCGAAATCTCGTTCCCACCGGTCATTTGCGGGTCTTGGAAAGTGTTCGCGACGGTAAACATGGTTTCGGCAGAAGCGGCACCAGCCGTCAGGGCCACCGCGGCGGCCAGAATTGACTTATGAAACATGGGTTAGTCCTTTGTTTGATGCGCGGCGCGGTGCCACGTTAAGATTGCGTTCTCACGAAAGGCGATGCGTTCGATCCATCCACCAAAAACCTCTTCCATCCGGTCGATATGATCCGGGGAGGATTGGAGGCGCGCCGCAATACCGTCTTCGCTCGCGGTAAGATCACAGGTTCCGATTGGTAGCGTCACATGTGCCTCGCCCGATTTGGCTTGAACGGGCACTCGTTTTGAAAAATGCGTACAAAGCTGTTTGAGATACTCAGCGCCATGCTTCGTTCCGAATTGGCTGGTGGATATGATCATCAGTCGTCCTTTCGTGAGAACAAACTAGCCATTTCCACGTCTTTCAATAATATGTCTGTTAGTGAAATCATTATTCAGTCGGGATGAAAGATGATTGATGACCTGCGCGCGATGGCAATCTTCGCGACCGTTGCGGAAACTGGCAGCTTTTCAGCGGCAGGGCGGCAGTTGCGGTTGGCGACATCCGGGATCAGCCAGCATGTGACCAATCTTGAGGATCGGCTGGGCGTCACGTTGTTCTATCGGTCCACACGTTCGCTCTCGCTCACGAACGAGGGCAAACGTTTGTTAGAGCATACCCAACGGATGATGACTGCCGCAGAAGACGGGCTGAACAGTATCGTCGACATCAGCAATGAACCAGCTGGTGCGCTGATCATTACTCTACCGGCATTCATGGCGGGCAGCACCTATGAGCAGGCGATCTGGAGCTTCACTCGGCAGCATCAGGCTGTCGCAGTCACGATCAAGTACCTCGACCGCAATTTCGACCTTGTGGCTGAAGGGATAGATCTTGCCCTGCGAATGGGAGAATTGCCGGATTCGGCGCTTCGCTCTCGTCGCTTGGGCAGCTTTGGTCGAAAACTCGTTTGCGCACCATCGTATCTGAATACCCTTCCGCCCGTGGTTACGCCGGATGACCTCAAGAACGCCGACTTTGTCGCCATGGAGGGGCTGGCAGATCAAGTTGCCTTACTGAAAGACGGGGAGGAGCAAGTGCTGCACACAGGTCGAGGCCGTGTCCTAGTGGACAATTTCGCGGCATTGCGATCCGCCCTCTGCGCCGGATTGGGCATTCAACGGCTACCGGCCATTGTCGCTGACACAGACCTGAAGTCCGGCGCACTAGCCGAGATACTACCCGATTGGAAGATCCCCGATCTAGGCACCTACGGTGTCTGGCCCGACACTAGCCGTCGCAGCTCTCTCACACGACTGTTGATAGATTACATAATCGCCAAAACCTGAGCATGTGATGGATGCTATAGTAGCCTGAAATCACATTAGCCACTAATGGTACACTGCGCAGCATCTGGTAAAATGGCTCATCCGAGCCATTTGCCGCGCGGTGAACGAACGGCTGCACTTGCCAATTGGGTCAATGGCTCTGCCCCGAAAAGCAATCTATGTGGCCATAGGGATCAAAGTGCTGTCCATAGGGGTCAAACTATGTGGCCACTTACAAAAAAGGTGTGGAGTGACAGATGGTTTGACCCATGGGCAGTCGCTAACCCATTGTTTTTTCGTCACCCGAAATCAGAATGAAGCATCCGATTGACCTTTTTTGACAGTTAGACTGTCGTTGAGATGCGGAATCTACCGAAACCAGCCGGTCACGGATGGATCGCCCAGGGGTCTAGCCCTTTGCCATAGAGGCAGAACTATCGACAGCGGCGCTTGAAGCAATAGTTAACACGGGTGCGTATTTCTCAGCCCGATTAGTGACATGCGTTCGGCTTATGAATCTCAATGGCATGTTTGATTAGATTGCGCATGGGGACAATTTTGAGAAATTGCATCAAACTGTAGCTTTAGACCTGACCATCATCCGCCAATGCTTCCTTTTTCTAGTTTGTCTCCAGCAGCCAATCACATACGACTGCTGGAACATAACGCTGCTTTATCGAGTATAAACCGCAGTCAGCTTCGCTGTCGCAATCGTATGAACGTGCGTCATAAACCCAACCAAAGCCGGAGTGGCGCCTTCATCAAGGTCAAGCGCTTCGATATTCAATGCGTGTACACGAAATTCGTAACGGTGAACCACGCCTGGCGGCGGACATGCTCCACCAAAGTTCTTTTCACCGAAGTCGTTGCGCGCCTGAATAGTTCCTGCTGGCATACCGGTCACTGTGCCAACGCCAGTGTCCAAAGAAGACACGTCATCAGGAATGTTGAACGCAACCCAGTGCCACCAGCCGGAACCTGTCGGTGCATCGGGATCGAAGCAGGTGAGAACAAAGCTCTTTGTGCCCTCCGGCGCCCCCGCCCAAGTCAACTGAGGTGAAAGGTTGTCGCCATTGCCACCAAAGACGTTCAGCTCGTGCTTTTTGCCAAGGCTCTCACCTTCGGCGATGTCGGTGCTGGTCAGCACGAAGGATGCGGTATTGTCGGGGATATCTTGTTCTGGTTCGGCCATGGAATTGATCCTGTTATTAATCCATCCGCTATCAGCAACGTGAAGCGGAGATGGGAAATGAGCCAGCCGCTCGGAGATCCGGGCGACTGGTGCCGTGAGTGGGTTAGCGTGTGTAGACAGCTGTGATATCTGCAGAACCCAAAGAGTTCGCGCCGGTCATGAAACCCACCAGAGCAGCGCTGGCATTCTCGTCGAGGCCAAGGTTTTCAACGCCCAGAGCGTGAACGGTGAACTCATAGCGGTGTACTTCGCCCGGAGGAGGACATGCGCCGCCAAAGCCGGTGGCTCCAAAGTCAGTACGGCTCTGGACTGCGCCGTCAGGCATGTTGCCACCTTCAGAACCTGCGCCCTGCGCCAACGAGTTCACATCCGCAGGGATGTCAAAGGCAACCCAATGCCACCAGCCGGAGCCAGTCGGCGCGTCTGGGTCGTATGCAGTGACGACAAAGCTCTTGGTGCCTTCGGGAGCGTTGCTCCATTCTAGTGCGGGCGAGATGCTGTCGCCTTCACAGCCAAAGGCGTTCAAGACGAATGTGTTGTCGAGCTGTTGCCCTTCGGCGATGTCAGGGCTGGACAGGGTGAAAGCTTCGTCTGCAAAAGCCGGGGTAACGAGGGAAGCAACCAGTGCAACAGTTGTGATCAGGTGTTTCATTTTCGATCTCCATCAGAAGTATTTCGGATGATCGTTATGTGCCACTCTGGCCGCGCCTTTTATCTCCGGAATCGATCAAGCTTTTACGCTATTCGCTCAAGTTGAGCCTCAGATGCCCTTAGTTTTCCCGGCGTGATATCGAATCGTGCTTTGAACGCTTCGCTGAGGCGCGATTGAGAACTGAACCCGCATTCAAAAGCGATCTCCGCCAATGGATGTTGCGTCGTCTGTATGCGCATCAATGCAAACGACAGGCGCACATCACGCAGCATTTCGGTGAAACCGGTGCCTTCTTTGCTGAGCGTCCGCCGCAATGTAGCTTCGCTCATACCAAGCTCTCGGGCTGCTTGCGGTGCTTTCCAACTGCGCTCCAGATCACCCTCGAAGAGCATCCGCAATCGATCCTTCAGTCCTTCACAACAGTGAATACGGTGCGCGGCACCCTGAAGCTGTAGCCACATGAGCAATTCCTGCGTTCGATAGGATAAGATGCCATCACAGAGTTCGGGATCATCCAGGCTTGCGACAACGCGCGAGAAAGCGTCGTTGAAGCCGTTCGGCATGATCCCTTTTCTGACTTCGCGCGCAGTGCTTGGGTTTGGATGCCGTTGCAGGAAATCAGAGATAACACTGTCGTCAATCACCAAGCCTTCCGAGAAGTAGAGGCCAGTATCACCGATGATATTCCCGATCGTCAGATTTTCACCACGGCGCAGATAGACAAACTCGCCTTGCTCAACCGTTGTCTCAGCACCCGCAAAGGTCCGCACCGTTTTACGCCCGGAGCGGATACGTAGAATGCAGGTTTTGGAGATGTGGAGTTGATGAAAATCGGCGCTGCAGCGTTGGCGGAATTCGACATATCCCACAAGCCGGTTCATCGTATGTGTCTCGGGCAGATGTGAACCGTCCATTCGGCTATCTCCTTGCAGCGCACTCTGCCTTTTATTCGTACACTGATATTTCGACCAGGTTTTGATCTGGATCTCGCAGATACACGGATTTGATGGGTCCGGTTGCGCCTGTGCGCGGAACGATACCTTCTTCAATCTCGACGCCACAATTTTCGAGATGCGCAACAACTTCAGCGATCGGGACAGCCGAGATCAGGCAAAAATCGCCACTACCCGGTGTCGGTGTCAGGGATTTGGGCTCAAATTCGTTGCCATGTTGGTGAAGGTTGATCTTCTGCGCCCCAAACGAAAGCGCCTTACGTCCTCCCGCAAATTCCGTCACCTCCATTCCCAGAACCTTTGAATAGAAGTCACAGGTCGCATCGATCGAGGCGACTGTTAGGACGAAATGATCCACGCGATCAATTTGCATTGCTTGGTCTCCTTACTTTTGCAGACAAAATAGGTGTTTGCCCTCGACCAAAACCATTGATTAATGACGACAGACCCCATCTCGATCCCAGATGCCGGGACTAAGAGGCCTCGGGGAACTCACTGGTCAGGTGGACCATCAGCGATTTGATAGGCCGCGACAGTGCTTCAGCATCCCGCACAGCCACCTTCAACGTGCGTTCAGCCCAGCTATCCGCCACAGGAGCCATTCGCAGGTTAGAGGCTGTCAGGTACGGCTCGACAGCTCCAAGCGGCAATATCGCGATGCCTAGACCCGCTTCGACCATGCGCCGCACACCATCAAAGCTGAGGACTTCAACCCGTGTTCTCAGCTCCAACTCTTGCTCTGCGGCGCGCTTCTCGATGAAGGCCTGCAGAGAGCTGCCCTTCTGAAGGCCGACAAGATCATGTGTTGAGAATTCGTTGAACGAAACTGGCCCGTCGGTCCCTAGGGAATGGCCCTTCGGTGTCAGGACAACAAGTGTGTCTCTGCGATAGGTGAACACGTCGAGATCCGGGTTTGGGATCATGCCGGAGAAAATGCCGACATCTGCAATACCATCGCGGACGGCTGTTACGATTTCATCTGACGTTTGCTCGGTGAGATCGATCCGCATGTCGGGATGATCCGCGACAAACAACGCCAGATCCTCCGGCAAAAACTGTGTAATCGCAGACGTATTGGCCGCGATCCGCACAGTTCCACGCAAGCCTTGCGCAAAGTCGCTCATATGATCGTCGATACGATCTAACAGACGCTGCAGGTCTTTGGCATGGCGAAACATTTCTTCGCCGGCAGGCGTGAGGGCAACGCCTTTTTGCTGTCTGTAAAAAAGAGCAGTACCAACCTGGGCTTCAAAATCAGATATCCGCTTGCTGATGGCGGACGCGGCGATGTTCTCAGTTGCAGCGGCCTGCGCGATGCTCTTCGACGTAGCCACAGCCAGGAAGAGTTCGAGGGTAACGAGGTCAAATCTTTTCCGCATGGCTCAGGTACTCACTTATCTCAATGAGATTGCCGTCCGGATCGTACAAATACAGCGAAAGGATTGCGCCTTGAGCGCCGACGCGCTCCACGGGTCCTTCTTCTATGCGGAGACCTATCTCTTTAAGGTGGGATTCTACATGAGAAAGGCCATGCTCGACCAGCAAACAAATATTTGCAGACCAAGACCTTCCAGCATTTTTGGGCGGCCCATAGTGCCGATTGTTGGGCTGAAGATTGAGCTTGCAGCGCCCGAACGTCGCTTCGACACGGCCATCATCCAACCGGTTGATCGCCATGCAAAGCCCGCCGCCATAAAAGGCGACGGACTTCTCGATGTCGGCACAAGTGAGCACTGCGTGATCCAGTGCTGCCCACGCGATGCGGTGTGGCTTCCCCATTAGAACAGCCTTGGCAGGATCAAGACGATCTGTGGGAAGAACAGCACCAGCAGGATGGTTGCAAGGATCGGGATCAGGAACGGCAGGACCGATAGCACGACCTTTTCAAACCGCATTCCCGTGATCGGAACAAGAATATAGAGGACCGTCCCAAATGGCGGCGTTATCACCCCAACCGATAGTGTGATCACCATAAACACGCCAAAGAACAGCGGGTCCACTCCTGATGCGGCGACGGCCGGAACCAGAATAGGCGTCAGGATCAACACACTCTCGATCACAGACATGAAGCAGCCGACCAAGACGAAGAACACCATCAGGATCAGCAGAAGGATCGTCGTGTGCAGATCCATAGCGACCAGACCGGCAGCCAAAGCTTGCGGCACCTGCAGGCGCACCAGCAGCCAACCATAGAACCCTGAGATCGCGATAATCAGCAGAATGACGGCACTGAACTCCATGCTTTGCACAAAGACCTGGAACAGCTCTTTGAGCTTTACATCGCGGTAGACAAACACGCCGAGAGCGATCGCGTAGGCACAGGCTACGGCACCCGCTTCGGTGGGTGAAAAAATGCCACTCCATATGCCCCCTACGATGATCAACGGCGTCAGCATCGGAAGCACGGCTCGGTGGCCGGTTTCAAACACCTCTCGCGCTGTTGGCAGCGGGCGCGTCGGCATGTCGATTTTGTACGACATGATGAACGTCGTCGCCATCAACAACATTGCCATCAGTACACCAGGTACAAAGCCAGCAAGAAACAGATCCCCGACGCTCACATCTGCCTGCCAGCCATAGACAAGCATGGCAACGCTTGGCGGAATGATCGGCCCAATCACGCTGGATGCCGCTGTGATGCCGGTGCTGTATTTCAGGTCATATCCCTTTTCCCGCATGGCCCGGATTTCCAACGCGCCAAGGCCGGCCGCGTCGGCGGAAGCTGTGCCAGACATGCCCGCGAAAATCATTGAAGCCACCACGTTCACGTGCCCCAGCCCCCCACGGACAAACCCGACCATGACATTGGCAAAGTCAAAAATCCGTGTCGTGGCGCTGCCTCGGTTGAGCAGGTTTGCCGCGAGGATGAAGAGCGGGATTGCCAACAGTGGGAAACTGTTGAGCGTCTGCGTAATCTTCAGAGACATCAGCTCCACCGGTAAGCCACCGGACGCGGATGTCATCGCCAAGGCGAGAAGACAGGTTGCCCCAAGTGCAACAAAGACCGGCAGACCCAACGCCATGAAAAAGATCAGGCCACCAACAAATGGTAAGAAGATTTCCATGATCTCTACCCTTCCTGTTTTGGCTTGTCGAAAAAAACACCGACAAGACGGAGAAGGGATGCAAAGACCATGCCTGCGAAGGCGAGCAGCAGTCCCCCATAGTAAATCGAAAAACTCATTGAGAGAGCCGTTGTGCGGTTGTTGACGCTCCGCTGCATCATCTCGGCAGCTCCCCATGCAGCAAGCACGAGGAATACAATCGACAGGATTTGCAGAAAGAGCGCATACCGTGAATGCCAGACACCTTTTATGGCCATAGGCACCAGCTCAACGGCAATGTGGGCCCCGCGAGACCACGCGCCGATCGAGGCGAAGGCAACGGCGTAGATCGTGATCAGCGTAGCGATTTCTTCGAGCCACGGAACGGGAAAGCGAATGACATCTCGCGACAGGATCGACAGGACCAGCAATCCAACAAGCCCCATCAGCATGATGCCCGAGAACAGATCTGTGATCTGTACCAACGTCTTTTCGACGCGGCCCACGTTGCGTGTCGGCATCGCCGCAGCGTCCGTATTTTCATGTTCAAGCTGCATGTGGTTTCCCCCTGCGCTTTCAGAAAACGCCCGCCATAAAGACGGGCGTCTAGTTTCAGGGAGGTTACGAATTTGCTGCGATCGCGCTTTGCACGTCTTCGATCACACCGTCAGCCAGCGATGACATTGCATTGTCGATAGCGGGCTGTGCCTTGGCTTTGAATGCAGCCACGTCAGGCTCAACCACGGTCATGCCTTTTTTCTTGAGCTCTTCGAGATAGAACACATCCTTCTGTGCTTCGACAGCAGTGCCTTCAGTACGCGCAATCTCGACGGCCGCACGGACGACGGCCTGGTCTTCATCGGATAGGCCCGAGAACCAGGAGTTCGATGCCACCCAATGCCATGGGAAGTGCACGTGGCTGGTCATGATGAGATGCGATTGCACCTCATAGAGCTTGCGCGAGAACGGCGAGACGAGAGAGTTTTCATGGCCATCGACCTGACCGGTCTGCATTGCAAGGTAGATCTCCGTAGCGGGCACAACGACAGTTTGCGCGCCCAGACCGCTCCATACATCGACCCAGACAGGAATGCTCGGCAGACGCAGCCGGAACCCGTCGAGGTCTTCTGGTGTCGTAATGGCCTTGTTCGAGGTCATATGGCGCGGTGCACGCATCTGAGCGCCCATCTCTACGATACCGCCCTGATCCATGCCGCGCTGCTGTAGAGCCTTGCCAGAGTCACTGGCCATGAAGGCTTCGACAGCCGCGCCGCTCGGGAACAGGAACGGGATCGAGATCGGATCGTAGTCAGGTGCGTACTGAGCGCGCCAGTTACCACCTGTCAGAGAGATCTGGGTCTCACCGATATTCAGCAGTTCCAGGACAGCATTTTCACCGCCCAGCTGACCACTCAGGAATGGAACAACCTCAAACCGGCCCGGAGCCAATTCCTCGAGCGCAGCCTTGAAGCGCATAATACCGGCTTCTTCCGAGCCGCCCGGTTTCATGGTCGTATTGACCTGTATTGTGATTTTGTTTTGAGCAAGAGCGGGTGTTGCCAGTGCGGCCGTTGCCGTTGCTGCTGCAAGAGTTTTGATCGCAGTGCGTCGCGTGAAATTCATGGTTTCCTCCCGAGAATTCTATGGTCCCAGAAGGATCAGCCGAAACCTGTTAACTGCCCAGAATTGGTTCGATAACGGAGCCATCGCGTTTCGCGATGAACATGAGCTTTGTTTCATCCTTTTGCTATGGAGGCTTTTTGGGGTCTTTCGCTTCTGGATTGGTTAAGCACACCTAGAACCACTAGAACCGGCGACTGACGAAGCTCTTCAAGAGCTTTGTGCTTGCTGCGTTTCGAGAATTTGTTGCGCACGGGCAAGCACCGGTTTGTCAACCATCTGGCCACGAAACTGGAAGCTGCTTTTTTCAGTTTTAGAGGCTTGGAGAACGGCATTTGCCCATTCGAAGTCACTGGAACTCGGGGAAAATGCAGTATGAACAATTTTTGTTTGGCGCGGATGAATACACATCATACCACCCATTCCAGACGCTCTCGCATGCTCTGCTACACGTTGAAGCCCGATTTCGTCGTTCAAATCCGTGAAAACACCATCGACCGGCGGAGGAAGGTTGCCCAGCCGAGAGTTTGACACAAGCATGAACCGGGCTGTGTCGAGTGTGGATTGGCTGGCAGCATGGGATAGATCCACCCCCAGATCTAGGGACAAATCAATTGTACCAAGCAGAAGACGCCCAAGGTTTTGTAAAGCCACGATCTCCTGCAGGTCGACGAGGCCATGCACGGTTTCAATGAGTGGCCAGACAGGCGTTCCTGACCTTCGTGTCAATTCCGAACAGCTCTTTGCTTCAGCTTTGGGAAGTATGATGCCTGCCAAGTTTTTGTGACTTGCCAGTGCAAGATCTTCATCGTGGAACTCGCTGTCAGTGCCATTGATCCGGATCAGTATGTCCTGGCTGACAGCCTTGTCCAGAAAGCTTCGCGCATGATAGCGTGCTTTCACTTTGGTCTCGGGTGACACCGCATCCTCAAGGTCAATGATGATGGCATGGGCACCTGAGGCTGCCGCTTTGGTGAAACGCTCTGGCCGGTCCCCGGGAACGAAGAGAAAGCTGCGGGCTGACTTTAGTTTAGGCATCAGATCACCCTTTCTTTTTGCAACTTTGAGATTTCGCTGCCTGAGCAGCCAAACTCTGCAAGGAGATCAGCGGAATGTTCACCTAGCGCAGGTACGGCATCCATACGGGGCTCTGATCCAATTCCACCTGGGGGAAGCAGCGCAGGAATTGACCCTTTTGGTGTTTGCACCTCGCGCCAACGATTGCGGGCTTCAAATTGCACATGATGCCAGACGTCGGACATGTCATTCATGTTCGCATTGGCGATACCGGCCCGGTCCAACCGCTCGATCACCGTTTCGGTTGTCAAACCATCGAAACTGGTTGTGATGATCTGGGTAAGTGCGATCTTGTTCTCGGCGCGCAGACTGTTCGATGAAAATCGCGAGTCTGCTGCAAGCCCTGGTGCCTCAAGCACCAGTTCACAGAAGGCTTTCCATTCGCGTTCATTTTGAAGGCCCAGAATGACCGTGCGCCCGTCCCCGACAGAAAAGGGGCCATAAGGGAAAATAGTGGCATGGCTGGCACCGGCACGCGCAGGAGGTTCAGCCCCCTCATAGGCGTAGTAGAGCGGGTAACTCATCCATTCTGTCATCGCATCCAGCATCGACAGATCAATCTCGCAGCCCTTGCTGGTTTTTTCACGTTGCATGAGCGCTGTCAGGATGTTCGTATAAGCGTACATTCCGGCCGCAATATCCGCGATTGAGATCCCGGCTTTGCTTGGATCATCCGGCGTTCCGGTCGTGCTCATAAAACCGGCTTCCGACTGGATCAGAAGATCGTAGGCCTTGCGGTTTTCGTCCGGCCCACCTTTGCCGTATCCAGAGATATTGCAGACGATGACACCGGGGTTGACCTTGGACAGCTCTTCATATCCAAGACCAAGCCGCGCCGCTGCACCTGGGGCGAGATTTTGAACAACAACATCCGCTTTCGCGACCAGCTTTTGCAGAATCTCGGCCCCGTCAGGGTGTTTGACATCCAGCGTCAGGCTTTCTTTGGACCGGTTTGTCCAGACGAAATGCGAAGCCATCCCGTTTACGCGCGTGTCGTAGCTGCGCGCGAAATCTCCAACGCCAGGTCGCTCAACCTTGATCACGCGCGCGCCCAAGTCGGCAAGCTGGCGTGTCGCAAAAGGTGCGGCAATCGCATGTTCAAGACTGACGACTGTAATTCCTTCAAGTGGGAGCATTAGAATGACCTCGGCAGGCCGAGGACATGCTCGGCGATGTAAGACAGAATGAGATTGGTGGAGATTGGAGCGACCTGATAAAGCCGGGTTTCGCGGAATTTTCGCTCCACGTCGTATTCGTCGGCAAAACCGAACCCGCCATGAAATTGAAGGCAAGCATTGGCCGCCTCCCAGCTGGCCTTCGCTGCCAGATATTTGGCCATGTTGGCTTCAGCCCCACAGGGCTGGCCCGTGTCAAAGAGCTGGCAGGCTTGGAACCGCATGAGGTTGGCGGCTTCTAGTTCAATTTTAGCTTCTGCAATAGGGAACTGAACGCCCTGGTTCTGACCAATCGGCCTGCCAAAGACTTCGCGCTCTTTGACATAGGCGCTCACCTTGTCGATGAACCAATGGCCATCGCCGATACACTCAGCCGCGATCAATGTGCGTTCTGCATTGAGCCCGTCCAATATGTAACGAAACCCCATGCCTTCTTCGCCTATCAGGTTCTCCGCGGGGATCTCCAGATCGTCAAAGAAAAGCTCATTGGTCTCGTGATTGACCATGTTGGGAATGGGGTTCACTTCCATGCCGTTGCCGATCGCATCTTTGAGATCGACCATGAAGATCGACATGCCGAGCGATTTCTTATTGACCTGATCTATCGGGGTGGTGCGGGCCAGCAGGATCATCAGGTCAGAGTGTTGAACACGACTGATCCAGACCTTTTGGCCGTTAACAACGTAGCGGTCCCCCTTCTTAACCGCGGTCGTCTTGATTTTGGTGGTATCAGTCCCGGTCGTAGGTTCTGTCACCCCCATGGATTGCAGTCGCAATTCACCACTGGCGATCCGGGGCAGATATCGCTGCTTTTGCGCGTCCGAGCCGTGGCGCAGCAACGTGCCCATATTGTACATCTGGCCGTGACAAGCGCCTGAATTGCCCCCAGCCCTGTTGATCTCTTCCATGATGACGCTGGCTTCGGTGAGTCCCAGGCCCGAGCCGCCATATTCTTCCGGGATCATGGCGGCAAGCCAACCAGCCTCTGTCAGGGCGTTGACAAAAGCCACTGGATAGCCGCGCTGTTCGTCGATTGTCCGGTGATACTCTGGAGGAAATGTGGCGCAAAGTGCCCGAACGGCTTCACGGATGTCTGTGTGGTCGTACTCCATGCCAAACCTCAAGCAATTGTCGCTTTGGCGTTCATGGCTAGCGCGCCATCCTGGCGACGGGCCCAGAGACGGAAGTTCGTCCCACCCTCTTCAGCCGTGCCGTGGACCGAGAAGGTTTCATTATCGATGATTGTCGAAACTGCTCGGAACTCGAAGCTCTTTACAGTCGCTTCCGGCATTTCGCGGCGTAGCAGATCAAGCAGTAGAGTTGCCAGCAGCGGTCCGTGAACGACAAGCCCAGCGTAGCCTTCTGAGTTCACACAGAATGGCTGATCGTAGTGAATCCGGTGGCCATTGAAAGTCAGCGCGGAGTAACGGAACAAGAGAACCGGATCCGGATTGATGTCGCGGGAGAAATCGGAAGCGCTCGGGGCTTGCGGCGGTGTCAGGGCCTGGGCACCCGCCTTCGGTTCCTCGCGATAGACAATGTCATGCTCTTCATCGATACCAAGCGTGCCGCCGTCAAAAACCTGGTGGCCAACAGTTACGAAGACCAATTGACCGGACCGCCCTGTTTTTGCCTTCACCGATTTGATTGTCGAAATCTTCTTTAGTTCTTGTCCAATTTGCATTGGAGCATGGAAATTTAGTCTACTGCCTGCCCACATCCGACGTGGCAAAGGCACCGGGGGAAGGAAACCACCAAGGGCAGCATGACCATCATACCCAGCATCACACAGTTTGAAGACCGGCAGGAAATGCAACCAGTGCCAAAGCGGTGGCAGTGCGGTCTCGTTGCTGTAGACCGGGTCGTCACGATCGAGTGTCGCGGCCAACGCGTTCGCCGGGAATGGCGCGATACGCTCAATCCTTTGTTCCGTTTTCCCCACCCATTCCTGGAGTTGTTCCTGTTCCATGGCACCCTCGACAGTCAGTTTCAAAGACAGGGTTACACAGTTCTTGCCTTCAGAAAATTCGCATATAAATAAGCCCGCGTTCGTGTTAGGTGAACGCCATGAACCTTGAACTCATCGATCTGAAGCTCTTTGTATGCATTGCCGAATGTGGAAATCTTACACATGGAGCCGAAAAAGCATTTCTGTCGCCACCGGCAGCCAGTGCCCGTATAAAATCGCTCGAACAGGAAACCGGGCAGCAATTGTTCTTACGAAGCAACAAAGGCGTCACGCTGACCGATGCAGGCAAGGTGTTCTTACGTCAGGCGCGTTTGGTTCTCCGTCAAGTCGACTTTCTGATCGAGGAAATGATCAACCCGGATTCCGGCCACATTCGAATCTCGGCAAACACCACTGCATTGACTGAGTTCTTGCCAGAAACGCTGGCGCATTTTTTGTCAAAATGGCCGGGAGTTACGGTAGATTTACAGGAACGTCTGACACGTGACATTGTTCGCTCAGTTGCAGATGGCACATCCGATCTCGGGATAATTTCCGGTGACCCCAAGACAGATGACCTCGACATCATTCCATTCTCAGCTGATAGATTGATGCTCGCAACGTCAGCTCATCATCCATTGACCAAATCCGACGGCGTAATGTTCAAAGATACCTTGAATTTTGAGCATATTTCGCTGCACGAGGGCAGTACACTCCTTGACTTTTTAAGGCGGCAATTTCGGCGTAGTGGATATGAAAAGCACCTTCGCTTACAAGTCCGGAGCTTTGAAGCGATGTGTCGGCTTATCGAAGCCGGAGTTGGGATAGGTATCGTTCCGGAATCCGCAGCCAATCGCCACAGAAAAACGATGAACATCGCCTTGTTGAATCTGCAAGATGACTGGTCAATCCGTACCCGATCTGTCCTCGTTAGAGATCGGACCAACTTACCGCCCGCAGCACGCGCGCTCGTTGATATGTTAGTTGAGTCGAGTCCAGGTGGTGAGAGATTGATGATGGAAAATTCTGCTTCAAGCGCGAGCCCTTAGTTTTTCTGAGGACATAGAAGAGCTAACTCTTGGTCCGGTGGATGCCCCTTATCGAGAAGATCAGGAAACTTGTGTGCCCCAAATTGGAACCTCTACATTCCAGTATGGTGGCTCGGGTCCATTATGGGGAGCATCAAGAACTGGTAGTGAATCCCCCAACAAGTTTCCGCAAACAATCCGGTCGCGGCTCTCTCCCGTAAAAGCCAGACTAGATATGTTCTTAAGCCTCTCGGCAGGCGAACTATCAAAGTGCGTTCGATCCATCGTGTGATCATCGAGTGCTGCTTCAACACTTTCTACCCAATTGTTGTCGCGTTCCCCGACAACCAGGGTAGGTGCTGCTTCGGGATCAATGTGATAAAGCTCGCTCGATACAATACAGGCTGCGTAAAGACCGCCAGCGCCGTCCAGTTCAATACCATCCACGAACGTGCCAGGCCCGAACTGGACGAAGAGTTCCGGCTCACCATGCACGCCGCGTTCATCAAGGCGCGCGCGCGTGATCTTCTGACCAAAGGTTTCCGCGATGTAGAGCCACCCGTTTTCATAGTCGGGACGCAGTTCATTGGTGTAGTGCAGCCCTTGCAAGACAATCGAAAAGGAATTGTCGGAATTGATCAGCCCGACATAGCCGTTCTTCACATTACGCCGATAGGCCCGTGAGCGCGGCCGCAGCTTCGATGAGACCGTCACCCAGGTTTTGCCAAGTTCATCGACATAGACAAAGTTCGCCGGTGGTAGCGCGTCTTCCTTGGCAGCGATGGCATGTGGTCTCATACCATCCGCATCCAGCTCCAAGATCCCCCCTGCATCAGAGATGTTGGCAATGAGGAACGAGCCGTCTTGCCGCAGCGCAATCCCGTTTGGCACGACCGGCATTCCGCCAAACTCAGTGTCGTCTTGCAACAGGAACTGGCGACCATCCGGAAGAATCCGCATGACGCCAGCGCCTTTATGCGAGCAAAAAATATCGCCAGAACGGGTCGCAAGCACACATTCCGGACGGCTTAAACCTTTTCCGATATAGGATATGCTTGGTTCGTTGGTCATGCCGCAAGGTTCTTCGAAATACTCGCTTCAACTTCACGCCGCAAACGATAGGCGTCCGTGTTCGTATCTGCTCGCACGTCACTCCATTTGACAGGCTGACCTTCAGAAACATCTCTGATCAACGTGACATTGTGGGCAAGGCCGAGTGGGACGTAGCCCTCAGCAACAGAAATCGATGCTGGGCGAAGACCACCGGCCACGGTGTATCCACCCTCGCCATCAAGGATTTCGCCCTTCTTCAGCTCTCGCTTCGAGACAGCCACAACATCGGCACGGAACTCATGCGCCGCCCCTGTAGGCTCCTTGCGAATACCCACTGATGCGACCGAGATCCCGAGCTCCAGCCCGATCAGGTGCCAGCGCTTGTAGTTGCACATGTAGCGTCCGCTGTCGTCGGTCACGACTTTGTACTCTTCAAAGCAGTTGCGCAGATACTCGGTGTCCCCTTCAAAGCAGACCCAGACGCCTTTCCGAATGTCATGCGGGATCTGCTCACCTTCCGGTGTCAGGCAAGAGATAACATCCACCATGCCCTTGTGATCCAGCACGCCGCCCTCTGAGCGCGGCCGCGCCAGATTTGGAACGTCATCGATCCCACCCGAAGGGAAGACCAGGCCGTTTTCAGGGGCATCCAACCCGCACACATTAGCGATGGCCGCACTCTCAATGGCAGGTTTCGAGCCGTCCAAAAAGGCATTGAACATTTTAGGGTTCAGCCGACCGCGTTCCGCTTGCTCCTTCGTTAGACCCCAATGCTCCCATACGGTGTCAGGCGTCGATTGCCGATAGTGCGGCATCCACTTGTGGCCGCGACCAGCCGCAACGACGCTGAAACCGCAGCCCCGTGCCCAATCGACCAGGTCACTGGCAAGCGCAGGTTGATCTCCATATGCCATGCTGTAGATCACGCCCGCTTCCCGAGCTTTGTTAGCCAGACCGGGCCCGACAAATGCGTCTGCTTCAACTGTTACATTGATGATGTGCTTGCCGTTTTCGAACGCCTTGAGGCAGTGCGTGACGGCTGCGATCGGGTTCCCTGTGCATTCGATGATGATTTCAATTTCCGGATGCGCTGTCAGCGCTTCCCAATCATCGCCGACGAAGGTTGCGCCTGATGTTGCCGCATCATCCAGGCTGGATGCTGAGTAAGCCGTAGCATCCCAGCCAACGAGCTTCATATTGGATTTGGCAGCATCAGGACGCAGATCAACGACACCAACGATATGAATCCCCTTCAATCGAAGTGCCTGCGCAAGAAACATCGTGCCAAACTTGCCTGCACCGATCATTCCAACACGAACCGGCTGACCACCCGCTGCGCGCTCCTGAAGTTTCGTAAAGAGATTCATTCGGCGTTCTCCTTGGACCAGCCTTCTTGAGTGAGGAAATCGAAATCGCAGCCTTCGTCGGCCTGCAGAACCGTCCGGCTGTAGAGCCCGCGATACCCGCGACTTTGCAGCTCCGGACGTTTGTGCTGTTCGAGACGGCGGGCGATCTCGGCGTCATCGACCAGTAGATCGATACGCTTGTCAGCGACCGAGAGACGAACACCATCTCCATTCTCGACAGCAGCCAATGGCCCTCCAACCGCGGACTCGGGTGACATATGGAGAACGATGGTTCCGAAAGCCGTGCCAGACATCCGCGCGTCTGAAATTCGCACGATATCTTTTATACCTTTCCGTGCCAGTTTCTTTGGGATCGGCAGATACCCGGCCTCTGGCATTCCCGCAGCCACTGGTCCCGCGTTCTTCAGAACCATGATGTCATCGGCCTCAATGTCGAGATCCGGGTCATCAACGCGCCTGGCGAGATCTTCGAGACTGTCGAAGACAACGGCGCGGCCTTCGACCTCAAAAAGCTCTGGTGTCGCCGCAGCGCGTTTGAAAATGGCTCCCTGCGGGGCGATGTTTCCATAAAGGCTGATCAACCCACCTTCATTTGAAACAGGATCGTCAAACGACCGGATTACCCGGCGATCAACCCAATCAGGTTCATCGTCCAGCCGATCCGCCAGGGTTTGTCCTGTCACATCCACCGTATCGAGGTGCAGGAGGTGGCGGATTTCGCGCAAGACAGCCCCGACACCGCCAGCGGCATAGAAATCTTCCATATACCCTTCGCCAACTGGCTTCAGGTCAACCAAAACCGGTGTTTCGTCCGAGATTTCATTGAGACGTTCGGGTGAAATCCGGATGCCGAGGCGACCCGCAACAGCTGTAAGGTGAACGATGGCATTGGTAGACCCGCTTACGGCCATCAGCACGCGGAAAGCGTTCTCTACCGACTTCTGGGTAATCACCTCACTTGGTTTTCGAGGGTTCTGGATCAGATCAACAGCCAGTTTGCCGCATTCCTCGGCTGCAACCAACCGGTCAGCGTGAACAGATGGTATGGCCGCTGTGCCAGGCAAAGACATCCCTAGCGTTTCGGCAATGCACGCCATGGTGCTCGCTGTTCCCATAACTGCACAGGTGCCGGCCGTTGTCGCCAATCGGCCCTCGATCTCCGCGATCTCTTCCCCTTCTACCTCACCGGCACGGAACTTGCCCCAAAAACGGCGGCAGTCGGTGCAGGCACCCAGGCGTTCACCCTTATGACGACCGGTCATCATCGGGCCGGTCACAAGTTGCACGGCCGGTATGTCGGCGGACGCCGCACCCATCAGCTGGGCTGGAACTGTCTTGTCGCAACCACCAATCAAAACCACCGCGTCCATTGGCTGCGCGCGAACCATCTCCTCAGTGTCCATGGACATGAGGTTCCGGTAGACCATGCTGGTCGGGTTCAGAAAGACCTCGCCAAGTGACACCGTTGGAAACGGTCGCGGCAAAGCTCCTGCAGCCAACACACCGCGCGAGACAGCTTCGACGAGCTCAGGCATCGCTCTGTGGCAGTTGTTGAAGCCCGAAGGGGTCATCGCGATCCCGACAATCGGTTTGTCAAGCATTTCACGTGATAGCCCCATAGAGCGGGCGAATGAACGGCGTAGATAAGATGCGAAGTCCTTATCTCCGTAATTTGTCAGCCCACCCTGAATACCTTTTCCTTCAGACATTCTGTTCCTCCTTCCGGCAATCGACACCAAGCAGTCGTTCATAGACGAGCACCATCGCGCCTTTGTCTTTGTCCCCATGGCCCTCAAGAAGTGCCTGCTGATAGGTGGTTGTCGCAGCGGCCAACACAGGTGCCGGGATCTGATAACGGGCTGAGATTTCAGCACCGCTGATCAGATCCTTGTAGGCCGCTTGTAGCGGGTAGCCGGTGTCAAACTTGCCTTCGAGGATCTGGGGAATGAAATATTCCGACGCATAGCTGCGGCCGGTCCCTGAATTCACAACCTCGGCGGTGTTTTCCGGATCAAGGCCCAGCTTCTTTGCCATCGGCAGGATTTCGGCCAGAGCCGCCATGTTGATATCGAAGAGAAGCTGATTGATCAGCTTGGTGAGCTGGCCTGAGCCAACAGCGCCAGTGTGCAGGATGCGGTTCGACATTTTTGCCAGAGCTGGCCGCAGCGCCTCGACAATCTCACCGTCTCCTCCGATCATCATCGTCAACGTGCCCTCCTGGGCTCGCTTCCACATGCCAGAGACGGGCGCATCGAGAAAACGCAACCCGAGGGCTGAAAGACGCTCGCTAATACTGAGGGTCAGTCCGTATTCTATGGTTGAGGTATCGATGACAACCGTGTCGGCTGAAAGATGCTGTGCAATCCCATGTTCAGGGTCGAACAGTGACTTTTCCACGATACCACCACTTGGCAAACAAGTGATCAGCACGTCCACTTCTGAGAAATCTGCAGCACTACCGGCCTTCTTGGCGCCGGCTTCAGCGGCGGCATTCATAGCGTCTTCGCTGAGATCAAAGACCATTACGTTGTTTGAGCTAGCAAGGTTCACCGCCATTGGCGCACCCATTTGACCCAAACCGACAAATCCAAATCGCATGTCGATCTCCTTCCCTTTGTTTTCGGAAGAAGTATCACTGCATGAGTTTCAATCTGGCATTCTCTATCGAGAACGCCCCGGTCGGCATTCGCGTGGTTGGCATAGGTTGAGGGGGCGAAGGTGCCTTCGGCCCAATGCTGTCTAGACGTAGTTGCTCCAATTGTCGTTGCTCTCGCCCACGAAACGTCCCATGAAGCTGGCAAGGCAATACATGCAGGCGAACTGACAACCAGTTTTACGGATTTCTGTTTGTCATTTGCTCAGATACTTCTCAGCGATCATACCGAACCCCAAATAGGTTGCAGGCACTTTGTCTGTGAGCCAGACACCGTTGTCGGCACGAAAGAACTCAAAACCGTCCTCAAACATGCGTTGCGCCTCGACTCGTAATACAACTGGTTTGCCGTGTCGCTGGCCGACGCGCTCGGCTGTATCAGGGTCCAATGAAAGATGAACCTGCTTGCGACGCCCAGGATTTAGCCCGTCGGCAAATATCGCATCCAAATTGGCGCTGGCGGTGCCATGGTATAGTTCATCCGGTGGGCATTGCGGTTTCAGCCCCAGATCCACATCAACTGAATGGCCCTGAGCGGCTCTGATACGCTGGCCATCATCAGACAGGGTGAAACGTTTCTTATCGTTGCTCTCGACAAGCTGAATGAGTTCGTCGCGGCTTAGCTTGCGATTGGCTTTCTTCAGCTTCCGCAGCAAATCATCAACACGAACCCACCCGTGCTTGTCCAGCTGAAGACCGATCTCTTCAGGTTTGTGCCGAAGCACCAGACTCAGGAATTTACTTTCTCTGCTCATCTCAAAACCTTCACAACTCCGGCCAGGCAATTTCATCATGCGAGAGCGGCAGGCGATTGGCCAGCTCTTCCATGCCGAAGAGCACATCACTCCGCCTGAATATGCGTCCACCACACTCTTCCGGCAATTGGATAAAAGGAACCCGCTCCTCTATGAGCTGGTCGCCGACTTTCCGGGTGCTGCCCCCCAGAAACTCAGCATAGTGCTTTGCAGGAACATAGCGCTCAACAAACTGATCGACGACGTCATAGGGCACGACCTGCACCGACTTCCGGGACACTGGATGACGCGCCCGAACCAGTTTCAAATGGCCTGTGTCCACCAGATGACGGAGGGCGGATGCGTTGACACCAAGAAAAGACGCGAGCGTGGAACGAAGATATCCATCCGGTCTGATCAGGCACAACGCCTCAGCGACTTCCGCCGGATCCAGGAGCACCGACAGATATCCATCTTGTTCGACATTCCTGACAACAGTCTTCAGCTCGCCGCTCTGGATCAGTCGCACCACATCAACCGCGCCAGCAACGGCTTTGCGACAAACGGATTGAATACCGACCAGCCCATCCGCTTTTGCAACCGTTGTGTGTGGGGCGATACTGGCGAGAAACGCATCGAGTTGCTTCTCATCATAGTAAGGTCTTCCGACAGGAGAACCCGCGATGGGGCTGATGATCCCACCCGCGACCAGAGCGCCAAACTGTGCCCTCGGCGCATTGATCTTTTTCTGAGCCGCGACCTGACAGATCGCTCCTGCAAAGCTTTTGACCAGTGGCGCCAATGCCTGTGCATCGAGCACAACACCTTTCGCAGAGTTATCTGCCTGAGGGTCCGGCCTTAGAAACCCGTTTGCACCAAGCAGTTCCACTGTCTGACGGCGGCCGAGCCCCAGTTCGCGCCGCAGGGTTTCAACGCTGTGGACACAACGGCTTGTACAGGCTTTACCAAGCACCAGCTCGCCTTCTCCAATGGGATAGGTCTCGATGAAGAATTTCCTGACGATATCCCGCAAGGGCTCGTATTGCTCTGCATGAGACTGCTCAAGCCAGTTGAACAGGCAGCCGTAGTTTCTGCGCGAAAGTGATATGGGAGAACCGGCCTCACGATGCAGTCGCCGCAGCAGATGAAACACCCCTTCTTCACCTTCGGACAGGAGTTCAAAACCCTGCGCACCTGCACGACGCTTTTCCGCGTCGGATAAATGCTTCAGCTTTGCATCGATACCAAACAGATCGACAACTCCGAAGATCTCAGCGCCAAGCGCAACTGCGCCGAACCCGATATTATCGAGCCATGTGCCCTGTTGTTCACCCGCCAACCTGCGGGTGAGATAGTCTTCCAGACCGGTTGAGACCTGCGATGCCCCCAGCTCTCTCAACTGATCGGCCCCCAGATTGAGATCGCGGATACGTCCGGCAAAATCATGAGGACCGCGGCTGTGCGAATAGCTGTCGTCGTCGTACAACATGACCTGGTGGTGAAGGCACGTCCCGATCGAGGGCACATGCCAGGCGCATCTCTGGGCCGCGCCACCGCCAGTGTCTGCGCTGATGTCATCCGCGACACACTCCGGACAGAACCGCAGACGCCTGCGCGTGATCCAGCGTTTCTCGATAAGTTGCCCGGCCAGCCGGTACTGCCCGGTCGACACTTTGCGAACAACACCACGCATCAGTTGAGCAAGTTCCACTTTGCCGAGCTGGGCGAGGATCGAAAGGGCCCGTTCATCGCCGTCAGCGATGGCCTGAAGCGTAAAGCCCTGATCGGTGCAGAACTCTGAGGCAAAGGAAAGACCATTCGCCCAAGCCAGGCGGGATGCGAAAGATGCCGGGGTCTCCCCCGGCATCAAAGGAACGAGGATCGGCAACACAGGCATTATGCAGCCCCCCTCTTGGTTGCTGGCGCTATCTCCAGCTCTGCACCGCTGAGAAGCTGACCCGTCTTAATGGAGCGAAAATTCTCAGCAATGAACGGGTTCAATGCATCAACACAGCGCTTCTGTTTCCGATAGGCACCCGCGAAGTGACTTTGTTCAAGGGTTTGGTTCCCGTCGCGCAATGCTAGTTTGATAGCCGATATGATCAGCCCAATTTTCGACCCGAACTCGTAGCGGGCCGCATGCAGCAGTCGTCGCGCGAACGCCGATGTCTCAAGCGTTTTGCCGCGCGACAGTTTTGCTGCATCGAGATAGGCACCCAGCACGCCCATCACCTCATGCCCATGGGCGGCATAGCTCATGGGCGCAAAATGCACGGGCTCAAACCGCCGACTGAGCTGTTCATCCCGGTTTATCAGCTCCAGGAGTTCACAGGTGCCACTGAGGATCAGGCTGACCGGCCATTCCGCGTACTCCAGACAGGATTTCCAGACCAGCATCACCTGATCAAACTCAGATTTCGACTTGGTCCTCAGGATATGCTGCGCTTCGTCAAAATGCAGAAAAAGCGTCTTATGGGAGCGCGCATAACGCATCACCTGCCGCCAGATCGAATGGCCTGTCCGCGATCCCTTGCTCTCATATCCATATGCCTCGATGGTATCGCGACCGACACCTTTGATCGTGGCTTCTGACGCCAAGCGAACTGTCAAAGCCTGATTAAATGGTTTCCCATAAGCCAGATGAGGATGTTTCAGCAGAAGGTGTTCGATGCCAAAACTCTTACCGGCCCCTGCATTGCCAATGACAACAATGCCGCGCTGCGCTGTTATCCTGCCAGCAGCTGTATGCGCTTCGCGTCGGTAGAGAATATCATCAACCTGATCCCGGAGTTCCAGATAAGTGTCATGGGCGATAAAGCGGTGTTCAAGGTCAGCCACGATGTGGCTGACCTCCTCACGGGACATGTGTGTCATTGCCCGTCCTCCATACGCCAGCGTGGTCGCATGATGGGCATTGTCTTCTCCGCGTCATCCTCCGCAGAAGTGATCTCCGGCAGTTGACGTGGCGCCACCTCAGCCTTAGCGATCACACCATCAAGGAGGCCTCGTTTTTTCCTGGAAACCGTGGGAGCGATGCCCGCGACGACTTCCAGTCCAAGCCAGAGATGCTCCCGATTGCGCTCAACATCGGCTTTTGTCGGGGCAAGCGCTGAGAGCCCGAGCCGTTGAGAGGCAGCGCGATCCTCCTCCGAGAAGTCTGCGAATGCCTGATCAATGATGTCCTGCGTCAGTTCTGCCTCCGCCTGAAAACGGCGGCGCAGATTGCTGCAGGCCTCGGTCCAGAGATCAAGCGACAGACCATCAAACCCTTTTGCCAGAGTGCGGGCAACAACCCAGACACCGTCGAGATTGACCTCAATCATACCGAGGTCCTGATGATCCACCCGGATCTCAACCTCGAGATCGGGATTGGCCAGGAAATGGTGCCGAACCATCTCACAGGTGTAAAAGATGCCAGCAAAGCGAACCCCACGCCCGGAAATGCTCCGGGTGTATTTCCGGCCGAAAGCCCCGAGACGCTCAATCCGGCTCGGAGGGCGGGGCTTACCAACGGTTGCGCACAATTCCCGCCAGCAATTCAGTGGTGTCTGTCCGCCGATGCCCCCATGGGGCTTGTTGTTATACACGTCGACAACGAAACGAACCAGAATACGGGTCAGCTCGTCATCGGCAAGCGCAGCATAGTCCTCAGGTATGAAGTCACCTTTTTCGACGATGTTTGAATAGGTGCGTGCGCTCAAACATTCCATCAACTCTATGCCGAAAGTCCTGAAGCAGCGCTCGATATGTCCGCGAAGCTTGGGAACACCTGCAGGCGGGAACATGACCGTTCCGCGAAGATCCGTCACAGCGCCCCGGAAATCAAAGTTCGCAAAGGCCGCCCCCTGATCCGAGGCAACAGTTTCAAAACCAGTGCCCGGCCAGTCTGGAAGCGCGCAGCCAAAAAGGCGGGCAAGGTCCGCTTTATCCCGGGTTGCCAGGTCCAGCGCTGCGATCGCATCTTCGGTGTTCGGGGTTGCGCAAACCTTCACCGAGAGGATCAGTCGCGTTCGCACATCGATCACGACATAGATCCAGCGTCGCCCTTTCGGCAGTGCTTTGATCTGCTCCTCTGTCAGATGACCGAAGACACCGGCCTCGGCAAAGAAAGTAATCAGGTCGACCTTCCATTCATCGATTTCCAAACGCTCCCCTGGCCGCAGAACATTCAGTCCTTCGCCGATGATTGCAAAATGCCGGTTGGCCGCTTCGAGGCCCTGGCGCTGGCACATCACATGGTAAGGCTCAAGACGACATATCTCTCTGTAGATTGTGCTTTCCGCGGGAACGGCCAAAGGCGGCAAGCCGCGATCGATCCGATACGCATTCGCCAGCCTGAAAGCCCGTTTTGTCTGGCGAATAACGCTCTTCTTCGACGGGCGCTTGAAGCTCGCATACCGATCCGCGCATTTGCGAAGCAGGGCGGCGCTCTCGGGACCAAATTTTACCTTCGTCCGTCCCGCAAGATAGCGTTTGTCTATGAGCGCTAGAACGCACCGACCACTAGCCTCATAAGCGCGGACCCAACGCAGCAAGGCCGAAGAGCCTGGCGGGTCAATCTCGTTGCTTGACCGCTTCTTTCCTCCATATTTGCGCTTCCCGGCATCCTTATCAGGCTGTGGAATCTGCACCGTGACTTCCTGCGCCACACTTCGGATCCAGATCTCCACATCTTTCCAGTAGCGGCCAATCTCTCCTCGTGCTTCAGCATCCAGAAAGAGATCGCACCAGGCCTGACGGAAGAAGACCGTTGAGCGCTGTTTTGCAGGCAGATGGGTGACAATCTGATCGGCAAACTGCACGCGCTGTCGGACGGCCTCTTCACTGTGATAGCCATCACGAATGGTGATGTGACCGGTCTTCAGACCTTCGTTGATCTCATCATAGGTGAGCTCGTCAAAGACAATTTCTCCTTCACTCCAGTGACTGATGATGACACCTAGCGGCCCTTGTTCCACGAGAAGACCAGGGACGTCACCTTGCTGAATCTGCGAATAGGGCTCGAGACGAATGATATCAGTCATTGCACGCCTCCCTCGACCAACAAGTCGAGATCAATAATCCCGTCCTGAATCGGGCGCAGAATACCGGCATAGATCGCTTTGAATATTTCCGGCCAGGCCCTGCCGCCAATAGCCGCTCTCGCGATCAGTTCGCGGATCGTGACCGGCAGATCGATCTCAGCCGCAAGCTCTGCGATTATTGTAGCCGCCTCCGGGTCATCCTCACGCCGGTAGGCAAGCAGCCGACGCGCATTCAAGGCCTCCCATTGGTCGTAGTTTTCCTCAGTGATCAGCACTAGATTATCCGCGAAGTCATCGGGCATCGCTGCCGCGACATAACCCAGCTGCACTTCAAGATTCTGCGCTCTAGCGCGTTCTGCCGGTTTGATCTCAGCAGCATACTTGCTCCCATCAGCGAAGGTATAAAGTTGATCCACTCTTTTGCTACGCTTACGACCATCGGCATCGATGTATTCAATGGCAGGCGGCTGCTCGACCATGTCAGCCACAGGATACAGCGCTGATGTCGTGGTGAAGGCATCAAACTCACCAAGGCTGTCGAAGACGACTTTCTGACTTTCGCCCCCGTGGGGTCGAAATGCGCCTGTCTCGACGAAAGTACGCCCTCGCGAGCGCTCAGACAGATTACACGTTGAGCGGCTGTCCAGCGGGGCTTTGAAGATTTCTTTTTCCATGTTATTTGATGGTGTACGGGATCATTCCCTGACCAATATGATCAGGGTGATCCGCACACATTCCTCTTGTCGAATGTTGGAAGGCGGCCGTGCACGACCAATCGGGTCAAAGGACCCGGCCGCCAGACTTGACTTTTGAGAGGATTCGAGAGACCTTCTGAGTGTCAGTTACCAAATGACGTGAAGGCCCCTGAGAGTCCGCTCTCGGGGCTTTTCTATTTTCTAGATCATCGGTTCATATCCCCCTTCTTTCAAGAGTCGGCCACCGACCACAGGTCTTCGACACGAAATCCTGTGCGCTCGGCTACGGCTGCTTCGATCTCCGCCGACCGCCTGCGCCCGGCAAGCACGTTCGACACCGCCGAGCGACTATACCCGATGCTCTCGGCGAGCTCGGTGATTGTGGTCTGAGCCATCCCGAGATGCAGTTTGACAATCTGCTGGCGCATTTTGTTGGCATCCATGGCTCGTGGCCTCCGTACGGGACTGGCATTTACGCTGGTGCTGAAACGAACGTTCCAATGACCCCGATTCTACGGGCATCTCCGTCGGACAATCAATAGCCAATCCGGCCCCAATTGCATCGTAACCGCCTGATTTACCGGTTAGTTTTGATTATTAACTTACGTTAGGAGCGCCCTACGTGAATGTTCATTTCTGCTATTAACTTAAGCGGTGAAACAGACGTTTCTGGGAGAGGGAAATGCCTTGCGGCGGTCACGACCTCGACGCGTTGTGAGCTCAGACAACCACAACACAGGGCTACCGCACTGCACTGTCTCTGAGACCACGAGTTGTGCCGGGAAAGAGAAGTAGTGGCAGCTGATTTACATTTGGAAGCCGGTGTAGATAGGTCGGCTCCAGGAAAGCGCGGCTTAATCTTGCAACCGGAAGAGGTCCGCGACATCAAGATTCAGAGCGTCGGCTATTTTGATGACGGTTTTGAGACCGGGATTTCTCTCCCCGCGCTCAATTCCGCCAATATATGTCCGGTCCAGATCCACTGCATGGGCAAAGCTCTCCTGCGAGTAGCCTTGCGCCTTGCGGGCTGATCTCAGGTTGTTCCCGAAATCATCTGCTGTGAACCGATTTTTCATCCCTTGAAACGGCAAGAAAGATGTTTAATCGTCTACGGACTTATCGTATCATTTTGCGAGGAAGGTTTCATTCTGAGGATGTTCACATGTTCGATGCGTACCCTGACGGTAAGATCGAAGCCAACTCAGAACAATTTGCAGAGATGCACAGGATTGCCAAATCCCGCCTAGCCGCAATCAACAGCATGCCCGGCGCTGGTCTCGGTTCAAAGTTCAGACGCCAACTCGCACTTTCCAAACTGAATGCGCAGCTTTCATTCTATGGCTGGGCGATCCGCAAAGATGGAACTCTGTTTGAGGTACCGGTACGCGGAGAGCCCGCGAAGTTACGTAAGGAAGACGGGCCAAATCTGCTCCCTGGAAGCGTCGAACATATCAACGAACAAGCCAGAATTATGTATACCGAAACCGGGAAGTTGTTCGATCCGACAACAGGCCGTCGTTTGCCAAATTCTGAGCGGCATCGCTTTGGTATCGTTTAGCGCCCTTCAACCCAGAGCAGATGAGCCGAGAAACCAAAATCATCTCGGCGAATAACTTTGACTTAACGTGCGGACACAAACGCACCGCGCTGAAAGCCGGCGTTTGCAAAGCTTTCAATGAATGTGGACCGTGAGACCACCCCGAGGCAAGGTCAGTGCATAAACGAGAACGCCAAGTCATGAACGGTCCACACCCGCCATTGACCTGAGAGGCGAGATGCTGCGGTCGTAAGCCGCAATCCCGACATTCGCTGCAATCGCGAGAGTTGAAGCAAGTCCAACGTACAGTCTGCCGAGAGGCAGTGTGCATTGGCCGATACAGTCGGCTTGACTTACGGCAGCTCGATCCGATGGGTGCGAAAAACATCAATAGGAGATTCAGTTTGATTTAGTGTTTCTCTTTCCATCCAAAAAATTGGACATCAAGTTGAGCAAAAAGCTTGCGTGAACAACTGGTTGAATGGCAGCTTGGATCAATCCGATTTTATATGGCGCTTATTATGAAGAAAATTAATGACACAATACAACTCAGCGCAACAGACCTTGTTGGTCACCTCAATTGCGGACACCTAACCGCTCTTGATGTTCAGGTCGCAACGGGAGCGTTGAAGAAGCCTGAAAACTACGACCCACTGCTCGAAATCCTACGTGAAAGAGGCCAAAGGCACGAAGACGCATATATTCAACATCTTCGGAATGCGGGGTATCAACTGACCAAAATCGAAGGCGTCGATGTCACCAAAGCTACTGTCGATGCGACCCTCGAAGCCATGCGCAACGGCTCAGAAGTCATTATTCAAGCAGCACTCCGGCATGGACGATGGAGTGGCCGAGCGGATGTTCTTCGGCGAGTGGATACGCCCAGTGATCTGGGAGATTTCTCCTATGAGATCATCGACACCAAGCTGGCCCGCGAAACAAAAGGTGGCACGGTCCTTCAGCTTTGTCTCTATGCTGATCTCCTGGCCAATGCACAGGGACGTCCACCTGAAAAGGTTTTTGTTGTCGCGCCGTGGTCTGACTATCAGCCGCAGGAGTTTCGCTTTGCGGACTATGCAGCCTATTTCAGGCGAGTGAAGGCGGCAGCAGAAAATGCTCTGGATTTGCCAGAAGACCAAGTCGAATATCCTGATCCCAAGAGTCACTGCGATGTCTGTCGATGGGAACAGCAGTGTGAGAAGAGGCGACGTGCCGATGATCATCTCTGCTTGGTGGCGGGCATTTCAAAAAATCAAATCTCCGAGCTCCAAGCCAATGGGTTTGGTACGGCAAAGACGTTGGCAGCCATGCCAAGCCCAATGCCTTTTCAACCTCAACGAGGTGCACCGGCATCGTTTGAAAGAGTGCGTGCGCAAGCTGCAATCCAAGTGTCAGCGCGAGAGACAGGTGAGCGAAAGTTTGAATTTTTGGATGTCGTTCCCGAATTCGGGTTTGCCGCACTGCCCGAACCCTCGGCTGGAGACGTCTTCTTTGACCTTGAAAGTGACCAGTTTGTCGGAGAGCAGGGCTTAGAATATCTGTTCGGCTACAGCTACATTGATGATGACGGTGCAGAGCAATACGAACAGGATTGGGCATTTGATCGCGAGAGCGAGAAAGCTTGCTTTGAGCGCTTTGTTGATTTTGTGACCGCGCGACGTGTGAAAAACCCAGACATGCACATCTATCACTTTGGCGGTTATGAAGCCGGGGCTTTGAAACGCCTGATGGGACGGTATGCAACGCGCGAAGATGAAGTGGATAATCTGCTGCGAGGCAAGGTTCTGGTCGATCTGTTGACCGTCACAAAACACGCTATTCGAGCAAGTGTTGAAAGCTATTCACTTAAGAAACTTGAGCCTTTCTGCGGATATGAGCGCAAGATTTCGTTGCGGGATGCCAACGTGGCGCTGACGAGAGTGACCGCAGGCTTAGAACTCGACGACATTCCATCCATTGATGAAGACACAAAGGCGGTTATCGCAGCTTACAATTCTGATGATTGCTTTGCGACGAAGAGCTTGCGTGATTGGCTGGAAGATTTAAGAGCTTCAAGAGTGGCAGACGGTGCTGAAATCCCGCGTCCTGAGCCCGGGCAGGATGGTCCAAGCGAGGAGCTTAGCGAACAGCAACAGCGCGTTCTGGCTCTTATTGAACAGCTTACAAATGACATCCCCATTGATCCTGAAGAGCGCTCGCCAGAACAGCAAGCGCGCTGGATATTGGCTTATATTCTTGATTGGCACCGCCGTGAAAACAAAGCTGTGTGGTGGGAAAAGTTCCGACTTCAAGCATTGAGCGGCATCGAACTTCTGGAAGAAAAGGCTGGCATTGGTCGCCTGCAATTGATCGATGTTGTTGACACATCCAAAACCGGAATCCCCACGCATCGCTATAGATTTGATGCGCAGGATACAGATATCAGAGGCGACGAAGGCCTGCATAATGTTGGCGGCGATAAAATTGGTACGGCTGTTGCGGTATCGTCAGAAAATCAAACGGTCGATATCAAGAAGTCAAAAGCGACTGCCGATGTTCATCCCGAAGCCGTTTTCGCACACAAATTCATCGATCCTAAGGAACAGGCGGCCTCGCTATTTCGCCTAGGTGAATACGTCGCTGAACACAGCATCGAAGGTGATGGCCCCTACAAAAGCGCGCGCGAATTGTTGCTTCGGGCACCGATGAAAATCGGAGACGAGCCCTTCCAAGCGGACGGCGAAGGAACACTCGATGCGGCATTGCGTGTTGCAAGGGAAATGAATGGCGGCGTGCTACCTATTCAAGGACCTCCGGGGACAGGTAAATCTTTCACTGGAGCGCGGATGATCTGCGAGCTTGTACGGCAAGGTAAGAAGGTGGGGATAACGGCAAACAGCCACAAAGTGATCCGCAACCTGATTGATAAAGTGATCGAAGCCGCGCCAAAAATGGGCGTCGATCTGACCTGTCTTCAAAAGCCGGAGCAGGGCAACAAAGAGGCCGACGGACCGAACCTCATCTTCGCGAAAAACAATGATGACGTTTTAGGTAAGCTTGCTAGAAGTGAAGCTCAGGTTGCTGGTGCGACCCACTTCTTCTGGGCAAGAGAAGACGCTTTTGAAGCCATTGATGTGCTTGTTGTTGATGAAGCCGGTCAGATGTCCCTTGCTAATGTCTTGGCCGTTTCCCAAGCAGCACAAACGGTGATCTTGCTGGGTGATCCACAACAGCTGGAACAGCCAACGCAAGGGACGCATCCAGATGGAACAGGCGTTTCAGCACTGGATCATTTGCTTGCCGGTCGACAAACTATTGAGCCGAGCCAAGGTCTTTTCCTTGGGACGACCTATCGCCTCCACCCTGATATCTGCGCGTTTAATTCCGAGCTTTTCTACGAAAGCAAACTGCATGCAGTTGAGGGATGCGAGCAGCAACTCGTTCAAACTAAGAGCATTGCTTCGGGTGCTGGATTGCGCTTCCAACCGGTAGCGCACAGCGGTAACACCAGTTCGTCCATTGAAGAGGCCGCTATAGTCAAATCCTTGGTGGAAGACATTCTGGACCAAGGCGCTGCATGGACGGATCGAGATGGAGTGACCAAGCCAATCACGCTTGAGGATATTCTGATCATTGCGCCGTACAACGCGCAAGTGATTGAAATTCAGAAGCGCCTGCCGACTGCACGGGTTGGAACCGTTGATAAATTCCAAGGTCAGGAAGCACCGATTGCGATCTATTCGATGGCAACATCAAGTCATGCGGATGCGCCTAGAGGCATGGAATTTCTCTACAGCGGGAACCGCTTCAATGTTGCGATTTCTCGGGCGCAGTGTCTGGCCATTTTGGTCGCGTCACCCCAAGTTTTCGAGGCGGATTGTCAGACACCACGTCAAATGCAGTTGATCAATGCATTCTGCCGGTATCTTGAGATAAGTCAGGA
Organism: Ruegeria sp. HKCCSP346; assembly: GCF_017872595.1. Lineage (NCBI taxonomy): Bacteria > Pseudomonadati > Pseudomonadota > Alphaproteobacteria > Rhodobacterales > Roseobacteraceae > Ruegeria > Ruegeria sp. HKCCSP346. The sequence goes on from NZ_JAEDOT010000002.1 coordinate 421,919, forward strand.
ACTCGGAATTTGACGTTTTTACAAACTGCAACAACGCTTTGACCATTTTAAATTTACAGGACAAGCTTCGAGCCGAATGTATCTCTTAAGGCGCTATGCTTGAGAGCGTTACAACGGCACCCCCGAAGGAACCTATTTTTCCATCTTGCAGCTGGTAAACTGTGAGGGTCCATTATTGTTCAGTCTTTTCGACGCCGCTGTTTGACATCGTTGATTTCGTTCCTCGTCTGGATACGTCTATTGGCAACGGCCCAAACCCGCCATTTGCGACAGCTTGGTGATGCTGCGTCGCGGCCCGTCAAACCTGCCGTTCGTCGCATTCGCGAGTTGAATGTATGACGAAATCCCTTTCAAAAAGGCCAGAGCTTAGGTCTAATGACTATAGTGCTCTTTATAGTTGAATTGTACTTCCGAAAAATCTCTAAATTGTAGAGATCCAACTCAATTTTTGTGAAAGAAACTTGTGAATGCCGGTATTTGATGGATGGTGCAGTTCTGCGGACACTCCAATTGGAAACAACACGGTTAGAGTGCTGACCGGTCAGCCCGCACACCTTGGAGTGGGCATACAGACGACAGCAACGGTCGTGCCTGGACACTACGCGTCAGAGGAACATGTCGCACGGGCTTTGCGGCGACTTGGAAAACCAGCAGCGGCAGCGCTGATCGAAGAAAAACTTCCGACAACGAAAACAATCCGTTCTGGGGACCTGGGTGAGATCTACGCAACAGAATGGATCGACTCGCAGAGCGGCGGCTATCGGGCGCCAATTAAGCGCCTGCGTTGGAAGGACCATCGCAACATGGCGATGCGCGGAGAGGACGTGATTGGCATGCTGCAGGATCCGCAAAGCTTGCGCCTTCACTTCCTCAAGACGGAGGCGAAAAGTAGGGCGACTCTCACCAATCAGACCCTCACCGAGGCACGCTCAGGATTAGACAAGGATAGTGGCCTCCCATCGCCACATGCGTTGTCGTTCATTTCCGCACGCTTGATGGAACTAGACGATTTGCCGATGGCCGATGCCATCGATGATGCATTGTTAAAGCACGGTATCCCCGTGGCAAACGTCCGGCATCTACTATTTACGTTTTCCGGCAATGCACCTGATGCACTTCTTACTGCCGCTCTGCAGGCCTATCCCGGGGAGGTCAACCAGTGGGGTGTTGGCCTGCATGTTGAGGGTCACGGTGCCTTCATTGGCGCTGTCTATGATCAGGTGATTACCAATGCCAACAACGCCTGAAGAGATCATTTCTGACATTGCGCAAGCGACCGCCGCTGGCTTTCGAGGCAGCTTGATCGCCCGTGGACAGGCCCGAGCGATCATATGGCGCGATGGTGTTTTGCCACCAGACTCGCCCAACTTCGATGGCCGCCTGAGCTACGACCTGAACTCATATGGTTACGCGCTGTTGGGGCTTGGTTTGCGCCTGCGCGAACTTGACGGGGACACGACGCAGGCCCGTATCGCTTTTGAGCAAGCCGCAACTGCGCTCGAAGCAGTTATCGCCAAAGGGAATCCGACCGAAAACAATCGCAACTTTCACTTCGTGATGGCTGCGGCTAGTTACCATCTCTCGCACATGACAGCTCGGGCCTATTCGCTACTCAAGACCATTGAGAATAACGAAAACTTCTCGCCGCTCGAAAGCGCCCTCACGCTCCTCATGCGTCGGGACTTCACGGCGTTTCGGACCGTGGTGTTCGACTACCGAGCTTCGCAAGCGGGCAGCGATGCCAGTATTGCCGCATTTTTGCAGACACGACTGGACCAGAAAGAAGCACCCGTTTCCATCTTTGACGGCGGGGACGATTTTCTCTTCGAGGCCCTCGACACGGCATTGATCGACACGTTTTTTGCAGCGCTGTCGTTGTATGTTCTCGCCATCGAGCGAGGTGAAAGGGCGCTCGTGGATCAGACAATCGAACGGCTTCAAAACAGCCTGTCGATTTGCGCTGAGTTGAACCTCTTACCCCAATGGTGGTCGCATCGCATCGCCATTCACCTGCTGAACGATCTTTGGTCGAACACGTTTCATGAACGCGTGCCGCTTCAACCGATGGGCGGCGAAGCCGATGACTGGCCAGCTCTCCGCGAATTGTTCATAGCGTCACTCTACCAACGACCCAAAGCGGAGATTGATCTCTGGCCCTCTCAGATCGAAGCGGCGGCGCGCGCCGTGGATCAGTCCGACGATCTGGTGGTGTCTTTGCCGACAAGCGCCGGAAAAACCCGTATCGCAGAACTTTGCATTTTGCGGTGTCTTTCCGGTGGACAGCGGGTGGTGTTTGTCACTCCGCTTCGGGCGCTCTCGGCCCAAACCGAAACCACCCTCCAAAGAACGTTTGGCCCTCTTGGAAAGACGATCTCTGCGCTCTACGGCAGTGTTGGGGTCAGTGGGTTTGATGAAGATGCGATCCGCGAGCGCAACATTGTGGTCGCGACACCCGAGAAGCTTGATTTTGCTCTGCGCAACGACCCATCTCTTCTGGACGACGTTGGCCTCCTGATCTTCGATGAAGGACACATGATTGGCATCAATGAGCGGGAGGTCCGATATGAAGTGCAGATCCAACGCCTCCTGCGTCGACCGGACGCTGGGCAGCGGCGAATTGTCTGCCTGTCAGCCATCTTGCCAGACGGCGATCAACTTGATGATTTCTCGCAGTGGTTACGGCGTGATCAGCCAGGAGAAGTGATCAAGCATGACTGGCGTCCAACCAGGCTGAGGTTCGGAGAAGTCGTCTGGAACTCGCCAACAGCGCGCCTGAATCTCCGTGTTGGAGATGAACGTCCATGGGTTCAGCGCTTCATAGTCGGTGAAGCCCCTCCGACTTGGGTTCCTCCGAAAAGACGCCGTACAACTCTATTCCCAAAAGATCAACGTGAACTCTGTCTCGCGACAGCTTGGCGATTGGTCGATGATGGCCAGACCGTTCTGATCTTTTGCCCCATTCGGCGCAGTGTCGAACCTTTTGCCGATGTCATTGTCGACCTTTATCAACGCGGAGCATTGCGATCACTCCTGGAAGTGGAACCGGATCGATTGAGCACTGCAATTGCCTTGGGCGAGGAGTGGTTGGGAACCGAAAGTCCAATTTTAAAATGCCTACGCTTGGGGGTGGCGCTCCATCACGGCGCGCTCCCGACCGCTTACCGAAAGGAAGTTGAGCGCCTTTTGCAAAAGGGAGTTCTCAAGGTGACGATCTCTTCGCCAACGCTCGCTCAGGGTCTGAACCTCTCGGCGACAGCGGTTGTAATGCACTCGTTGCATCGCAATCGGGAACGCATCGATGTTTCTGAGTTCAAGAACGTAATTGGCCGGGCCGGGCGGGCCTATGTCGACGTGGAAGGCGTCGTCCTCTTTCCGATGTTCGATGGTATTGCCAAGAAGCGACGAGACTGGGAGGCGCTGATAAGCGATCTGGGTGCACGTAACATGGAGAGCGGACTTGCGCTGTTGGTTTGGACACTCTTGTCTCGAATGCATCAGCGCCTTGGTGGCGATCTGAATCAGCTGGTCGAATATGTCACGAACAACGCGGCCGCGTGGGCTTTCCCTGAGATTCCAAATGAAAAGGCAGAAGACCGCGAGCGAGCGCTTGCTGAGTGGGAGCGACATGTCGCAAATCTGGATACCGCGATCCTGAGCCTGATCGGGGAAGATGACGTACCAGACGCCGAGATTGAAGCTGCTCTCGACACGATACTCCAATCATCGCTTTGGCACCGCCGACTTTTGCGCTTGAACGAAGATGTGCAGCTTGTCTTGAAGGCAGGCCTGGTCTCTCGCAGCCAAGTCATCTGGAACCAATCCACTGCGCAGTCCCGCCGCGGGTATTTTCTTGCCGGTGTTGGCCTATCAACAGGGTTGGCGTTAGATGCTATCGCTGGGGACGCAAATCAGTTGCTTGTTCAAGCTAACGGGGCACTGCTCAACGGCGAGATTGAAGAAGCGATCGGTGCTATCAAAGCCCTAGCCGAAATGGTCTTTGCTATCGAACCGTTTGTGCCGGAAAAAATGCCAGACAATTGGCCTAACATTCTTCGCGCCTGGTTGGCGGGCAAGCCACTTGCTGCCACGGCTGCCGGTCAGGAATCAGATACTTTGCAATTTGTCGAGGGAGGGCTGGTTTATCGCTTGTCTTGGGCGATGGAAGCCATTCGGGTTCGCGCTTCCGCTAACGGAGATACCATCGGCGATCTCGGACTAACCCTCGATGATTTCGAGCTGGGATACGCCGTTGCCGCAGTTGAAACGGGTACGGTCAACCGATCTGCAGCTATTCTCATTCAGGCCGGTTTCAATTCACGTCTTGCCGCCATCAAGGCTGTGACGGATACAGGCACCCAATTTCAGACAGGATTTGAACTTCGCCACTGGCTAAAATCGGAATCTGTTGCTGCATGGAGCGCTCAACCTGATTGGCCCACGCCCGAAACCCGGGAAATGTGGCTCGCGTTCACCAAAAGCTTTGAACCTGCGGAAAGCTTAGTTTGGACCGATCGCCGATATTGGGCAAACGTTGATTGGTTTGATGTTCAGCCAGTGGCTGGCTCGACTGTTCAGATCCATCACAAGGATGGTCAACCATTTGTTCTTGCTCCAGATGGGGAATTGCTAGGTGTCGCGAAGGCTGCTCTCAACCCTGGGAGGGGCGGTTTGTTACGGGCTCAAGTCTCCCAAGAAGATGGACGGATCGACATCGCCTATCTCGGGCCAGCAGACCTATCCGGTGATTGACGGAAACTAACTCCTCCAGGTTCGAAGATTACAATGTCTACTTTCGCAACTTGGCAATTTGCCACCCGTATCCGCAGCGACCTTCCGCTTTCCGCCCCTTGCATCAAAGCCTGATAATGTCTTCAGCCCAGCGCCATCTCATTCGTCTGTTCTTGTCAGACTTGTGAACGGCCCCGGAAGAAATCCGAGGCCGTATTCTCATATCACCAGCCAAAATGACCTATTGAAACGTTTAGGTCATGTCACATGAAACGCCACATCAAAGCACCCACCCCCAGCGTCAACCACATTTCGAATGCCCGCAGCTGCGGCAAGTCATGCAGCCCTCAATCATCACCATGTCATACTGGCCGCAGGACGGGCAGGCCCTGCCGCGGGGGGCGTCCATGTTGACCACCTGCGCCTGCGGGTCGGATTTCAGCCCCATCCCTTCGCCTTCGAGGAACCCGATCGCGATCATGTGCTGCTCGATCACGCCGCCGATTGCCGCCAGGATCGAGGGGATGTATTTGCCCTGCACCCAAGCCCCGCCGCGCGGATCGAACACGGCCTTCAGTTCCTCGACCACGAAAGACACGTCACCACCGCGCCGGAACACGGCCGAGATCATCCTGGTCAGGGCCAGCGTCCAGGCGTAATGCTCCATGTTCTTCGAGTTGATGAAAACCTCGAACGGACGGCGGCGGCCACCGATGACGATGTCGTTGATGGTCAAATAGATCGCGTGCTCGCTGTCGGGCCATTTCAGCTTGTAGGTCGAACCCTCAAGCGATTGCGGCCGATCCAGCGGTTCGGACATGTAGATGACATCGCCGCCATCCACCTCGTGCGGGGCATCCGCGCTTTCACCCGGCACCTTGTCGTCGCTTTCCGAGACGGTCAGAACCGAGCCGGTCACGTCGTTCGGGCGATAGGTGGTGCAGCCCTTGCAGCCCTGATCCCAGGCCTGCATATACACGTCCTTGAAGGCGTCGAACGAGATGTCCTCGGGGCAGTTGATCGTCTTCGAGATCGAGCTGTCGATCCATTTCTGTGCCGCGGCCTGCATCTTGACGTGCTCGGCCGGGGTCAAGGTCTGGGCGTTCACGAAAAAGTCGGGCAGCTCGACATCGCCGAACTTGTCGCGCCACATCTGAACGGCATAGTCCACCACCTCTTCCTCGGTCCGCGAGCCATCCTTCTGCAAAACCTTGCGGGTGTAGGCATAGGCAAAAACAGGCTCGATCCCCGACGACACGTTCCCCGCGTACAGAGAGATCGTCCCAGTGGGCGCGATCGAGGTCAGCAGCGCGTTGCGGATACCGTGTGCACGGATGGCTTCGCGGACATCGTCATCCATCTGCTGCATCGTGCCGCTGGCCAGGTATTTCTCGGCATCGAACAGGGGGAACGCCCCTTTTTCCTTGGCCAAGTCGACCGACGCCAGATACGCGGCGCGGGCGATCGCGTGCAACCAGCGCTCGGTCTGACGCGCCGCCTCGTCGGACCCATAACGCAGGCCCAGCATCAACAGCGCATCCGCCAGTCCGGTCACGCCCAGCCCGATGCGGCGTTTGTCCTGCGCTTCAGCCTCTTGTTCGGCCAGTGGGAATTTTGACACATCAACGACATTGTCCATCATCCGGACAGCCGTGGCGACAAGTTCTTGCAGGGCCTTTTCATTCAAACGGGCTTTTGCCTCAAACGGTTCAACCACCAAACGCGCCAGATTGATCGAACCCAACAGGCAGGCGCCATAGGGCGGCAATGGCTGTTCGCCGCACGGGTTCGTGGCCGCGATGGTTTCAACATAGCTAAGGTTGTTGGCCTGGTTGATCCGGTCGATGAAGATCACGCCCGGTTCGGCATAGTCATAGGTGGCCTGCATGATCTTGTTCCACAGATCACGCGCCTGAACCGTGTGATAGACCTTGCCGTCAAAGATCAGATCCCATGAGGCATCGGCCTTGACCGCTTCCATGAACGGATCGGTCACCAGAACCGACATGTTGAACATGCGCAGGCGGGCCGGGTCGGATTTGGCGGTGATGAACTGTTCTATGTCCGGGTGGTCACAGCGCATGGTCGCCATCATAGCGCCCCGGCGCGAGCCCGCCGACATGATCGTGCGGCACATGGCATCCCAGACATCCATAAAGCTCAACGGCCCCGACGCATCCGCCGCGACGCCTTTCACGTCAGCACCACGCGGGCGGATGGTCGAGAAATCATAGCCGATCCCCCCGCCCTGCTGCATGGTCAGCGCGGCCTCTTTCAGCATGTCGAAAATGCCGCCCATGCTGTCGGGCACCGTACCCATGACAAAACAGTTGAACAGGGTCACCTGACGCGCGGTGCCGGCACCTGCTGTGATCCGCCCGGCAGGCAGGTATTTGAAATCTTCCAGCGCCTCATAGAATTTCTCTTCCCAGTGCCCCGGGTCGTTTTCCACCCGCGCCAGATCACGGGCGATGCGCCGCCAACTGTCTTCAACCGTCTGATCGATGGGGGTGCCATCCGCCTGTTTAAAGCGGTACTTCATATCCCAGATCTGCTCGGCGATGGGGGCGGCAAAGCGGCTCATTGGTGATTCCCTGTGCTGAAAGAGGTATCCAGACTACCTCAAATCACATGCGCACCACAACACCTTGATGACATCTGGAACCAAGCTACAATATAAAGATGATCCTAGGGACGACTCTGTGGGAAAGCTGTGGATAATTACGTAAACCTCATAAAACTGTCCGTTGGTTCGGAAAGCGTCGACACGCTGATGGCCTGGCAGGACAGCTATCGCCAGCGGTTCGCAGATGGCCTGCCACGCCACGTCACCCGCATGTGGCCCAAGCGCGAAGCCGAAATTCTGAACGGCGGATCGATCTATTGGGTCATCAAGGGCGTAATCCAGTGTCGCCAACGGATCCTGCGGCTGGATGAAGTGATCGGAGACGATGGTATCCGCCGCTGTGCCATTGTGCTGGACCCCAAGCTGCACCGCACACAGAACGCCCTGAAACGCCCGTTTCAGGGATGGCGTTATCTCAAGCCTGAAGATACCCCTGCCGATTTGCCGAAAAACCGCGAGCAGGACGATGCCCTACCCGATGATCTGAACCGCGCCCTGGCGGAAATCGGGGTTCTATAAAGGCCGGCACCAGACCATCCGCAATGTGATGCTTTGAGGATGCCAACAAAATCGCATAGAATGTTTACTTGATTTTATTAAGTTAACGAGGGCAATCTATGATGATTGGACAATTTCGAACAATCGTATTGGCGGCTGTATTTGTAGCAGGTGGAACAAGCGTTCTCGCCGCCCCAAAGGATGGAACCTATAGCCTGACCGTGCCGTCCAAAAATCCGTTCCCGGTGTCGGTTACAATTACCGGCGGCAACATTGCAGGCATCACATCCTCAACGCTGCAAAATATCAACGGCGCCGGCGTTTCGGGGAACAGCAAAAAGCAATCCATCAGTTTCAACTTCGACAGCGCGAACTGCGGAGGCGGCAACACCGGCACCATGACATTCGACCTGAGAAAGAATGTCGTGTTCAAAAAATGGAAAGGGACGTGCAGGTCAAAACGTTTTGACATCAGCAAATCTGTGACCGCTGCCCCTGATTAAGTTTTGCTCACCCGGTCCATTACTTCCGCAAGCACCCGCTTGTCATCAGGCAAATAACTGGCCACCCGACTACGCCACAGCGTGGCCTGCGATTGCAGGATCAGACCGTCCGAGAGGATCTTCAGGTGGTTCGCGCGCAGGGTCTCTCCGGTCGAGGTGATGTCGGCAATTGCTTCAGCGGTTTCATTCATCACCGTGCCTTCAGTCGCGCCCTGACTGTCGACCAGCGTGTAATCGGCCACGCCCGCTTCTGTCAGGAATTCCCGAACCAGACGGTGGTACTTGGTGGCAATCCGCAGCCGGTGGCCATGGGTTTTGCGAAACGCGGCTGCTGCCGCGTCCAGATCATCAAGCGTATCGACATCGACCCAACATGCCGGGATTGCGATGATCAGATCAGCCTTGCCGAATCCAAGCTGCGAAACCTCTTCAACCTGCTGTTCCCAGCGCGGCAGTTTCTCGTGCACCAGATCGATCCCGGTGACGCCCAGATGAATCCGCCCCGCCGCCAGTTCACGCGGGATTTCCCCCGCCGACAGCAGGATCAGAGAGACACCGTCGATCCCTTCGACCTTGCCCGCATATTCCCGGTCCGACCCGCTGCGTGACAAGGTGATGCCGCGTTTTTCGAACCACGAGAAGGTCTTTTCCATCAACCGGCCCTTCGAGGGCACACCCAGTTTCAGGCTCATACAGCACCCTCCTCGATCTCCAGCATCAGGTCGGGGCGCAACACGCCGCCGACAGCCGGGATTTCGTCTCCACGGCCCAATTGCCGTGTCAGCGCGTCATAGCGCCCGCCCGTGGCGATCGGAGGCAGATCAGGCCGACCTTCCGCGTAAAACCCAAAAACGAAACCATCGTAATATTCCATTGATGTCCGACCATAGGCGGCCTCGAAATCCAACCGCTCGACATCGACTCCACGTGCTTGCAGTGCAGCCACACGCGCCTCCAGCCGGTCCAGGGCGGGCGTGACCTGCGGCAGATCCACCGCCACGTCGCGCAGCTGTTCCAGCGCAAATGGCATGGTCTCGCGCACATTCAGCAACGTTTCCAGCCCGGCCAGCTCATTGTCGGAAATCGGCGGCGTATCACGGTCTTCGCGCAGGGCTTCAATGCGCGCTGCGATTTCGGCCTTGCGGCGCTTGCCGATCATAGGGGCATCAAAGGCCATCGGATCGGCAGCGTCCAGCAGCGCGGTTCGCCCTTCCGAGGGCGCCTTGCGACCTGCAAACCGATCCAGCAAGATACGGAATCGGCGCGGTCTCCACAGGTGCCGCATAAGAGCGGCCTTGCGGCGCTCGGTCGTACGCAGCCCTTCGACCGCGGCGGTGAGGATACCGATATCCCCGGTTGCCGCACGCAAGGGCAGCCCGCGCAGTTGCAGCGCCATCAGCGAAAACACTTCGGCATCGGCACCAGCGGGATCTTCGCGGTCAAACACCTCATACCCCACCTGAATATACTCGTTCGAGCGGTCCGGGTCGTGTTCCTGACGGCGGAACACCTCACCGGAATAGGTATAGCGTGCAGGCTCGGCCCCGTCTCGCATGTGCATCTGAACAACAGGCAGGGTGAAGTCCGGGCGCAGCATCTGCTCGCCCCGCAGCGCGTCCGAGGTGACGTAGGCACGGGCGCGGATATCCTCGCCATAAAGGTCCAGCAACATTTCAGCGGGTTGCAACAGAGGCGTATCCACCACCTGCGCGCCCGCAGCCTCGAACCGAACACGCATCATCGCGGCACGGGCCTGTATCTGGGAACGGTTGGGCATGGGTCAGTCCTGAATGTCCAGAATTTCACGCACTTTCGCGACCAGATCAGCGCGCGATACTTCGAACTGGCTGGGGCGTTCTTTCCATTCCTCCAGCGTGGCGCTTTCGGCGATTTTGGTTCCAAGGATCAGGTCCTTGATCTGCACGATGCCTTTTGCCTTTTCGTCCCCGCCTTCGATCACCGCAACCGGAGAGTTGCGCTTGTCCGCGTATTTCAACTGATTGCCGAAATTCTTGGGATTGCCCAGATAGACCTCGGCCCGGATGCCCGCGTTGCGCAGCTCGGCCACCATCGCCTGATAATCGGCCATCCTGTCGCGATCCATGACGGTGACGACCACAGGGCCTTTGGCCTGGGCGCTGATCCGACCCTTTTCGCGCAGGGCCGCCAGCAGGCGGTCAACACCGATGGAAACGCCGGTCGCGGGCACTTCCTGTCCGGTGAAACGCTTCACCAGATCGTCATAGCGCCCGCCGCCCGATACGGACCCGAACTGCCGCTTGCGGCCTTTCTCGTCAAAGATCTCAAAGGTCAGTTCGGCCTCATAGACCGGCCCGGTATAATAACCCAGACCGCGCACGACCGAGGGATCGATCTGGATGCGATCAGCGCCATAGCCGCCCGCGGCCAGCAACTCGCCGATCTGTTCCAATTCCGAAATGCCTTCGGCGCCGATTTTGCTGTCACCCACGGCCGCTCGCAGGTTGGCCAGCGTTCCAGCGGCATCATCGGCTTTGGAGGTCAGGAAGGCGATCACCGGCTCGGCCTGATCGTCGGACAGGCCCACACCGTCGATGAACGCGCCCGAGGCATCCAGCCGGCCCTTGGTCAGCAACTCGCGCACGCCCTGCCCGCCAACTTTGTCGAATTTGTCGATGGTGCGCAGAACGTCGTCGCGCGCTGCCGCGTCTTCACCCAAACCCATCGCTTCGAGCACGCCGTTCAAAACCTTGCGGTTGTTGACCCGGACCAGATAATCGCCGCGTGGAATGCCCACGGTTTCCAGCGTATCCGACAGCATGGCGCAGATTTCGGCGTCCGCAGCCATGCTGGCCGTCCCCACCGTATCCGCATCACACTGATAGAATTGGCGATACCGCCCTGGCCCCGGCTTTTCGTTGCGCCAGACCGGACCCATCGCATAGCGGCGATAGGGCGTGGGCAAATCGTTGCGGTGCTGGGCATAGACCCGGGCCAAAGGTGCTGTCAGATCATAGCGCAGCGCCATCCAATCGCCGTTGCCGCCCTCGTCAAACTCCTGCCACGCAAAGACGCCCTCGTTCGGGCGGTCCACGTCGGGCAGGAACTTGCCCAGCGCCTCGACGGTCTCGACCGCACTGCTTTCAAGTGCGTCGAACCCGTAACGATGATACACGCCCGCAATCGTCCGCAGCATCTCGGTGCGCTGCGTGACTTCCTCGCCGAAATAGTCACGGAACCCTTTCGGCGTGACGGCCTTGGGGCGGGGCTGTTTCTTGGGCTTGGCCATGTGGGGCGTCCTTGGGAGTGTCCTTGTTCCGCGCGCGGTCTATCCCATGGTCCGCATCGGGGCAAGGCGCGCTTTCTCTGGCCTTGGGCCGACTGTGTCGCTATGACCAGCGCAAGACAGGAGTTCCCCATGCAGCATCTGGAAGAAGAGATCGCCCATCTGACCCATACCGTGGACGAGCTGAACACGGTCGTCACCAGACAACAGTCGGAAATCGACCGGCTGACCCAACGGGTTGAAATGCTGTTGCAGCGCGAAGCAGAACGGGCGCAGGAAGGATCAGGCGGCGTTGTCTTTGGTGACGAACGCCCGCCGCATTATTGAGTGGCCGGGAGGCCGTTTCTTCCGTTTTGTACAGGCGCTTGGGGCGTGGTAGTCCGTTTTGTACGAAACGTCTCAGGGCCGAACCGTCACACTCGGACAGAAACCGCGTTGGGTAACGGCGCCGGGTATGGGTCAGTTGTCAGTAGTGCGGACAAACCCGCCGCCCGGCCCAATGGCGTCAATTGGCGCTTCCGGCGCTTAATTGCTATTTCCATGGACATCCATGAACGGCAGCTTTCTGCATTAAAACCTTCCGAACAGTCTGCTTGGGACAACCAAATAGACCCTGCGGTTCACGTGAAGACCGAACTTATGCTGCTCCAACCGTGCCAAAGCACAGATGCAGAAACAGCCGCGGTTATCATTGCGGGGATTCCGTCTTTCCAGGAGTCAAATATCAGGTGACAGAAGATGGCTCCGACGGATGTTGCCAAAAGTGCTGCTGCTCCGAGCGGACCCAGCCAGGACTGTTGGAACCAGATTGTGACGGCTCCGAACAATTCAATGAGACCCACCAAGAACATGGCCTGCCGATTGAGGCCATAGCTTTGGAACATTGCGAGCTGTGTTTCGAAGATCTTCCTTTGCCAACCCGCAAGTTTGATTGAGCTCGCGAGCAGGAAGAACGCTGACAGGAGCGCAATGACTATCGTTAAGGTCATTCTTCTGGTTCCGTGTAAGAGCGCTTGAAAGCCTGTGGGGACTGACCAGTCCACCTCCGGAACGCCCGTGAGAATGCAGTCGGGTCGGAAAACCCGAGTTGCTGAGCGGTGTCAGTGACCGAGCAGGATTTCACACCCAACAGTTCAATCGCTTTCTCTCGTTTCATGCGTGCAATGACCTTGGATGTTGTCTCGCCACGTTCCGACAGACGCGCATTCAGGGTATTTGGATGCAAACCGACCGTGCGCGCGGCCTCTACCGCTGTAAACGCCGGATCAGCCAGTCGAGACCGGACGATGTCTTCGAACCCGGCCAAAAAATCGAGCGGGGCCGCAAGTTCCATGACTGATGGGTGATACTCGGGGTTGTTCTCCATCATGTCCTCTGAGAGGCGATGGTTCAGCCAGATGGATGGGAAGCGTATCGAAAACCCTCGATCGTCGCAGGGAATGCCAGTGACCCCGTAAAACTGTTTGGGCAAAACGTTAGGGTTGGCCAGTTGCAGTACGATCTCACGCGGATCCCAACGGAAATCGATCACTCGGTGCAGCAAAGAAATCCAGATCCCGATCATGAAGCCATCGGCTTGGGCAGGTGACACTGACGAGCGAAAATGCCGCCGGGCCGCAAAGTAGGCATTTTCGTCTTCTACGACCAAGGACTGAGTGACTGCATTTGACTCCTTCGAAACAATCTGGGTGAAGCGTGTGAACAAACCACCCAGAGTAAAGGCTTCTGTAAGTTCCTGCCCTTTTGGTAGGAAGCGCCTGAGATCAACAGACTGGCCGACCCGAGTGCAAAAATCTGTTCCTTCAGCTTCAGATGCGGCATTGAAGGCTGCATATACAGTTTCATGTGAGAGAAATTGCTCAGGTGCGATCATCGTTGCCGCGTCAAAACTCAGATGTGCGAAGACATCATCAGCATCCTGCCCCCGCGCGCGTAACGCCGCGACGACCGGCGCCAGTACAGTTGCCCGCACCAATGGCAGATCAGAGCCTTTTGGTGTTTTGCGATTCCCGAACATATTTGCTCCCTCTACTGGGACTCGTGCCAGCGCCACGGCGTGCTTTCCAGAAAAAAGTTCAAAAACCTGACCATATTCTAAACGAAAAATTTCTAACCTTAGGATACGGTCAAGCATTTTCCAGTGAAGGTGTCATATTCATAAAATAAAATGAACTGGTCGACATCGATCACGCAATCAGGGATTTGACATGGCCAAACATTGCAAAAGAGTTTTCGCTGCCTTGACATTTGTAACGCTGACGCTGTCCACCTCGACTGCATTTGCTCAGCAGGAAGCGCCATCAGTCACCTTGTTCAAAAACGTGAAAGTTTTTGATGGGAACACCGATGGTCTTCTGGACCTGGATGTTCTTGTTGTAGGAAACAAGATCCACAAGGTCGCCGAAGACATTCCAGAGACCGGTACATGGGAAGTGCAAGCTGGTCCGAGTGGGCCATTGTATTCAGAAATTCATAGCGGCAGCAGTGGCTACACTTTCATCATCGAGGGCGAAGAAGGGACGCAGACAGTCGAACTGTCGCCCAATGTCATTGACGGCGGGGGACGCACCTTGATGCCGGGCATGATTGATAGCCATACGCATTTTAACCTTTCTATGGACGGCGGGCGTCCGGGCATGGAAATGGCCAGGTGGGACTATATGGCGGGACATGCCTCGTCTGCCGCATTGGAGTGGTTCTACGATGGCTTCACGACAGTGCGTGATATGGGGGGCATGGCCGACGGATTGCGACGTGTCATCGACAACGGCCTAATGGAAGGACCTCGCATCTACAGCGCTGCCGGGATGATCAGCCAAAGCGCTGGTCACGGTGATCTCTTGTTTGAAAGCCAGACAAGTCCCCAACAGAGTAGCACCTGGCGCAATGGCATATACCACATTGCAAACAGCCCTGATGAAGTTCGAGCAGCCGTTCGCAGGAACTTTAATGCGGGCGCCACCCATATGAAAATCATGATGGCCGGTGGTGTTGCCAGCAACAAAGGTCCCTTTGAGGCCTCTCAATACACCGACGCTGAAATTATCGCCGCAGTAGAAGAAGCTGCAACGCGTGGAACCTATGTTGCAGCGCACCTTTATCTTGATGAAGCCATTCGCCGTGCGCTCGATTTGGGTGTCATGTCGATTGAACATGGACAGTTCCTACAGGAAGACACGGCCATGTTGATGAAGGAAAAAGGTGCCTTCATTTCTCCTTACATTGCAGCCGTCATGAGCGAAGACATCCTGACCCATCCGGTCTATGGCAATCCTTCAACATTTGAGTACGCCAGAACACTTATGATGAAAGAGGGAACAAAAAACTTCGCTGAAGTCATCAAAAAGGTGAAGCCGAACATTGTGTTCTCAATCGACATCGTGAGTACCAATGGCATGGCCGCAAGACACCACCGGGACCATGAGAAATGGATATTCGCAGATACATTTGGCAACTATGAAACACTGAAAGCAATGACGTCCACTGGCGGCAAGCTTGCCGCCTTGACCGGTGGCAGTAACCCTTACCCCGCACCTCTTGGTGTCATCGAGGAAGGCGCATACGCCGACATTCTGCTTGTCGATGGAAATCCGCTTGAGGACATCACTGTTCTGGGCGGAAACCCTTCATGGTTCAACGCAGAACCGCGTCCGCGTGGCATCAAGACCATCAACCTCATCATGAAGGATGGCGTGATCTACAAGAACACTCTGCAATAATCCCTCGGGAGGCGGGGCTTCGGCCCTGCCTTCCATTGTTAAGAGAAAGAGTTGTGATGAAGATCAAAACAATGACTTCCCTGAGAGCAGTACTGGCCTTGTCGCTGACCTGCTCTGCCGCTCTTGCGCAGGACGACGCGCCGCCACGGACCCTGTTCACCAATGTTCATGTCTTTGACGGCATGAACGAGGCGCGGATCGAGAATGCCAGCGTTCTGGTCGAGGCCAACCTTATCAAGCAGGTCTCGGCAGAGACCATCGACGCGCCGGATGCTACGGTTATTGACGGTGGCGGGCGCACACTGATGCCAGGTATGTTGGATATGCACGTTCATATCTCGACCTTCGGACCCGTGCAAACGCAATCGCGCGACGGGCTGCATCCTTACGCTCATGGTGCGTTGGCCGCAGATCGTGCCGAAGGGATGCTGATGAACGGATTTACCACAGTACGGGATCTGGGTGGTCCGTCAAATTTCATGCGTCTAATCATCGACGAGGGCGTCATGGTGGGGCCTCGCATCTATCCCACGGAAAACTGGATCACCACAACATCCGGTCATGGCGATTTCCGTGAATTGAATGACTCCCACCCGAATATCGCTGGCGGACGGCAACATTTCTACGAAGATTATGTTACGATTATCGCTGACGGGCGGGCGGAAACCCTGCGCGCGGCGCGTGAAGCATTCCGTCGCGGAGCGGTACAGCTCAAACTGTTCACCGGAGGCGGTGTAACAAGTTTGTTTGATCCACTTCATTCAGGTCCTCTTGATGAAGAGGTCCAAGCAGTCGTTGAGGTGGCGGAGCGCTGGGATACCTATGTCGCGTCTCATGCACACACCGCTGCTGCGCTTCAACAGGCTATCGACAATGGCGTGATGTCGATTGAGCACGCACCCTATCTGACCGATGAGCAGGCCAAAACGATGATTGAAAATGGCATGTTTCTGTCCACTGCGTTTTCGCCTGTGTTTTCAATCTCAGTGGAAGAGGCTGAAAAGGCTTATCCACCAGAAAGCTTTGCAAAGTGGAGCGTTATTCGGGACGCATCGGCAAACTTGCTGGAAGTCATGAAAAACAACCCTGACCTGAAAGTGGTTCTTGCATCAGATCATATTCCCCAATGGAATACTGGTCGCGAATATGATGATCGCGCGCTAGATGAGTTCGAGTTTTTCTCAGAAGCTATTGGCAACTTCCGGACACTAAAGTCGTTTACCTCGACAGCCGGAGAACTGAATGCTCTGACCGGCCAGATGAATCCATACCCAGAAGGCCCGTTGGGCGTCATTCAAGAAGGCGCCTATGCAGACCTATTGCTGGTCGATGGCAATCCTCTGGAAAACATCGAGATCATGAAGGATCCGGACACAAATCTAAAAATCATCATGAAGGACGGCGTGATCTACAAGAACACGCTGAACTGAGCGATGGGCGGGATGGTTCACCTCGTCCATCCCGCCCGTTTGTAAAAACCATTAGAGGAACCAAAAAACGGACATAGGAGAAAGAGACCCGTGGCAAGAAAGCTTTTGCAAGCCACACTGATCACAACCTTGCTTTGCGCGGCCGTAGTGAACGCACAGAGCAGTGGTCCGGGGGTTTTCAGTGCGGAAGGAGAAGGAGTGGTTGTGCCAGCCAAAAGCTGGGATGTGTCGGCAGCCGCCGAAAACCAGATCGACACTGTCCACTTTATTGAAGGTCAATTCGTCAAAGAAGGTGATCTACTGGTGACTTTCGACCAGGTCTTCAAGCAATGGGATGCCAAAATCGGTGAGTTGGCTCACCAGCAGGCCGTGGCTGAACTGGAGTTGGCCCAGGCTGACCTGTCCAGAAAGAAGCGGTTGGGCACCAATTCTGTGTCTGAAGTTGAGATTGCGCAAGCTGAAGCGCGTGTCAAAATCGCCGAAGCGACCGTTGAGACAAAGAGGCTCAATGCGGAAAAGGCCAAGGCTATCTCAGATCTCCAGCTCATCCACGCACCGTTCGACGGCCAGATGAGTGCGCCGCGGTTTCGCGATAATGCAAACGTCGTCGCCGACTCGCCCGAAATCGGAACCCTGTATCAACTGGATCCGATCCACGTTCGCGTGGAGGGAACGTACGAGAAGCATCAGGAACGCATCCTCGCGGGCGAAAGCCACGACAGTGTAATGGGCAGCCTGACTCTGGTGCTGGAACTGCCGGGAGGGAGTGAATTTCCACATCACGGACGCCTTATCTCAACGCCGTTTGAATTCGATCCGGAGACAGGGATTGGCTACAGCATCGCCGAATTCCCCAATCCTGAATTCCTATTGCGCCCCGGCATGAAGGTATTGGTCACGTCTTATGAAAACTCGAAATGATCCAAAGAAAGGGATATCAAATGAAAACTTGGACATCTCCGTTTCTGGCTTCAGCTGCATTGGCGGGACTTGCTACGGTTGCCGCTTCTGAAGCAGCAGACCACGGATCGCACTGGAATTTGATGTCTGACGCTTATGCTCGCGTCGGCGAGATTCTGAAATCTGAGGAAGGCACCACTGCCGTCGAGCGCTTGAACGAAGAATTGTCCGCGCTGAAAGAGGCGTGCGATAAGTTGGAAGTGAAAAGTCAGAACGCGCCATGTCACGAAGATGTACGGCGTCTTCTTTCCATTGCGACCTTCAACGCTGACCCCAATGATCCGAATCGAAACAAGACATTTCCAACGCATATTCCCGATTTTGTTAGTCCGGAGATGCGTGAGGTGATGGTTAACTGGACGCCCAATTGGCTCACCAGCAGTTGGGAAGGCTACCCAGACCCAACGGACTACGGTGCATGGCAGTCGTTGCACGATGAATTGATCGATCCAATGGAGGCCGCCGGCAAACAACTTTTAAAGACTTACAACTTGTCGACCGAGGAACGTGAGATAGGTGGTGTTAGAACGGTTATTATCAGTCCGAGCGAAAACCGCCATCCGGGAAAAATACTCATTCATGCACATGGTGGTGCCTTTTACGGAAACACTCCGGAAACAACGTTTGACCGGACAGCACCACTTGCCAATCATATGGGCATCGACATTGCCTCCGTCGATTACAAATTGATGCCAGCCCCCGACTGGGACATTTTGGACCAGCGGGATCAGGTGATCGCCGTTTTTGATGCACTGACCGGAGAGGGCGGTGGCTATAAACCAGAGAACGTCGGAATTTACGGTTGTTCCGCGGGCGGTGGATTGGTGGCAATGGCGACAAATGCCATGTCGCATCGCGGAGGAGCGCTGCCTGGTGCGGCCGTAATGCAAAGCCCGCAGACTGATTTCTCGTTCAATAGCGATTCGACATGGACGCTGCGGTACGACGATCCACGCACTAACGTAGATCACTTGATCGACTCAGTCTGGCCGATGCTGGGAATTACTGAAGAGAAAGCACAAGATCCGCGCTACTCTACTGTGTACGACAATTTCGAGGGGCGAGATTTCCCTCCGACGATGGTACAGACTGGGTCTAAGGAAATTCAGATGAGCGACGGCATACGCATGTACGGAGTCCTGCGTAGTGCGGGCCACGAGGCAATTCTGGATGTTCACGACGCCATGCAACACTGCTTCCACGGTCATTCCGAGACACCGGAATCCGCTGAAGCTGTTCGCCGCGTCGCTGTGTTCCTAGAAGAGCATCTTGGTTCGGAATGAGAAATATGGATCGCTGAAAGGAGGGGGCGAGTGGCTTGGAGAGACGCTTTGAAGCCGCTCGCCCATATTGAAAAACGTAAGAAAATGGACGTTGTCAAGTCTCAGCGGATCGAGGCCGTTTTCCGCATTCGGGACCTATGATCCGAGCGCCGTGAACGGCCGATGTCCGCCCTTCGCGCTGATGCTGCACAAAATACGCATGCGCACAATGGGCTCATAGCTGCCATCCCGGTGATTGAAGGCAAAGCCCCCGCTTCTCGCTACGGATCCTTGACCGACTACACCCGGTCCAGCTCGATTCCCGAGTTCATTCCAACCGGAACATCAGCTGCTGAAGCCACGGCCTCTCCACACCGGTTGCCTGATACATCGCGTGAAGAAAGTTGTGCGCTGACACCGGGTCGCTCATGAAGGGCGAAGAGCGGATTTCGCCCTTCTTCACCTCGTCGCGCGCCTCGTAGATCACCGTGTCTTCCTTGATCGTCGCCATGATCCTGACGGCGTCCAGCGTCTCGGGGTCGATGGCGGTGGGATCTTCGGAGAGGAGCACGAAATCGGCAAGCTTGCCCGCCTCGATCGACCCCTTGTCGTTCTCCTCGAAATGCTGCCAGGCGGGCCAGATCGTCAGCGCCTTGAGCGCGGTCGCGACGTCGACCCGGTGACGGGGGCCAAGAATGTCACCCGATCGCGTGCGCCGGGTCACGGTGGCATCCAGTATGCGCATGCTGTCAGGCAAGGCGACCGGCGCGTCGTGATGCGAGCCGAACATCATGCCCCGCTCGAGCAGCCAACCAGTGGGAGAAATGTTCTCGGCATTGACCGGGCCCACGGTGTGGTCGCGGTGCCAGTCGCCCCAATAGAAGGTGTGCATCGGGAAAAGGGACATGAACACGCCCAGCCGCTTGTAGGCGTCGACCTGGTCCTCGCGCAGGAACTGGCCGTGTATCAGTGCGGGGCGGTTGCCCGGATCGCCATACTTGTCCTGCGCAGCCTGAAGCGCAGCAATGAGCATGTCCGACGCGCCTTCGCCATTGGAATGGGTGATGATCTGGATGCCATTCTCGTAACACCAGTTCACGGCATCCTGCACCTGCTCGATGGTCACCGCCGAGTACCCCTTGTAGCCTGCGGGATAGTCGCCAACCGGGTCATAATAGGGACGGTCGCGGAGCGCGGTAAAGCCTTGCGGCGAGCCGTCGATCGTCAACTTGCAACCGCCCACGCGAATACCGTTTTCATATTCTTTCGAAACATTGTCGCCAATATAATCCCTGGCTTCCAACACATCGGGATAGGCCACGACGTCAATCGGTATCCTGCCGTCGGCCGCCATGGCCTTCAGCGACTCGACGGCAAACCCCGAGGACCGGCCGTCCTGCCCCGTGGTGTAGCCAAAACGCGCCCAGAGTTTGGACCCGGCAACCGCGAATTCCGCGAAGGCGTCCGGACCGAGTTGCTTCAGGACGGGGACGAGCGTCCCGAAAAACGCGTATTCCTCGAGAACCCCGTTCGGCGCGCCATCGGCTTCCCGCCGAATCTTGCCACCGGCCGGGTCCTGCGTCGATGCATCGTAGCCGACAATCTCAAGCGTCTTCGAGTTCGCCACGCCGAGATGGCCGGACTGGTGGACAATCACGATGGGAAGCTCCTGAGAGATCGCGTCAAGGTCTTCGCGGGTCGGGTGGCGCTTCTCGGCTAGCTGGGCGTTGTCATAGCCGAAGCCGATGATCACTCCGGCCTTCTCGACCGCATCCCTGTTTGCATCGATCCAGTCGCGCAGCGCCTGTTGCAGGCTGGCAATGTCCGTGACCCCGCCGTCCGGCGGCGAAAGAAGGTTCGCCGACAAGGCTTGCAGGCCACCGAAAACCACGTGCCCGTGACTGTCGACAAAGCCCGGCAGCATCGCCCGGCCGTCAAGATCGAACAATTCCGTCGCGTCGCCCCGGTGCGCCATGATATCCGCAAGCGCGCCGACGGCGAGGATACGCCCGTTCTTAACCGCGACGGCCTCGGCGGTCGGCTGCGCATCGTTGATCGTGAGGATCGGTCCGCCAGTATAGATCGTGTCGGCGGCCTCCTGCGCGGTCGCGGCGCTGGTTGACATGGCAAAACCCGCCAGCCAGACAAGATTCAGCAAACGTGACATCAGGAATACCCTCTCAAATACATCGGAAGACAAACGACTGAATAATGGTCGTGTCTATCGTGGCTAAAGCGTATTGCCCGACAGACACGCATTGCAAGATTTTTCGGCCAGCCAGAGGTGTCCGCAAGCCGCCATCCCGGCGACTGAAAGCGAAGCCCCGGCTTCCTGCTACAGTTCCTCGACCGACAGCACCCCGTCCAGCGACTTGATCGCGCCCTTGATCTGCGGGTTGATCGGAAAGTCCTGGCCCAGATCCATCTCGACATCGCCCGGCAGCCCCGGCGCCATCAGGCAGAGCTGGATCGGCCCCTTCGAGGCCCCGCGCGCCGCCCCGGCGGCGTCCTCGAGCACCTTGGCGACCGTTGGTACGACCTGCGCTTCGTCAACAAAGATGCGCAACCCGGTTGCTCCGGCTTCGGCCACAAGGGAATCCGCAGGGCCAACCGAGCGGCCCAGCAGCTTGAGCTGATCGGCTTCCATCGTCGCCTCGGCGGTCAGAACCACCTGCGCGCCGGTTTCCAGAAACTCGCGGCACTTCTCCAACGTGTCCGAAAACAGCGTGACCTCATAGGCGCCGGTGGGATCAGACATTTGAACGAAAGCAAAGCGGTTGCCCTTGGCCGATTTCCGCTCCTGCCGCCCGGCGACAACCCCGGCCATCTTGGCGATGAACGGACCAGACCGAGCCTTTTCCGTCACCTCGTCCAGCGTCATCACCTGTTTGCGCTTCAGCGCGGGCATGTAATCGTCCAGCGGATGCCCCGAGAGATAGAAGCCGATGGCCTTGAATTCTTCGCTGAGGCGTTCGGCCGGCAGCCAGTCCGGCGTCGGCGACAGGCGCGGTTCGGGCAGGTCGTCGCCTGCCTCGCCGAACAGAGACACCTGATTGGAGTATTTCTGTTCATGGATCGCCGCCGAATACTGCACCAGACGGTCAAGGCTTTCGAACACGCGGCGACGGTTCTTGTCGAGCTCATCAAAAGCGCCGGCACGCGCCAGCATTTCCAGCGGACGTTTGCCGACCTTCTTCAGGTCGACCCGGCGGGCGAAGTCAAAGAGGTTGACGAACGGTTTGTCTCCCCTGCCCTGCACCACCAGATTCATCGCCTCGACGCCCACGTTTTTCAGCGCGCCGAGCGCATAGACCAGTTGGCCATCCACCACGTCGAAGGTCGCCAGCGAGCGGTTCACGCAGGGCGGCACGTAGGGCAGGCCCAGCCCCTTGCGGACCTCTTCGAAATACACCGCCAGCTTGTCGGTCAGGTGGATATCGCAGTTCATGACCCCGGCCATGAACTCGACCGGGTGGTTCGCCTTGAGCCAGCCGGTCTGATAGCTGACCACCGCATAGGCCGCCGCGTGGGACTTGTTGAAGCCGTAGTTGGCGAATTTCTCCAAGAGGTCGAACACCTCGGAAGCCTTCTTGGCGTCCACGCCGTTCTTGGCCGCGCCGGCCTCGAATTTCGGGCGTTCGGCGTCCATCGCCTCTTTGATCTTCTTGCCCATCGCGCGGCGCAGCAGGTCGGCGCCGCCAAGGCTGTATCCCGCCATGACCTGCGCGATCTGCATCACCTGCTCCTGATAGACGATGATGCCCTGCGTTTCTTCCAGGATATGATCGATCAGCGGGTGGACCGAGGTGATCTCGCGCTGGCCGTTCTTGACCTCGCAATAGGTGGGGATGTTTTCCATCGGGCCGGGGCGGTAGAGCGCCACAAGCGCCACGATATCCTCGATGCAGGTGGGCTTCATGCGCTTGAGCGCGTCCATCATGCCCGAGCTTTCCACTTGGAACACCGCCACGGTTTTGGCCGCGGAATAAAGCTTGTACGTCGCCTCATCATCCAGCGGGATGGCGTTGATCTGGTTTTCAGCCCCCTCGGCGGGCTCATAAAGTTCGGTGCCATCGGCGGCGATGTGCAATGGGCGCCCGGATTTGAAAATCAGGTCCATCGCGTTCTGGATAACGGTCAGGGTCTTCAGACCCAGAAAGTCGAACTTTACCAGCCCGGCCTGTTCCACCCATTTCATGTTGAACTGGGTCGCGGGCATGTCCGAACGCGGGTCCTGATAGATCGGCACCAGCGCATCCAGAGGACGGTCGCCGATCACCACGCCTGCCGCGTGGGTCGAAGCATTCCGCAACAGCCCCTCGACCTGCTGGCCATAGGTCAGCAGGCGGTCGACCACCTCTTCCTCGCGCGCGGCCTCGCGCAGGCGGGGTTCGTCTTTCAGCGCCTTTTCGATGGAAACAGGTTTCACCCCCTCAACCGGGATCATCTTGGACAGGCGGTCCACCTGCCCATATGGCATTTGAAGCACCCGCCCGATGTCGCGCACTGCGGCCTTGGACAAGAGCGCGCCGAAGGTGATGATCTGACCCACTTTGTCGCGGCCGTATTTCTGCTGCACGTAACGGATCACCTCTTCGCGGCGATCCATGCAGAAGTCGATGTCGAAGTCGGGCATCGAGACCCGTTCGGGGTTCAGGAAGCGTTCGAACAGCAGGCTGTAGCGCAGCGGGTCAAGGTCGGTGATCGTCAGCGCATAGGCCACCAGCGAGCCCGCGCCCGATCCCCGCCCCGGCCCGACCGGAATGTCGTGATCCTTGGCCCATTGGATGAAATCCGCGACGATCAGAAAGTAGCCGGGGAAACCCATGCTTTCGATGATGCCCAGTTCGAAATCCAGACGTTCCTGGTATTCCTCGGGCGTCACCGCATGCGGGATCACGGCCAGACGTTTCTGCAAGCCCTCATTGGCGATGCGCCGCAGCTCGGCCACCTCGTCATCCGCGAATTTCGGCAGGATCGGGTCGCGTCGATAGGCCATGAACGCGCAGCGTCTGGCGATCTCGACGGTGTTTTCGATGGCCTCGGGCAAGTCGGCGAACAGGGTCGCCATCTCTTGTTGTGACTTGAAGTAGTGCTGCGCCGTCAGACGACGGCGGCCTTCCTGCTGGTCGACATAGGCCCCTTCCGATATGCAGATCAGCGCGTCATGCGCTTCGTACATGTCCGGCGTCGGGAAATAGACGTCATTCGTGGCGACCAGCGGCAGGTTCTTGGCATAGGCCATCTCGACATGGCCGCGTTCTGTCAGGCGCTCGGCCTCGGGTTGGCCATCTTCACCCGGATGGCGCTGAAGCTCGATATAAAACCGGTTGGGGAACATTGCCGCCAGCCGATCGACCAACGCTTCGGCCGCCGGGCGCTGACCCTGTTGCAGCAGCATTCCCACCGGGCCGTCAGGTCCACCGGACAGGCAGATCAACCCTTCAGATCGGTCGGCCAGTTCTTCCAAAGTGACCTGAGGCAGTTGCCCGCCCTTGTCCACGTAGAGACACGTGCTGAGTTTCATCAGGTTTTCGTACCCGGTCTCGGACTGCGCCAGCAGCACCAGAGGCGCGGGCATCTTCGGCTTCTCGCCCGGCTGGGCCTGGACATAGGTCAGATCGACCTGGCACCCCATGATCGGCTGTACCCCGGCGCCGCTTGCGGTGACCGCGAATTCCAGCGCCGAAAACATCGAATTGGTATCCGTCACGGCGACCGCCGGCATTTCCATCTTCTCGCACAGGCCCGGCAGCTTTTTCAGCCGCACGGCGCCTTCCAGAAGGGAATATTCAGTGTGAACGCGGAGGTGGATGAATCGTGGAGAACTGCTCATGACGCCCAAGCTACCCCAGCCGGCTGCGCGGCAAAAGACTGAACCGCGTTACGTTTGCCGCAAAAAAATCGCCATTGATTATTCGGCTTTTTCAGAAGGTGCTTCGGGATTGACTGGGCGTCGCAATCAAAAACCGCTTTATTTACAAGTGGCTGCCCATTAATCAGAAAAGGCGGTCTCAGGCCGTATACGTCTAATGGTGTATAACAGAGGCGGTTTTTCTTGCCAGACAAGCCGCGCTGTTTCTAACATCTCATGGCAAGCAATTCGCCCGCCACTCTTTCTACGTCGCATCGAAGGAGGGCCACAAGGGCGCAACCGGGTAAGGCGACGGGTTTCTCGAATGAACATCACGTTTCTTCTGAACGGAGAGACAGTGGAGTTGGCTGATATCGATCCGACAGCCACCCTGCTGGATTGGCTGCGCGAAGATCGCGGCCTGACCGGCACAAAGGAAGGCTGCAACGAAGGCGATTGCGGGGCTTGCACCGTGATGGTGACGGATGACGAAGGCGCCAAGGCACTGAACTCGTGCATTCTGTTTCTGCCGCAGCTGCACGGCAAAGCGGTGCGCACGGTTGAAGGCGCCAGCGGCCCGAATGGCGAAGCGCACCCGGTTCAGCAGGCAATGGTTGATCTGCACGGTTCGCAATGCGGTTTCTGCACACCCGGTTTCGTCATGTCGATGGTGGCCGGGCACACGAACGGTGCAACGGACCATGACACTTTGCTAGCAGGCAACCTGTGCCGCTGCACCGGCTATGCGCCGATCATTCGCGCAGGGAAAGCGGCCGAGGAACAGCCCGTTCCGGTTTGGGTCAAAGATAAACCACCTGCAACGATTGCCGCTTCGCGCATGCTGCCAACCTCATCCGACGAATTGGCCGCCGTGTATGCCGAGAACCCGAATGCGACTCTGATCGCTGGTGCGACCGATGTGGGCCTTTGGGTCACCAAGCAACTGCGCGAACTGGACCCAGTGATCTTCCTTAACCGCTGTGATGATTTGAAGAAGATCACGCTCAGCGGTGAAGAAGTCCGCTTTGGCGCAATGGTCGACATGAATCGCATGGGCGCGGCGATGGCCGATCTGCATCCGTCCTATGCCGAGATGATCCGCCGCTATGCCAGCGTTCAGGTCCGCCATGCGGCCACCGTGGGCGGCAATATCGCAAACGGTTCGCCCATCGGGGACAACCCGCCCGCGCTGATCGCGCTGGGGGCGACGCTGCATCTGCGCAAGGGCGACGAGCGGCGGTCGATCCCGCTGGAAGAGTTCTTCATCGACTACGGCAAACAGGATCGGGTTCCGGGCGAGTTTGTGGAAGCCGTTAGCTTCCCGCGCCAGCCAGATCGCCTGAAGGCTTACAAGCTCAGCAAACGGTTCAATCAGGATATTTCGGCTGTCTGCGGCTGTTTCAACATAACCGTTTCGGAGGGCAGCGTCACACAGGCGCGCATCGCCTATGGTGGCATGGCTGCTATCCCGAAACGGGCAACCCATGTCGAGACCGCTTTGGTCGGCAAACCGTGGACGCGCAAGACCGTTGACGCCGCGCTGCCATCCTTTGCCGACGACTTTTCGCCACTCACGGATATGCGCGCCTCGGCCCTGTATCGACTGGAAACCGCCAAGGCGATGCTTCAACGGTATTTCCTGGAAGATCAGGGCGAGATCACCAATGTGCTGGAGGTGTCAGCATGAGTGTGACGCAAGCCCTGCCCCACGACGCCGCCCCTTTGCACGTTTCGGGCGCGGCGCGGTACGTGGATGACATACCGACACCCAAGGGCACGCTGCACCTGGCCTTTGGCCTGAGCCCGATCGCCAAGGGCAAGATCACCGCAATGGATCTGTCGGCTGTCAAAAACGCCGAGGGTGTCGTGATGGTTATGACGGCAGAGGACCTGCCTTTCGCCAACGATGTCTCGCCCTCGATCCACGATGAGCCGCTGCTGTCGGACGGCACGGTGCACTATATAGGCCAGCCCGTGTTCCTGGTTGTCGCCACCAGCCATCTGGCCGCCCGCAAAGCGGCGCGATTGGGCAAGGTCGACTATGCCGAGGAAACGCCGATCCTGACGATCGCGGACGCCTTGGCCGCCGACAGCCGGTTTGAAGACGGTCCACGCATCTATGCCAAGGGTGATGCGGATGCGGCCATTGCCAGTGCGCCGCATGTGATCGAAGGTTCGTTCGAATTGGGCGGGCAGGAGCATTTCTATCTGGAAGGTCAGGCCGCGCTGGCCGTTCCGAATGAAGGTGCGGATATGCTGGTGCACAGCTCGACCCAGCACCCGACCGAGATTCAGCACAAGGTGGCCGACGCACTGGGTGTTCCGATGCACGCCGTCCGGGTCGAGACCCGCCGCATGGGCGGAGGGTTTGGCGGCAAGGAAAGTCAGGGCAACGCTTTGGCAGTGGCCTGCGCCGTGGCCGCCCGCGCAACCGGCAAGGCCTGCAAGATGCGCTATGACCGTGACGATGACATGATCATCACCGGCAAGCGCCACGCTTTCCGCATTTCGTACAAGGCCGGGTTCGATGAGCATGGCCATATTCAGGGCGTCTCATTCCACCACTATGCGATCTGCGGCTGGGCGCAGGACCTGTCGTTGCCCGTGGCCGACCGGGCGATGCTGCACTCGGACAACGCCTACCTTTTGCCGAACGCCCGGATCGAAAGCCACCGCTTGAAGACCAACACCCAATCTGCCACCGCCTATCGCGGGTTCGGCGGCCCGCAAGGCATGGTCGGCATCGAACGGGTCATGGACCATGCCGCGCATACGCTGGGTTTGGATCCCGTCGAACTGCGCCGCCGGAATTACTATGCACCCGCGCACGCCGTGGCCGAGAGCACACCGACAGAAAAACCACTGGGGCATCCCGATCCGCACGAAGACCTGACCAGCCGCGGCGCCGTTGAAATGGGTGACGCACCGGTGCGTCCTCTGCCTGCCGGCGGCAACACCACACCCTATGGGATGGAGGTCAGCGATTTCGAACTGCACGGCATGACCGAGGCGTTGCTGAAATCCAGCGACTATGCCGCGCGCAAGGCCGCTGTCGCGAAATGGAATGCCGAGAACAGTGTAATCAAAAAGGGCATCGCCTTTTCCCCGGTCAAGTTTGGTATCTCGTTCACGCTGACCCACCTCAATCAGGCGGGTGCGCTGGTGCATGTCTATCAGGACGGATCAGTCCACCTGAATCACGGTGGCACCGAGATGGGCCAGGGCCTGTTCCAGAAGGTCGCACAGGTCGCAGCGTCGCGCTTTGGCATACCGTTGGAGATGGTGAAAATCACCGCAACCGACACGGCGAAAGTACCGAACACGTCTGCGACGGCGGCATCTTCGGGAAGTGACCTGAACGGTATGGCGGTGAAGGCCGCATGCGACACGATCCGTGATCGGATGGCCGCCTATATTGCGGAACGTCATCAGGCCGATCCATCAACGGTCACGTTCTCGGATGGGCATGTCTCGGTCTCAGAAGAGCGCTACACCTTCGCCGAAGCCGCCGCACTGGCCTATCAAGGGCGCGTCAGCCTGTCGGCGACCGGGTTCTACAAGACGCCCAAGATCGAGTGGGACCGGATCGCCGGGCGCGGTCGCCCTTTCTTCTACTTTGCCTACGGCGCTTCCGTTACCGAGGTGGCGGTGGACACTCTGACCGGTGAAAACCGAATTCTGCGAACGGATATCCTGCATGACGCGGGCGCGTCGCTGAATCCGGCTTTGGACATAGGTCAGGTTGAGGGCGGCTATGTACAGGGTGCAGGGTGGCTGACGACCGAAGAGCTGGTCTGGGATGACACGGGCAACCTGCGCACGCACGCCCCTTCGACCTACAAGATTCCGGCCTGCTCGGACCGGCCGGACATCTTCAACGTCACGCTTTGGGATGGCGAAAACCGCGAGGACACCATCTATCGTTCGAAAGCTGTGGGCGAGCCGCCTTTCATGCTGGGGATCTCGACCTGGCTGGCGCTGTCGAACGCGGTTGCCGCCTGCGGAGACAGATACCCGGCCCTGAACGCTCCGGCCACGGCCGAAGAGGTTTGGCGGGGGGTCCAGAGGATGAAGGGAGGCACCTGATGGGATTTGACCTTGAGGCTTTGAGGGAGGCGGTCAAAACCCACGGGAAAGTGGTTCGGGTGGTTATCGCCGGGATCAAAGGGTCGTCCCCGCGCGAGGTGGGTGCTGCGATGCTGGTCTGGAAGGACGGGCAAAGCGGAACCATCGGTGGTGGTACGCTGGAATACCAGGCCGCAGAGGCCGCACGATCGCAAACAGTCGCCACGCGCCTGACGCATCACACGCTGGGACCGGACATGGGCCAATGTTGCGGCGGAGCGGTCTCGTTGTTCAGCGAAGTCTATGATCTCAAGAAGGTTGAAACGCTGGATGATACGATCATTGCACGATCAGCATCCGGTGGCGCCGTGCCTCTTTCGGTCAAGCGAGTGCTGGCGGCAGCACGCAGTCAGGGTATTGCACCCGAAACACGCCTGATCGACGGCTGGATGATCGAACCGGTGCATAAACCGGCACGAAACCTGTGGATCTGGGGCGCAGGTCACGTCGGACGGGCGCTGGTGGATGTTCTGTCCCCCCTGCCCGATCTTGCGATCACTTGGGTCGATACCGGCCCCGAGCGCTTTCCGGACGTGATTCCTGCAGGCGTGACCGATCTGCCAGCGACGAAACCGGTCGAACTTGTGCGACATGCACCGCCCAATGCCGAGCACCTTGTGCTGACTTATTCACACAATCTGGATTTAGAATTGTGCAACAGGCTGCTTTTGCACGATTTCCGCTTTGCGGGACTGATCGGCTCGGCTACCAAATGGGCGCGGTTCAGATCGCGGCTGGCGGCTCTTGGGCATCCGCCCGACCGGATAAGCCGGATTACCTGCCCGATTGGTGACCCGTCGCTGGGCAAACACCCGCAGATGATCGCCGTGGGCGTCGCAGCGCAACTGCTGCGCCCGGCCCGGCAGAATGAGTTGAAGAAGGACCTGAGCGCGTGACCACTCCATTGCTGAGCCTGCAAGGGTTGACCAAAGCCTATCCCGGTGTCGTGGCCAATGACCAGGTGTCCTTTGATATCGGTGAGGGCGAAGTTCACGCCTTGTTGGGGGAAAACGGGGCCGGGAAATCCACGTTGGTCAAGATGATCTATGGGCTGGTGAAACCTGACAGTGGCACCATGCTGTTACGCGGTCAGCCCTTTGCGCCGCCTGAACCCCGCGCCGCGCGGGCTGACGGAATTGCGATGGTGTTCCAGCATTTTTCGCTGTTTGACGCGCTGAACGTGGCCGAGAACATCGCCTTGGGGATGGAAAACCCGCCGGCCATGGGTGATCTGGCCTCGCGCATCCGCGAAGTGTCCGAAACCTATGGCCTGCCGCTGGATCCGTTCCGCACTGTCGGCGATCTGTCCGCCGGGGAACGCCAGCGTGTTGAAATTATCCGTTGCCTCCTGCAAGACCCGAAACTGCTGATCATGGACGAACCGACCTCGGTGTTGACCCCGCAGGAGGTCGAGATCCTGTTCGAGACGCTGAACAAGTTGCGGTCCGAAGGCACGTCGATCCTGTATATCTCGCACAAGCTGGAAGAGATACGGACCCTGTGTGATCACGCCACGATCCTGCGTCTGGGCAAGAATGTGGGCGAGTGTGTCCCCTCTGAGACCTCGGCCCGCGACATGGCCGAGCTGATGGTGGGAACGGCCCTGCAAACCCCGGAACGTTCGGAGCGTGAATTTGGCGCAGTGACGCTGGATGTCAGCGGGCTGTCGGTGCCTTCTCCGTCAGAATTCGGCACCGCATTGCGCAACGTGCATTTGACCGTCCGCAAGGGCGAGGTTCTGGGCATTGGCGGCGTTGCGGGCAACGGGCAGGATGAATTGCTGGGCGTTCTGTCCGGTGAAATCCTGACATCTGCCGACGCGATCAAGTTCAACGGTCAGGCGATCGGCAAGCTGGGTCCGACCGCGCGACGCAAACTTGGCGTGTTGACCGCGCCCGAAGAGCGGCTGGGCCATGCCGCCGCCCCGAACATGAGCCTGACCGAAAACGCCCTGTTGACCGGGTCGGTTCGAGAGGGTCTGGAAAGCAACGGCTTTCTGAAATGGGCCGAGACCAAGAGCTTTGCGGAGAAGATCATCGAGATTTTTGACGTCCGGACACCCGGCCCGGACAACGCGGCGCGGTCCTTGTCCGGGGGGAACCTGCAGAAATTCGTGATCGGACGCGAAGTGCTGCAAAACCCGGATGTGCTGGTGGTCAACCAGCCAACCTGGGGCGTGGATGCCGCAGCGGCGGCGGCCATCCGGCAAGCCATTCTCGACCTGGCGGCAAAGGGAACGGCGGTTGTCTGCATCTCTCAGGATCTGGATGAGTTGATGGAAATCTCGGACAGCTTTGCTGCGCTGAACGAGGGCCGCCTGAGTGCACCACGTCCGACAACCGGACTGACAGTGGACGAAATCGGGCTGATGATGGGCGGTGCCCACGGAATGGAGGTGGCGCATGTGTGATCTGTTGGGCCGCCTTCGGCGAGAGTATTTGAGAAAAGATGAAGAAGTCAGGGGAACGAGCTGATGATTGTGCTGGAGAAACGTCCTCAGCCTTCCAGGGTCTGGTCTTATGCGACGCCGTTGATTGCAGTTTTGGCGACGATGTTTTTTGGCGGAGTACTGTTCGCCATACTGGGCAAGAATCCGGTTGAAGCCATCGGCACCATCTTCTGGGAACCTCTTTTTGGTGAATTCGCCTTTTATTACCGCCCGCAGCTGCTGGTGAAAGGCGCTCCGCTGGTGCTTATCGCCATCGGTCTGTCGCTGGGCTTTCGTGCAGGCATCTGGAACATCGGGGCCGAGGGACAGTATATCATGGGCGCCATCTTCGGGGCGGGTGCCGGGCTGGCCTTTTACCCTTTGGACGCCTTCTATATCTTTCCGATCATGGTGATTGCCGGCGCCTTCGGCGGCTGGTTGTGGGCGATGATCCCCGCCTTCCTGAAGGTGCGTTTCGGCACCAACGAAATTCTCGTCTCGTTGATGCTGGTCTACGTGGCCGAGCAGATGCTGGCCTCGGTTTCTCTGGGTTTGCTGAAGAACCCCGAAGGGTTCGGCTTTCCGGGGTCCCGCAATCTGCAATCCTATGACAGTGCGCACAATGCCGAGTTGATCGCAGGTTCCGGCATGCACTGGGGTGTTGTGACCGCGTTGATCGCAGTGATCTTTGCCTATGTCCTGCTGAACCGGCACATGCTGGGCTTTCACATCCGCCTGACCGGCGAAGCACCGCGCGCCGCGAAATTTGCGGGTGTGAACCCGGCCCGGTTGATCCTGTTCTGTCTGGGTTTGTCCGGCGCGCTTGCAGGGCTTGCGGGCATGTTCGAGGTTTCCGGCCCTTCAGGCGTGGTCAGCATCGATTTCAACGTGGGCTACGGTTTCACTGCCATCATCGTGGCCTTTTTGGGCCGTCTGCACCCTGTGGGCATTCTGTTGGCCGGTGGCCTGATGGCGCTGACCTATATCGGTGGTGAAATCGCGCAGTCTCAGCTGGGCCTGCCTGCCGCTGCCATTCAGGTGTTCCAGGGCATGCTGCTGTTCTTTCTGCTGGCCTTTGACCTATTGACCAACTACCGCATCCGTGCGGCCCGTAACGAGGTGGCGTGACCCATGGACCTTGGTGAAATCAATCCCGTACTTCTGGTCGCTTCACTGATGGTGGCCGCGACCCCCTTGCTGCTGGCCGCGATCGGAGAGCTGGTCGTTGAGAAAGCAGGCGTTCTGAACCTCGGCGTCGAAGGCATGATGATTGTCGGTGCGATCAGTGGCTTCGCGATTTCGGTCGAGACCGGCTCGCCCTGGCTGGGCTTTGTTGCTGCTGCGATCGGCGGCGCTGTTCTATCGCTGCTGTTCGTCTTGCTCACGCAGTTTGCGCTGGCCAATCAGGTGGCCAGTGGTCTGGCACTGACCCTGTTTGGTCTGGGGTTCAGCGCGTTGATGGGGCAAAGCTATGTGGGGATCAAACCCCCCAGTATGGGCGACATCCATATTCCGCTGATCAGCGATATTCCGGTTGTCGGTCCGATCCTGTTTCAACATGACCCGATCCTGTACGTGGGCATCGCAATCACGGCGGCCGTCTGGGCGGTGCTGAAATACACCCGTCTTGGCCTGATCCTGCGGGCAGTCGGTGAAAACCACGATGCCGCGCATGCGCTGGGCTACAAGGTGATCAAGATCCGCATTCTGGCCATCATGTTTGGCGGCGCCTGCGCTGGTCTGGGCGGGGCCTATATCAGCCTGATCCGCGTGCCGCAGTGGACCGAGGGCATGACCGCCGGTGTCGGCTGGATCGCATTGGCCCTTGTTGTCTTTGCAAGCTGGAAGCCGTGGCGTGTCCTGCTGGGTGCCTATTTGTTCGGCGGCATTACCGTGTTGCAGCTTAATTTGCAGGCGGCAGGCGTTGCCATTCCCGTCGAGTATCTGGCAATGTCGCCCTATATCATCACGATCCTTGTGCTTGTGATCCTTTCGGCCGACAAGAGCAGCGCACCTGCCTCGCTGGGCCGGACCTTCCATGCCTCACACTAGGGGCCAACAGTACCAACTTGGGGAGTAACACATGAAATTCACTGCACTTCTGACGAGCGCCGCCATGGCGCTGGGTCTGGCATCGGGGGCCATGGCCGAAGACAAGACCAAGGTCGGTTTCGTCTATGTCGGCCCGGTCGGCGATGGCGGCTGGACCTATGAACATGACAAGGGCCGGCAGGCCGTTGAAAAAGAGTTCGGCGACAAGGTTGAAACCGTATTCGTTGAATCCGTTCCCGAAGGCCCGGATGCCGAGCGTGTGATGACCCAGATGGCGCTGGAAGGCGCGGATCTGATCTTTACCACCTCGTTTGGCTACATGGACCCGACCATCAACGTGGCCAAGAAATTCCCGGACGTGAAGTTCGAGCACGCAACCGGCTATAAAACCGCCGACAACGTCTCGGTCTACTCGGCCCGTTTCTACGAAGGTCGCGCGGTTCAGGGCCACATCGCCGGTAAAATGACCAAGTCGAACATCATCGGCTATATCGGCTCCTACCCGATCCCCGAGGTGATCCGCGGCATCAACTCGGCCTATATCCACGCCAAGAAGGTGAACCCGGATGTCGAGTTCAAGATCGTCTGGGCCTACACGTGGTTCGACCCGGCGAAAGAAGCTGACGCCGCCACTGTTTTGATCGAACAGGGCGCGGACGTAATCCTGCAACACACCGATTCGACAGCGCCGCAGGCAGCAGCGCAAGAAGCCGGCAATGTGATCACCTTCGGTCAGGCGTCGGACATGAGCGAGTACGCACCGCTTCCGCGTGTGTCATCGATCATCGACAACTGGGCCCCCTATTACATCGCGCGGACAAAAGCGGTAATGGACGGGACCTGGACGTCTTCCAACACCTGGGACGGTATCGGAGCAGGAATGGTTGAAATCGGTGAGATTTCGGACGCGGTTCCCGCAGATGTCAAGGAAGAGGCGCTGGCCCTGAAGGCGGCGCTTGCAGATGGCAGCTATCACGCGTTCACCGGTCCGCTGAAGAAGCAGGACGGCAGCGACTGGCTGGCTGAAGGCGAAACCGCTGACGACGGCACGCTGGCAGGCATGAACTTCTATGTCGAAGGGCTGGAAGGCGAAATTCCGCAGTAAGCTGTATCGTTAAGGAACGGAAAGGGCCCGCAATCCGTGTGCGGGCCCTTTTTTGTGCTGTGCGCACCTGAAGTGCCGAACAACGAATGAGTTTACCTCGTCAGCGCAATCGAGCTCAGATCCATCACGCCCTGCCCTGCCTTCGCCACCCCACCACGCTGAGACAGGCAAACAAGACTGCGGCGACGCAGACAATCGATGGCCCCGCCGGAGTATCGAACACATAAGCTGCCCGTAACCCCGCAACCGAGGAAATCGCGCCTATTGCTGCCGCTATCAACGCCATTGATTCGGGCGATCGGGCCAGATTTCGTGCCGCTCCCGCGGGAATGATCAGCATCGCCGCAATCAGCAATACCCCCACGACCTTGATCGCAACAGCCACGGTTACCGCTAGAGACAGAGTCAGAATCAACTGTTCCCGCCTCGGGTCGAACCCACTGGCATAGGCCAGTTCCTCATTCAATGTGGCCGTCAAAAGCTGAGCCCATCGCCAGGCAATCAGCGCCACGACAAGCGCCGCGCCGCCCCAGATCACAAGCAGATCCGAACGGGATACCGCAAGAATATCGCCGAACAGATATGCCATCAAATCAATGCGGACGCCGGACAAAAACGAAACGGCGACCAGACCGAAAGCCAAGGCGGAATGCGCCATAACCCCCAGCAGCGTGTCCATCGCATAGCCACGACCCGCCAACAAAGTGACCGTCAGCGCCATAATCAACGCAACAGCCAGCGCACCGGTGAAGATCGACATCTGAAAGGTCAGTGACAGGGCCACGCC
This sequence comes from Ruegeria sp. HKCCSP346, assembly GCF_017872595.1. Taxonomy (NCBI): domain Bacteria; kingdom Pseudomonadati; phylum Pseudomonadota; class Alphaproteobacteria; order Rhodobacterales; family Roseobacteraceae; genus Ruegeria; species Ruegeria sp. HKCCSP346. The sequence continues at coordinate 457,261 of NZ_JAEDOT010000002.1, forward strand.
CAGAATCGCGGCATGTGCGGTTGCATCACCGAAATACGCCATGCGGCGCCACACTACGAAACATCCAAGAGGTGCCGCCGCAAACGCAACGCCAATACCTGCAAGCGTTGCACGCATCATGAAATCGTCAAGCATCATTCCGCCGCTTCCTGAGGATCTGCATCATGGTCGTGGTGGTGATCATGCTCGTGCCGGTACAGGGCAAGCGCACCGCCTGTTCCCGTTCCGAACAAGGCCCGGTATTCGGGTGCCGAAGCGACCACCGCCGGCGATCCTTCACAGCACACATGGCCGTTCAGACAAATCACCCGGTCCGAGGCGCTCATGACCACGTGCAATTCGTGACTGATCATCAGGATTGCACATCCGGTTTCGCGGCGCACGGCCTCAATCTGCTGATAGAAACTCGCCGATCCGCGCTGGTCCAGCCCCTGGGTTGCCTCATCCAGCAGCAGGAGGTCAGGCTGGTTGATCAACGCCCGCGCCAGCAACACACGCTGAAACTGCCCGCCGGACAGTTGCGACATCTGACGTTTCAACAGATCCGGGACGCCCGCTTTTTCCAATGCCTCGACGCACTGACGGCCGGAGACACGGTCGGTCAGTCGCATGAATCTCTCGACCGAGATTGGCAACGTGGGATCCACGTGCAGTTTCTGCGGCACGTACCCGATCTTCAATCCGGGTTTCAGCGATACATGCCCGGCACTTGGCCTGGTCGCACCGATGATGGCGCGCAACAGGCTGGTTTTGCCTGACCCGTTCGGCCCGACGATGGTGACGATCTCGCCGGGTTCGACAGCCATGTCCACATGGCTGAGAACAGTGTTTGAACCATAGCGAACACTGAGATTCTCGACTGAGACGAGCGTCATTTTCAGGCCTTTTCGGTGCAGTCGGGGCAAAGTCCCTCGGCTTCTACAACCGTTCGCTCGATCTCGAAACCCGCTGCACGCGCAGCGGCACCCAGAACACCTTTGGCCGGCGTGGACTGCGCCTCGGCAACAGCATCGCATTTTCTGCAAATCATGAATGCCGGCGAATGCGACGCGCCGGGAAGAGAGCAGGCAACAAATGCATTCAGCCGCTCGATCTTGTGAACGAACCCGTTTTGAACAAGGAAATCAAGCGCCCGATAGGCGACCGGAGGTTGAGACCCGAACCCTTCCTCTCGCAGGCGGTCAAGAATTGCATAGGCACCAAGGGCCCGATGCTCTTGCAGCAGCATTTCCAAGACCTTGCGGCGAACCGGCGTCAGGCGCAGCCCCTCGCCCTTGCAGCGCGCCTCGGCGGATACCAACGCAGTTTTGACGCAACTCTGATGGTCATGTTCCTGAAACCCGACCGGGGCCGCCTCATCGACAGAGACAGGATTCGTATCGCTTGTCATGTTATTTCATATCATGTATTGCCACTCGTAACGTTATAAAATCACACAGAGGGTCTGATGTCCAGAAAGCTTCTTCCAGTTTCGATCACGGTTGCATTGATGGGAGGAACGGCCATCGCGGACGTTCCGAACGTCGCGGTCGATATCGCACCGATCCACTCGCTCGTTTCCCGGGTTATGGACGGCGTCGGAACACCGGCCCTGATCGTCGCACCCGGTGCCTCGCCCCATGAATACAACCTGCGCCCGTCCGAGGCGGCCGCATTGCAGGATGCCGATCTGGTGTTCTGGTTAGGAGAAGACCTAACACCTTGGATGGAAAGTGCCATCGAATCCCTTGCCGACAGTGCGACGGTCACGTCCCTTCTTGACGCGGATGGTACGGTTCTTCTGGAGTTCCGCGAAAGCGCTGTTTTCGAGGCACACGATCATGGCAGCGAAGACGAACATGATCATGATGATGAGCACATCGGAGACGACGGGCACGATCACGATGATCATGAACATGGTCACGACGACCACGCCAAGGATGATGACCACGATCACGAAGAACATGCCGATCAAGAAAAGCATGATGAGCATCACGATCACGCGCATGGCGAGCACGATCCACATGCATGGCTTTCACCCGCAAATGCAGAAACCTGGCTGAACCTGATCGCCGCACAGCTGTCGTCTGCCGATCCGGACAATGCAGGTGCATATTTTGCCAATGCCGCAGCCGCGCGCGCTGAAATGGCCGCGCTGTCTGCACAAGTGGCCGAGACGCTTGGACCGGTTCGCGGAGGAAGCTTCGTCGTGTTCCATGACGCCTACCAGTACTTCGAAGACGCATTTGACTTCCCTGCCGCAGGTGCGATTTCCATCGCCGACGCCTCGGACCCGAGCCCGGCTCGTATCGCCGAGATTCAAAGCCGTATCCGCGAAGAAGGTATCAGCTGCGTTCTGGCCGAGCCACAGTTCAACCCCGGCATCGTCAAAACCGTGCTGGACGGGACCGAGGCCAAAACGGGCGTCATCGATCCGCTGGGCTCTGATCTGGAACCCGGAGCGGATCTCTACCCGCAAGTCATTCTCAACATGGCAAAAACTCTGGCCGAGTGTCTCTAGCCCCGTTGCAAACCCGGCTCGGGTTGAGAAACCGGCCGGGTTCAACCTTTCAGGAGACAGGGCGGATCAGCTCGCAGACCGAAAAAACCAGCAGCTGCATCATGTTCGACGGCAATGTCAGGGAAACCTGACACTGCCGCTTCTCTGACCCAGTGTGTTGCAACCAAACGATCCTTCAGGAACGCATCTCAATCGCCAACGCGCTTGTCAGATCGCCTCGGAAACGGATTGGTCTCACTCCTTGAGACATGCTTTTAGGAAGGTGATTTCAAACCCAGCTTTTTCAGGGCTGCATCCGCTGCCCGCGTCCACCTTTCCCGAAGGGCAGCGTTGGTGCTGTGGCGCAAGCCAAGTGATCTCAGATGCTCAAATCGTTTCGGGTCATCCCTCCCGAAAGACACAGCTACGCGGGGCCACCAATAGTCCACAGCGTCTTGCATATCTTGCGACTCTCCGTTTTCAACCAGCTTCACAGCACCTTCCAACGCCAGTTCGCCGTGATGCGCCTCGATCGGTGCGATCTGCCGGAAAGCCTCGGCGAGTGGTTGATAAGAGACGGTCGAAAACTCCGCCAGTTGTTCTGCCACGGCACGGCTCATCAGCAGGTTCATGACGACGGCGTCAGTCCAACCGGCAATCGGATAATTGAACACCGCAAGCCGCATGTCATGTTCGCTGCGGGTCGCGCCGATATCCGCTTTTCGATCCAACCGGGCAGTCCACGGGTGATGCGTGGCATAACGATCCGTGTCGGCGCCGAACTCACCCATGATTTTCAGAACCCGGTCCGCGTGGTCCGTCTTTTCCAGCACGATCTTCGCCGCCGCGATACGTTCCTTTATGCCAGGGCCCTGGTTGATGACATCAGCAAAGCCTGCGGCACCTGCGAGTTCGCTGTCCACAAACGTAGCCATCAGTTTCATCAGCTCGGCGCGGTAACGCGGCGGTACGTTGGTCGGATTGGTCAGCACTCCGCCTGCGGCCAGGTAGCTGTCGAGTGTCATGGCGTCGGTCATTGATCCTCTCCCTTTACTGGTCGTAGTCCACGACCACGCGGTCGGTCACCGGGTAAGCCTGACAACTCAGCACGTAACCTTTTTCGACCTCGTAATCTTCCAGCGCGTGGTTGGCGAGCATCTCGACTTCGCCCTCAAGAACACGGCAGCGGCAGGTCGAACAAACCCCGGCTTTGCAGGCGTAAGGCGCATCCATGGCATTTTCCAAGGCTGCATCCAGAATGGACTGATCTTTCGGCAAGGTCACGGTCTGCGTCGCGCCATCCAATGTGATCAAAGCGCTGGTCTGGTTTGCCTGCGTGCCTGCGTCGGCCGCGTCTGCCTTGCGTCTGGCCCGACCCGGCTGGGCGCTGGCGAAGAGTTCGAACTTGATCTGGCTGTCCTCAAGACCGTGTTCCCGCAGAGCGGCGGCAATACCCAGCATCATCGGCTCTGGTCCGCAGATGAATGCGGTGTCTGCATTCTTGACATCGATCCAGTGCTTGAACAGCTCGCGGCATTTTTCCTGCGTCACCAGACCGGTGAACAGATCAATCTCCTGCGCGTCGGTTTCCAGAATGTGGATGACGTTCAGCCGGCCCATATAGAGGTTTTTCAGATCCTCCAGTTCCTCGCGGAACATGATCGTGTTGATGCCCTTGTTGGCATAGATCAGCGTAAATCGGGATTTGGGTTCGCGTGCCAACGAGGTTTTAAGGATCGACAAAACAGGCGTGATCCCCGATCCGCCGGCGAAGCCAACGTATTGTTTTTCCGCATCCGCATCGATGGGCACGTGAAAATTGCCCATGGGCGGCATTGCCTGCACGACGTCACCTATGTTGAGCTCTTCATTTGCCCAGCTTGAGAACGCGCCACCCTCGACGCGTTTTATGCCAACCTGAAGAACACCGTCATCCTTGCCGGCACAGATGGAGTAGGAGCGGCGCAGTTCTTCACCGTCGAATTCGCGCCGGAACGTCAGGTACTGGCCGGCGGCGAAGTCGAACTGTTCCGCTGCGCCGTTAACAGGTTCAAGCGTAACGACAACCGCATCGCGGATGGTTTTGTGGATGTCGGTGACTTTCAAGTCGTGAAAACGTGCCATCCGGTGCTCCTCCTCAGATGCACTTGAAATAGTCAAAGGGTTCCAGACAGTCCGCGCAGCGCCAATGGGCCTTGCACGGGGTCGAGCCGAACTGGCTGACCTTTTCGACTGCTTTACTGCCGCAATGGGGGCAGCGATCCGGGCCGCCCGCGGGTTGCGGCGGCGCAATTCCATAATCTTCCAGCTTAGCGCGGCCTTTTTCGCTGAGCCAATCGGTGGTCCAGGCGGGTGAAATGCTGGTTTCTATGCGCAGATCCCCGATGCCGTGATCGCGCAGGGCGGTTTCGATATCCATACTGATGATGGATGTCGCCGGGCAACCGGAATACGTTGGCGTGACGGTTACGACCAGCGTATCAGCGTCCCAGCGCACATCGCGCACAATGCCCAAATCCACGACGGAAATCACCGGGATTTCAGGATCGGGCACGGCATCCAGCCAGCTCCATATCTGGTCAGTCGAGACCCGCATCCGCTTTTACCACTTTGCTCCGGGATAGGCGCGTTGCAGCCATTGCATCTGCGTCAGCAGATGGCCCAGATGTTCGGTATGCATGCGCCCGTTGCGGCCGCCTTTATGGGCAAAACGGCTTTCCGGAATGGTCAGCGTCGCCTGATTGAGGACCCGCTCAACCAGAGCGTCGTATTCCTCTCGCAAATCCGCCGGGTTCGGCGCGATCCCTGCGGCGACCATCTGGGCGTCCACCTCGTCGCCGGCAAACATCTCGCCCACATAGGGCCACAGGTAATCCAGTGCGTCCTGCATCCGTGCATGACTTTCCTCGGTTCCGTCGCCAAGCCCGACAACCGTGTCGCCCGAACGTTCCAGATGGTAGGTCACTTCCTTGCTGGCCTTGGCGGCGATTGCCGCGACCCGCTCGTCCGAGGAAGCCATCAGCCGCCCCAGCATGATCGAGTGCCACGCATCGAACAGGAATTGACGCATCAGCGTACGGCCGAAATCGCCGTTCGGCACCTCGACCAGCAACACGTTGCGGAAATCCCAGGCGTCGCGCAGGAAGGCCAGATCGTCGGCGCTTTTGCCACCATCGGCCTCTCCGGCAAGGCCCAGCCACATCTGGGTCTGACCAATCAGGTCCAGCGCGGTGTTGGCCAGCGCTATGTCTTCTTCCAGAACCGGCGCATGGCCGCACCACTCACTGACACGATGGCCGAGGATCAGGGTGTTGTCCCCCATCCGCAGCAGGAATTGCAGAGATGCCTCGTCCCGGGTCATCACATTGCCCCCACTTCATCGGGAATGTCGAAGAAAGTCGGGTGGCGGTACACTTTGCTTTGGCTTGGTTCATACAGTGGGCCTTTGTCGCTGGGCGACGAAGCCGAGATGTTGTTGGCTTCGACCACCCAGATCGAGACGCCTTCGTTGCGGCGGGTGTAAACATCGCGCGCGTTCTTGATTGCCATTTCCGCGTCAGGGGCATGTAGCGAACCGACATGTCGGTGGCTCATCCCATGCTGACCGCGGATGAAGATTTCCCACAGGGGCCATTCGGTATTCATCGGGTATCCTCCTCAGGGTAAGCTTATTCAGCAGCCAGATTGCCGGCCTGTTTCTTGCGGGCGTGGGCCAACAGCCCGTCACGGACCCACTTGCCGTCGTCCCATGCCTTGTTGCGCGCGGCCAGCCGATCCACGTTGCACGGGCCGTTGCCCTTGATCACGTCAAAGAATTCCGACCAGTCGGGTTCCGTAAAGTCGTAATGCCCCCGCTCTTCGTTCCACTTCAGATCCGGATCAGGGATTGTCAGACCCAGATATTCAGCCTGCGGCACGGTCTGGTCGACGAATTTCTGGCGCAGCTCGTCATTGGTGTTGATCTTGATCTTCCACGCCATCGACTGGGCCGAATGCACCGAGTCCTTGTCGGACGGACCGAACATCATCAGTGACGGGTACCAGAAGCGGTTCATCGCATCCTGCGCCATCTTGCGTTGCTCGGGCGTACCTTCGGCCATCTTGCGAATGGCATCGTAACCCTGACGCTGGTGAAAGCTCTCTTCCTTGCAGATGCGGATCATAGCTCGCGAATACGGCCCGTAGGACGTTCTTTGCAGCGGCACCTGGTTCATGATCGCCGCTCCGTCAACCAGCCACCCGACGGCACCGATATCGGCCCAGTTCAAGGTCGGGTAATTGAAAATCGACGAATATTTCATGCGGCCATCCAGCAGCATCTCGGTCAGTTCATCGCGGCTGACACCCAACGTTTCGGCGGCACAATACAGGTAAAGACCGTGCCCGGCCTCGTCCTGCACCTTGGCGAGAAGGATCGCCTTCCGCTCCAGCGTCGGCGCGCGCGTGATCCAGTTGCCTTCCGGCAATTGGCCCACAATCTCGGAATGAGCGTGCTGTCCAATCTGACGGATCAGCGTCTTGCGATACCCGTGCGGCATCCAGTCCTTTGGCTCGATCTTGATGTCCGCGTCGATCCGCGCCTGGAATTCAGCAAGCTTGTCCGGATCTTCATTCGACGCTTCGGATTCTACCATCTGAGCATACATGTCCCGTCTCCTCCGTTACACGCGTTCAAGTATAAGGGCCGCACCCTGCCCGACACCCACACACATGGTGCACAGGGCATAGCGCCCGCCGGTACGTTTCAATTGATAGGCCGCGGTCAGCACAAGACGCGTACCGCTCATGCCAAGGGGATGGCCCAGCGCTATTGCGCCACCGTTGGGGTTCACGTGGGGCGCGTCGTCGGGAAGACCCAGCTCGCGCAAGGTGGCAAGGCCCTGAGACGCAAACGCCTCGTTCAGTTCGATCACGTCCATCTGATCCACGCTCAGTCCTGCGCGGGCCAACACCTTGCGGCTGGCCGGCACCGGGCCGATGCCCATCACACGTGGTGCAACACCCGCAACCGACATGCCAACCACACGGGCCATCGGGGTCAGGCCGTTCTTGGCTGCTGCGGCCTCGTTCGCCATCAGGATCGCCGCCGCGCCATCATTCACACCGGACGCATTTCCCGCCGTCACGGTTTTGTCGGGCCCGTTCACACCTTTCAGACCCGCGAGTTTTTCTGCCGTAGTTCCCGGGCGCGGGTGCTCGTCCGTATCAACGACAATCGGATCACCCTTGCGCTGGGGAACCGAAACTGGGGTGATTTCGTCCTTGAACACCCCAGCCGCATGCGCGGCGGCCCAGCGGGACTGGCTGCGCGCGGCAAAGGCATCCTGGTCTTCCCGGCTGATACCATAATCTTCGGCGACATTGTCGGCCGTTTGCGGCATGGAGTCGACGCCGTATGCCTGCTTCATCTTCGGGTTCACGAAACGCCATCCGATCGTGGTATCGTACACCGCGTTGCTGCGGGTGAACGCCGAACTTGCCTTGGGCATCACGAACGGCGCACGGGACATGCTTTCCACGCCACCCGCAATGGCCAAATCATAGTCGCCCGCCTTGATGCCGCGCGCCGCCATTCCCACGGCATCCATGCCACTGGCACACAGACGGTTCACCGTCGTTCCCGGCACATCAATCGGCAAACCCGCCAACAGCGCCGCCATACGCGCAACGTTTCGGTTGCTCTCGCCCGCCTGATTGGCATCGCCATAGATCACGTCGTCAACACTGGCCCAGTCGACCTGAGGGTTGCGCGCCTTCAATGCCGCCAACGGCAAAGCAGCCAGATCATCTGTGCGGACCGTCGAAAGCGCTCCTCCGTAGCGTCCGATCGGAGTGCGCGTCGCGTCACAAATGAAAGCGTCCATCTTAGAGTACTCCTGTTCCCATGGAACAATATCTACCGTCTGGTCGGTTAATAAATCTTCCCCTGATTCGATGCAAGTCTTATGTTACTCAATCTTCTTATGTGCCGTACATCTTGTAACATTAAATGTGACTACTGACCAAAGAGGTTTTCTTGACTGCAAAAAAGACGACGCAGCCCTTCTTAACAATGGCAGGACATCCAGCAGCTCACCCGAACTTTGCCCCGCTGTGGGTCAGTCCATCAGCTCGGCTTCCAAGCTCGATAGCGAAGGGCGCGGTAGCCTGTCCAACAAGTGCGAGACAGCTTCTCTGCATGCGGCGCCTTTCCAGTCGTCCGGCAGGAAAACCGGTGGCAGGCTTGGGTGGCGCAGAACGATACGTCGCCAGGCGTGCACCACCAGTACGCGCAGAACCGCCGAACGCATCGGGTCACCCGCCCCCTCTGCGGGCAAAAGCCGCTCAACAACCTGAATGGCATCCCAGAATTGATCATAGGCGGTTTTCAATGGCTCCGGCCCGCACAGGTCGCGAAGCCAGTTCGGGACGGACATCGTGTCGCTCTCGAAACCCAGAAGCTCTTCAAGATCATCCGGCATCGGCCCGGGCGCCATGGCCGTGGACGCATTCAGCGAGAAGTAATCCCCCGTCAGCATCAGGTCCGACAATTCCTTTCGGGAACTTTCCGAGTTGCTGGCGATGAGGACATGCCAGATATCCGGCATGTTCGGGTCGCGGGAATAGATACGCGGTGCGGCTGCAACGCTTTGACGGCGGCCAAAGCTGGTCAGCCTGTGCACACTGTTCCGACCAACCCGCGTGCTTTCAATCCAGCCTTCCTTGCGCAACCGATGCAACGCAACACGCGTGGCCTCGGCCCTGATCCCCGCCAGACGCGTAAGCGCGGTGATCACTGATCCACTGATCTGATCTGATCCATCCTGCGCCAGATCGCCGAAAATCGTGACCAGAACAGACCACACCCGCTGGGTGCTTGTCGTGGTCAGCCGGCTGACACAGGTTTCAAACCAGTCTGGAGCGGTATCTTTCATTTGGACAGTATAATCAGGCCCGAGGGAATTGCCATCCGGCCCCGCGCGCCCGGTTTCGTACAGGGCCAGGATTTCGGCAACGGGATCGGTTCAGTCAAGCGTTATCGGGCAAGACAAATGATCGGCCGAGGCAGCGCCAGCTGCGCGCGGCCCGCGTTGCGTGCCGCTCTATTTGGAATGCATGTCACGTTTGCGGTTGCGAGTCCGTTTCGTGGCCTCGTCCGAGCCATCATGATAGGTTCCGAACCACTTGTCCCAGGGCATTTCTGCGTTGCCGTAATTGCATTCGTAATACCGGTGATGCAACTGGTGGAAAAACGCCCCGATCAACAACGCCTGACGGTCGCGCGCCCAGATCGCCTCGTACCCGGAATGAGACGAGGCGGCGCCCAACATCAGCCAATACCCCAGAAAGATCATGTGCACCGGGTTGCTGGGCAGTACCAGCACGATCAGGATGGCACTGAGATACCCCAAGGCCTCGACCGGATGCATCGACATGCCCGACCATGGGCCGGTGTTGACGTTGCGGTGATGTACGGCGTGAACATGTCTGTAGATGAATGGCTGGTGCAGAAACAGATGCACGACGTAGAAATGAAAGCTCTGCCAGATCGCCAGGATCGGAAACAGCAGCACGAACCAGACCGGATGCGCCGTGAAGCTGAGCGTGGCGATATAATTGTTGGCGTACATCCAGCGCAGAAAACACTCCAGCATCGACAGGAACGTCGCGCCAAAGACCATCGAATGGTAGATGTTGTCCCAGGTCTGATAGCCGAACTTATACAAAGCATTCTTGCGCTTCATGTAAGGCCGTGGGTCGTATTTCAGCAGCTTTCCCTGCCCGTCAACCCCGTAGAACCACATGTGCAGACCACCGGCGACGATCAACAGCAGCACCCAGTTCCGAATGAACACCCATGACATCCAGCCCGGGGCAAACGAAGCCTGCCCGGCATCTACGGGTTGTACCAAGAAGGCCACAAGGAAGGCCAAGGCCAGAAAGATCGAGCGGTCCGAGAACTGAAGCCAGTTCTGCCAAACCCATTTCGCCAGGACGCCGATTTTCGGCGGCCAGTTCCAGTACGGGGCGTATTTCACCGGCAAGTCCGGGTGCCAATGCCATTCGCGGCTCATGGGGCCGGGCTCGGGCGGTGCGTTGGTGGTGTCCTGAGGGTTCGCATCTTGGATCGTCACGTGATTGTCCTTTCCTGATTAAAGTCACCTTTTTCAGGACCACGCCGGTGGCGGCTCGTAAGGATATTTGCGGGACGGCCGACGATACATGATGTGACCTATTCGTGGAACGGGCGGTGGTTACCGAGCGCCTTGCGCGACCTGCCCCGCCGATCTGGTTTCTTGGGGGCACGAAAAACGGCCAGACGTTTCAGCCGATTTGCTTCAGGCGTGATGCAGGATCCGCCCTAGTCGGCGAATGCAACGGCGCAAGAATGATGATCCGCCATACTGTAGATCCGTTTCCTGCCCGCCGCGCACCGCCCTATTCGGCGGCCTTCAGGTCAGATCCTTGCGGGATCACTTCGTAACCGGGCTCTTCGGGTTCATCGTCCAGCATTTCCGATGGGAACCCCGGCGCGCGGATATCCAGCCCGGTTTTGTCTTCGAGCCGGCGGATGATGTTGGGGGAAAACTCACGAGGGCCGTATTTCTCGATCCCGTCCTTGAAAATCTCGATCATCAGCGGATTGATCTCCAGCGGCACCCCGGCGCGATCCGCCACCTCCTGAAACAGGCCGATATCCTTCAACACCAGGTCCATCGTGAACGAGATATCACGAGATCCGTTTAGGATGACCTGACTTTCGGTTTCATGCACGAAGGATGTTCCCGAACTGATCTTCATTGCCTCATACGCCGTATTCAAATCCATTCCGGCGGCCTTGGCGACCACAAGCGCCTCTGAACAGGTGATCAGGTTTGCAGTGGCCAGATAGTTGGTCAGCACTTTCAGTACCGAAGCAGATCCCAGTTCACCGGTATGAAGGATGCGACGCCCCATCGTGGTCAGAAAGGGCAGAATACGTTCGAACGTGGCGCGATCACATCCGGCAAAAATCGAAATGTTGCCGGTATCCGCCCGATGACACCCGCCCGAGACCGGACAATCGACGGCAGCGCCACCGCGTTCCTTCACCATCGCACCTAGACGCTTGACCTCAGCTTCATCCGTGGTGGACATCTCCATCCAGATTTTGCCCTCGGTCACTTCGGGCAGCATGTCCTGCATCACAGCGTCCGAAGCCGCCGGAGAAGGCAGGCAGGTGATCACCGCATCACAATCCCGCATCAGTTGTGCCGGTTTCTCGGCGGCCTTTGCCCCGCGGTCGACGAAACCTGACACCAGGTCAGAGTTCAGATCATGTACGGTCAGATCAACGCCATTGCGCAGCAAACTGCCGCTGAGTTTCCCGCCGACATTTCCAAGGCCGATAAATCCAACTTTCATACCTGCGTTCCCTTTCCGGTGGCCAATCAGAGGACCAGTGCTGTTTCTCCCTGATGAAATCTACGGGCGTTGAATGCAGCGTGTAAAACGAATAAATATCGCCGGTATCCATAAAATTTTTTGGTGCTGGAAATGTCAAAATCGCCCAATCTGGTCTGGCTGCGGTCTTTTGACTGTGCCGCACGGCATATGAGCTTTACTGCTGCGGCAGAAGAGCTTGGCATCACCCAGACGGCCTTGAGCCTGCACGTCCGCTCATTGGAAGCACAGCTGGGCTGCCCTTTGTTCTTTCGTGCCGCACGCAACCTCAGCCTGACAGAGGTCGGGCAGGCGTATGCGTTTTCAGTTCGGCGCGCCTTGGGCGATATCGACCTGTCAACCGCAAACCTGTTTGGCTCCAGCCACAAGCATGAGCTGGTCGTGCGTGTGCCGATTTCCACGGCCAGCTTGTTCCTTGCCGGCAGATTGCCTGAGTTTTCACGCGCACACCCGGGTGTATCGATCAGGTTGGTTTCAAATATCTGGGCAGAATCCGCAGGCAGGGAAAACGTCGATGTCGAGCTGCGTTTGGGAAACGGGGAATGGAACGACGGGCCGTTCAGCAAGATCTCGGACGAACGTATCGTTCCGGTTGCAGCCGGATCACGAGATCGGAAATGGCCTTCGACGGAACAACTGCTGGTCAAACCCCAGATACAGATTTTGGGATTTCAGGACATGTGGCACCGGTATTTTTCCGCTTTCGGCACAGAGTATTCTCCTGCGGCGTCTTGCTTCACCGTGGACACGACAATTGCCGCCGTGGACATCGTGGCGGAAGGTGGAGGTTACTCAGTAATCCTTGAGCGCTTTGCCAGAACCGCAATCAAGGCCGGAAGGTCCATCGCGATAGTCGGGGACGCCATTCCAATCGAACAAAGCCATTTCCTTGTCGATGGCCAGGGATCGAACGCGAACTCTGCTGCCAAACAGATGTTTGAAACCTGGCTCAAACAGATTTTCGCCTGAGATGTGCCTGTGGGCGATGAATTCGATCTTCTGTATTTGACCAGTTACGCGCGTGCCCGCGTTTGCTTGCTGATCCAGTTTGCAAAAACTTGAACGGCGTCGTTCTTCTGACCTGTTGGCGTCGCGATGTAATAGGCGCTGTTCGACGTGTTGGCGATCTGGCCGATTTCGGTCAGAACGCCGGACGCCAGCTCTTCTTCAATCAAATACGAGGGCAGAATGGCGGCACCCAAACCGACGACGGCGGCCTCGATCAGCATCGAGAACTGGTCAAACCGCATCCCCGGAAAAACCGCCCCCGGATCCAGCCCGAGTTGAGAGTGATAGGTAGACCACAGCTCGGGGCGCGAGGTCAGATGCAAAAGCGGCAGTTCAAAGGTTTGCGCACGGGTGTCCAGCCTGTGACGTCTTAGCAGCGCGGGTGCTGCCGTGACCACCAGATGCTCGGGGAACAACCTGCGCAATTGCGCGCCCGGCCAATCCTCCTGCCCGAAATGGATGGCCAGATCCATACGTCGTTCTTCAAGGCTGAAAGGCGTCGTGTAAGAGTGCAGATCCAGTTCGATTCCGGGATGGCGCGTTTTGAAATCCGGCAGGCGCGGCACCAGCCACCGTGTCGCAAAGGTGGGCAGGACGGCCAATGTCAAAAGCGACGCACCGTCTCCGGCTGCAATCGCACGGCTGATCGTGCCACTGAGACGTTCAAGATCACCTGCCAGCTCGTCCCGCAAGGCCCGCCCCGCTTTGGAAAGGCGCACTGCGCGTCCAACCCGCCGAAACAACGTAACGCCAATCGCGGCCTCAAGCTCTCGGACCTGACGGCTGATCGCGCTTTGCGTCACGCCAAGCTCTTCGGCCGCCATGGTATAGCTTTCATGGCGCGCGGCGGCTTCGAAACTGCGCATTAGGGCCAGAGATGGCAGTGAGTTGATCCGGGGCATGGAACTCATGAGTTTTAGTCACTGAAAAGATACTCATTGGCGTATTTTTCTCAAGTAACTTTGTGGCTAAAACCGAACTTGATTGCAGAGGAAGGTTCATGGTGTTCCAGCGCGCTGACCGGTTGAACGGTATCGAATTGTCGGAAATCGTCCAGATCTCAGAGGCCGCCGCCCGCCTGCGCGCCCAAGGGCGTAATATTCTGGCGCTGTCAACCGGCGAACCGGACCTGCCGACGCCGCCCCGTGTGGTCGAAGCTGCGCATTCAGCGGCACTGGAGGGCAAAACCAAGTACCCGCCCACTACCGGTGTGCCTGAACTACGCGCGGAAATTGCCCGACAAGCAGGTGCCGAGATGACCCAGGTCATCGTATCAACAGGCGCGAAACAGGTGATCGCAAATGCGATGCTGGCCAGCCTGAACTCCGGCGACGAGGTCATCATGCCCGCCCCCTATTGGACCAGCTATTCCGATATTGTCCGGATGGCAGGTGGGGTGCCGGTTGTTCTGCCCTGCCCGATGGAACAGGGCTTCAAACTGCTGCCTGAACAATTGCAGGCCGCCATCACACCGCGCACGCGCTGGCTGATGCTGAATTCACCCTCGAACCCGTCGGGCGCGATTTACGCTAAGGCAGAACTTGCGGGGCTGGCAGAAGTGCTGGAGCGCCACCCGCAGGTCTGGGTTCTGGCCGATGAGATTTATCGCCATCTCAGCTTTGCACCTTTCACGTCCGCGGCCGAGGCCGCCCCGGCGCTGACCCATCGCATGTTGATCGTCAACGGTGTGGCCAAGGCGTGGTCGATGACCGGATGGCGCATCGGCTGGGGGATCGGACCGTCCGATCTGATAAGCGCCATGGTCGCTGTTCAGGGTCAGGTCACATCGGGGGCATGCTCGATCTCGCAATGGGCGTCGCTGGCCGCGATCACTTGCGACCCCGAGTTGCTGGAGGTGCGTCGCGCCCTCTTTGCCGCGCGCCGCGATCTGGTCGTCGACGGGTTGAACGCAGTACCCGGGCTGCACTGTTCCACCCCGGACGGGGCGTTTTATGCCTTTCCGTCCTGCACTGGCCTGCTGAAAGAACAAGGCGGGCCATTTGACAGTGACGCGGAATTCTGCACGTGGTTGCTGGAAGATGCCGGCGTTGCCCTGGTGCCCGGCCGCGCCTTTGGGATGCCGGGCCATCTTCGCCTGTCGTTCGCTTATGCTGAAGATACAATTGCAGCGGGCCTTGCGCGTCTGAAAACCGCTGTGGAAAGGAAACTTGCATGAAACCTCAATCCGCCCCGCACCTTGGCCCCTTCACCTGGGACGATCCGTTCCTGCTGGAAGACCAGCTGGCCGAAGACGAACGCATGGTTCGTGATGCCGCACATGCCTACGCGCAGGACAAACTGCTGTCTCGGGTAACTGCCGCGTTTGCCAATGAAGAAACCGACCCGGCCATCTTTCGCGAGATGGGTGAGATGGGTTTGCTGGGAACAACCATTCCCGAGGAATACGGCGGTATTGGGTCCAGCTATGTGACCTATGGTCTTGTCGCGCGCGAGGTCGAGCGTGTGGACAGCGGCTATCGTTCGATGATGTCGGTGCAGTCCAGCCTGGTGATGTATCCGATCTACGCATACGGCACCGAAGAGCAGCGCCAGAAATACCTGCCCAAACTGGCAACCGGCGAATTTATCGGCTGCTTCGGGCTGACGGAACCCGATGCCGGTTCGGACCCCGGCTCGATGAAGACTGTCGCGAAGAAAACCGAGGGCGGCTATGTGCTGAACGGGTCGAAAATGTGGATCTCGAACGCCCCGATCGCCGATGTGTTCGTCGTTTGGGCCAAATCCGAAGCGCATGGCGGCAAGATCAAGGGCTTTGTCCTGGACAAGGGAACGGCTGGACTGTCGGCCCCCAAGATCGAAGGCAAGCTGTCTCTGCGCGCCTCGATCACCGGTGAGATCGTGATGAACAATGTCGAGGTCGGCGAGGACGCCCTGCTGCCCAATGTCGAAGGTTTGAAAGGCCCGTTCGGCTGTCTGAACCGTGCGCGTTACGGCATTGCCTGGGGATCGATGGGCGCCGCCGAGGCGTGCTGGCACGCGGCCCGGCAATATGGGCTGGACCGCAAACAGTTTGGTCGTCCGCTGGCGCAGACACAACTGTTCCAGCTGAAGCTTGCCAACATGCAGACCGAAATCACGCTGGGCCTGCAAGCCGCGCTGCGCGTGGGTCGCCTGATGGACGAAGCCCGCGCCGCGCCCGAGATGGTCAGCCTGATCAAACGGAACAATTGCGGCAAGGCGCTTGAGATCGCCCGCCATGCCCGCGACATGCATGGTGGCAACGGGATCAGTCAGGACTTCCACGTGATCCGGCACATGGTGAACCTTGAAACCGTCAACACCTATGAAGGCACCCATGATGTGCATGCCCTGATCCTGGGCCGTGCGCAGACAGGCCTGCAAGCCTTCGCCTAAGGACATCTGACATGGATCGCGCCGCAATCGTGCATGACAATTTCCTGCGCCGTGTTGCGGCGCGGGACTTTCCCGAAGGGCCCGCACCGGCCGGACCGCTGAGCGGTCATGAAGCCGTCGCACTTTACAGGGCGCAATGCCTGAGCCGGGCGCTGGACCGGCAAAGCCGCGCGATGCAGAAGGCGGGTCAGGGGTTCTATACGATCGGGTCATCCGGACATGAGGGCATGGCGGCCGTTGCCGCGGCCCTGCGCCCGACCGATCCGGCGTTTCCGCACTACCGCGATGCGGCCTTTCAGATTGCCCGCTCGGATCAGGTGCCGGGCCAAAGCCCGACATGGGATATTCTGCTGTCCTTTTCCTCGTCTTCCGAGGACCCGATCAGTGGCGGGCGTCACAAGGTTCTGGGATCGAAAGCGCTGTGCATTCCGCCGCAGACCTCGACCATCGCCAGCCATCTGCCGAAGGCGGTCGGCGCGGCATATGCCGTCGCCGCTGCAAGGCGTCATCGCCCTGAACATGCAGACATGCCCGAGGATGCTATCGTCTATTGCTCGTTCGGGGATGCCTCGGCCAACCATTCCACCGCACAGGGCGCTTTCAACACGGCGCAGTGGACGTCCTTTCAATCTGTGCCTCTGCCCCTTCTGTTCTGCTGCGAAGACAACGGGATCGGTATCTCGACCAAAACGCCGAAAGGCTGGATCGCGGCCACTTTCGCCAACCGTCCGGGCCTGAAGTATTTCTCGTGCGACGGGTTGGATCTGTTCGACACCTATCGCGTTGCGCAACAGGCGGCCGACTATGTGCGCAGCCGCAGGAAACCTGCTTTCCTACATGTTCGAACTGTTCGCCTGTACGGTCACGCCGGGGCCGATATGCCAACCACCTATATGCCAAAAGCCGAGGTTGAGGCCGAAGAAGCCAACGACCCGCTGCTGCATTCCGTGCGCCTGTTGGATCAGTGCGGCGCGATGAGCCCGGAACAGGCGCTGAGCGTCTACAATGATACCTGCGCCCGGGTCGCCCGCGTGGCCGATCAGGCCATCACACGCCCTCGCCTGCAAAACGCAACAGAGGTGATGGCCAGCCTGATCCCGCCCGTACGCCCCTGCGCGCCGACCAATGGCCCAACACCCGAGCGTCGGGCCGAGATTTTCGACGGCGATCTCAAGGCCCATTCCGAACCGCAGATCATGTCGCGATTGATCAACTGGGCACTGACCGATCTGATGCTGGAACATGGCGAGATCGTCATGATGGGCGAAGATGTCGGGCGCAAGGGCGGCGTTTACGGCGTGACCCAAAAGCTGCAAACACGGTTTGGCCCTGACCGGATGATCGACACGTTGCTGGACGAACAGTCGATCCTTGGCCTGGCGATCGGCATGGCCCAGAACGGGTTCACGCCAATGCCGGAAATCCAGTTTCTGGCCTATCTTCACAATGCCGAGGACCAGCTGCGAGGTGAGGCCGCCACCCTGCCCTTTTTCTCGAACGGTCAATACACCAACCCGATGGTCGTGCGCATTGCCGGACTGGGGTATCAAAAAGGGTTTGGCGGACACTTCCACAATGACAACTCGGTTGCTGTATTGCGCGACATTCCGGGCCTAATCCTGGCCTGCCCGTCGAACGGTGCCGACGCCGCGCGGATGCTGCGTGAATGCGTGCGCCTCGCGCGTGAAGAACAGCGGCTGGTCGTTTTCCTCGAACCCATCGCCCTCTACCCGATGCGGGACCTGCACGAGGCCGGAGACGGCGGCTGGATGCAAACCTATCCCGACCCTTCTGAAAAGATCGGCTTCGGCGAGGTGGGCGTGGACGGTGACGGCGACGATCTGGCCATCGTCACCTTTGGAAATGGCGTCTATCTCAGCCATCAGGCGCGCACGGCCTTGCAGGCCTACGGGATCAGGACACGGATCATCGATATGCGCTGGTTGTCCCCTTTGCCCAAAGCGGCACTGACACAGGCCGTGACCGGGGCCAAACGCATCCTGATCGTCGACGAAACCCGCCACCATGGCGGCGTGGCCGAAGCTCTGATGGCGCATTTTCATGAAACATGCGATGTGCCGCTGGCCCGTATCACCGCAGAAGACAGCTTTATCGCCACGGGCCCGGCCTATGCTGCGACCATGCCATCGAAGGACAGTATCGAAGCCGCCGCGCGATCCTTGATGGAGGCCGGCACATGAGTTCCGCCAAACAGACTGCCGTCGTCATCTGCCCTGGCCGCGGTACTTACAACAAACCCGAACTGGGTGTCCTGGGCCGGCAATTCAGCGACAAGGCCGTGTTGCGACGCTTTGATGACATGCGGCGCGCGCAGGGGCAAGAAACGCTCAGCGAACTGGACGGTGCGGCCCGATATTCCATTGCCAAGCACACCCGCGGCGACAATGCATCTGCTTTGATCTATGCAGCGACTTTGGGTGATTTCCGCGCCATCAATCCTGACAAAATCGAAGTGGTTGCGGTGACGGGAAATTCGATGGGCTGGTATTCGGCGCTGGCCTGCGGCGGTGCGCTGTCCGCCGAAGGAGGGTTCGAGGTGGTCAACACTATGGGCACTCTGATGCAGGAAAACATGATCGGTGGACAACTGATTTATCCTTTCATGGATTCCGACTGGCATCCTGACCAGACCCGCAAGGCAGAGCTGCTTGCCTTGGTGGATGACATTGACCGAACCGATGCAACGTTGACCCTGTCGATTGATCTGGGTGGCATGTTGGTGCTTGCAGGCGACGACGCCGGTTTGGCCGCGTTCGAAAAGGCAGTACCGGTGGTTCAGGAACGTTTTCCCATGCGATTGGCCAACCATGCCGGGTTCCATTCGCATCTTCAGGCTCCGGTCTCGGCGCAGGGCCGCACGAAACTGAGCGCTGGCCTGTTTCGACAACCGGACCTGCCCCTGATCGACGGGCGTGGCCGGATATGGTGGCCCGGAGCTTGCGACCCGAATGCACTTTGGGATTACACCCTTGGCCATCAAGTGACCGAAACTTATGATTTCACCCATGCCATCGCACAGGCCGCGCATGAGTTCGCACCGGATCTTTTCATTGTTACGGGTCCCGGCACCACGCTGGGCGGTGCCGTCGCGCAAAGCCTGATCCTGACCAATTGGTCCGGGCTGTCGGACAAGTCGACATTTCAGTCTCGCCAAAGAAACAGCCCGATTCTGTGTTCGATGGGAATGGTTGATCAAAGGAAACAGGTGACATGAACCTGTGCGCCCACCGGTCAGCCTCAGAGCCGGCGCGCCGAGGTTGCCAAGCCGTTTCAGAAAACCGGTGCAGGTAGTCCGGTTTGTCGTGTCCGGCGCTATTCAATGCGATAGAAACGTTCTGACGTGCCGCGAAAGACGTCGTCCAGCATCGACCCCGGGATGAGCGTCTCATGCCGGGAAACGGTTTCCTTGTAGGTCGAGGTAAGGCTGTCGACCGGGAAATTCGACCCGAACATGCAGCGATCGGCACCAAAATGCGACAGGCAGGTTGAAACGATCGGCGAGACTTTTTCAGCATTCCAATCGTGGTCGAACATTCCCAGGCCGGAGAGTTTGCAAAAGACATGTGGCAGGTTTGACAAGGCCGTCAATTCATCTGCCCACCGTCGCAACCCTTGCGGGGTCCGGTCGTATGGCGAACCTGCGTGGCAAAGAGCGATCCGGGTCTCTGTGGCCTGTGCAAGGACATTCGCGGTTTGACCCATCAGCTCTGGCAGCAGTTGAAGATCAAAGGAAAGACCACGCGCGCCCAGTTGCTTCAGACCAGCCAAGAACTTTGGGTCTTCAAGTAACGCGTTCGTGCCAGTTGAGGCGTCTTCACCCGGAGCGCGGCCAATAATCTGACGAACGCCGCGCACCGAAGGCAGGGTTTGAAGACGGTCGAGCTGTGCATCCAGATCATCCGAGGTCAGATCGCAGAATGCCACCTGCACCAACGGCCAGTCAGGGAACTGGTCGGCAACGGAGTGTACCCACCGCGCCTCGGCCCAGGGGTCAGCGGCGCCGACCTGAATGTGAACCGAAGCGCCGAACCCCATGGCTTCGGCGTCCGCGCGAAACTCCGGGAGCAAATAGTCCCGCTGGATGGAAGACGGATCGCCGAAAAACCGAACGATACCTTTCTCTGTAAGCCAGGGGTAGTGCACGGCCGAAAGGTCCCACAGGTGGTGATGCGCATCTATCCTCATGATGCTTCAATCCCGGTGGTGCGCGCCAGAATATCCACACCCTGTCCTTTCCAGAAATGCAGCAAGTCGATGAAGATCCAGTTTTCGGCCAGCTTGTCTTCGACGCGGCGATAGATATCGATCACCCTGAATTCGCCGGGTTTTCCGGTGGCTGGCATCCCCATAAAACCACCTGTGGGCGTGGCAGTAAAGTTGGGCCATCCAAAGAAGCCACCGTAATGCCCTTCGGCCAGACGGCAGACATGATTGGTCTTTGACCGGTCCGTGAAGGCAGCGCGAAACGGTCCGGAGTGTTGCCTGGCATAACGTTCGATCGTGTAGGTCGCGCCAATTCCTTCGGGGCCCCACCAGATCATGTCCTGGTGCCACGTGCGCGCCAATTCTTCTTCCAGCGACAGCCCGCTGTCCCAACGGCCCAGATCCGCGATCATCGCATTGATGACCGCCAGCGTTTTTTCGCCTTCGTGTGCGGGCTGCTCATCATGCAGCAATCCATCATGAGACCTTGGTCCGGGCTGCACCAGATGTGACGCAGTCTGCGGGGGGAACGGATTCTGGCCAGCCTGAACCATCAGGTGCGGGATGTCGAAATACATCGCCGTTTCGACAATTCTGTCACCGGCCACCTTGTAGAACGCGCAATATCGCAGGAACGCCATCTTGCCGGTCGGGCGAATACCCAACCACGGTCGGTCGAACAGCCCCATCAGATGGCCCATGGCGACAACCCAAACGTCGGTTTCTTTCTGCAACGCGTTTTGCCCCGCAAACAGAATATCCACTCGGTTCTGCAAATGAGCAAGGCTGCCCTTCAGCGGCTGCCAGAATTGCCGGGCAACCTGTTCGGCGCCGTTGATTTCGTTGAACGGATGAAAGCCGCGCCACCTCGAATCCGAAGCGCAGAATTGGCTCATCACCTTCGGAGTTTCCGTCACTGCGGCGGAGTCCAATGCGGTGTGAAACGCAGAGACCAGTTTTTTTTCTGTCTGAAAGTTCACGGTATTTACCATTGTAGTCAAAGTTTTGCGAGCGGCGCGAAGCCAGGTTGAGTCGGATTTCTCCGCAATTTTTGCATACGTATGCAAAAAAGTCTTGCCTGATTTGATACATGCGAATTACAGTTTTGCAAACGTATGCAAAACGATTCCTTGCAGGGGGCACCATGGCGGAAATTCAATTGCGGAACGTCGGCAAGCGATGGGGCTCATTCGTTGGGGTTCACAATTTTGACCTGACGATTGCAGATCGTGAGTTTCTGGTGCTGCTCGGCCCATCAGGCTGCGGCAAGACAACCACCATGCGCATGATCGCCGGCCTCGAAGACGTGACGGAAGGCGAAATCCTTGTCGACGGCAAAGTGGTCAATGATCTGGAACCCAAGGACCGCGACGTGGCGATGGTGTTCCAGAGCTACGCTCTGTATCCCAACATGAACGTTTACGAGAACATCCGCTTTCCGCTGAAAGTGCGTGGTATCGACCCGGCGACGCACGACGAAAAGGTGCGCCGCGCCAGCGCCATGGTGGAACTGGACGATTTCCTGCATCGCAAGCCAGCCGAGTTGTCGGGTGGTCAGAGACAGCGTGTGGCACTGGCACGTGCCATCGTGCGCGAACCCAACGTGTTCCTGATGGACGAGCCGTTGTCCAATCTTGACGCCAAGCTGCGGGTTTCCACCCGGGCCCAGATCAAGAACCTAAGCCATGAGCTGGCCGTCACCACCATTTACGTCACACACGACCAGATCGAGGCCATGACCCTTGCCGACCGCGTTGTCGTGATGAAACAGGGCGTGGTTCAGCAGGTCGGAAGCCCGACCGAAATTTATGACCGTCCCGCGAATACTTTTGTCGCCAGTTTCATCGGTTCACCTGCCATGAATTTGATGGACGGCGACGTGGCGAGCGGAATATTCCGCGCCGAACATGTCGAAATTGCGGTGGATGCACCGGATGGCCCAATGACACTGGGTTTCAGGGCCGAAGATGCCAGCCTTGCCGATGGCAAAGGTCAGATCACCGCTCCGATCTATACGCTGGAACTACTGGGCGACGCGACCATGATCTCGGTTCGGGTCGGCGGAGCTCTGGTTTCGGTGAAAGCAGACAAAGCATTCCGCGCCGAGATTGGCGAAATGGTCTCGTTCTCGGTGCCGACGGAAATCTGTCACCTCTTCGAAGCTGGAAGCGGTGCGCGGATCGGGGGCTAACCCCACAAACGGCCCGCAAGGGCATAACACCGGTCCGGACGTCGACGACGGACCGATCCTGACAGGGAGAAACCTATGAAACTCAAGACGATCCTCATGGCCGGTGCCATGTCCATCGCCGCCACCGGCGCGTGGGCAGATTGCGCCTTTGAAAACGAAGTGCCGCTAAAATCGCTGTCCGCCGGTTTTGAAGCCTGGAAGGCGGTCACCGATGCGATGGCAGAATGCGGCAATTTCAGCGCATCGCTGGATCAGGAATTCCGCGAAAAGCAGCCCGAAGCATTTGCTGCGGATCCCGCGCTTTATCAGATCGGCGGTGTTTCAAACGCGACCCTGGTGCCGTTGCTGAACGCAGGCACGATCCGTCCGCTGGATGATCTGGTCGAAAAATACGGCCAGGACCTGCTGCCCAACCAGTTGATCAAGGTTGATGGCAAGACCATGGCCATTGCGATGATGGTGAATGCGCAGCACCTGATGTATCGCGATGATGTTCTGGCTGAACTGGGCATCGAAGAACCAAAAACCTATGATGACGTCCTGGCCGCAGCTGCCAAGATCAAAGAAGCCGGTGTCATGGATTATCCGATCGGGGGAACGTTCAAGACCGGTTGGAACCTCGGCCAGGAATTCGTCAACATGTACCTTGGCGAAGGCGGCTCGTTCTTTGGCGACGGCAACGTTCCAACGATCAACAACGAGCAGGGCGTCGCTGCGCTGGAAACACTGAAAGCCATGACCGATTACATGGATCCGGAATATCTGGTTTCCGACTCGACATACGTTCAGCAACAATTCCAGCAGGGCAAGATCGCCATGGCAAACCTTTGGGCCAGCCGTGCCGCCGCGATGAATGATGAGGCCGAAAGCCAGGTCGTAGGCAAAGTCACCATGGCAGCCGCACCAATGGGTTCGGCGGCCCCGGCAACCACCATCTGGTGGGATGGCATCGTTCTCGCTTCGAACATGAGCGACGAAGAGGCCGACGCCGCATTCCGCGTCGCGCTTGAGGGCATGGACGGCGAAATGGTCAGCGCAAACAACGACGTCGCTGTTTGGCTGAGCCCTGCCTATTCAGCGGGTGCTTTGGCTGCAGGAGCAGCCGCTTCGGCTGAAGCGGGCGCAAAGGCGTACCCGGCATCTGGTCCGATGGGCATCATGCACACCGCCCTGGGCAACGGTCTGGCCGACTACCTGACCGGCGCCAAGGATGCTCAGACGACGCTGGCGGATATCGAGGCAGATTACATCACTGCCGCGAAAGAAGCCGGTCTGATCAGCAACTGATCCTCCCGTGGGAGGGCTACGGCCCTCCCGCCCCTTCCCTTCGAGAGTCATGAGAAAGGCAGAGCCATGAATTTCCGGACATTTGCCGCATTTGTCGGCCCCTCTGTCTTTATGATGCTTCTCTTTATCGCGTTTCCTCTGGTCAGCGTGTTCAAGCAGAGTTTTTACGTGACACAGCCGATCTATGAGACGGTCGAAAAGGAAACCTGCACGCCCGGTTTCCTGACGCAGACCTGCGTGACCGAGATGGTTTCGCAGCCAAAGCTCGACGAACATGGCGAGGTCATTACCCAAACCCAATATGTCGGCTTGCAAAGCTATCGCAACGTATTGGAGCCTGAACGCGCATGGCGCGCCATAAGCGACGGCAGTTGGCATGTGCTGTCTACGATCAACTTCTGGAAGGCGCTTCGGTTCACCCTGACCTTCACATTGATCACTCTGCCGCTTGTGGTCGGGTGCGGGCTTGGGATAGCAATACTGATCAACAACGCGGCGCGGTCCATCCGCGGCCCGGTGATCTTTGTGTCCCTGCTGCCCTTCATCATCACACCGGTGATCGGAGTACTGTCGATCAACTGGCTGTTCCGGGGCGACGGCATCCTGACCGCAATGATGGAATGGTGGCTGAACCGGGACATCGCCCTGTTCGCCCAAGCCTGGACCATCGAAATACTGATGATGCTCTACCGCGTCTGGCACGTGGCACCCTTTGCCGCAATCGTCTTCTACGCCGGGCTGCAAACGGTCAATCAGGACAGTCTTGAAAGTGCCGTGATTGACGGTGCGACCCGTTGGCAGCGCCTGAAATACATCGTCATTCCACACCTGATGCCGCTGATCATTTTCGTGTCGATGATCCACCTGATGGACAGCTACCGCGTGTTCGAAGAGATCGTTGGTTTTTCGAGCCAGGGCTACGTCATCTCGCTACAGTGGCTGACCTTCGATTATCTGACGCCTGATCAGGCCGGCAACCGGTCGATCAGCCGGGCGTCCGCCAACTCGATGCTGACCATGATCGGTGTCGTCATCCTGCTTATCCTGCCGCTGCGCCGTACGTGGCGCGACCATAAAGGAGGTCACTGACATGTCCTCGCGTGCGCTTCGCCAGCCCTTCAGCCTGCGGTTGACCTCGAACATCTTCCTTGCGCTCTGGTGCCTGATCGCGGCCTTTCCGATCTTCTGGATCGTGGTCATGAGCTTCAAGTCACCCGTCGATGCGTTCGACAGCAACGCGCTGAACGTGATCTTCGGGCCGGCCACGCTGAGCGTCGGAAAGGGCTTGTCGCTGCTGGATATCATTCTGGGCATCGCGGTTATCTGGGGCACGATCTTCGCTGCCACCAAAACACTGCCATCGATGATAAAGTCCTACACCAAGCCCGGTCAGGAATGGTTCGGCTGGCTGATCGGTGTTCTGGTCTTGCTGGTGGGTTTCCTGCTGGTGTTCTTCGTGGTCCTGCCTGCAATCCTGAACGTGTTGAACCCGCTGTTTGGCCCACTGGGACGGGATGTGCTTGGTCTGACGACCGAGCATTACAAAACCGTCTGGATCGACCGGGGCTTTTCAAACAACTTCAAGAACTCGCTGATCGTAACGACGGGCGTGGTGACGGTGTCGCTGACCGTGGGCACATTGGCGGGCTACGGTCTGGCGCGGTCAGGATCAACTTTGGCCTTCTGGATCCTGATCGTCGCACTGGTGTTCCGGGCATTGCCCCATTCGGTTCTGGTAGCAGGCTATCTGCCGGTGTTCATCAACTCGGCCGAATGGCTCAGCCCGATCTTGGGTGAAAACGCACCAACCTTGTACGGCAAGCCTTTTGCGGTGATCGCTGTTCTGGTTGCGATCAATCAACCCTTCACGATCTGGATGTTGCGCTCGTTCTTCCAGAACATCCCGGCCGAGCTGGATGAGGCCGCCCGCGTGGATGGGTGTAGCCACTTTCAGGCCTTCCGCCGTGTCATCATGCCGGTGATGTGGCCAGGTGTGATCACTACGGGGCTGTTCAGCTTCTTGCTGGCGTACAACGATTTTCTGGTCACCGCGCTGCTGCTTGATGCGCAGAACCAGACCATGGTTCCCGCCATCGTCGGCATGTTCAATCGCGAGACGACGACAACCGATCAGGTCGTTGCGGTTGCCGCTGCCGTGTCGATCACCGCGCCTCTGATCTTCCTTGTGCTGATTTTCCAGCGCCAGATTGTCAGCGGTCTGACAGCCGGGGCAGTGAAAGGCTGATGAGCAAGAACGCCCGACATAACGCCATGTCGCGCCACCCGGCGCTGAACAGGATGCCGAGGGACTTTCTGAGCATTGGGGCCGCACGTCCCAATCCCTCCCTTCGGCAACCTCAAAGGATAGAAAAATGAAAGGTTCCCGTCCCGAACAAGCGGTTCTGACCCGCGAAACGGACATGAGCAAGACGGAAGACACGCGCCGCGTGATCGAAACGATGGTTGATGGTCTGAATGATCACCGCATTGATGACATCGGTGAATTCTTCGCCGAAGGTTTTCGCTGGATGGGCAATCAGGGCTGCGGCACCAAGACCGGCCTGCAGGAATTTCAGGATAACTGGCAGCGCCCGTTTCAAGCCGCGTTTTCGGATAAGGTCTGCGTTGACGAAGCGCGCCTTTACATGGGTGAATGGGCCGCCGCCTTCGGCCGCCAGGAAGCCACGCATTCCGGCGAATTTCTGGGCATTGCCCCCACAGGCAAGCGTGTCGAAATCAGGTACATGGACTTCTGGAAAGTGGTCGACGGCAAAATTGTCGACAACTGGGTGAATGTCGACTTTGCCCACGTTGCGGCTCAGCTGGGCGTGGACCTGTTCAACGGCGAAGGCTGGGAAGCATTTGACCGCGGCGAGAAGACTCCGCCACGGCCGGAAAACTGAGGATTGGAAAGATGGCAATCGAGTATCTTAAACGCGGCAAATCCGATGCGGATCGGGCGGAAGATGATGCCAAGACCCGCGCCGTGGTTGAAGCGACGCTGAAAGACATCGAAACCCGTGGGGATGCCGCGGTGCGAGAGTTGAGTGAGAAGTTCGACAACTACTCACCTGCCTCGTTCCGCCTGAGCCAGCAGGAAATTGATGACCTGATCGGGCAATTGTCCGATCGTGAGCTGGCCGATATCAAATTCGCGCAGGAACAGGTGCGCAACTTTGCGCAGGCGCAGCGGGATTCAATGCTGGACATCGAGGTCGAAACCCTGCCCGGTGTCATCCTGGGGCATAAGAACATCCCGGTGCAATCCGTGGGTTGCTATGTTCCGGGCGGCAAATTCCCGATGGTCGCCTCGGCGCATATGTCGGTGGCGACCGCTTCGGTCGCCGGTGTTCCGCGCATCATCGCCTGCACGCCCCCGTTTCAGGGCAAACCCAATGCAGCGGTAATTGCCGCCATGCACTTGGGTGGCGCGCATGAGATATATGTCATGGGCGGCATTCAGGCCATCGGGGCCATGGCATTGGGCACCGAAACAATCGATCCGGTTCACATGCTTGTTGGCCCCGGAAACGCCTTTGTCGCGGAAGCCAAACGTCAGTTGTTCGGTCGTGTCGGGATCGATCTTTTTGCAGGGCCGACCGAAACGATGGTCATTGCCGACGAGACCGCCGCAGATGCGGAGCTGTGCGCAACCGATCTGCTGGGGCAGGCCGAGCATGGATACAACAGCCCCTGCGTTCTGCTGACCAACTCACGCAATCTGGCCAATGACACCTTGGCCGAGGTCGACCGGCTGCTGGGCATCCTTCCAACCGCGGATACCGCGAAGGTGTCGTGGGACGAATATGGTGAGGTGATCGTTTGCGACACCTATGACGAGATGTTGCAGGTTGCCGATGACATTGCCTCGGAACATGTGCAGGTGATGACTGACCGCGACGACTGGTTCCTTGAGAACATGACCTGCTATGGGGCGTTGTTCCTTGGGCCGCGCACCAATGTTTCGAACGGGGACAAGGTGATTGGCACAAACCACACGCTGCCCACCAAGAAGGCCGGGCGTTACACGGGTGGTCTTTGGGTTGGTAAATACCTGAAGACGCACAGCTATCAAAAAGTTCTGACGGATGAGGCCGCGACGCTGATCGGCGAGTATGGCTCGCGCCTGTGCATGCTCGAAGGGTTCGTTGGCCACGCGGAACAGTGCAACGTTCGCGTGCGCCGATATGGCGGAATCAATGTGCCCTACGGTGCGCCCGCCCCTTACCGGGACGCTGCTGAATGAGTGACAAACACACACATCACAAGGCCCTGATCGAACCGCTCAGGGCTGCGATGTACGATTTCAATGAGGCAGGCGTACGACAGGCTTTGGCGGAGGTCACGTCACCGGATGCCGTGTTCCGTCTGTGTCATCCCTTTGGGGACAGCGTCGGCAGCGATGCTTTCTATGACACTGGCTACAAAGACTTGCTGGCGGCATGGCCCGATCTTGAACGGCGGGACTATATCGTCATGGCCGGCCCGGATGAGTTCGGCGCAGATTGGGTCGGGTGTGGCGGCTATTACACCGGTGTTTTCACCGGCCCCTGGCTGGACATCCCGCCGACGGGTCATCAGGTCACGATGCGGTTTCATGAATTCTACCGCTTCGAATACGGCAAGATCGTCGAGATGCAGGCCCTGTGGGACATCCCCGAAGTCATGATGCAGGCGAATGCCTGGCCGATGGCGCCAAGTCTGGGCCGTGAATGGCACGTCCCAGGCCCCGCCACCCAGGACGGGTTTGTCCCCGGCCCTTATGATGAAACCAAGGGAAAACAGACCTGCCAGCATATCATCGACATGCTTGATCATCTCAAGAAACACCCGTCTCAAGGCGGCCCCGAAGTGATGGAGATGGAACGGTTCTGGCACCCGCGCATGAACTGGTACGGTCCTTCGGGCATCGGCACCGGGCGCGGGTTTGCGGGGTTCCGCAACTGGCATCAGATCCCGTTCCTGAACGGTATGCCGGATCGCGGGCAGTTCGTGGACGACATCACCTATCACTTCTTCGGTGACGGGGAATATGCAGCTGTGACGGGCTGGCCCAACATGATCCAGACCGTCACAGACGATGGTTGGATGGGCATCGCTCCGTCAGGCAAGAAGATCACCATGCGCAGCCTCGATTTCTGGCGTTTGGAAAACGGCAGGATCCGGGAAAACTGGGTGCTCGTTGATTTGCTGGATGCGTACCGGCAGCTTGGCGTTGACGTCTTTGCCCGTCTGCGTGAATTCAATAAAGCCCGAAATATGGGTCGTATTGAAATACCGGATGGAATGAGCTGATGACTAAACTGCCGCGCACCCCTTCATTTTCTCTGAATGGAAAAACCGCCCTTGTGACCGGAGCCTCCTCTGGTATCGGGCAAGGATGCGCGGTAGCGCTGGCCGAGGCGGGTGCACATGTAGTTTGCGCGGCCAGAGGAGCGGATCGGTTGAATGAGACAGTTTCCGCTCTGAAAGAGAAGGGATGGTCAGCCGAAGCGCTTGTGATGGATCAGGGTGATTTGGACGCCCTGAAACAGCTTTTCGATCACCGCGCCTTCGATATCGTGGTGAATTCGGCGGGCGTGGCGCGCCACAGCCCGGCTATCGAGACAACACCCGATGACTTTGATGTTGTCACCAACGTCAATTTGCGTTCGGCCTACTTCTTGTCGGCCTACGCCGCCCGCGCTTTGATCGAGGCAGGAAAGCCGGGTTCGATCATCCATATATCCAGCCAGATGGGGCATGTTGGCGGGGTTGATCGGGCGCTTTATTGCGCGACCAAGCATGGGTTGGAAGGCATGGTCAAATCCATGGCCATCGAATGGGGCAAACAGGGCATTCGGATCAATACGGTCTGTCCGACTTTCATCCGAACGCCGTTGACCCAGTCCACATTCGACAATCCTGAACGTGCCGCGTGGATCATGGAGAAGATCAAACTGGATCGCGTGGGCGAAGTCGAAGACATCATGGGCGCGGTACGCTATCTCGCCTCGGACGCCTCGGCACTGGTTACCGGCACCTCAATGTTGATTGACGGAGGTTGGACGGCAGACTGATGGCTGAGAAAGTAACATCCCTCCAGGTTGCCCAATTGGCCGGCGTTAGCCAGTCTGCCGTTAGCCGCGTCTTCACGCCCGGTGCCTCGGTCAGCAAAAAGACCGAAGAAAAAGTGCGCAAGGCTGCGTCTGAACTGGGCTATCGCCCCAACGTGCTGGCACGCGCGATGGTGTCCGGCAAAAGCAGGATCATCGGTTTGGTGGTCGCCTATCTGGACAATTACTTCTACCCCGAGGCGCTCGAGAAACTGTCCAATGCCTTGCAGGAACAGGGCTATCACGTTCTGATTTTCATGGCCTCCAGAACCGCTGGAAACATAGACGACGTGATGGAGGAAATCCTTGATTATCAAGTCGATGGCGTCGTTCTGGCATCCGTTGCGATGTCTTCAGACATTGCCACCCGGTGCCAGCAGGCGGGTGTGCCCGTGGTTTTGTTCAACCGCAGCCAGGACCTCGACGGGATCACATCTGTTACTTCTGACAACTATGCCGGTGGTCGCAAAGTTGCGGAATTTCTGATCACCGCCGGGCACAGTCGTATCGCCTACATTGCCGGTTGGCCGGGTGCCTCAACCCAGCGGGACCGCGAGGCCGGATTCCGCGCCGCGCTCAACGATGCGGGCCAGGAATTGTATGCGCACGACATCGGAGATTTTCACACCGAGAAAGCGCGTTTAGCTGCCCGCCGGATGTTTGATGTCGAACCGCAGAAACGACCTGACGCCGTGTTTGTCGCCAATGATCACATGGCGCTTGCGGTCATGGACGTCATTCGGTTCGAGTTGGGATTGCGCGTGCCCGAAGACGTGTCTGTCGTTGGTTACGATGACGTCCCTCAGGCCGGATGGCTTGCCTACAACCTTACGACCATTCGCCAGCGGGCAAATTTGATGGTTGCTGAGACCGTTGATGCCCTGCTGGATCATATCGAAAACCCGACAGCTGCTTCGGCACGCAAAGTCGCCATTGATGGGCCGCTGATCGTGCGCACATCGGCACGTCTGCCCAAAGGCTGGACACCTCAAAGGATGAATTCATGAAAGGTTTCGATCCCAAGTTCCGGGATTTCCCCGACTATATCATCGGCATCACCAAAGAGATCTGGGAAGATCGGGGTATCGCCACGCTGCATGAGTATTACAGCGAAGACATTGTGGTACGCTCACCCGGTTCGGTGGTGTTGGGCAATCAGAATGTGATCGGCGCTACCATGGCAACGCTGGCCGAGTTTCCGGACCGGCAGCTGCTAGGCGAAGACGTGATCTGGTCCGGCACACCGGAAGAGGGCATGTTGAGCTCTCATCGGATCATTTCAACGGCCACGCATTTGGCCGAGGGTGTCTATGGCAAGCCCACCGGCACCAAGCTGCGTTACCGGATTCTTGCGGATTGTCACGCCATCGACAATCAGATCAACGATGAATGGCTGATCCGCGATCAGGGCGCGATTGTGCGCCAGATGGGCTGGGACCCTAAGGAATACGCCGCTGATCTGATTGCCCGGGAAGGCGGCAAAGAGAACTGCGTCAAACCTCTGACACCCGAAATTGATCAGCCTGGACCATACAAAGGCCATGGGAATGACAATGAATGGGGGCAGCGCTACGCCGACATTCTGACGCGGATCATGAACGCAGATATGGGCGTGATCGGTTCAGAATATGACCGCGCTGTTCAGTCAGAATATGTAGGTGGTGTAACCGGGCATGGCTGGCAGGCCATCGACCGCTTCTGGATGGGACTGCGGGCGAGTTTTCCGAATGCGGAATTCAAGATCGAGCATCAGATCGGGCGAGATGACCCTGATATGCCTCCGCGTGCGGCAATTCGCTGGAGCCTTTGGGGCAAGCATGACGGCTGGGGCGTGTTTGGCGCGCCGACTGGTGCGCAGGTTTATGTCCTCGGGATCAGCCACGCTGAATTCGGCGCACTTGTTGCGGGGCAGCCGCAGTTGCGCCGTGAATACACCCTGTTCGATGAAACCTCGGTCTGGAAGCAGATCCTGTTGCAGAACGGCGAGGTCTGAGTGGGCCGCCCGGTCTCATATCGCATCCTGTCGGGCGGTCTGTCCGAGCCCCGGACCGTTCGGCTTTTCCATATGTACCGTCAAAGCCTGAGGGCGCGGCGACTGAACCTGCGCCCGCCCGGAAAGTAAGGGCCTGTCCTACTTGGGCACACGAGCTTTCTTTCCAAAAACGCTGAATCGGATCGTACGTCATGACAAAATCATCCATCCCTTCCCGCATCGTCCGCTATGGCGAGCTTCAACCCTGTAAAACCGCTTTTATCGATGCCCATACTCCCGGCAGCGATCAGAAAGAGAACTTCACGATAATCGGCGGCGGCGTCTCGGAATCTCCGGACCAGCATGTCCACATCACGGACAAGATCGGCTTCAACATCGGAGCGGCAGGGCAGCCGCCGAAATGCCGCAACTCACTGCACAGCCACACCACCGCCGAGGTCTTTTTCGTTGCCAAGGGTCGTTGGCGGTTTTTCTGGGGCCGCTATGGTACGGCCGGGGAATTCATCGCCGAGGAAGGAGACATCTTCAACATTCCAACGGGTATTTTCCGGGGCTTTGAGAATGTCGGCCAGGATTACGGAATGATCATGTCGATCCTGGGCGGAGACGATGCGGGTGGCGGCGTCACCTGGGCGCCTCAAGTGATCGAAGATGCGCAGGCACACGGTCTGATGCTGGGCGACAATGGCGTTCTGTACGACTCCAAACTGGGCCAGGAACTGCCCCACAATGTCCGCCCGATGCCTGTGCTGACCGAAGAACAGCTGAAAAGCTATCCCGAAGTTCCTGTCGAGGATGTGGTGGGCAGATACGTTGCGCGGTATTGGGATCTGATGGCGTTGTCGGCCAATAAGCCCGCAAAGGTGATTGGCGAAAACGCGTTGATCAAGGACAAACCCGGATTCGAGGTCGATTTTCTGGGGCGCGGATCCGCAGTGAACCAACCGATCGCTGCCGAGAAACCAGTGGTTCTGATGCCGGCCAGCGGTCACTGGCGTGTTTCGATCGACGGGTACGAGACCACGATCTCGGTAGGCGACACGGCCTTGGTTCTTCCTGGCGAAACCTATGGTATTCAGCCATCCATGACCGGACAGGCGGGCCTGTACCGGATCACCGCAACCGATGACCCGGCAGGAGCGACCTGGACAGGATGAACGCGGACCCGAATGACACCCACGCCGTTTATGAACGGCAGGCAACCGAGTATGACAGGCGCCGTTCCAAGGCCCTGTTCGAAGCGCGCTGGTTGGCGCGCTTCACGGCCAGCCTGAAGCCGGGTGACCGCGTATTGGACTTGGGCTGTGGCTCGGGCGACCCGATTGCCCGTTGGTTCATGGCCGAAGGGTTTGACGTCACGGGTATCGATTTTTCCGACGCCATGCTTGCCATAGCCCGCGACCGTTGGCCCGATGGCGACTGGCGCAACGCGGATATGCGGAATTTTGAACTGGATCAGCAGTTCAACGGCATCATTGCCTGGAACAGCTTTTTCCACCTTACGGCGGACGAGCAGAAAGACTGTATCGCCCGGATGGCGCGCCATTTGCGACCCAAGGGAATGCTCATGCTGACCGTCGGACCTCGTGCCGGAGAGGTCAGCGGCACAGTGGGATCAGAGCTTGTCTACCACGCGTCGCTGTCCCCGGCCGGTTACGCCGGGTGTCTTGAGATAAACGGGCTGCAAATGACCGGATACCTGGCCGAAGACCCAGAAGCCCAAAGCCACACGATCCTGATGGCACGAAAAAATTAAGGAGGTCCCCATGACCGTAAAAACAACACATGTTGGCTCTCTGCCCCGAACGCAGGACGTCGTGGATTTTATTTTTGCCCGCGAAAACGGCGAACCTTATGACACAGGCGCCTTTTATACCTGCATGGCCAACGCCGTGGCCGAAACGGTGCGCAAACAGGTCGAAGCCGGTGTTGATATCGTCAGCGACGGCGAAACTTCGAAAATCTCCTATGCGACCTATGTCAAAGATCGCTACACCGGGTTTTCGGGCGACAGCCCTCGTAACGCGCCGGCAGACTTGAAGATGTTCCCCGGCTTTCTGCAAAGACTGGCCGATGACGGCGGTACGCCACAATACGCAAGGCCGATGTGCACGGGTGAGGTGCGATCAAAAGGGCAAGGCGAGTTGCAAAAGGACATCGCCAATCTCAAGGCGGCCATGGCTCGACACGGGGCCGAGCGCGGCTTCATGAATGCCGCGTCTCCCGGAGTGATCTCGTTGTTTTTGCAGAATGATTTCTACCCTACGCGTGAGGCTTATCTGGCAGCGTTGGCCGACGCGATGAAGGACGAATACGAAACCATCGTCGCCGCCGGGTTGGACCTGCAACTGGATTGCCCCGATCTTGCCCTGTCACGCCACATGCTGTTCACCGACCTGTCGGATGAGGCGTTCATCAAGATTGCCGACATGCATGTCGAGGCCCTGAACCACGCGCTTCAGAACGTCCCGCAGGATCGGGTACGGGTACATATTTGCTGGGGCAACTACGAAGGCCCTCATTGCTGCGACATCGCCATGGACAAGGTCTTCAGCACCCTGATGGCAACCAAGTCGCGCTATGTCCTGTTCGAAACGTCCAATCCGCGGCATGCCCATGAATGGACTGTCTTCCGGGACCGCAAGGCCGAGATTCCCGATGACAAGGTTCTGGTGCCCGGCGTGGTCGATACCACGACCAATTTCGTCGAACATCCCGAACTTGTGGCCCAACGGATTGACCGGTTCACGGAAATCGTGGGACCGGACCGGGTGATCGCGGGCAGCGATTGCGGCTTTGGCACTTTTGCGGGTTTCGGCGCCGTCGATCCCCAGATCGCCTATGCCAAGCTGGCGGCGTTGTCCGAAGGGGCAAAGCTGGCTTCGGCATGAAACCTCTGATCTTGTTGCCGGGCATGATGTGTGATGCCCGGCTTTTTGGCCCCCAGATCAATGCTCTGTCGGGCAGAATGCCCGTAATGACCTTTCCGTTGTCTCATCACGACAGCATAGAGGCCATGGCCCAGGATATCCTTGGAAATGCACCGCCGGTCTTCGCGCTGGCCGGGCTGTCCATGGGGGGTATCGTGGCGATGGAGGTCACGCGCCAAGCCCCCGAACGTGTTTTGCGTCTGGCCTTGCTTGACACTAATCCACTGGCGGAAAAGCCAGAGGTAAAAGCGCGTCGTACGCCGCAGATGTCCGCCGTTCGCAAGGGTCAGCTGAGGACCGTGATGCGTGACGAGATGAAGCCCGGGTATCTGGCTGACGGACCGAACCGGGGGGCGATCCTGGATCTGTGCATGGCAATGGCCACCGACCTGGGCCCAGACGTTTTCATACGTCAGTCCAAGGCACTTATGAACCGACCGGACCAAAGCGAGACACTGACGGCCTATGCCGGACGGGCTCTGGTTTTGTGCGGGCATGAAGACCGGCTTTGCCCAGTTGAACGCCACCGACTTATGCATGACCTGTTGCCACGAAGCGCGCTTGAGATCATCGGCGACGCGGGCCATCTCCCGACATTGGAACAACCTGAAAAAACAACAGCGGCGCTGTCCCGCTGGCTGGAGGACACATGACACCGTCCCTTTTGTCTTTGCTTCGCAAAGTCGATACGCCAACTGTCTGCAATGCCATCGAGGTGGCACAGGGCAGGCGCGGGTTCGACAGGTTCACACGTGGCACCATGCTAAGCTCGGCCCCCGAAGGGCCTGCCATCGTCGGCTATGCGCGCACCGCCAAAATCGCTGCGGTCAATCCCCCGACCGAGCCGCCCGAAGTCATCAAAGCCCGACGTATGGCCTATTACAGGTACATGGCCGAGGCACCCGGCCCTTCAATCGCCGTGATCGAGGATCTGGATTATCCCGATTGCATCGGCGCATATTGGGGTGAGATCAATACGACGGTTCACAAGGGTTTCGGAATGTCTGGCGCTCTGACCAACGGTGTCATGCGGGATCTCGGGGATTTGCCTTCAGGGTTCCCGGTTGTCGCTGGTTCCATCGGCCCGAGCCATGGTTTCGTCCACGTCCGCGAGATTGACA
Organism: Ruegeria sp. HKCCSP346; assembly: GCF_017872595.1. Classification (NCBI taxonomy): domain Bacteria; kingdom Pseudomonadati; phylum Pseudomonadota; class Alphaproteobacteria; order Rhodobacterales; family Roseobacteraceae; genus Ruegeria; species Ruegeria sp. HKCCSP346. Next base: position 493,387 of record NZ_JAEDOT010000002.1, read on the forward strand.
CTCAGGTTTCGATTTTTGGTCTGACAGTTGACCCCGGTGATCTGGTTCACGCCGATCGTCATGGTGCATTGGTCATACCGAATGATGTCGTTGATCAATTGGAAGGTGCCATCCAAAAACTTTTGGCGACAGAACGTATTGTTCTGGACGCAGCCCGCGAGCCCGCGTTTGATTTCGAAGCATTCGAAACCGCCTGGGCCGCCTTTGAAAAAGCAAGGGTCTGATCGCAGGGGTCGGAAACAATGAAAGCCGGCTGGGTGAAAAGCACTTACAAGTCCCTTGCTCGTCAACCCAGAGCAAGACGGCCTCTGCCAACGCAATGCCCGTGACGAAGTGTTACCCACATCCGTCTGTCCGGTGGCCGCGTCGCGCCGCTGCTGGTGACGCCCGAACGCAAACCGGACCGTTTCAGATAGAAGTCCATTACACCGGAGTGTAAGGGGGTTCAGATCCGTTCAGCCCCGTGTACAATCCGCGTTTCCAGACAGGTTCCGGAAAGAACAATCAAACCTTGTGAAAAGCGGCGCCCTGCGCATCCCTTCGCTGTTCTCCGATCACGTTCAGCATGGCATCTACATCTGCACGTACAGTTTGTGTTGCCGCTTCGCGCACCGGGCCAAAACCGCGGATATCCAGCGGGGCTGACAGGATTTTCAGGCAGGTTTCCGCCTCCAGCTCGGGGCTGACTTTTTCAATGCGATCCAAGACAGCCAGAAACCAGGCCAGGGTTTCGTTTTCAAGCTTGCGGTCCCTTGAAAACCGGAATGGATCAAGCCAGCCGCCGCGAAGCCTGCGTGCACGCGAAAGGAGCCTCAGAACGGGGGTCATCCAACCACCAAAGCTTCGCTTGCGCGGTCGCCCGCGTTCATCCTTGCGACCGCTCAGAACCGGTGGCGCGAGGTGGTATTTGATCCGAAATTCCCCTTCGAACTCGGACCGCAGTTGTTTCTCGAATTGTTGCGATGTCAGCAACCGAGCAACCTCGTATTCGTCCTTGATTGCCATGAGGCGAAACAGGGATTTTGCCGCAAGCGAAAGCGCTTCCTCGCGTATCTGGTCAGGCAGTGCTGCGGACAGACGGGCCAGGCGATCCCGGTACTTTTGCGCATAACCGTCATCGTGATAGGTCGCCAATTCATCGGACCGGTAATCGATTATCTGCTGCGATGTTTCTTGCGAAAAGCTCTTTTCCCTCGCATTCAGCATCTGCGGGTTTGCAGCGATCACCCGCCCCAGATCAAAGGCCATTATGTTGGCCTCGATCGCGGTTCCATTGAGCTTGATCGCCTGTTTGATTGCAAACTCACTGATTGGAATGTTCCCCAGCTGCCACGCGACACCAAACAGCAAGGTATTGGCAAAGACCGAATCCCCCAGCAAATCCACAGCCAACTGGTTTGCATCCAACGCGAAGACATTTTCTGCGCCGACGGTCCGGCGTATCAACGCTTCTCTTTCGTCGACCTTGAGCTGGGCATCGCGGTGCAAAACAAGGTCGCCTGTTGGCATTTCCGCACGGTTCAGTACGACCTTTGTGCCCTTGCGATAGTGAACCGAGGCTTTGGGCGCCGAAGACACGACCACGTCACACCCGATGACGGCGTCGGCGCTATTGGCCTCAATTCGGACCTGATTGATTTCTTCGGGCGTGCGGGCAATGCGAACATAGCCGACAACCGTACCGAATTTCTGGGCGAACCCGGTGAAATCCAGCACGCTGGCGCCTTTGCCTTCCAAATGCGCCGCCATCGTCAGAACGGCGCCCACCGTTACGACACCGGTGCCGCCGACCCCGCCGACCAAAAGATCGTACGGCGCGTGCAGGTCAGGAAGCTGCGGGTCGGGAACCTTGGCAAGAAGCGACGGGATATCCAGTTTCTGCCTGGGTTCCTTTCGCCGCACCGCCCCTTCCACCGTAATGAAACTGGGGCAAAACCCGTTCAGGCAGGAAAAGTCCTTGTTGCACGAGTTCAGGTTGACCTTTCGCTTGCGGCCCAATGGGGTTTCCAATGGTTCAATACTCAGACAGTTGCTTTCGACCGAGCAATCGCCGCAGCCTTCGCACACCGCGGGGTTGATGAAAGCAAACCGCTTGGGGTCTTCTGTTTTGCCACGCTTGCGGCGACGACGTTTCTCGGTGGCGCAGGTCTGCTCGTAGATTAAAACCGTCACACCTTGGATGTCACGCAACTCACGCTGCACCGCATCCATCTCTTCCCGGGGGTGAAAGCTCGTTCGTGCCGGAAAATCGCTGGAATCGAATTTCGTAATGTCGTCTGAAACCAACGCGATCCGGTCCACACCTTCTGCGCGACAGCACTGGGCGATCCCGGAAACGCTGATAGGGCCATCAACAGGCTGCCCCCCCGTCATTGCCACTGCGTCATTGTAAAGGATCTTGTAGGTGATGTTCGTACCCGCCGCCACGGCCTGGCGAATGGCAAGCGACCCGGAATGATACCAAGTGCCCTCGCCAAGGTTTTGAAAGATATGTTTGTTGCCATTGAATTTCGAGGCAACAACATGCGGCACACCTTCCCCACCCATCTGCGCATAACCGACCGTGTTGCGATTCATCCAACTTGCCATCACGTGACAGCCGATGCCTGACGCAGCCATGCTTCCATCGGGGACTTTGGTGGATGTGTTGTGGGGACAACCCGAGCAAAAATACGGAGCCCTGACCGCACCCGGAACATTCAGAACGGATGGCGGTTCGTCCGTCAGCGCCTTCGCCTTTTCCAAGAAACCCTCTTCCGGAAAAAAACGGTCGAGTCGCTCTGCAACGACTGGGATCAGGTTCAACGGGCTCAACTCTCCGGTCCAGGGAATCAACGGATCACCCGCTGCGCGGTGTTTTCCGACCATCTTTTCGGGTTTGTCCCCCGGCCAGTCATAGAAATATTCCTTGAACTGGCTTTCGATGATCCCGCGTTTTTCCTCGACGACCAGCACCTCTTTTTTACCACGGACGAAAGACAGCGCATCGCGCCGCGCCAAAGGCCAAACCATCCCGACCTTGTAGATGTCGATGCCCAAACGGCGGCATCCGCTTTCGTCGAGCCCCAGAAGGCGCAGCACTTCCATCAGGTCCAGATGGCTTTTGCCCGTTGTGACAATCCCGAATGGGGCATCCTTGATGTCATAGATGCGCCGGTCGATCGGGTTCGCCTCGACAAAAGCCTCGACTGCCCGCAACTTGTGTTCGATCCGCGTCTCGATGGCCGGGCTTGGCAAATCGGCGCTGCGCACGTGCAAGCCGCCCGGCGGCAGATCTATTTCCGGCAAGGTAAACATACGGTCCGGCTTCAACCGCACGGATTGCCCGCTTTCCACGGTTTCCGAAATCGCCTTGAACCCGACCCAGGTGCCCGAGTATCGGCTCAGCGCGATCCCGTATTCACCGAACTCCAGGTATTCAGCCACGTTGGCCGGGTTCAGCGTTGGCATGAACCAGGTCATGAAGGCGACGTCGGACTGATGCGGCATTGAAGAAGACACGCAGCCATGATCGTCACCCGCGACAACCAGTACCCCGCCCTTCGGCGACGAGCCATAGGCATTGCCATGGCGCAACGCGTCCCCTGAACGGTCAACTCCGGGGCCCTTCCCGTACCACATCGAAAACACGCCCTCGACCTCACAATCGGGATCAAGCGAGGCCTGCTGGGCACCAAGAACCGCTGTTGCGCCGAGGTCTTCGTTTACGGCCGGCATGAATGTGATCCTGGCCGCCTCGGTTTCCTCTTTCGCTCGCCACAGCTCCAGATCCAACCCACCAAGAGGAGACCCCCGATATCCGGAAATGAACCCGGCCGTGTTGTTTCCTGCTGCTGCGTCCCTGCGGGCCTGGTCTAACATGATGCGCACCAGAGCTTGCGTTCCCGTCAGGAAAACACGACCCTTTGAGGCTTTGTATCGGTCCGACAGGGCGTAAGTATCGAATTTCAGGGACTGGTCAGTCATGAACACCTCGCCTTTTTTGGATATTTTACCGGAAATTTTTGAAGAATCTGTTCTGTCTTCCCGACGTTTCCTAGCATTCTTGAAAAATCATCTCTTCTTTTGTCGCGATTTGGGGTATTTTTCTCGGATGCTTCTCGACTCACGTGACTGCCAACTTCTCGCGCTGCTTCAAAAGGACTGTCGCATCTCAAATGCTGACCTTGCACAACGGGTGGGCATGTCATCCTCTGCTTGCTGGCGTCGTGTCCGTGTGTTTGAAGAGGCCGGCCTGATTTCGCAGTACCGTGCCGAATTGTCGCCTGAACACGCCGGGCTTTCGTTTCAGGCCCTGGTGCATGTTCATCTGACCCGGCACAATCCGGAACATCTTGAACGGTTCATTGCAGCGATCGAGAAGCGCCCTGAAGTCATGGAATGCTACGCAACGACCGGGCAGGCAGATTACCACATGCGGGTGATCTGCAAGGATATCGGGGCTTACAACGTTTTTCTTGAAGAATTCCTGTTTCGCCTGCCGGCGGTGGAAAGCGCGCAAACAAATGTCGTTCTGCGCGAAATCAAACGCAGCAACGCCCTGCCCATTCCTTCCTGTTGAGATCGGTTCCCGGGTGGGGCTTTCCGGCTGGTATCGGCTTTGTTGCAAAGCTTTGAACGCACCAAGCGAAAGATCCACTCGAACCCGTTCCCAAGCTACGATTTGGCCCGCCAAACTCCACGGAATTGATGTTCATAGAATTTTTCACGCATCAGGTCTGGGAGCGCCCCCAAAAACCGTCGCGCAATTCAGCTTCAAGGCAGGTAAAACGTGGTTGCCTTTTCGACCGCAACCTTTTGGATTCCGCCTTCTGCGCCGCCCTCTGGGCGGAAGCTTCCATCGACGCCGAACAGCCGCAAAACCGAATTTCGAAACTGAAGCCATTTTTTTGCTTCGCGTTTCGATTTTCCTGTTTTCTTTTCCCGTGCTTGCATCGAGTCCGGCTCCTGTTCGCTGCCGTCATCCCGAGTGTAGCATCGTTCCTTTGCTTTTTCAGATTTTTATCAGAGAACCTTACGACTATTTCGCAATTTCGTCGATCAGCCGCGTCTCGAGAAGCTGGCCATTCTGGTACAGCACTGGGTAAGCAATAGATGCGATATGGCTGTTGAACTCCCGGAACGCCCGCAACGTCTCAAGATGAATATCACTGGTTTCGAAGCTTTCCCGTGACCCGTGCTGCAATCGGCGCAGATGTCGTTTTCGGCTTTCACGTTCCACCCGCTTGATTTCGGTCTTCTCAAGGCTCAGCAGGCGCGCGCTTTCCAGATCGTCTGAAATAAGCACGTTTGATGCCAGCTTCATGTTGGCCAGAATGCCCTCGTGCATCTGAACGAGTTCCGACCAGCCTTCCTGCGAGAAACTCGAGCCTTTGGCCCGCATTTCACCCGCCAACACGGTCAAACGCTTGGCCACGACATCACCGGCCGTCTCCAGCCGGATAGCGAACTCCATCAGGTCGCGTGCGGATTTTTCATCCTTTTTTTCATATACATCCGGTGGAATCGCCGAAACGAATGCCCTGATCCCGGACAGGCAATTGTTCACGTCCTCGTCGATGGCCTGTACCGCTCGAATCTGTTGTTTGTCGCCACTGCGATACAATTCCAGGCAAGGCCGGAACATGGTTTCGACAAGGTCGCTCATCCGCAGCAGCTCACGTTTGAGGCTTGGTAGGGCCTGGCTGGGATTTGCCACATTGCCTATGTCCAATGCGCTGGCCGGTCGTGCCGGTTGCGGAACCAGTTCCTTCTTCTGATCCGGCAAAAACCTTTCGAACAGAACTTTCAATCTCCCGCAAAATGGCAAGGCCAGAAGCAGCAGTGACAGGTTGAACAAAACATGCACATTGACCAGCATCTGCCCGCCTTGCGGGTCTCCTAACAACCCGGTCCGCAAAGCCATGTTGGCGGCAAACAAACTCACCAAAGCCCAACTGCCACGCAATGCCAGGTTGGCATATGGAATGCGCCGGGACTGGACTGGCATGGCGCGGGTGAGCCAGACCGGAATGAAGGCAGAGCCGAAATTCGCGCCAAACACCAAAGACATCCCGGCGGCGAACGGGATCGCTCCGATCTGCACAAGGGTGACACACATGAGGATGGCCGCCACCGAGGAATGCATGACGAAAGCCAAGGCGCCCCCGACCAGAAACGCGGTGATATAGTCGCGCGCCAGATAATCCGCCACCGCGGGCAGAAACGCGCTGTCCCGAATGGGATCCATTGCCTCGCGAAGAAACCGAAGCGAGATCAGGATAAAGGCCACGCCCATCAGGATGCGCCCCATTTGCCGGGTTTTTTTTGCGTCGGTCTTTACGAACAGATACCCCCCAACCGCCAACAGCATCGGAACAAGCCAGTCCAGCCGGAACGAAAGAATCTGGATGATCAGCGCCGACCCCAGATCGCCGCCAAGCACAATCGCAAGGCCAGCAGGAAAACTGAGCATTCCATTGGCCGCAAACCCCGAGGTCAACAGAGCAACAGCCGCCGAGCTTTGCAACACGACCGCCATCGTCAACCCAACCACCGAGGCCTGAAGGTAGCTGCGTTGTTGGGTCATTACCCGCTGGAAAGACGCCCCATAGCTGCGCTCGATCCCGGTTCGCACCATACGAACCGCGTAAAGCAGCAGCATCGTCGCCCCGGCAAGGCTGATAAGGAAGCTGACAATTGCCATACTCTACCCCGTTATTCTTTTTGGCCCAGCTTGTCGCGGCGCATTGAATTATTCATGTTACCGGCCGCGATCGGGAAGGGATACATCCCATTTTGGCCTACAAGGCGTAAACTCCTGTGAGCTTCACCGCAAGCACTTGACCGCGCTTTGACGGAACATCCGTCACCTATGAACTTGGCCAAGGGCCCCTGGAAGGGCGCGGCCCCTGATCCTCTATTGTGACACGAGATCGGTAAGGGGCGTCAACTCTCGGCCTTGATTGCAGCAATTACGATATCGATTGCGCGGTCCAGTTCCAAACGCGAGATCGTCAGCGGCGGTGACAGTGTCAGAACGCACCCCTGGCTGATCTTATAGCTCAGACCGGCCTCGAGACAGGCATAATAGATCCGTTCGGCGCACGCGTTCCCCGGTGTTTTGTCGGCGCGATCATCGACGATTTCGATCCCGAACATCAGGCCCCTTCCCCGGATGTCTCCGACAATCGGAACGTTCTGAAGTTCATCCATCAAGCGACCAATGGCATGTTCACCCAGTTCGGCTGACCGGCGAACCAGGCCTTCGTCTTCGATGATCTGAATTGTCGTCAAAGCGGCACGGGCGGTGACCGGGTTTTTTTCGTGCGTGTAATGCCCGATGGCAAAATCTCCGCAGACATCTAGTTGCTTACGGGCGACACAGGCGGCAATAGGCAGGATGCCGCCGCCAAGCGCCTTCCCAAGTGTCACGATGTCCGGGATGATCTCGTCATGTTCAAAGGCGAACATCCTGCCCGTCTTGCCAAGACCCGTCGGGATTTCATCCATGATCAACAGCGCCCCGTGACGGTTGCATGCCTCGCGCACCGTCTTCCAGAACCCCGGCGGAGGGACATAGGGCACGGCACGCATCGGTTCCGCAATGACTGCCGCCACATCTCCTTCGCGCTCGAGGACATATTCGACCATTTTCGCACAAGCCAGCCCGCAGGTTTCGGGGCCCGCATGATTGTACGGGCATCGATAGCAGGCAAAGGGGGCGACATGTTCGGTACCGGACAAAAGGGGCCCCGCAATGTGACTGCGAAAGGTCGCCTCTCCGCCGACACTTGCGGCGCCGAAACCCGCGCCATGGAAGGCATCCCAGAAGCTGATTGTTTTGAAACGACCGGTGGCGGCACGCGCGATCCTGAGGGCAACCTCGTTGGCGTCGGATCCGCCAGTGGTAAAGAGCATTTTGCCCAGATCACCAGGCACGATCTCTGCCAGTTTTTCAGCCAGCTCTACCGCCGGATCATTGGTAAAGCGGCGGGGCGCAAAGGGCAGATCGTCAAGCTGTGCCTTTATGGCGGCTACCAAGCGGGGATGGCCATACCCGATGTGGTGTACCGAGTTGCCGTGGAAATCCATGTACCGGCGGCCCTCGATATCTTCGATCCAGAGCCCTTCGGCCTTTGCAATGGTGCTGACGCAGGGTGAGGACAGAGATTGATGCAGGAAAACGTTCGCATCGCGTTTGAGCAATGGCGATGATTTCGGCCCCGTCGATTTTTGCAGCCACGCCTTGCGCGCCTCGGACGTGTTTGATTCCCCTTCAGTGTGGACAATTTGTGGCATCGCCGCTCCTCTTTGCCGTCATCAAAAGATGCGGACCCCGCAAGGCCCGCCAGTACCAGGGAGGAACTGTGTTGCCCTTTCCGCAAAAGGAGTAAGGGCAACAGACTCAGTTAGGCCACGGCAGCGAATAGGTTTTGACGTTGGTGAAAAACTTCATCGCTTCGATGACGCCTTCCTTCACCCCGTTTCCACTGTCCTTGATGCCGCCAAAGGGCGACATTTCAATGCGGTAACCCGGCTGTTCCCAGATGTTGCAGGTGCCGACGTTCAACCCGTTGATGAAGGCAATCGCCCGGTTCAGATCATTGGTGCAGACACCCGAAGACAGGCCGAACTCGGTTCCGTTTGAAATTGCCATCACCTCTTCGTCGTTGTCCGGCACACGAACGATCGGCACGATGGGACCAAAGGTTTCCTCCATCACCAGCTCGCTGTCATGGGGAACCTTGTCGACGACGATTGGCGGCAGCAGCGCCCCCTGACGACCGGGGTGGTACAGAATTTCAGCACCCTCTTTTTCCGCCTGAAAAACGCGGTTTTCAAAAATTTCGGCGGCCTTGTCATGGATCACGCATCCCAATTCGGTTTCCGGGTCTTGCGGATCGCCGAACTTGATCTTCTTGGCCTTTTCAAGAACCAGCGGCACGAATGTATCGGCCACACTTTCCTGCACGAGAATGCGCTTGACCGCCGTACACCGCTGGCCGGAATTTCCGGTAGCCCCCGCCACCGCAATGGCTGCCGCCTTGTCCAGATCGGCCTCACTCAGGTCATTCAGAACGATCAGAGGGTCGTTGCCGCCAAGTTCCAGCGCCTGACGCTTGTAGACGCCCTTTTCGGCGATCATCTTGCCCACGGGCACACCGCCGGTGAAGGTGATGATATCGATGTGTTCATTGGTGATCATTTCGTCGCCAATGTCACCGGGCCAACCTGTCACGACCTGGAACATCTCGGGCGGCAATCCGGCCTCATAGAGAATGTCAGCCAGTGTCAATGCGGTCAGCGGCGTCAGCTCGGTCGGTTTGCAAACCATGCAATTGTTGGTGGCAATCGACGGCGCGATCTTGTGGCTGACCATGTTCAGCGGGTGATTGAACGGCGTGATCGCGCTGATTGCCTTCACCGGTTCTCGGGTGGTGAAAATCTTGCGGGCCTTGCCGTTGTGGGTCAGGTCGCAGGAGAAGATCTCACCATCATCCTTCAGTGCCTCGGCCGCCGCGAATTGATACACGTCCTGCGCGCGCTTGGTTTCGTAGATCGCATGCTGGTGACAGATCCCCAACTCCAGCGTCAGCCATTTCGCAAGATAATCGCGCTTTTCGCCGATCAACTCGCCTGCCCGTTGCAGGATCTGGCTGCGCTCGTATCGGGTCAGCTTGGGTTTGTAATTCGCCGCAATCTCAAACGCCCGGCGCGCATGTTCGGCTGTACCGGCTGGAACGTGACCCACAACCTCGTTTGTGTACGGGTAGAGAACGGGAACGGTGTCATCGGTAAAGACTATTTCGCCGCCGATCCGCATTCCCTCGTTGCGTACTTCGATTTTCGACATGGTCTGATCTTTCATAGCTTACTGTGCCGCCGCTGTTGTTGCGTAGAAGAAGGCATCGAAATTGCGCAGCACGGGTTGGTTTGGCAGGTCGATGACACGGTTCACGATGAAGGGAACTTCCTGCTCGGTCAAACCACCATGACTGCGCAACGGTTCTTTGAGTGCTGCCAGATCGTGGCGATGCTCGGACGTGCCGATGCAGATGTTTTCACCGGAAACCATCACGATGTCGCCAATGCGGTCGCCTGGCAATTCGAATTGCTCGATCGCCTCGGCCTTGGTCAGCACATGAGTGATGCCGCTGGTCGCCTTGAGCTTGCTGATGATGTCGTCCTGGTCTGCTCCGTCAGGCAAATAAGCGGTTGCAAAAGACCCCAACGCGCCATGATGCACGACGTATGGATCGGTAATCGGAAGAATGACCCGCGCCGCATCCTTGCCCAGCCATTCGTCCATCAGGTCTTGCACGTACACCACCGAGGGGGATCCATCCGCCAAATGCTTTGGCTTCATGCCGTGATCCGCGGTCACCACGATGGCCGCACCCAATTCATCCAACTCGCCAAGATACCGGTCGAACATGGCATAGAAATCGAGTGCGCCTTTTTGATCGGGTGCAAACTTGTGCTGGATATAGTCGGTCGTCGACAAATACATCACGTCGGGCTTGAACTCTTTCAGCAGCTTGACGCCAGCGGCAAAGACAAATTCGGAAAGCTCTGCCGAGTAGACCTCGGGGACGTCCATGCCCAGCCATTCGCTGGCGTTGTCGATGCCATGTTCCGCCAGCGTCGTTTCACCCGACCGTTCGGAAGAAAACGCAACCGCCCTGCCCTCGTCAAATTTCAGCCCGGCTCCCAACAGCGCGCGCAGCTTGTCCTTGGCGGTTACCATCGCCACGCGGAAACCTGCGTCGTAGAATTGGGAAAAAATGGTCGGCGCACGCAGGAAGCGGACATCATTCATCATCACTTCCTCACCGCTGTCGGGGTCGATGAGGTAGTTGCCGCAGATGCCATGCACGATCGGAGGGCGCCCGGTGGCAATCGAAAGATTGTTGGGGTTGGTGAAGGACGGGATAACGGAATGGGCCAGTCGGTCCGTGCCCTCTTCGCGTATCCGCTTGAGATTGGGCATCAGCCCTTTCGCAATCGCGACATCAAGGTATTCGGGCTCGCATCCATCAAGGCAGATGGCAATGGCAGGCACCTTCGGCGTCGGATAGACGCGCTCATTTGCTTCGACAGGGGTTTGAATGGTCATCTGTATTTTCCTTGATGTTTAAGCGGCCAGCTTGGCGCGTTCTTCCAGTGCCCGAAGAGGAGGAGCGGCGTTTGTCACGCCCATTTCTTCCAGGGATTCCTTTGCTGCGCGCACGACATTGCGCATGACGTCTTCGTCCATCTGACCGATGCATCCGACGCGGAAACTGTCGACGACGGTCAGCTTGCCCGGGTAAATAATGAACCCTTTGTCCTTCATCAGGTTGTAGAACTGATCGAATACGAATTTCTCATCGGCGGGGCAGAAGAACGTGACGATGATCGGGCTGAGCCAACGATTGTCCAACAGCGTTTCGAAACCCAGTTCACGCATGCCCGCAACCATGACGTCCCGGTTGCGGGTGTAACGTGCGCCGCGGCCGGCAACACCGCCTTCAGCGGCATGCGCCCGAAGCGCTTCGATGAAGGCGGCGACCACGTGCGTCGGCGGGGTAAAGCGCCACTGACCGGTCTTGTTCATGTGCGCCCATTGGGCGTGCACATCCAGAGACAGGGAATGACTGTTACCCTTTGCGGCTTCCAGCTCGTTCTTGCGCGCCACAATGAAGCCAAAGCCAGGAACGCCCTCGATGCACTTGTTCGCCGAAGACACCATGGCTTCATATCGAATATCCGAGGGCCTGAGCTCGATCGCGCCAAAGGCAGACATCGAGTCGATCAACAGCTTGCGACCGGCTGCATATGTGGCCTCGGATATTTCCTCGACGGGGTTCAAGATACCCGAACTGGTTTCGCAGTGAATGGCAACAACATGCGTGATGGCCGGGTCATCCGCGAGAATGCGCGCAACTTCGTCGCCCCGTGGCGGCAGGTAATCGCCCTTGTCCAGCACGATATGGTCCCGGCCCAGATACTGTAGCGTCTGCGCAGAACGTTGCCCATAGGCGCCATTGGCCAGTACCAGCGCCTTTCCTTCCGGCGGAATAAAAGACGCCAGCATTGCTTCGACCGAGAAGGAGCCGCTGCCTTGCATTGGCACACAATCGAAGGCGTCGGCACCTTCACCAAGCAGGTCCAGCAGGCTTGACCGCAGCTCTTTTGTCATGGCGCGAAAGTCGTCGTCCCAGCTGCCCCAGTCCTTCAGCATGGCCTCTTTTACGGCATAGGACGTTGTCAAAGGACCGGGTGTCAGAAGGTATGGTTCGCCGAGGCGCGGTTGCTCGATTTTTGGATGGGATGGCGTCATTACCGGGCTCCAGAACAGCGTTTTCACAAACACCATTGCAGCAACGGTTGCTATATGTGAAATTGCAAATATCAATCTAATTATAAGTGCAGCCTATGCACAAATCATTGGGGACCGGTGATGCGGCACAGCCAGCTCAAAGCCTTTCATTACGTGGCCAAACATGGCGGGTTTTCCCGCGCGGCCGAGGCGCTTTTTCTGACGCAGCCGGCAATTTCCGAACAGGTTCGAAAGCTGGAACAGGATCACGATCTTTTGTTGTTTCAGCGCGAACGAAAACGCGTGAACCTCACCCCCGAAGGCGAACAGCTTTACCGGTTCACAAAGCAGTATTTTGAGATCGAAGATCAGATCGAGGACTACCTTTCGGAAACCAAGGCCGCAATCGACGGGGAATTGCGGATCATCGCCGATTCAGCGCATCACATGACGTCTTTCCTGGGGTCGTTTCAAAAGAAGTACCCCAAAATCACCATCACCGTGCGGTCCGGAAACACCGAAGAAATTTTGGAAGAACTTCGGTCGTACAATGCCGAGATTGGTGTTGTCGGCAGCCTGTCCCCCGGCAAGGACATGGATGTGTTGAATCTGGGGTCCACTGAAATCGTGGCCTTTGCCGCCCAAGGCGTTCTTTTGGCATCCAAACCTTCGCTTTCTTTGGAAGAACTGGCCGATCTGCCGCTGGTTTTCAGAGAGCACGGGTCAAAAACACGTCAGAAATTGGAAGAAGAAGCCGAAAGGCGCGGTATCACGTTGAATCCTGCAATCGTTGCGGAAGGGCGCGAGGCCGTGCGCGAGCTTGTGGCCTCGGGTGCAGGCATCGGATTTGTCTCTCAGGCAGAGTATGGGCATGATGATCGGTTGCGACAAATCAAGCTCAAGGACGTGAAGTTGCAAATGGGTGAAAGCATGATTTCGCTGTCGCAACGGCGCAACGTAAAGCTCATCCGGGCCTTCATGGACTTCGCCCAACGCGCGCTGGAAGAAAAAAGCCCCCCCGCTGATACCTGACCGGCGGGGGCAGGGTTCCTTTGGCTACCGGCTTCGCCAAGCCTGAGTGCGCTTCAGGATGCCTTTTGAAGCAATCAGGTGAACGATCCGGGCAGCGGCGTTGGTGTAAAAGATCATCATGCCCATCGCCGCCGCAGGCGCGATATCCCCGGCATCATCCATGTTCAGCACCGCGATGGACGCAAGCGTCGTTTTGGGAGAATAGAGGAATACCACTGCCGACACGGTCGTCATCGCATTGACGAACAGATAGATTGAGATGTCCAACACCGCTGGCAGACAAACCGGAACCGTTACCCGTGCAAACAGCTTCATTGTCGGCTGTTTGAGCGAGGCAGACACGGACTCAAATTCTCTGTCCATTTGCTTGAGCGCGGTGACGGCCGTCAGGTGCGATACGGTGTAGAAATGCGTCACAGTGCAAATCACCAAAATCGCCATCGTGCCGTAAATCCCGTTCAGCGGATTGGACGGGTTGTTGAAGAAGAAGATGTAGGACAGCCCCAATACCATTCCCGGGATCGCCATGGGTAGCATCGCGAACATCTGGAAAATCGACCGGCCGGTTCTGAACCCGTTTGATTTTTCAACCAGATAGGCCCCGAAGAACACAACCGTCGTGCCGATGACTGCCGTCAGCAACGCCAGTTTGATCGAGTTGAAATACGACCCCCAGCCGCCGCCGTCCATTCTGTTGAACTGATAGTTTTTGAGGCTCAGACTCAGGTCGTAGGGCCAGAACTTGATCAGCGCCGCAAACTGACACACAGCCAGAAGACCAACGATGAACAGGCCGATCAGGCTGCAATAGATCAGGAATATGCGGTCAGCTTTCGGGTTTGGCGTCGCCTGATATGGCACGGAACGCGCCGAAAGCAGCGCAACCTGCTTGGACTGAACCATCCGGTCGATGGCAAAAGCCAGAATGGCCGGAATGACCAGAACCACAGAGACCACGGCGCCCATTTCAAAGTTCTGCTGGCCGATCACCTGTTTGTAGATATCCACAGCAAGCACGTTGAATTGACCACCGATGACCTTTGGCAATCCGAAATCAGTGATCACCAGGTTGAACACGACAAAGGCCGCCGAGATCAGGCCATAGCGGGCCCCGGGGATGGTTACGGTCCAGAAGGTCCGCCATGGCGTCGACCGCAAGCTGGCCGCAGCTTCATACAGGCGCGCGTCAGATATCGCGAGCGCGGTCGATATGATCAGAAACGCGTGCGGAAAGGTAAAGAAAACCGATCCGATCACGATGCCTATGGGGCCGTAAATGCTGGCACCGAACAGCAACTCCTTGATCATGCCCTGATTGCCGAACAGATAGACCAACGCGATGCCCGGCAAGAGCGACGGAACCAGGATCGGTGCCATCGCGATAAGGCGAAAAACACCCTTGAACCGCATGCAGCTTCGGTTCAGCGCATAGGCGAACCAAAACGCCAGTGTCACCGTCACAATGGTGCTGACGACCGAGATCCAAAGCGAGTTCTTGATCGAATTGAACAGTGCCGGTGTCGAGAAATAGTTGATGAAATTGTCCAACCCTCGCGACTGGACCGGCCGCATTTGCACCCGGCGGAACGTGTTGGAATCAAGCTCGACCCAATCGGTGCCTTCATTCAATGTCGATCCGACCAGAAAGCGCCCGGTATCCGTCGTGTTGCGGATCTTGTACATCACCGGGCTGCGAAAGCTGAAATCAGGAAAGAATCCGGTCACAGGCAAGCGCCCGTCCGAACCCGTCACCAGATCAGAGTCGGAATAGACCCCCAATTGCCTGTTCAACTCGTCTGCCGACAGGATCGTTCCGTCGAAGACGCCTGCGTCGTCACTTACCTGAAACTCGTACTGTGACAGCTCGACCCGATAGGTCGAAAACGACTTGGACAGCATCGTGTAAAGCGGCAACGCCAATGTCACGACCAGATACAGCGCGATCACCATCATGCTGCCGCGCATCAGGATATCATCACGGCTGAGCTTGGGCTTGATGTCCGGCCCGACAGGCAGGCTGTCCTGATTGGTAGAAACCGAGCTCATGCCTTGGCCTCCGGCGCTTCAAACGCCATAAGGCGGTTCTCGGGAAGCTCAATCACCACGCTGCGCCCCTCTTCCAGTTCCAGACGACGCACGGCATTGATCGAGAAATCCGCGATCAGTTCCGATGATCCGAACTTCTCGTTGTTCAAGCGGCAGCGCCAGAACGAACCCAAGAACTCCATCTCATCCAGCGTCACCTCTATGCAGTTCCGATTGCCGCCCGTGTCGAGATAACCAGCTTCATGAGGGATGATGTCTTCGGGTCGAATGGCCGCGATGATCGGGGTTCCATCGTTGAACTTGTGGCTGAGGCAGGCAAAGGTCTTTTCACCGACGCTCAAACGTCCGCCTTTGGTGACCTGTGACCGGATCTGGTTCATTTCACCGATAAAGTCGGCAACGAACAGATTGGCCGGATCCCGGTAGATTTCGGTAGGGGGCCCCACCTGTTCGATCACACCATGATTCATGACCACGATGCGGTCTGCCATCGCCAGCGCTTCTTCCTGATCGTGAGTCACCATCACGGTGGTCACACCCAGCTTGCGCTGCAACTCCTTGATCTCGTGCCGCAGATGAACACGCACTTTGGCGTCCAGCGCCGACAGGGGTTCGTCCAGCAGCAAAAGTCCGGGGTTGGTCGCAATGGCACGCGCCAGCGCAATCCGTTGCTGCTGACCACCTGACAATTGCGCCGGATATTTCTTGCCCTGATCCGGCAGACCAACCAGGTTCAAGAGTTCGTTTACGCGAACAGCGATATCCGATTTGCTGCGGCCGGTGTTTTCAAGGCCAAAAGCGATGTTCTTTTCAATCGTCAGATTTGGGAACAACGCGTAGGACTGAAACACGATCCCGAAATCACGCTCGGACGGGGGCAGATTGGACACGTCCTTGCCATCCTGCATGACCGTACCCTTGGTCTGCAAATCCAATCCGGCGATTGCCCGCAAAAGAGTGGTCTTGCCGCACCCGGACGGGCCGAGGAAACAGACAAACTCGCCCTCGGTGATTTCCAAAGAGATGTCCTTGAGCGCCAGAAAGCTTCCGAACGCTTTCCACAAATTCTGGATGCTGAGATACAGTTCACCGGGTGGTGTTTTCTGAAGCACGGGAGAAGTCCTCACATCTGCACCTCGGGCGCGGCCGGTCCTGGCCGGTTGAAACCGGGTGAGTAAGTTGTTTTTCGGGGAACAAGAGACTGGTGTGCAGGAGAGGCACGAAAACCTCTCCTGCCAATGGGGTTACTTCGCTTCCGACTTTCCGTCATAGCGAGACTGCCATTCCTTCAGGATTGCCGCGCGATTGTTGGCGGCAAACTCAAAATCATTTTCGATCATTGCATCCAGAAGACCCTCTGGGAAGTGCTCAACCGGTTTTGCAACGCCCGGATAGGCGACAACTGCATAGCCGGTGTTGTACATCTCGTTGGCTTCCTTGGTGACGGTGAAATCCACCAGCTTTTGCGCGGCCTCCAAATTGGCTGTGCCAGCAACAATTGCGGTGGCTTCCATGTCCCATCCGACGCCCTCGGAAGGCACGATGATCTCAAGCGGCGCGCCGTCGGCTTTGGACTTTGCCCCGCGGAACGCAAAGGAAATGCCAATCGGGATTTCGCCTGCTGCGGCCAGTTTGCAGGGTTTTGAACCTGAATGGGTGTACCGCGCGATATTCTCGTGCAGCGCATCCATGTATTCCCAACCACCTTCTTCACCGAACATCTGCAACCAGCTGGACACGTCAAGGAAACCGGTGCCCGATGAGTTCGGATTGGGCATGATCACCTGATCTTTGTACATCGGATCGGTGAGATCCTTCCAGGATGTCGGCGGGGTCAACCCGGCCTTTTCGGCCTCGACGGTATTGTAGCAGACGGATGCAACCCAGGCGTCCATGCCGACCCAGGCAGGGGGGTTGTCGCCATCAACAAATTTTTTGTCCAGCTTTTCCACACCGGCCGGCGCATAAGGCTCCAACATACCTTCTGATTTCAGCAGCAGCAGCGACGTGGCGGCCAGGCCCCAAACAACGTCTGCCTGCGGATTATCACGTTCTGCCAGCAATTTCGCCGTAATGATCCCGGTCGAGTCGCGAACCCAATTGATCTTGATATCAGGGTGGCTTTGATTGAACGTCTCGGCATACCGGGCCAAGTCTTCCGCCTCGACTGCGGTATAAACTGTAAGTTCCGTTTCCGATGCCGCCGCCGTCGCCGTCAGCGCACCGATAGTCAGAGCTGCGAGAAGTGATGCTTTATGTTTCATTGTGATCCTCTGTTGGTAATTATGTTGTTTTCGCCATTCTTGCGCGGCGTTAGAACTCGATTATTGTGCACCGATTGTTTGACAGCAGTTTGACAGATAAAAACGCCAATAAAAATCGATTATATCTTCGATGTCATAAGCATCTCCTATAGATGAAATCCGCTCGCCCCGGAAGATCAGCGCGGAACTGGCCATGACGATCAACAGATCATCAAGGCATGTCAAAGGAGCTTAATTCTCAAAACTTTCCCGCGGCGGCGCAAGAACGCTCAACGTGTCATCGCAAGGAGTCCGATCCCGATCGCGACAATAGTCGCTGCAAGAAGCCTGTTGGATTTCGGCCCTTCGCCGAACCACATCACACCAATAAGCGATGCAAAGATAACCGAACTTTCCCTAAGCGCGGATACAACGCCCAAGGGCGCGACCGTCTTCGCATACAGCACCAGCCCATACGCCACGCCAGAGATGACGCCGCCTGTCAGACCCGCCCAGACATAACGCCTAGGCAGTGCGACGAAACGCTGCCATCTGGTTGCGAAGATAAATCCGGCGACAAAAATTTCCGCAACGAACAATGCCGCAATGTATCCCAGTATATTCCCGGACAGCCGGATACCAATGCCGTCCACAATCGAATAGGACGCTATCATCAGGCCCGTGCCAAACGACGCCGCCACGGCGACCCAGCTTGTGTTTCGGCCCAGCCCGACCAGGGACAGGCACCCAATCCCAGCCGAGATGCAGACAATGCCGACCCACGCGATCGGCGGCAGAAACTCACCCGCGAAAAGAATGGCACCCACCGTGACCAGGATTGGCGTCATCCCGCGTGAGATCGGGTACACCACCGACAGATCCCCATGTTTGTACGCGGTGTTGAGAAACCAATAGTACCCCCAGTGGATCAGGGTCGAGCCGATGATGAAGGGGAACGCCGCCCAAACCGGCAAGCCGATAAAAGGCAACGCAATCAGCGCAGGCACGGCGTGGCCAAGCGCCACCAACCCCAAAACAACCGCTTTGTCGGGCGCGCCTTTGACAACCGCATTCCAGAGCGCGTGCAACACGGCTGCGGTCAATACGATGAGAACTGCCTGTAGTGTCATTGTGGCCCGACGATATGAGCTGAATATTTGTCTTGCGTCAGATTTCGACTTTCAGCGCGCTTGTTTGCGCGCGCATGCAGTGACTTGACCAAAGCTTGATCTGTATCGCGGCAGCAACGGTTTAGGGGGCTCAATCCCGCTGGGCAATGCGACCCCGGCGAGGGGCGGATCAGGTTGGTCATCGCGGGTTGGTTGCACAACGGACCAACCAGACCAGCCACATGCCATGTGGTGCCACGGCTTGGTTGCCCCTGCTCAATAAGCACCACTTCACGTTGCCACTTTCCGGTCAGATGATACGCAACCGTGCAGCCAATGATGATGCCTCCGACAATGACATGCTGCGCTGTGCGAAAGTTTGGTGTCAGCCATCGGGTCGCTCCGTACTCAGGGATTCGGATTTCCCTTCACCCTATTTGTACTTTGCAAAATTTGGCAATTGCTTTCCTGTATTTGCGTTATGCTTTCACAATATCCACGGGTTGGCTTTGCAGCGCGCCAGCTATGCTGTTTGGCAACTCCTCATCCACAACCAGAGTCGCTTTCACCGGCAGAGGTTTCATCACGATCGGACCAACCACGTCGAACTTGCTGCTATCAGCCAGGATCAGCGGCCGCTGCGCCCGTTGCATCATCATATGACGCAGGTTGGCGCCTTCCAGTGAGAAATCCGTAAACAATGCACGAGAGCTCACACCGCCGACCCCGATCAACGCATATTCCGTATTGTATCGCGACAGGTGGTCGAGCGTGTCCAAACCCAATGTGACATTCTCTGAAAAATCCAGCCGTCCGCCCAGCAGCGTGACTTCGGCGGCTGCCGACGCCAGCACAGATGCAATCGTCAAATCATTGGTATATATTGTAAGGTTTTGTCGCACAGCAGCCAGAGCCTGCGCCGCCGCCACTGTCGTTGACCCGCTGTCGATTATCACGCTGGCCCCGTCCGGAATCACGCTTGCCACATAGACTCCAATCCGTTCCTTGCCTTGCGGGTTGGTTTGAGCCCGGTCGGCCATCGGAGGTTCCCGCCTGCGAACACTGGTCGCGCCGCCCCGCACCTGATGAAGCTTGTTCTCCAGTGCCAACTGTTCAATATCCTTGCGCACGGTTTCCCGTGACACACCAAGCCGTTCCGTCAGCGAACGGATCGAGACCGCTGGCTGGCGCGAGACTTCTTCCAGTATGATGGCGTGGCGTTCAGGTGCGAGCATTGGCCGGCCCTTTGGTTTTGGACTGCACGAATATGCCAAAATTTGCAAACATGGTACAGCCCAAACACCCAATCAGGCATGCGTTGCCATGGCGCAGCGGTGACGCGCTCACACCAATGGTCCAGAGCGGTCAATGGACCCTGCCACCGGGCACGCAGTGACTACGCTGGATAGATGGGGAACGATTTGCACAACGTTGCGACCGAGGCTTTGCAGCGCGGAATTGTCGCGTCGGTATCACCCGTGGCCTCAGCTTCGATCAAATCCGCAATCACGTTTGCCAACTGGTCGAACGCGGCCTCTTTCATGCCGCGGGTCGTTGCCGCGCTCACGCCCAGGCGCAATCCAACCCATTCTGACGGTCGCGTGCTGTCATTGGGGATCGCGTTTTTGTTGGTCGTGATATTGGCCTTTTCCAGAACGGCCTCGGCGCGTTTGCCTGTGATACCCTTGGGGCTGAGATCCACGAGCACCAGATGCGTGTCAGTACCACCGGACACGATACGCAACCCCCGGGACTGCAAGGTTTCTGCAAGTTTGGCGGCGTTGGCTTTGACCTGCGCTCCGTAGTCCTTGAACTCATCCGTAAGCGCTTCGGCAAGGCAAACCGCTTTGGCCGCCAGAACCTGGCTGTGGATCGAACCCTGAACGCCGGGGAAAACCGCAGATTGCAGCCTCTTGAACCAGTCCTCGTTGTTGGTGAGGATCAGCCCGCCACGAGGACCACGCAGTGTTTTTGTCGTGGTGCACGTCACAATGTCCGCATGCGGAAAAGGCGAAGGATGCACGCCCGCGGCGACCAGCCCGGCAATATGGGCCATGTCCACATGAAAATGCGCACCAACCTTCCTGGCGATTTGCCCCATGCGCCCGAAGTCGATTTCCCGTGGATAGGCAGACCCACCCGCGATCAGCAGTTTTGGCTGGATTTCCTCGGCCAGTTTTTCCAGCGCATCGCAGTCAATGACCTCGGATTCAGCATCGACACCATAATGATGCGGTTCAAACCAGCGACCCGACAGGTTGGCCTTCAGGCCGTGGCTCAGGTGACCGCCGGCGGCCAGATCCAGCGACAAGACCCTGTCGCTGGGCTTGAGCAGCAGAAAGAAAACAGCAAGGTTTGCCTGGCTGCCGGAATGGGGCTGAACATTGGCATAGTCGCACCCGAACAGTTCCCTGGCGCGGTCGATTGCCGCCTGCTCGACGACGTCGACAAACTGACCGCCCCCGTGGAACCGGTTTCCCGGATACCCTTCAAGCGTCTTGTTGGTCATCTCATGCCCGAGAGCATCCAGCACCGCGCGGCTGACGATATTTTCGGACGCGATCAGCTCAATTTGGTCCTGCTGGCGCTTTTTCTCGTTTGCAAGAGCTTCTGCGACGACGGGGTCGGTCATCCCAACTGGGTTTTCAAAGTGCCGCGACATCCGGGCTCCTCCGATGCGATTGCGTTTTCTCCAAAATTCCAGAGTTCCACTGGCCGAAGCAAATCAGTATTGCTATTTATTTGCCGCAGAAAAACTAAGGCTTAAATGGATGTCACTTTCCCCTCGTCGCCCGAAAGGCCCACATCTCAATGCTTTACGAGCATTCGAAGCGGCGGCTCGGCTTGGAAGTTTTGCCGCTGCGGCAGACGAGCTATCTGTTACACCGGGCGCGATAACTCAGCACGTCAAGGCCCTTGAAGCCTGGGCCGGCACCCAACTTTTTGTCCGAAATGCCCGCGGGGTCGAGATGACGGCGCTTGCCGAAGAGCTTTTGCCCGGGTTCACCCAGGCGTTTGATCAATTGGGAATGGCCGTGCAGGAACTTCGAACCAAGGCCCTGCCGCGCAAGGTCAAGGTCGCCGCGCTGCCGTCGATCGCGCAATTGTGGCTGGCGCCCAGACTTGGAACGCTCAGACAAATTGCCCCGGATTTGTCCGTGTCTGTTGTGGCCCTTGAAACGCCGCCAAACCTTACGCGTGAACCATTTGACATGACTTTGTTCTTTTCCGGTGAACCGATCGGAATCAACGAAATCAAAATAGCCGAAGATGTGATTTTCCCGGTTTGCGCCCCCTCGGTCGCGGATCGATTGAAATCTGTTTCAGATCTTTCGCAGGAAACCCTTCTCCATGACGGGGCATGGGCAAATGATTGGGACAATTGGCTGAACAGCCAACCAGATGGCGCACGTGTACCGAAGACGGGAACCGTGCACTCGTTGTATTCCGTCGCGCTGGAAGAGGCGCGTCATGGCGGTGGCGTGTTGATGGCGCACGAAGTTCTGGTTCAGAACTTGCTGGACAATGGCGATCTGGTTCGCCCGTTTTCGGCCTCGTTGAAGCTTCCTCGCGCAATGGTGGCCAAATTCACACCCTCTTTCAGCAGATCCCCCGTATTCAAAGAGTTCAGATCGTTTTTGCTGAACGCAAACTGAAAAGCGGTGCCCGCAAAACGGGGTGTTCGCGCCGATCAGGCCCGCCTTCCCCTGACAGTCTCGGCTGGCCAAATTTGGCGACGAATCCTTCGGGCGATACCATCAAATCCGTGAAGCTTCACATACTTAAGTCGTGGTCCGGCCTCGGACTGGAAGGTTGAGAAACGCGCCCCGACGATGCAAGCTGCTGTCAAGAACCATGGTTCGGGACGGAGGAAGAATGTCAGACGCGCGCCCCTCGGCGGAAACCGATCCTGGTCTCGCCGTACGCGACCTGAGCTTTCATTATGGCGCCAAGGCGGCTTTGGATGCTGTCTCTTTTGACGTGTCGGCGGGGATGTTCTGCGGTCTGCTCGGTCCGAATGGGGCCGGAAAATCTACACTGGTGTCGCTGCTCACGCGATTGCTTGTGGCGCCGGACGGTGAAATCACGGTCGCGGGCCATGATCTGCGCCAATCCCCACGCAGGGCGCTGGCAAAGCTTGGCGTGGTCTTTCAGCAACCGACACTGGATCTGGGTTTGACGGTGCGCCAGAACATGGCCTATTTCGCAGCTCTGCATGGGTTGTCGCGATCCGAAGTCCCCGGCCGTATCGACGCGGCGCTGGATCGGCTGAACATGCGCGACCGCGCCGGGGAACGAGTGCGCGATCTCAATGGCGGTCATCGCCGCCGTATGGAGCTGGCTCGGGCCCTGTTGCACGAACCTTCGGTGTTGCTGTTGGACGAACCGACCGTTGGGCTTGATGCCGCGGCTCGGCACGCGATAACCGACCATGTGCACGACCTGGCGGAACAGGGGCTGTGCGTCTTGTGGGCCACGCATCTGACAGATGAAATGCGCGACGACGACCAGCTTCTGGTTCTGCATCGCGGTCAGATTCTTGCCAGTGGGCAGGTGGGCCGCCTGCGGGGGGATCAAACACTGTCCGATTGGTTCCTGTCCCGAACCGAGGTCCCGACATGAACGGATTCCTGGGAGTCGCCCGCGCCATCATCGGACGCGAGTTTCTGCGCTTCATCCATCAACGCGAACGATTTCTGGCAGCCCTGGTCCGGCCAATGGTTTGGCTTTTGATCTTCGCAGCAGGGTTTCGCGCGGCCCTCGGCCTGTCGATCATTCCACCCTACCAGACCTATATCACTTACGAGACCTATATCGTCCCCGGACTGTGTGCGATGGTTCTGTTGTTCAATGGGATGCAAAGCTCGCTCAGCCTTGTCTACGACCGCGAGATGGGCTCGATGCGCCTTCTGCTGACCAGCTCGTTCCCGCGCTGGTGGCTTTTGTTCTGCCGTCTGCTGGGATCAACGGCGATATCCATCCTGCAAGTCTATACGTTTCTCGCATTGGCCGCTGTGTTCGGCATTGTACTGCCGTTACCCGGTTATGTCGCGGTTTTGCCGGGGCTGGTTCTGGGTGGTCTGATGCTGGGCGCGCTGGGGCTGGTGCTGTCCAGTTTCATTAAGCAGCTGGAGAATTTTGCCGGGGTGATGAACTTTGTCATCTTCCCGATGTTCTTCCTGTCCTCCGCCCTTTATCCGCTGTGGAAAATGGCTGAAAGCTCGCCATTGCTGCGGGATATCTGTGCGCTGAATCCTTTCACGCATGTGGTCGAGTTGATCCGGTTTCTGCTTTACTTGCAGATCAACTGGGGGGCCCTGCTGTGGGTTCTGGCGTCAACCGCGATACTGAGCGCGATCGCCGTTTGGGGGTACGACCCGGCCCGGGGCCTGATGAGGCGGAAATCATGACGGCCGCGCCACAAACCGCAAAGCGGAGTCTGCTTCTGAAAACACGCCTGGGCCTTGGGGCCGTCGTGCTGGGATCAGGCACCCTGCTGGCGGCCGCAATCCTTTACTTCGGGATGCAGACCGTCGCCAGCCACCTGGAAACGGCACTGGCATCGGAAACCCGCATGGCACGATATGCTGCTCTGTCGACCCAGGCGGCCACATTTCTTGTGATCGCAACCGAGTCGATACAGACCGGCCAAACGGTCGAGTCTCGACTCGATCGCCTTTCGCCGATCCAAGACCAAATTGGGGCAACGTTTCTGAACCTTCGTTCCGATGTGGAAGATGCCGTTGCCGCGGTTCAATCCCTGGGGCTGGACGAACAATCGCGATACGGAACCCAATCCCTGGGTCTGGCCAGAATGGAGGCGCTGCTGGCCAGCACGCTGGAAGGGCTAGCCGACGCAGACGCCGATCAGGCCCAGCTCCGTGCCTATGTCGACTCGTTTGCGTCGGCGTTTGATCCCCTTCTCAGCCAGGCGGTGAATACCGAGGTACTGTTTCGAAACTCCGTCATGGCGGGAATCGAAAGGACCCGCTGGGTTCTGACCTGGGCGGCACTGGCACTGGCACTGTTCGCCTTGCTCAGCACGGCGTGGTTCTATTTTGGCCTGGTGCGACCGCAGTTCTCTCGTCTGGATCGGCTGCGCAACGCGGCGGTTCAGGTCGGCCGATCCGAATTCGCAATTTCGCTGCCTCAAACCCGCAATGATGAGATCGGCCAGTTATATGGCGAGACCAACCGCATGGCCGCTGCATTGAGAAAACGCCAGGCCGAGGTTGACGCAGAATGGGCCCGGTTGAACGAGACCATTGCCCAGCGAACCCGCGAACTGAGCGCTGCAAATGAGTCCCTGTCCAAGATCGACGAAAACCGGCGCCGCTTTTTTGCTGATGTCAGTCACGAACTGCGCACACCGCTGACGGTCATCATGATGGAAGCTCAGATAGGCCAGAGGGATAACCAGACCGCGCCAGAGGCGTTGGCAACAATCGAAAGCAGCGCCGCAAAACTGAACCAGAGAATCGATGATTTGCTGCGCGTCGCCCGTTCCGAAACCGGTGAGCTGGCTCTGGAACCAACCAACGTTGCACTATGCGATCTGATGCAAACAGTTGTGAGCGACATTCAACCTGAAATCGACGGCGCCGACATGCAGCTTGAAACGGGCGACTTCCCGGATTGTTCGTTGCACTGTGACCTGAACTGGATTCGTCAGGTCCTGCTCAGTCTGATACGCAATGCGATCCGACATGCGCGGGACGGGAAGGCGTTGTTGCTGTCCGGTCAATCGGTTGATGGTGGCGTTCAAATACAGCTGACCGATAACGGCCCCGGAATTCCCGCCGGCGCCCAAACCCGGATCTTCGAGCGGTTTGTACAAGGAGGGGCAGCAAACAGTCAGGGTTTCGGTGTCGGGCTGGCACTGGCCAGGTGGGTTATAGAGGCCCATGAAGGAACCATTTCGGTGGCAAGCCCGGTTCCGCGTGAAGACGCCTTGGGATCAAATGCCGGTACAAATGTCTGCATTCGACTACCACTGGCGGAGGCATAGAAAAATGGTCTCCAGACTGCTGATCATAGATGACGACCCCAGAATCACGTCGGCCCTTGTCCGGGGCCTGTCGCTGCACGGCTACTCAGCCGAGGCTGAAAACCGCGCCGACCAAGGGTTGGAGCGGTTGAAAAGCGGTGTGTTCTCGGGCGCGATTGTCGATGTCATGCTGGGAACCGACAGTGGTATCGAACTGGTCCGGGCCGCGCGTCTTGCCGGGGTCGGAATCCCGATATTGATGTTGTCTGCCCTTTCCGATGTCGATCATCGTGCCGCCGGGCTTGAAGCCGGGGCCGATGATTACGTCATTAAGCCGTTCAGCTTTGATGAGCTTGTCGCCCGGTTGCAGGTACAGGAACAACGCGTGCTGTCTCAGCGCCCGGACCCCGCGCGCCTGTCGTCGCGGGACAGAACACTTTCGATCCGCGAGACACGCATTGCGCTCACCGAACGTGAATTCGAACTGCTCACACTGCTCAACAGCAAGGCCGGATCGCCAATATCCCGAGGAGAACTGTTTGACACGCTCTGGTCACAGGACGGGTCCAGTAACGAAAACGTGGTGGACGTCTACATCGGATATCTGAGAAAGAAATTGGGGTCGGATGATTTTGGATTTGAAATCAAAACCATACGCAATCAAGGCTTCTGCCTTCAGGGAACTGCTCCACTGTCAGATGACGCCTGAGTACCGACCAAAGTCTAAATCCTTCTTATGAATTAAGAGTCGCACGGGCGCATGAGACCTGCCACATTGCTCGCAAGCACATTCTAGGAGGAGGACCCTGATATGGCTTGGAACAGACCTGTTATTCGCGAAATCGAATGCGGCATGGAAATCAACATGTACGGCCCCGATCATGACGATGAGCGCGGTGGCGGCCTGATTTGATCAGCTGCAAGCGCCAACATTAAATGACGTTGCGCGCAATAATACTTGGGGCCGCTGCTGGCGGCGGCCTTCCGCAATGGAATTGCGGATGTGAAAACTGCAATCTGGCCCGAAGCGGACATATTCCGGCGCAGACGCAATCATCACTCGCGGTCTCACCCGATGGCCAGAACTGGGCCATCCTGAACGCGTCTCCGGATATTCGAACGCAGATCGGCAAAACGCCTGTCTTGTATCCGTCCGGGTTGCGAGAGGTGCCGATTCAATCGGTGCTGGTGACAAATGGTGACATCGACCATGTGGCCGGCTTGCTGACGCTGCGCGAGATGCAGTCATTCACGCTGTTTGCAACCCAGAGCATTCAGGACGTCATCGCGCAGAACCCGATTTTCGACGCCTTGAACGCCTCGGTCGTGACTCGCGCGCCTATCTCGTTGAATCAGACGTTTGATCTGGTTCCCGGCTTGCAGGCAACATTGTTTTCGGTGCCCGGCAAAGTGCCTCTGTATCTGGAAGGGGAACATGTCGAAACCGAATTGGTTGGCGAACAAACCGTCGGAGTGGCGCTGAGCGCGCAGGGGAAGACGGCATATTACATACCGGGCTGTGCCGCATTGACGCCCGAGCTGCGCGCCCGACTTGACGAGGCCGATCTTTTGTTTTTCGACGGCACGCTTTGGCACGACACGGAAATGTTGCAGGCCGGGTTGGGTCAGAAAACGGGCAAGCGCATGGGCCATATGTCGATGGACGGCCCCGATGGATCGATCGCTGGTTTCGCCGATATGAAAATCGGGCGGAAAGTGTTCATCCACATGAACAACACCAATCCGGTTCTGCGCCCCGACAGCGCCGAGAACGCCCGGGCACGGGCGAAAGGCTGGACGATAGGCCAGGATGGCATGGAGATAACGCTATGACCCAAAGCCGAAAAGAGTTCGAGGCCCGGCTTCGTCAGATCGGAGCCGAGCGTTACCACGACCTTCATCCGTTTCATCATCGCCTGCACGGTGGTCAATGCACGCCTGACGAAGTGCGGGCTTGGGTGATCAACCGCTACTATTATCAGCATTCCATCCCGATGAAGGACGCCGCCTTCATGTCGCGTGTAGAAGATCCTGCGCTGCGCCGAGCCTGGCGGTCGCGGATCGAAGATCATGACGGCACGGAAGACAACGAAGGTGGTATCCGGCGCTGGTTGCGATTGGCCGAAGCCGTCGGTCTGGATCCGGACTATGTCGCCTCATGCGACGGCGTATTGCCTGCCACCAGATTTGCGGTGGACGCTTACGTGCGATACGTCCGCGAAAAGTCGTTGCTGGAAGCGGTTGCGGCCTCACTCACTGAATTGTTTGCTCCCAAGATTCATGCCAACAGGATCGAAGGCCTGCTTCGGCATTACGATTTTGCGGATGACAGCTCGCTTGCCTATTTCCGCAACCGCCTGAAAGAAGCCCCCAAGGATGTGGCCTTTGGTCTGGCATGGGTATTGGATCATGCCGACACCGCTGAAAAACAGGACGCGGCAGCCAAGGCACTGATTTTCAAGACCGATGTCCTCTGGTCGCAGCTGGATGCCCTGTGGGGCGCCTATGTCGAACCTGCACGAATTCCTCCGGGGGCATGGAAGCCGGACACCGGTTTACGGATGCGGCAGGCGTCGTAATGTTGGCGCAGGAGGTCCCCTTGCTACCGCGTGGTGTCCGCATCCATTTCGATTCCGTGCGAGAACAATGGGTTCTGCTGGCACCTGAACGGGCCGTGACGTTGGATCAGATCGGACATGCGATTCTGAGCGAAGTTGACGGCCAACGCAGCTTTGGTCAGATCACCGCGAGACTGTCCAGGCAATACAACGCCCCGGAAGAACAGATTGTCGAAGACAGCTCGGGGTTTCTGGATGCCCTTCGGGCCCGTCGCTTTCTGGATGTCATCTGATGCAGGTAAAACCCCCTCCCCCCATTGCCATGCTGGCCGAGCTGACGCACAGATGTCCGTTGTCCTGCCCCTATTGCTCCAACCCAGTCGAAATGGCCAAACTCGACAATGAAATGGATACCGAAAGCTGGGCACGTGTTTTCAGAGAAGCGGCGGCACTTGGTGTCTTGCAATTGCATCTTTCCGGTGGCGAACCCGCATCCCGCCGCGATCTGGTTGCGCTGGTCAATGCCGCGCGTGAGGCCGGGTTGTACACCAACCTGATCACGTCGGCGATCGGCCTGTCCGAGCGACGCCTGTATGAGCTGGACGAAGTCGGCCTGGACCATATCCAGCTTTCTCTTCAGGGCACCGACGCCGCGATGGCGGATAAGGTAGGCGGCTATCGCGGCGGGTTTGACCGCAAGATGAAAACGGTCGAATGGATCAAGAAGATCGGGTTTCCGCTGACCCTGAACTTCGTGCTGCACCGTCACAATGCCTACCAACTGCCGCGGGCGCTGGAACTGGCACAGGAGATGGGTGCCCGGCGGATCGAAGTTGCAACAGTGCAGTTCCACGGCTGGGCCTTGCGGAACAGGGATGCGTTGATGCCGACGCGGGAACAGGCGCAACAGGTGACGCGACAGGTGGCCGAGGCCAGGAAAGACCTCAAGGGGCAACTGGTCATCGATTATGTTCCAGCAGACTATCACGACGACTACCCCAAGCGATGCATGGGCGGTTGGGGGACAACCGGGCTGAACGTGGCGCCAGACGGTCAGGTTCTGCCCTGCCATGCGGCACAGTCCATCCCGCATCTGACATTTGACCGGGTACAGGACAAACCGCTTGCGGATATCTGGTTCCATGGCAGCGCGTTCAATGCCTATCGCGGAACGGATTGGATGTCGGACCCGTGCAAAACCTGCGAACGCAAAACCATTGATTTTGGTGGCTGCCGCTGTCAGGCCATGGCCGTTATCGGAGACGCAAGCGCCGCTGATCCGGTTTGCATCAAATCACCCCACCATCAGACCCTGCAAAACCAGGCAAACGAACATGCCGCCAAATCGGATGCACCCTTCACATATCGTACCGCACCCGGTGCGGCGAGAGAGCCTGCGGAATGACCCTAACCAAGAACCGCACCGCTGGGCCCGGGTACCAGGGTCAGGATCCGGTCGGAAAGCCGCCGTGCTTCGGGTTTGGAATGCGTCACGAACAGGGTCGCCGGGCGATGCCGCGTGATGAGGTCCTCGGTCAGAGTCAGCATCGTCTCGGCCGTTTCGGTATCCAGTGACACAAAAGGCTCGTCCATAATCAGAAATTCAGGCTGCCCGGCAAAGGCGCGCGCCAGAGAAAGCCGGCGCTGCTGACCCAATGACAATTGACCGGGAAACAAATCCCCCTTTCCGTCCAGGCCGACGTCTGACAGCGCGGCGTCAATGTCAGCCTTCGACAGGTCACCATGGATCAGGGCGAGATTATCGAAAGCCGAACGCCATGGCAGCAAAGTGGGTTCCTGAAACACAATGGCAAGCCGATCCGGCCGCACGATTTGGCCTTCGAAATCCGGGTCAATGCCTGCCACCAATCGCAGCAGCGTCGTCTTTCCGATGCCCGATGGTCCGGTCAGCGCGACCGTTTCCCCAGCGGCGATGTCAAATGCAATGGGGCCCAGAACGGCGTGGTGTTCAAAGCGCTTCCTTTGGATGTCAATTCGGATCATGCAGTTCTCCACCGTCGAGCATTGCGCTCCAAAGGTTGAAGAACCAGCCATTCGACAACCAGCATGACAGCAATGAACGAAAACGCGTAGACCAGCACCATTGCCACATCGAACAGCTGAAAATACAAATGGATCTGAAACCCGACACCGGATGAGCGCCCAAGAAACTCGACCACGAGGACGATTTTCCAGATCAGAGAAAGCCCGGACCGTGCGGCAGCTGCGATAAACGGGGCAAGCTGCGGCAGGATCACATGGCGCTGTCGCCTTTGCCACGGCATCCGGTAGACCCGTGCCAACGCATCCAGATCCGGGCTCAGCGCCCGGCCGCCCTCTCGGAGGATCGTTGCGACATTGGGGATTTTGTTCAGCGTAACCGCCGTGATCGCCGCAGCCTCGGTCAATCCGATCCAGAGGTAGCACAGCACGATCAGAACCAGCGCGGGCAGGTTCAGGAAGACAACCAGCCATGGATCAAGCCAGCGGTTCAGCGCATCCGACCGGCCCATGGCCAGTCCAATGATCGTTCCCAATGTCATCGCCAACACGAAGGCCCAGATCACACGTAACAGTGTCGCACCAAGGCTGCGCAGCAATTCGCCTGACGCAAGTTCTTGCTGAAACCGGGGGATCAGGTCCCAGGGTTGCGGCAGAATCTGAGGGTCTGCGGTCAGCGACGCCGCAACAATCCACAACGCCACAAGGCCTGCGATGGACAAAAGCGGCGTGAGGCGCGCGTTTTGCATCTGATCCTATTCCACGTCAGCAAAAAGACCCTGTGGCACTGTCGTCGCAGCGCCCACCAGCTCAGCCCCGCCCAATTCGGCCATAAGTTCCAGCATCTTGTTGGCCGCGACCGCATCGACCGGGCGACGATCGGGAATACCGGCGATCCAATCGAGCCTGAGTTGTTCAAACTGTGCATCAGACTTGACGTTCATGCGCGGTCTGATCGCCTCCCATGCCTCGGGCGAATTGGCCAGCAGGTCCTTGGCGTCGCGGCTGGCGGCAAACAGGCTTTGCGCAAGGTCGGGGTGTTCGTTCAGAAAACTCTGTTTCAGGTAATAGCCCAGCAAGGGCGTATTTGTGTCGAGCCCCAAAGCCTGCCCGGCTTCCTCAACCGAGATCAGCTCTTTCATGCCGGACGCTTTCATCTTGGCCAGGAAATGCCAGAAATTGATTGCCCCGGCATAGTCGCCGTTCAAAGCAGATTTGAAGATCAGCGGGGGCGCACCGAACACCTGTTCGGTGTCGGCTTTCAAGTCCATCCCGTATTCTTTTGCTGCATAGGCGCGCAAAATCAGCCAGGATTTATCCAGCGGACCACCCGCGATGCCGATCTTGCCGCCCGACAGGTCCTTCAAACTGGTTGCCGGGCTGTCAGCGGGCACAACCACGCCGCCCACGGCTTTGGAATAAGGGATGAACACATAGTCCTTGCCGGCAGCCCTTTGACGAGCAACCCAAATCCAGTCGGCAACCGCCAAATCAGCCTCATCCCCCTCGACCGCGATACGCGTTGCGCCATTGTCGGCAAATGGTTGAACATCAAGGACAAAGCCATGTTTCCGATCCAAGCCGTTCCGGCGAATGGTCTCCAGTTCCCAATTCACCGTTCCGATCTTGAGTACGGCCGCGCGAATGGTCGGCAGGGTCTCGGCTGCCAAAGCCCCCGAACTGAGTGCAAGTGCAAGGCAGGCGGCAAGAAGTTTGGTCATGACCCGATCCCTTTTATTCGCTATTCCGCCTTTCGGCTGACTTCATTCAAATCCTTGTCCAGCTTGATATCGAACTGGTTGCCGCCCTTGCAGATGACGTCATCCAGATCATAGCCATCGTCTTCAACCTCGATATCATCCGGGTCCATCTGGCACTCGACAGAGGCAAGATAGGCTTCGATCTTTTCCACCGTTTCCGCGTCAATGTCGTCGGCGAAAGCCGGGGCCGCCAGAAGCCCGACGGTTATCAACATTCCAAATCTTTTCATGACGTTATCTCTCCGTTACTGAATACTCACCGTAATGCGTTGCGTGTCACCGGTGGAACCGGGGATGCGAATTTCATGACTGCCGGGTTTGATCGCGATAAACGACAATTCGGCGACGCCGGCCTTGTCAAACTCGATGCTGTCCACCGCCATAGGACGGATCTCGATCTTGTTGATCACGATCTCATTCATCCAGATCGCGCGAAAGAAAGACGGCCCCTCGATGGCCAATTCCGCCGAACCGTCAGCGGTGATCTCAAGCTTGTAATACGCGCCGGATTGCAGAACCACGTCCTCACCCAACGGTTGCCCCGAAGCAAGCGTCAGCTTGATGGTTTCCCCGCGGTTGCATTTCGCCAGAAGCCCGGCAAATCCCAGATCATCGCAAAGAGGTGCCGCCGATATCGGCCCACCGAGCGCCGCGACCATGGCCGCGATCATAAGTTTCTTCATTCCTGTCCCTCCCAGAACTTCAGTCAATGGTCACCACACCCCAGGGCTGTTGCCCGACCTGCACCGATTTGATCGCCTTTTCAGCGGCGACATCGATGATGGTGATGTCGTTTGAATTGCCATTCGTGGTCAGCAGATATTTTTCGTCCGGTGTGAAGTCCAACTGCCAGACCCGCTGCCCCACCAAGATATAGTCCAGCACTTCAAGACTTTGCGCGTCAACGACGGCAACCCGGTTTGCGGGCCCCAAAGCAACGAACAGGCGTTTGCCATCCGATGTCACCTTGGCACCGACAGGCTGCAACCATTCCGGCTGCACGCCCGCTACTTCGAAGCTGATCTTGCCGACAACCGTCGGCGTTCCGTCTTCTGCAATATCCATGACCGTGACGGTTCCGCCGATTTCCGATGTCACGAACAGGCGCTTTCCATCCGCTGTATACTGGGCATAGCGCGGGCGCTGGTCGACCAGGACATTATGCTTGATAGAATAATCCTCGGTGGAAATGAAATGCGCCATGTTGGTGGTCTCGGACGTATTGACCACGAACTTGGCGTCGGGGCTGATCCCCATGCCCTCGGGCTCGACGCCGACCGGAACCTCGGCCAGAATGGTGCGGGTTTCAGTGTCCGTGACCGTCACCAGGTTGTCGTCCTCATTGGCGATATAGAGCCGCTTGCCCGAGGGTTCGAGAATGAAAAGCTCGGGGTCCGGACCAGAGGGCAAACTGGGAAGTTCCTCATAGGTCTCTGTATCAAATACTCGGATAATATTGTCATCCGAGGCACAGACATACAGCGTGCCGCCATCCGGACTGACGGTGATCCCGCGCGGTCGGTTGCCGCCTGGAAATTCGGTGATCACCTCCCAGGTTTCGGTATCAACCACGGTAATCGTATTGCCCCGCTCGTTCGAGACAAAAGCCTTGCCCGCAAACACGGGACCCGCGGTCAGCGCAACACAGGCAACAGTCAACAAAAGTCGTTTCATCAATACCTCCGGTTACTCAAATGCGTGACAGCTGGATTCCGCCCGATCCAATCCCATCGTATCGAGCGGTGAGGCCTGGTGCAGAAACCCCTCTTGCGGACTGACGCTGACAGTGATCGACCCGTCATACAGAAGGATCGGCTGACGCAACTGCCCGTTCCATTCGCGGAATGTCACTTTCTGTCCTTTGAATGCGGCAAGCTCAAACTCGTCCGACAGAGCATAATCCCGAACACCTTCGGGCTCTGCCGTACTGGCACGGGTAACGGCCTCGCCGATCACGCGCAGTGCAAGCCAGGTGTTGTAGTCTTCGGGGCGGACATAACGGCCTGTCAGATCCTCGAAACGGGTCTGGAACTGGGTCGCGCCCCATGCCTCATGCGCGCCGTGAAACGTCGTCGGACGCAAGCCGCCTGACCCCATCACCGGGCGCGGAGTCCAAAGGTGATAGGACAGATAGCGCGCGAAATAATCAGTTTCGTCTGCGGCAATCACAACGTCATGGTCTCGCGCATCTTGCGTGTCCAATGGCAATTGGCGCTGAACAAGGACGTGACCTGAATCCGTTCTACGAGACCCACCGGTATCCGCAAAGGTTCGATCTTCTGCAATCTTCGCGCCGAACTTTTTGGCTGCGCGGCGATACGCGTCTGCAAGCTGGACATCCTCGGGGTTGGATCCCGCCAACAGGAACCAGTCGCCCCATTTCTTCCAGACGGCAAACTGTGCAACCGCATCGGCCTTCATGGCGCGGGACGGGGCGATATGAAGCAGGTTGCCCCGGCAGTTTGCGTCGCGAAGATCGACATCAGGTGCAGACACGTTGAAAACAAGCGCCCCGGACTCTGCCGCCTTGTCCGTCAGGCGCAACATGTCAGGCGCTTTGGCCAAAAGGACGATCAGGCGCACGCCTCCGGCAAGGATCTGGTCCATTGCGGCGTCAGCCTCTTCCGGCAGAACGGCCATCGTGATGGTCTCGTAGGTATGTCCCAGAAATCCGCCCGTGGTTCCGTTATCCTCATCCCCAAGCGCGGCACCGGCAAACCCCAGGTCGTCCGGTTTCAGATCATATCGCGAGATCGGCAGAAGCGACGGATAGTCGATCCGCAGCACCGCAGCCTTCACATCCAGCGCCGCGGCGGTCATCGCGGATGCACACCAAAGAAGCGCCGCAAGCAGCGGCAGCAGGCGAGTATTCAAGATGTCCTCCCGTTGCCTGAAAGTCAGAGTTCAGATTGAAACACCAGGAGCATAGCGCCCCGAAAAACGGAACCGATACTTTTGGCCGTGTTGTAAAACAAAGCCTATCAGCTTCATCATTGAGCTCGATTCTTATTTTATAAGAATGCGCGTATATGGTTGATCTTGCTGCGGTTTCCCGCGACACCCGCCGATTTTTCAGGGGGTGTGACGGGTGACTGGCGAGGTGCGCCCGGCCGTCAGGTCTGACAGAAGAAACGCCGCGAGCGCGCAGCGTCTGCCAACGCTCTGCGCATTCAGGGAGGACATGGAATGCATCGACGATTTCTTCTTGCCGCAACCGCCGCTCTGCTGGTTCCGGGTCTGGTTTGGGCCCACGGGCCGACCCGGCAGAAAGTCACGCTGACTGCCGAGGTCGCAGCCTCACCAGAGGAAGTCTGGGCCGTTGTCGGGAACTTTGATGACATGTCGTGGCATCCGGCTGTGTTTGCGACCGAAGGAAACGGCGGCAACGAGGTCGATGCGACCCGATTGCTGACACTTGGCCAGGAAGGCGGTCCGACGATCAATGAAATTCTGTACAAGTACAGCGCGGAAAAAATGAGCTACTCCTACCGGATCACCGAGGTCGCGGTAGAGGTGCTGCCTGTCACCAACTATTCGTCGCATCTGACGGTAAAACCGCGCGACGGAGGTGGTTCGATCATCGAATGGCGCGGTGCCTTCTATCGCGGGTATCCAAACAACGATCCTCCGGCCGAGTTGAATGACGAAGCCGCCATTGCCGCCGTGACCGGCGTCTATCAGGCGGGTCTCGACGCGTTGATCGAGCGGTTCGGTGCGGCAAGTTAGCCAACTGCTGATGTTGTTTTTGGCGCTCTCTGGCAGCCCGACACTGGCACAGACAGCATTCATCACCTGTCAGAACGGTGAGGAACTAAGCCGGATGGATCTTGCGCGGATGCAGGAAACGGCCCGCTGGCCCCTTCCTGGCAAGCCTGCGGGTGTGGCGGTTGGTCTGGATGAGACGCTGTTCACCGTGTCCCCGGACAGCAAAATGGTCAGGCGTTTGTCTGCCGAGACCGGTGAAACGATCGCACAAGATACGCTTGAAGGGGGGCCGATTGGAATCGCACTGGATCAGGATCGCGGGCGGGTTTTCGTCTCGGACTGGTACAACGCCCGACTGTGGGTGCTGGACAGTGAAACTCTGAAAGTTCAATCCGAGTTGCCCACTGGAGCCGCCCCGGCGGGTATTGCGATGTCGAAAGACGGGCGTTTTCTGGCGTCGGCCGACAAGGACGCGGACCAGGTGTCGGTTTTCGATGCCGACACTCTTCAGCCTCTGCACCGCAGCCCGGTTGGATCACGCCCCTTCGGGCTGCGTTTTGACCCGGATGGGCGTCTGTTCGTCGGCAATGTCGGCAGCAATGATGTCAGCGTGGTCGATGCAGAAACTGGCGCCGTTCTCGCAACGGTCCCGGTCGGGGAACGCCCTTACGGCATCGCCTTCGCCCACGGCCGGGCGTTCGTCACGAACCAATATGCCAATACGCTCAGCGTCATATCTCTGGAGACGCTCGAACATGAGGGCGTGATTGATGTTGGAGAATACCCCGAAGGCATTGATGCGACGGCGGGCGAAGATCTTCTGGTCATCGCAAACTGGTTCGACAACACCGTCAGCATCGTGGACCCGCAGGCACTGTCGGTGGTAGAAACTATGGAAACCTGTGATGGGCCCCGTGCCTTTGGCAGGTTCCTGCAAGGAGGACGACCATGAAAGTTTCTCATCTGATTGCAGTCCTGTTCTGTGTGCTGGCGGCTCCGGTTTGGGCATCCAACGAGGCATGGGAAAATGTCCGAGCGATGTTGTATGGCGACCGACTGATGCAAAACGGAGATGCGTTCATCGCGATTGATGCCCCCTATCGCACGCCCGATGATGCGCGGGCTCAACTGGCGGCTCAGGTTGCGGCCCCTCAGGGGACGAAAGTGGCCAAGGTGACGTTGGTGCTGGACGAAAACCCGATGCCGGTTTCTGCCGTGTTCGAGTTGGAAGAACCATTGCCGGGTTTCTACTTCGACGTGACCATGCGCGTGAACGGCCCGACCCCGATGCATGTCATCGCCGAAACCACGGATGGCCGCCTTTGGGTATCGGAAACTTTCGTCAAAACCTCGGGCCTTGGCGCTTGCGCGGCACCTCCCGGAACTGATCCGGAACTGGCGTTGGCAAACCTTGGAACGATGGAGGCCGAACTGGTGGGCCGCGTCCCTGCGTTGAACACGCGGGCACGATTGTCCAGCCTGGGGGCGAACCGGGCCAACAAGATGGATCTGAACATTGATCACCCGTCGCATTCCGGTATGCAGATGGATCAGATTTCCCTGCTGTTCATCCCGATGCGATATGTAGAGACCGTGGATATCGATCTTGATGGCGCGGGGTATGTCCAGATGACGGGGTCGATTTCACTGTCCGAAAACCCAAGGGTCGGCATTTCCGTTCCAAGCAGGGCGCAAGCGGTTGACGTGACCATGACGGATACGGACGGCACGGTCAGTCACTTACACAAAAAACTGGCGGGTTTTTAGATCAGCCGCCTCCGGCAACGGGCTGGCCCGGGGCTGGCTTTACACGTTCCAGCGGATAGCCCCACAAGGCCCAGCCGTCGGTACCTTCCGGGAACCAATAGACTTTGGTGTATCCCCATTCGATTGCGCGTCGGGCGGCATTCCAGCTCATCCAGCAATCTTCCAGACAAAAGAACACGAGACCGTGGTCGATATCGCCATCGGTGCTGGCTTCTAGACCGGTACGAAAATAGTCTGTCGTAACATCGGCAATTGCGCCGTAGCCGACATTGGGCAACCACAGTGATCCCGGAATGCTGTCGCGCGGCTTGTCGCGCCAGATCGTGCCTTCAGGCAGATTGGCCGGTTTGGGCGGCTGCGGCAAAACGTCGATGAACGCGACGCTTTGTTCCTGCCATAGGCCGTACGCCTCTTCCGGGCCGATGACCGTCCCGCCGGTTATCTGATCCGGCACCGGCGCGCGGTAGTGGTCCATGCGATAATCACCTGGTTCGGGTACTGTCTGCGCTATTGCGGCAGTCGAGATCAACGCAATTGCCACCGTTGCCCGCATCATTGCGACAGGTCCAGAACCTCTGTCCCCAGATCATTCACCAAGGGAACACCGGCCTCGGCCAATAACGAATTGATCCCGCCCTGGTTACGCCGGATCAGGGAATTCAGCTGTCTTTGCCAAACCTTCTCACCCTGCCGCACGCCCATGGTGATTCGATAGAACAGGCGCGGTGGCAGCTCTTCCTTGACCAGCGGGATCACCTTGAAATCAGGATAGTCTGCCTTGACCAGTGGTCCGCCCAGCGGACCCCAAAGAATGGCCGCATCGATCTCACCTGTTTGCAGGTCATCCAGCATGTCGATGGCCGGGCTTTCCACACGTCGGTCAACGAAGAGGTTATAAGGCTTGGCTTGCCCGATCAGCCCGTTCCGCGCCATATGAGCCGCGGGTGGTGTACCCGCCACGATCCCGATCCGTTTCCCTTTGAGCAGGGGAGCGTTCAGCCTGTCCACCTGGGCCAGATCACTGTCCATTGGCACGATCAGCGCATAGGCGGACGTGTAGTAGTGGTTGGTGTTCTGCACCAGCTCATGACCTTGCGCATAACCGATCACCACATCGCAACGTTTGGCGGCCAGCGTGTTCCGTATGAAGCCCGTCGCCTGCGGAAACCAGACATATTGCACGGGCAATTCCAGCTTTGCGGCAATCAATTCGGCCAGTTTGTTTTCAAATCCCGATCCATCCTCGGATGACATGGGATAGTTGGCTGGATCCGCACAGACGCGAAAAGCCGTTCTTGAAACCAGGTCAGACGTCTGCGCCGACACGGGCACTGCCTGACAAAGCCAGACGCAAAGTCCGAAAATCGGCAGGCAGGCCTTAGCCCATACACGCATCTTCATCCTCGCGGATCACGTCGGATTTCGCCTCTTTCTTGGGCGGGCGGCCACGCGGGATCGCGCCCGATCCATGAGCCTTCAAGTATACATAGATGTCATCCAGAAAGCACATCACATTCGGGTTGTCGCCAAATCCCGGCATTACCGAGTTTTCAGCGGCGTTCACCACCTGGCGGCCATTGGTGACGACATCAACGAAGTCGTAATAATCCATTTCCAACGCAGACTCCTTCAGAGCCGGCGCATAGGTCGAGCCCTCGCCATCCGGGCCGTGACAGACATGGCATTCCGCGTGATAGCGCCGGAAACCCGAAAATGTCATCCAGTCCACGGTTCCATCCTCGGCCACGTTGAATGTCGGGATATCGTCTTCGGTGTAATACCGTCCATCTTCGGAATACGCGACTGCCAGATTGTCAGCGATCGCGGCAACAGGAAGGCACAATGCAAGAATTGAAGCCAGAAGACGTACAGAATGGTTCATGGAACGCTCGTTTCTTTTCAAGTGAATACCGGCGCGGCCCGATTGAACCGCGCCGGCCAGATCTTTGGCTTAGTTCGGCAATGCGAACACGGTCAGCTGACCGCCCAGCGCGGTATAGTCGCTGAGTGCGGCATAGCCACCCACGGCGCCCAGACCGTCATTCGGGTTGGTCAAACCAGCCGCCAGACCGATACCGGCCCAGCCACCGACACCGGACAGGATGCCGATATACTGCTTGCCACCTTGCTCGTACGTCATCACGTTGCCGATGATGCCAGAGGGCGTTTTGAACTTGTACAGTTCTTCACCTGTTTCTGCATGAACAGCCTTCAGATACCCTTCGAGCGTTCCATAGAAGACAACGTCACCCGCTGTCGCCAGCGCACCCGACCAGACCGAGAACTGCTCTGGCAGTGACCACTTGATGCTTCCATCAGTGTTGTCCCAGGCAATGAAGTTGCCCATGCCACCATGGCTGTCTGGTGCCGGATACATCGCCAGAGTTGCACCCACATAGGGCTGACCAGCGGTATAGGACACGCGGAACGGCTCATAATCCATGCAGACATGGTTGGTTGGCACATACATCAACTGAGTCTTCGGCGAATAGGCCGCAGGCTGTTGGTCCTTGGTGCCCAAAGCCGCCGGGCAGATACCGGTCGAGTTCACGTCCTCGCCGTTCTGTTCCGTCGAATACTGCGCAACCACGGCCGGGCGGCCATAGGTTTCGCTGTTGGGATCCATGTCGACGCCAGTTGTCCAGTTCACAACCGGGTCGAATTTTTCGGCCACCAGCAGCTCGCCCGTCACGCGGTCCATGGTGTAACCAAGACCGTTGCGGTCGAAATGGGTCAGCAACTTGCGCTGCTCGCCATCAATTTCCTGTTCCGTAAGGATCATTTCATTGATGCCGTCATAGTCCCATTCATCATGCGGCGTCATCTGGTAGAACCATCTTGCCACGCCGGTGTCGATGTCACGCGCCATGATGGTCATGGACCAGCGGTTGTCGCCCGGACGCTGCGCCGGGTTCCAGGTCGACGGGTTCCCGGTGCCATAGTACATCAGGTTCTCGTCCAGATCCGCGGAATACCAGCCCCATGTGGTGCCGCCGCCGATCTTCCACTGATCGCCTTCCCAGGTGTTTGTACCCGAGTCCGCGCCAACCGGCTTACCCAGATGGGTGGTCTTTTCCGGATCAACAAGAATGTCCGAATCCGGCCCCATGGAATAGGCCCGCCAGACCTGCTCGCCCGAGTTCATGTCATAGGCCGTAACAGACCCGCGCACACCGAATTCGCCACCCGAGATACCGACGATGACCTTGTCCTTGATTGGCAACACCGTGGCCGTGTTGGTTTCACCAATCGCCGGGTCGCCATTCTGGACTTCCCAGACGACATCGCCGGATTTGGCATCAAGCGCCACAACCTTGGTGTCGGCCTGATGCAGGAAGATCTTGCCATCCGCATAAGCCACACCGCGGTTCACCGTGTCACAGCACATGACCGGAATCACGTCCGGATCCTGCTTGGGCTCATACTTCCAGACGATTTTGCCCTCATTTGCCAGATCCAAAGCATAGACAATGTTCGGGAACGGCGTGTGGACATACATCATGTCACCAATCACCAGCGGTGAACCCTCGTGCCCGCGCAGAACACCGGTCGAGAAGGTCCACGCCACTTGCAGATCACCTACATTGTCTGCGTTGATCTGATCCAGTTCGGAATAGCGCTGATTTTTGTAGTCACCCGTCTGGATCGCCCATTGTTTTGCGTTCTCCATCTGGGCAACCAGGTCGTCATTTGCATAGGCCGTGGTGGCCAGTGCAATGGCAATCCCGGAGGTCCAAAGCGATAGATTTTTCATTCAATCTCCTCCCTTTCGTGCAGCGATCTCTCTCTGCATTGCAACACCTCACCCAGGTCGGATTACGGTGTCTGTTGATGCTCGCCCCGACCGACGGTTTTCCGGTCGCTTAGGTGGGAGAGCAATGCGATCTCCTACGACCCGCTGTCCTCAAAGGTCGCAAGATATGCTATGATGTTGGCCCGATCGTCCTCTTTTCGCAGCCCGGCGAAGGTCATCTTGATCCCCTTCGCGTAGTCGCGCGGTTTCGTCAGAAACGCGTCCAGTTCTTCGGGTGTCCAAACCAGCCCTTCTTCGGACAGCGAAATCAACACCGGTGAATAGCCAAATCCTTCTACGGTTGCGGCCTGACGTCCAACAATGCCGTTCAGCATCGGCCCCACCTTGTTTTCAGCCCCCTCGCCCACCGCATGGCAGGCCTTGCACTTGCGAAAGACTTTCTCACCCGCTTCGGGGTCGCCTTCGGCACTTGCGAAGGCGGGGGAAAGCATGAGGCAGGTTGCTGCGAATACCGTTCTGATCACTATCAATCTTTCCTTGCTATTTTCATTGGCTGAGACGTTCCGCGTGCCATTCGACATGGTCGCGCGCAAAACTGTTCACGAAGAAATACGAATGGTCATACCCTTCCTGAATTCTGATCTGTCCGGGCTGGCGGCGCTTTGCCATCATGTTGGCCAACGCTTCGGGTTTGAGCAGATCAAGGAACTGATCATCCGCGCCCTGATCAATCAGCAGGTCACCTTTCCAGCCGTGCTCTTCCAGCAGCAGGGTGGCGTCATGCGCGACCCAGGTGTTTTCGTCGTCACCCAGATAGCTGCTGAGCTGTTTACGGCCCCAATCCGACCGCGTCGGGTGCGCAATCGGCGCAAATGCCGAAAGAGACCCGAATTTGTCGGAGTTGCGTATCGCGATCGTAATCGCACCGTGCCCACCCATGGAATGGCCCGTGATCCCGTGACGATCCTGCACAGGGAAATTCTTTAGTACGATGTCGCGCAGTTCGTCGACGATGTAGTCATACATCCTGAAATGGGCCCGCCACGGGTCCCGGGTGGCGTTCACGTAAAACCCGGCCCCCTGCCCCAGATCATAGGCGTCATCATCGGCAACATTGTCACCACGCGGGGACGTATCGGGAAACACAACCGCAACACCGTAATCCGCGGCCGCCTCCTGAAATCCGCCTTTGGTCATCGCGTTTTCATGGGTGCAGGTCAGGCCGGACAAGTACCACAACACCGGCACCGGGCCGGATTTGGCCTGAGGCGGCAGGTAGACGGCAAAGGTCATCTCGCAATCACAGGTCTCGGACGCGTGGGAGTACACGGTCTGCTCCCCTCCGAAACTGCGGTTTTGCGAGATGGTTTTCAAACCCATGTCAGTACTCCACGACCGCGCGGATCGATTTACCCTGGTGCATCAGGTCAAAGCCGTGGTTGATTTCATCAAGCGTCAGCTTGTGCGTGATCATGGGGTCGATCTCGATCTTCCCGGCCATGTACCAATCCACGATCTTCGGAACATCCGTCCGGCCCTTGGCACCGCCGAACGCGGTTCCGCGCCATGACCGGCCGGTGACCAGCTGGAACGGACGCGTTGAAATCTCGGCGCCAGCGGGTGCCACACCGATGATGATGCTTTCACCCCAACCTTTGTGTGCGCATTCCAAAGCGGTCCGCATCACGCCGACATTGCCGGTCGCATCAAAGCTATAATCCGCACCGCCGCCGGTCAATTCGACCAGATGCGCCACGATATCACCGCTGACGTTCGAGGGGTTCACGAAATCGGTCATACCGAAATGAGTCGCCATTTCGGCCTTGCCGTCATTCAGGTCGACACCAACGATCTGATCACAGCCCGCCATGCGACAGCCCTGAATGACGTTCAGGCCGATCCCGCCCAGACCAAAGACCACGCAACGCGAACCAATTTCGACCTTGGCGGTGTTGATAACGGCCCCGATGCCGGTGGTCACGCCGCAGCCGATGTAACAAATCTTGTCAAACGGCGCATCCTTGCGCACCTTGGCCAGCGCAATCTCGGGCACCACGGTGTGATTGGCAAAAGTCGAACAGCCCATGTAGTGGTGGATCGGTGTGCCATCCAACATGCTGAACCGGGTCGTTCCATCCGGCAACAGACCGGCACCCTGAGTCGCCCGCACTTTCTGACACAGGTTTGTCTTGGGGTTCAGGCAATATTCGCATTCGCGGCACTCGGGTGTGTACAGCGGTATCACGTGATCGCCGACGGTTAGGCTGGTAACGCCCTCCCCGAT
Source organism: Ruegeria sp. HKCCSP346 (assembly GCF_017872595.1). Taxonomy (NCBI): domain Bacteria; kingdom Pseudomonadati; phylum Pseudomonadota; class Alphaproteobacteria; order Rhodobacterales; family Roseobacteraceae; genus Ruegeria; species Ruegeria sp. HKCCSP346. The sequence goes on from NZ_JAEDOT010000002.1 coordinate 536,917, forward strand.
CTCCAGAACAACCCCGGCACCCTCATGGCCCAAAATTGCAGGGAAAATCCCTTCGGGGTCATCTCCGGAACGGGTAAACTCATCCGTATGACATAGACCGGTCGCCTTGACCTCGATCAGGACTTCACCTGCTTTCGGGCCGTCCAGCTCAACCTCCATGATTTCCAGAGGTTGGCCTGCCGCCACAGCAACCGCCGCGCGTGTTCTCATCTCCGTCTGTCCTCCCATGGCACCGGAATCAACCGCAGTCCGGCAGCTTGGGTCGAGTATGGGGGCGAGCACCACGTGCAAACAATTAAGACAATGGTGTGTATTGGGTTGAATGGACTTCGCGCGCACATTTCATGCATGATGTCCGCGTGGAGGAAAGCTGTGATGTCAAACGGCAAGCTGATTGTTTTGGCGCTGGCCTGTCTGGGTGCGGCTGGCCCTGGCTTGGCAGCGGATTTCTCCGACCCAACATGGCCGTGCATTCAGCGCAAGGTCGAGGACCTTTCGCTGGGCCTCATGTGGCCGTATCAGGTTGTTGACGGCGAAACCGCTGAAAACAGTACCGACATCGACGAAATCGCCGGGCTGTTGGCCCTGAGGCGGATCGAACTGGAAGACCTTCGGCCCCAGGTTGCAGAGTTCGCCGCGCGGCACAATGGGGATCCGGATATTCTGGGTCAGGTGTTCCAGCGCGTCTTTGACACCTTGTCCAAAAGGCGCAAGCACATCATCGCGGGGATCGGAGAGTTTTCGCTCAAGCAGATCGATCTGGCCGAAAAGATTGATCTGGCCAGGGTGGAAATGGACCAAGCCCTGTCTTCCGACCCGCCCGACCATGACCGCGTTGACGCCCTGGAAGAGCAATTGGATTGGGATCAGCTTATCTATTCCGACCGTCAACGCTCGATCACCTATCTGTGTGAAACGCCGCAAATCATCGAGCGGCGCCTGTTCGCGATTTCGCAAATGCTGCAACAATTGACCTCAGACCAGGGTTAAATCAGCGCCCTCGGGGCAAGGAGGGGCACATGAAACACGTATTGATCATCTTTCTGACGCTGTCGCCCCTCTCGGCCCTGGGCCAGTCCCCACTCAGCGGCGTTGACATGACTCTGCCCAAAATGACCCAAGCGCAAATGACCCGCGCTGATGTCGTGGCCCGGCTTGCGGCTGCAACGGCCGACGCCCCTGCCGATTTCACCCGGGTCTGGCTGAACAATCTCGACTTGTCCGGGTTGGATTTCAGCAACGCGATCCTGCGAGCGACATCATTGAACGGCACCAATTTGTCGGGATCCACTCTGGACGGCGCGATTCTCAGCCAATCCTGGATGATCGGCGCCAACCTTTCAGGCGCATCGCTTGTCGGGGCCGAGCTGTTCCAGACCCAGCTCAGCCGGGCGGATCTGAGCGATACGGATTTCACAAATGCCAGAACAGCCGCCGATTTTACCAAGGCCAATCTGAACCGGGCAGTATTCAAAGGGGCGGATTTTTCGGCCGACATGCGCAACCAATCCATGGGGCTTATGCGCGGTGTTCTGTCCTCGGCTCGTGGATCGGACGTGGATTTCACTGATGCGCAAATGTCCCGCGCCGATCTGGAATTTGCCAAATTGCCTAACGCCAATTTCACCAATGCCGATTTGTCGATGGCCACATTGGGCGGGGCTGACCTGACAGGGGCCACTTTGTCCGGTGCCGATTTTACGAACGCCGATTTGACGGCGACGCGGCTGACTGATGTTCAGGGCGCAGATCAGGCCAATCTGAACGAAGCGAAAAACGTGGATCGGGCCATTCGCTGACCGGGCTATTCCCATTCGAGTTCGGTGAATGCGACCGTTGCATTGCGCGGGTTGTAGGTGTCAAACAAGTCCCAGTGCACTGCTTCTTCCTGAGCGATCGTTTCAACCGCATCCCCCAACCGCTGGCCACTGTCGATTGCTTTGCGTGTGTCGCTTTCCAGCACGTTCAAATAGCGCATCATATCCTCGGCCCCTTCAGGCCACGCCAGGATCGGCCCACCATGGCCCGGTACGATTTGGGTGACCTCAAGCCCGGTCATCTGTTTCAAGACGCGTTGCCAGCCTATCAGTTGACCATCCAATGCCGGGGTGTGCCGGTGAAATACAAGATCGCCGGTGAACATGACGCCGGTGTTTGCATCCATCACGGTCAAGTCATTCCCGGTATGTGCCCGGGGCCAGGCCCGCAGGATCATTTTGCGCCCACCCAGATCAATCTCGTGCGTGGTTTCGACGGCGATGTCGACGGAAATCGGCCCGATGCCCACATAGGCGCTTTCGCCGATCGCGGCGCTCAGGCTTTCGACATAGTTGCCCAACCGGTCCAGCAACGCTCTCTCCAGCCCCACATGGCCAACAACCTGCGCAGCTGAAAGGGCCAAAGGCTCTGTACCCAATGTGTGATCGGGATGCATGTGAGTCAAAATTACGTGACTGACTGGCTTGTCCGTCTCGGCCCGAATGGCCCGCCAGACAGCCTCGCCTATCCATGGTGCCGTTCCCGTGTCAATCACTGCGACACTCTCCTGGCCAATGACAAACCCGATATTGGACACGTCGCCCAGATTGTCCGCGTCGGGTTCCGCTATCAAGCCGCGATGCACGAACAGACCCGGCGCAGCTTCTTCAAATTCCAGAGCCTGGCCAATGGGTTGGCAATAAGGCGCGCCGCTGCGCCGATCGGACAGCGGCGGAGGAGTTGATTTCAGCTTCTGCTCGCACTCAGCCTGGGATCGGGCTTCGTAACCCGGCAAAAGTTGTTCTCTGCATGGCTCTGCCGCGACCTGCGCGCATAGCAAAATTACGGCTTCAAACATGGCAGCCCTCCGACCGGAACATTGGCATAGATCTCTGCCCGAACCACCGCGCCTTTCGTCGGCATGTATTTTCCCCGCATTTTGTGGCACATTCTTGGCCACCGGTTGCCGGAGGAGACACCATGGCCAGAGCACTAGCACCCGCAGCGATCCTTTCTCTTGCGCTGTCCCTGCCTGCATGGGCACAGCAGCCGATCAAAAATCCGCTGGTCGACAGCGAAACCTGGAAGGACCTGCAATACGATGTCGTGGGCGACGCCCAGATCGGGAACGCGGACACGCTGCTTTCGCTGGACGCCCCATACCGGGCGCATGATGCCGCAACGGTGCCGATCGTTTTGAAACAGCTTGATCCCGATGCCCGGATTTCTGCTGCCACCGTCGTGATCGACGAAAACCCGGCCCCGATCGCCGGCGTCTTCAGCTTTTCACCGGCCATGGGTCAGTTGGATTTCGAGATGCGCGTTCGCGTGAACCAATATTCAAATGTTCGCGTGATCGCTGAAACGCCGGACGGGCTTCATATGACAGGCCGGTTTGTCAAAGCATCGGGCGGCTGTTCGGCACCGGCCAGCAAAGACCCAGAGGTCGCATTGGCGTCCATGGGCAAGATGAAGCTGCGCAGCTTTGGGGAAGAGGCGCAGATTTCCACATCACGCCGAGAAGCTCAGATCATGATCCGCCATCCGAACTATTCCGGCCTGCAACGCGATCAGGTGACGCAACTGTTCATCCCCGCGCATTTCATCGACCATATCGAAGTCTGGCAGGGCGATGAGTTGCTGTTCACGATGGATGGCGGCATCTCGATCTCGGAAAACCCGGCTTTCCGTTTTGCCTACAATGACAACGGCTCGACCATGTTGACGGTCAAGGCAACGGATACCGAGGGCAACACGTTCGAAAAAGACCTGCCCAAAGCAGCGGCCAGCTGACGGACGGGCCTGCGTTTATCGGAAACAGACAACCTCGGCTTCTGCCTGCGCCCGGCGCAGGTCAGCCACCATGTTTTCGGCCAGTACCGCGCTTTTGAAAAACGCCATACGCTCTCCCCCGACCCGACGCATAGACAGAACAGTTTCCGCCTGTTCATAATGCTCATACGGCAGGATCGAAGCGATCAAATCGATCGAGCATGAACACCTATCCAGCATCTCGCGGGTTTGACCGTTGGTGACCATACATGCAAACACGTAATCCGCGCGCGCCGCGGTCGGGTAGTCATTGAGCCGATCCGCAACGCTTTGTGCTGACGCTGCAATGGGCGCGGCCAGAATGCCCGCGACCAGGGCCGTAAAGGTCATGCGGCTGCGTTCCCGAATTTGGCCTGACGTTTTCATTCGCGACCCTCCTGCATTCCTTCAAACCGCATTTCCGATCGATAAACGGCCGTGCCGTCACGTTCGGAAACAGCTTCCGCCACAAGGCTCAGATACCAGCCCGGAACCTCTTCTGACACCGTGACGCGAAGAACCAGGTCTCCGAACCCTTGCATCCGGTCGCGGTTCGGATCCTCGGCGAAAGGACGCATGAAAATGGTCCGAACGGGGATGGTTCTGCCACCAATCGCCGCCTCGCCTTCGACGATCTCGGCAGGTTGAACCAGCGCATCCTTGATACGGTTTCGGATGTAAAACGGGCTGCCTCCGGCGGACTCGGCCATATCCCGGATGGCGCTTTCATAGAAAACCATGATCATCGGATTGCCGACGCTGGCCGGAAAAACACCCATGGCGCGGTGTTTGTCATCTTGGCGAAATTCCAGATGGGCCATCTCGTTCCCGTCATCCAAAAAACTGAGAGAGATAAGACCGGTATCGCGTTCCGCCGCATCGGGTCTTAGCCGGTTTGTGACGGTACGCTGATAGATCAATTCCTTGTCACGTTCGATTGTGTCCAGAACGCCATTTTGGAACAGCAAATCATAGGCTTGCTCGGCATCAACCGATGCCGCGGAAACGGCTTTCAAACTCAGAAACAAAACGGCGATGCCGCAAAGAAGCCTTCTCATAACCTGGCCCTCCCAAGGATGAGAGTATGGGCAAATCGCCCCATGTCATCGCCGACTTTTGTCGGTGTTGAGCGTTTGCGCGTGCAGGGCATTCTGTATCTTCCAAAAGATCAAGGACCGCAGCCGAGGCAGCTTGACCGGTTTCGCCATAACCGAAATTTCATGCCGCAATCCGTCTTTGCGCAACGCTTCGCTGCGATCAGCCGTGATCAGAATCGCCGGAACTTGAGTCTGCGTCATCTCTCGGATCCGGTGAATGGCCATCACGCCAGTTTCCCCATCATCCAATTGATAGTCGGCCAGAATGATATCCGGGGGCATTCCTATGTCTTTTATGAATTGCAGCGCTTCCTTCGGCGACCGAGCCGGCAGAACACTGGCGCCGTTCTGTTCCAGCCACTGGGTTGTTCCAAAAAGAACATCGCGGTCGTTTTCAATCACCAGAATGATGAAATCCAACGGCACGTCGCCCGTATTGGCCAGAAGATCCAAGGGTTCGATGGTGCTTGGCCCACTTTCGACCCTGTCCATTTCTATGCTGAACACTGAACCAATGCCAGGTTTGGACCGCAGCGACAGCTTGTGACCCAACAGCCGGCAGGCGCGGTCCACGACGGACAAACCCAGCCCCATGCCGGACCCCAATGGCACGTTTTCGGCCCGAGTGAATTCCTCGAACACGCGTTCCTGGTCTTTGCGTGCGATACCGATACCCGTATCCCAGACCTGCAAAATGACCTTGTCGCCGCGCCTGCGGCACCCCACCAGAACCCGACCACCCGGTTCGGTATACTGGATGGCATTCACGACCAAATTCTGGATCGAGCGCAACAGATAGACCGGGTCGGATTTCACGATTTCCGAACACGGAACCACATCAAGCGTCACATTCTTGCTCTCGGCCACCAGCGTTTGGTCGCCCTGTATTCCTGCAATCATCGTAGCAAGGCTAACTTCTGTGGGTGAGACCGTGTCCGGGTCAGCGGTTTCAAGCCGCGATATATCCAGCAATGAGTGCAACAGTTGTTCAGCAGATCCAAACGCACCGTCCAACCGCTCCATCATCTCATGAAGCTCTGTCTCACGCGTGATCTCCAGCAGGGTCGAGATCATGAGTTTTGCGGCATTGATCGGTTGAAGCAGGTCGTGGCTGGCGGCCGCAAGAAATCGTGTCTTGGAAGAAACCGCAGCTTCGGCGCGTTCCTTTGCGATCCGCAGCGCCTCTTCCACCCGCGCTTTTTCTTCGTATTCCTGAACCAGCTTGGCGTTGGCATGGGTCAACTCTGCCGTGCGTTCCATAACCCGGTTTTCCAGGGTTTCGGTCGCGCGTGCTTCGAACGTTACGTCTTTCAGCTCGACCAGAAAACCACCATCCGGCAGCTGGTTGACCTGAATGTCCAATACGCGGTCTGATCCGTCGCGCACACGTTTGCGCAACCAGCCACGGCTTTTCAGCTCGTGTTGCCACTTGCCGATCCTGAGTTCATCATCGGCCTTGATCAGCCCACGCGCCCGCATCAGATCCAAAAGCGTTTGCACTGGCATATTTGCCTGCAAGACGGATAGCGGCAGGTTCAGTATTTCCCGGAACCGCGCATTGTGCATCATGATCTTCGTATCTGACGAAAACGTGCAAACGCCTGAGCTCATGTTTTGGAAAACCGCCTTAAGGTAGTCCTCCTGACGGTCAATAAGGGTTTCTTTCTCATCACGGTTTCTGCGAACAACGGATGTGATATCGGTCAACAGAATGACCACATTCTGAGGCGACGTGTATTGTGCGCTGAGTTGATACCAACGATCCCCACGCAGTTCGATCACGTCGCTGGACACCATCCCGGTATGGCAATTGCGCTCAAGCGCATCCAGCATCTTCGATATGCCATTATCGGACGATACGAATTCAGGACTGTTCTGCACCAACAGAAAAAACCGACCCAGGCTGAGGCCGGGCCCGACAACATCAGACATATCCGGGAAGATCGCCTGAAACAGCTCGTTGCACAGATTCAAATCACCATCCGTGAACAGCGCAAACCCTTCTTCCATGGAAGACAGGGCCTTGACGAGGCTCTTGCGGGTTTGTTCGCGTTCGTATCTGGCGCTTTCAAGTTCGGTGGTCGCGCGTTCCAGATCCCGACTCTGCTTCATCACCTGCTGCTGCAACTCTATCGCCGATTGAAACGCCAGAAAGGCGGACGGGCCTACATCTTTCTGACGGTTGGCGCGCCGCATCAGCGCATCAATGATCTTGGCCTGTTTGGATATCTGGATCTCTGGCGGGTCGTCAGGATTAAGCATGATCAGCTCAGTTCCCGCTTTTCGGGTTCAAAGAAAGCGACCCCTACAAAGGTCTGGTTCATGTGAACGCCGGATTGCTGTTCGCCGTAGGTGTTGAAGCCAACCACCCGGTGGGATTGCAAAACATCCGAAACCTGTTTGCTCAACTGCTTCTGTTCGATTTCGAGTTTCCGCAGAATACAGTCGAACCCAAGAATGAAATCCGGGGCCGTCCCGGTGTTGTCGCGCACATTCAACCCAGCTTCGAGCGTTTCAATAATCTCCTTCCCGCGCCCCAGTGTCATGATAAGGCCGTCATCGATCGCCGCTAGAAAAGACAGGGATCCCCCCTCCATCGGTTCACGAATGGCACGTACATAGTAATTGAGGTTCTGTCTGAGAAGCAGCGGGTTTTCTGCGAATACCAGTGGCGAAAGATCTTCGGCCGCGCACCCGACCAGTCGTGCATATTCCTGCGCTGCCGGCGCCCCGTTGATCTCATACACCACCCGTTCTTCCGGGTTGGCGTCGGTGATGATGATCTCTGACCCGATGGGCAGGAAATGATCAAAACCGATACCCTGAAAACCAAGGTTGGTTTCAATCAACAACAGGACGGCAGCATTGTTGTGCGCGCTGCCACCGTGAAAAACGAACGTCTCTTCATATTGAAGGCCATCCCCGGCAGAGCCGCCAAATATCGGCAATCCATCCAGAACGGTTTCCAGCGTTGAAACCAGCAAGTCTTCCTGCTTGGACAATCCATCCGTAAACACCAGCGCCAGCCTGTTCCACCCCGCCGTGTGGCGGAATCTTTCGGCCAGTCGCTGCGCTGCGGCAGCGATCTCCATTGAATTGAGCGGCCTGAGCGACTCGAACAAAATGGACGAACACCGAAAGTTGGACTTTGGAAAGGCCAACAGCAAAAGCGCATGGGATTCATAACCCGATCGCGTGATTTGACCTGCGGTAGTGCAGCCAAATACTGGAACACCCGCAAGTCTTCTGTTCAGGCAACATGACACCTCTGCCGGGTCAAGAGTGCTGGGAATAAAGGCCAGGACAAAGCAGGACGACAGACTGTCGATTTCCGCGCAGGCTTCTTCAACGGCGGTCGTCGGGTCCAAATCATCGGAACGGCCAATCGCAATGAAATTTGGTTCATGCTCCAGATCCCGCATGTGTCCCCCCTAGTGTTGAAGAAAGGATTTGACCTCCGGTTCGTGTCGCGACTGTCTGGCGACAACCGAGTCGACCAGAACAGCGGCCTGGGTCCGGTTGCGCACCCCAAGGCGGCGCAGCAAAGCGGTGATATGTGCCTTGACCGTCGCCTCGGCCAACGACAGCTCATATGCAATCTGTTTGTTGGATTGGCCCACGCAGATAAGCTTGAGAATTTTAACCTGCTGCGGCGTCAGTGATGAAAGCTCGGGGCTGGATTGGTAGACGGTGCTTTCGGAGGGCTTCAGCTCTTCGACGCGGTTGTATTCGGTGGGTACGTATCTCCGCCCAGAGGTGATCTCCTGAATGGCGTGTTTCAGGGTTTGCGCCGGCGTATCTTTCGGCAGAAATCCCATCGCACCGTGGTCCAGCAAAGATCTTACCAGCTCTCCGGATGCCAGGGATGATATCACCAGAACCGGCGCATTCGGACAGCGCTGCCGCAGCTGCTGAAAACCCGAGATACCCGTTACGTCCGGCAATTTCAGATCGAACATGATCAGATCGGGCTTGAAGCCTGCGCCAAGTATTTCAAGTGTCTGCTTCAGCGTGTTGGCTTTTTCAATTCGGCAGTTCTCGAAGCTCAGCTGCAATGCCGCGGCCAACGCATCGCTGAACAGCGGATGATCATCCACGATAAGCACGCTGGACACCTGGTCCACCGGTTTAGGGCATCCCGCAAAGTGCATTGCTTCTCCTCCGACAGGAAAGTTACAGCATTTCCCGATCAGTTCAACTGTTTCATTTTGAGACACGCGAAAGATACCATAGATAACAAATGCTTGATGACTCAGCCGGTCTGGTTCCTGAGGAAGACCCTGGCAAACGCGTTCAAATCGGGCGCCGCAGCATTGGGATCAAAATACTGCCTGTCAAAGTCTTGCATGTGTTTGAGTCGACTGGATGAAGGGCCGTCGCGGCGCAGGATGGCAGAAGCCGCTTGCCGCAGCCTGTCTGCGCGACCAGACCTGGCACTGCGTCGCAATTCCCGGGCCAACGGATCAAAAACCCCAAAGCGGCGCAATGCCCTTGAAACGGCCAGTTTGTGGCCGGACAGTCCCAACCCCAAACCGGCCAGAAAAACGACAATGGCGATTGCGGCCATTGGCCAACCCAACAGCGTTGCTGGTGGCGCATCTGCCTCTGCGACGCCAAGGCCTGCGTCTTCGATGGCCGTACCATAGGCAATGCGTTGTGGTGAGATGATGACTTCTCGGGTTTCACGGGCCACAGTATCAAAGTAACTGAATTGCAAGGGTTCAACGATGCCGGACGTGTCGTTCGAGGGGCGTATGGTCCAGCGCCAGAACGCATGGGTGACCGGCCCTTCCGGGGTCAGTTCGACAAGCCGTTTCTCAGGATGCGCGAAGATCAGGGCCGAAGGCGAGGTCAACTCGGGCATGGGCGGGATCATCTCGGGCGTCGCGCCCAGGGCTTCCAGTCGAATGACGCGCAAGACCCCCTCACCCGGCGCAAGTTGATCCGGCGCATTCGACCACTGATCCGAAATCTGCAATTTGCGAACCGGAAACCACCACTCCTTGGTGGCCGGGGCTTGCGCCACCTGAATGGTCAGCGGCTCTGATTGAATCTCGTGTTCGAACCAGTCGTCATTTTCGTCTGTCAGGGTCAACCTGTGCACAAACGGACCAATTGTAAGCTTGCCTGCCTCGACAGGATAGATCGCCATCCGTCGGGTGAACACTTTGTATTTCCGGCCATTGATCCTTTGCTCCGACCAGCTGTCCGGGCCCAGTTGCGCCCAGCTGAACCCATCCAAGCGGGGTTGGATCAGCTCTTCGCGCGTGATGTGCCGACGATAGACACCCCGGATCGTCAACAGCACCATCTCTTGGGTGAACGGAACCGGGGCATTGTCTTCGATGGCAACTTCGATCAACGCCTCGGAGGGCAGCACTGTTTTCGACTGCGCCAAAACCTGCATCGGAAGTGCAATAAGAAGCAGAAACAGCCACTTCATTCCGGGTTCTCCGCTTCCGGAGGCGAAAGACCAAGCTTTTCCCGGCGCTTGTGTTCGTGTGCGATCCGTGCCGCCATGAACTCACCCGGAACATCGGAAAGCTGATTGAGCCAGCGCAGATCGGCAACCATGAACTTGTCATCAAAGATGCGGCGCACGCCCAGTTGCCCGCGACTGTCCAATTCCGCCAGTCCCAGCATCGTGTTCGCGTTCGTGACCTCACTGCCGGTTCCCGCCGCCCGCGCATTCCCGCGCGCGACAAAACTGTCGGCCTTGGGGCCGGATTTCCGTTCGGGGAAAAGGCTCAACGCCTCTGGGGTGATCTGCTGCCCTGCGTAATAGGCGGCCAGCACATCGAAATTCGCCTGGGCATCCAGGTTTCCCCTGGCCATGGCCTGATCATAGGCTTCCAGCGCAGCGGCCAATTGGCCGGTCCGGGCGTAAGCATTGCCGAGGTTGTACTGGTTCCCGGCGTGCTCGAAAGCACTGGCTGCTTTGTCAAAAACGCCCGCACGGTAGAAGGCAACACCTTGCCAGTCAGGGTCGGAAAACAGTTTTGCAGCCATTGGATACAGACCGATTGCCAATGCGACGCGGCCGAAAGGGGCAGCGCCGCCCAGCGCAAAGGCAACGGCAATACAAGTGGCACCTGCAATCGCGAACCACCTCATGCCCCTTCCCTCCAGAACAAAAACAGCAGGGGGAGCAATGCGAAATACAGCAAATACCGCCCCAGATCATGCCAGAACAGCACCGGATAGTCCGCCCGTATCAAGCGGGTTGCGGCATCATCTGCCAGCCAATTGGCCAGATCATCTGACTGGTCCAAAGTGAAGACAGCGCCACCGCCGAGCGCGGCGTGGGTTTGGATTTGCGCAGTCGTGCGGTGAGCCGACACCAAGGACACGCGCACCCCTCGTGCAGCAAGCAATGCGACCCGCTGCAATGAGGGTGATCCCAGCCCGTCCCCGTCAGTGAACAGGACGACGTCCCCGGCCAGGATGCCCGCCCCTTCCATCCGCTGCAAAGCCAAAGCCAGCGCGCGTTCGGGTCGCGATCCCTTGTCCGGAACGGTCTGTCCATCGATGAGCGACAGCGTTTGACCCAATTGGCGGTGATCGGTGGTCATATCCGTGGCGACATAGGCATCGCCCGCGTAAACGATGATGCCGCCGGGGCGGGACCCAAGCGCACTGACACCCAAACGCCCCATGCTCAGCAGTTGCGGCCAGCGGTCGCCTTCCGCCACGCTGTCAGATGCATCCACAAGGAACAATACGCCATCCAGATTGCGATAGGTCTGCGCGTCGCGCCGTTCGATTGCCGGGCCGGTCAGGGCAATCGCGACGATCCCGGCGGTCAGAAGCAAGGCAGCGGGTTTGAGCGGGAAGGAGCCGCCTTCGATCCGGCCGATCGCGGCCATCGCCTGGACAAGCTGCGGGTCGGTGATCTTGTCCCAGGCTCCGAACCCTCCGGCACGGGAAAGCAACCACCACCCTGCCCCGCAGATGACAGGCAGCAAAAGCCCCCAGACCGGTCTGAGTAAAGTGACATCCAGCTCAATCATCACGCTTGCCTCCACGCCGCCAACAGGGCAAGTGCGGCCGCCATTGCTGCGGGCCAGGTCCAGAATGATCGGTAGACCTCGGCCGTAAGGCCCGCGCTGTCCGTCGCTTCCAGCCGATCCAAGGCCTGAGTCACGTCGACAAGATCATCGGTGGTTTTGACGCGAAACGCTTCGCCGCCTGAAATTTCGGCAATGGCGCGCAGGGTTGTCGCATCGACGACGCCGCGCTCACCAGGTTCGGCGCTTTGCAGGTCTTTTGGACCCAGAGCAATCGTATGGACCCGCACCCCCATCTCGGCCGCCAGTTCGGCCACGCCACCGGGGTTCGTGGCGCCCGCGTTGTTCACCCCATCCGACAACAGAATGACGACCCGCGACGCCGCCTGGCTGTTGGCCAGGCGCTTCAAAGCAAGGCCCAGACCATCGGATATGTTTGTCGCACGGCCCGAGATACCGATCGTGGCCTCTTGGATCCGTCGCGCGACAGCCTCGGTATCGAAAGTGAAAGGCGTGGCGAAATAGGCTTCGGACCCGAAAACAATCAAGGCCACCCGGTCGCCGGCGCGGCGTCGGGCGAACTCGGATCCAACGCGTGTCACCGCCTGCAAACGGGTGATCTGGCGCCCATCGAGATAAAAATCCTCCCGCACCATCGATCCCGAAAGATCCAGAACAATCGCAAGGTCCCGTCCGGACACTTTCAGGGCGCTGACGGGTTGCAGTTGGCGCGGACCGGACAGTGCAAAAATCATGAGCCCCCAAATGATCCACAAAATCAGGAGGTCCGCCAAAGTCCGGGTCCTGGCCTGAGCCTGTGGGCTGGCCGCCATAAGCATTCCGCCTATGCGGTCCGGAACTGGGAACCCCCGCTCGAAAACCGGCCGCGGCTTGACCAAACGTGTGATGACAAGAGGCAATGGCAGCGCCAACAAGATCCAGGGGTCAGCAAGCTCAAACACGACTAGCGACCTCCTTTTGCAGGGTCGCCAGATCCGGTTCACCACCGGGTTGATAAAGATCACCCGTCAACTCTGCATAACGCGTCGGATTCTGAGCGCGCAGTTTGTGCAATAGAGCCACCCTGCGGCGATCCACGGACCACCCCGGTTGTTCAACAGATCGATCCGGTGGATCCGGCCGCCTGTTTGCTGCGGTCTTGACACTCAGCAACCGCAAGATGGCGACACAGCCGACCGAAGCCAGCGCCGCGATACCAAGAACAGCCGCGAATTCCGCAACCGCCCCACCTGCGGCCTCGGCGGGCAAATGGATATCCCGCAGGCTGGCCAGCATCGTGGCTTCAGAGAGTGCTTTCTCACTCATGCCACATATCTTGCCGCGAAAACCGACGAAATGCGACGAGAGGTTTGTTCGACCGGGTCACTGGCATTCAGGACAAGCGCAGGATGTGTTGCCACCTTCTGAAACGCAAGTTCGCCGGCAGGCTCTGCCCGGGCCAGATAGACCCGCTTTTGCCGCCCATCTGAAAGGCGGATCGGATACCAGCCTCTTGGCATCTCATGCGCTTTGCTTTCAGTCACAAGCAGCAGTCTGGGGGTGCGGCGATGATTGAGCCGGTCCAGCACGTCCGAAAAGCCCTCTCCCTGCTGATCAAAGCCAGACGCGATGATAATCTCGGCGCCCGTCGGCGTCAGGCGCTCAACGCCGGCAAGTGCCTGTTCCAGCGTCCAGCTTTCATCCTCACCTTTTTGCAGCGCGGTCAGACTGCGCGCATGAGCCTGAACCAGGCCACCGATCACATCCAGCATTCCGCGCGTTTTCCCTCGCAACGGGACGATGACGGGTGCGCCGGGGGTAAGCGCCAAAAGACCGACACGCCCGCCGCTTTCAACCATGAACCATCCGATCAGGGTCAAGGCTTCGGCGGCAGCGACTGACAGAAACGCCCGCTGGATGCCCCAGAACATCGGTGCACGAAAATCCGCAACCAACAGGGCGACGCGGTCCTGTTCCTCCTGAAACTGCCGGATATGCATACGCCCCGTGCGGGCGGTCGTTCCGCGATCCAAATGACGAATGTCATCCCCGTCCACATATTCGCGTACATCAGCAACCTCGACGCCCTGCCCGCGCTTTCGGGTCAGAAATCCTCCGGGCAGGGCCGCCATTGTCGGGTTGCCGCGGTCGGTCAATGCGATATGCCGCAATGCAATCAAGGCCTCGGTCGTCAGGCGAACCCCCGCATGTGCCAGCACGCCCGTCACAGCGGCTCGACCGCATTCAGAATGTCGGCCACCAACTCGCGCGGCTTTTTCCCATCTGCAACGGCTCTCCAGGTCAGCACCATGCGGTGAGCCAGCGCATCGGGCGCAACAGCAGCGACATCTTCAGGCAGGGCGAAATCCCGGCCCCGCAGATAGGCGCGCGCGCGCGATGCCGAGGCCAGGGCCAATGACCCGCGCGGCGAGACTGCGTGTTCGATATATTCGGAAAACGGACCTTCACGGGTGGCAAGCACAAGCCGTACGATATAGTCCCGCAATTCTGGCGCGACGTGAACCGACTGCGCTTCGGTGCGGGCAATCTTCAGCTCTTCAAGCGTCATCCGCTGCGCGTCCGGAGGCCCATTCCGGGTTTCGGCGATGACCAGATCAAGAATCTCACGTTCCGTTTCCAGATCCGGCAATGTCAGTACGACATGCAGCAGAAACCTGTCCAATTGCGCCTCGGGCAAGGGAAAGGTCCCGTCATGTTCAATGGGGTTCTGGGTCGCCACGACCAGAAAGGGATCCGGCAGGGCGTATGTTTCATTGCCAACCGTAACCTGGTGTTCTGCCATGGCCTCCAACAAGGCAGATTGCACCTTTGGCGGCGCGCGGTTGATCTCGTCAACCAGCACCAGAGTGTGAAACACCGGCCCCGGAACAAACTCAAAGCGGCCTTCCTGAGGCTGGTAAACCGGTGTTCCGGTCAGATCAGAGGGCATCAGGTCAGGTGTGCATTGAATACGGGCAAAGCCGCCCTCGACAGCGTTTGACAGCCATTTGACCGCCCGTGTCTTCGCCAGCCCGGGCGGACCTTCTACAAGAAGATGACCACCTTCCAGCAGCGCGATCAAAAGAGAGTCCACCAGATGCGCGTGACCGATAAGCCCCTGCGACAGATACGCGGACAATCCCGCAATGGCGCGTGGCGGGTTTTCAGGCCTCGTATCCATATGTCCTCCCATAGCCTCTGAGGGCGCATTGCCTGCGCTCAGGCTACCCGGAGTCACCCGCCCGATAAAACACGTCAGATGGTATTACCTGGGCACACGAACCGAATTGGTGCAGCCTTCATCAAAAAGGGCTGCAAATCTGGGATTGGCCAGGGTTTCGTCCGCCTGCGCCCATAGCCGGTCATATTGGGCATTAATGTATTCGATAAAGCCGGGGTCTATGGTTTGATCCACCGGGGATTGCGCGACAGCATGCATCATGAAGATGTCAAACGCACAAAGACCGCTTGGGTTCGAATCCAGCAATGCGCGCATGAAGTCGTGCGAACTCCAAGGCAGGCGCTGCAAGTTTACCGGCGTTTCCTGCAATTTCGACAAGAACCCTGACGATTTGTCATATAGCAGGATGTCCATGCCGAAGGTGAAGGACTGAAACAGCTCTTCCAGCAGGATCGATTTGTGAAAATCCCTTTCCAGCTTGCTGGTTTGATCATGCGCCGGTTGTTTGACCACAATGTGGGTCCCCTGCCCCCGATATCCAAAAAAGGTCTGTGCCATCGCCGGTGATGTCACCACATAGTTTCGACCCGCAGGCAAACCAAGCTGGTGGAGTTCACTGAGCCAGTCGATATCTGACGAAAGGTCCCGATTGGGAGGGTACCCGGAATACAATCGCAAAACCACGGTTCGACCGGTTCCACAATCGCGCGCAGATGGGCCTGCGTAGCGCATGGGTGTCGGGTGGCCGAAGCTGTGTTTCAGCAACGCCCGAAAAGTATCAAGAACGACAAGCGTTTGCGGATGCGGTTTCTCACCAACCAGGCACAGGGCTGCACCGGCCTGATCGCGGCCATTGATGTGAACAGGGATCGCCATGTCGCGTCCCAGCATCGTGGACCGCAGCTCATACCCCCATCCTCTCTGTGCAAGTTCGATATAATCGCTCTTTTCTGCACAAAGCGCGCCTGCAAAAGCGACAATCGCCAATACTTGCAACAACAGATACCGCATTCAGCCCCTCTCAAAGTGACGCGCATTCTATCCGGGATACGGGACTCTCGCAAAATTCTTTTAAATCCGCCTGGATGGGAATAACGATCCGTTAAGCCCACCAGCTGAGCAACCTGCTGAACCGGGCAGGTTCCGGGCGTGAATTGATCCTTGCGGATCATGTTAACCAGTTCGATGCCGGCTAGGGCAGATGCAGCTGAAGAGAAAGACCTGAAACCCAACATGGGCCTGATGCGACGTTTGATGACTCGATGGTCCTGTTCCAAGATGTTATTCAAACACTTCCGCCTGATCATCTCGATTGGGATCGGGCAGCCAAAACCTTTTCAGCATTTTGTTGATTGCTTTGAGACCGGCAGTGTTGGCCCGCTTTTGTCGATAACAATCTTCCGTGGCAAACCGTTCACCTCAAGCGCCCAAGAGAAAAACTCTGTCGCAGCGGTCTTATTTCGGCGCTTGGATAGCATGAATTCAAGGGTCTTGCCGTGTTTGTCGATGGCGCGATAGAGATAAACCCACTCACCCTTCACCTTCACATAGGTCTCATCCATGCGCCATGAACAGTCGGCAGGACGCTTTTTGTGCCGCGAAGCATCAGCGACAAGACCGGCATATCGGCTCACCCAGCGGTTCAAGGTCGCGTGATCGAGTTCAACGCCGCGTTCCGCCATGATTTCTTCCAGATCCCGGTATGAAACACCGTAGCGTAGGTAGAAGAAAACCGCGTACAAGATCACTTCTTTCGGAAAATATGCGCCTTTGAATGAGATTGTCACAGTCTGCTCCTGTCATTTAGAGCATGCGCTACCAAAACTAAGCTTGACCTGACAGGTGGGAACAAAGTTTGCGA
>NZ_JAEDOT010000020.1:0-2282 GCF_017872595.1 Ruegeria sp. HKCCSP346
CAAGGCCGAGGTCGCAGACCTCTGCGCCAAATTCCCGATCTATCCGAACCTGTAAGACGAAGGACCCGAACCTATGAGCTTTCATTCCATTGACCAAGCCCCAGCACGCCTGAACCGAAGTGAATTGGCCGTGCCCGGCAGCCAACCCGGAATGTTCGAAAAGGCAGCCAAATCCGATGTAGACGTCATTTTCCTTGATCTGGAAGACGCCGTCGCGCCCGATGAAAAGGAACAGGCCCGCAGGAACATCATTCAGGCGCTGAACGACATCGATTGGGGCAACAAGACCATGTCGGTTCGGATCAACGGTCTGGACACGCATTACATGTACCGCGACGTCGTCGATGTGGTCGAACAGGCGGGTGAACGGCTGGACCTGATCATGATCCCCAAGGTCGGGACAGCCGCAGATGTGTATGCGGTCGACATGCTGGTGACCCAGATCGAAGACGCCAAGGGTTACAAAAAACGGATCGGGTTCGAACACATCATCGAAACCGCGCTTGGCATGCAGAATGTCAGTGAGATTGCGGCAGCATCCAAGCGCAATGAAAGCTTGCACTTCGGTGTGGCCGACTATGCGGCCTCGACCCGTGCGCGAACCACGATCATCGGTGGTGTGAACCCGGACTACTCTGTTTTGACCGATGCGGACCCCGAGGACGGTCGCCAGACCCATTGGGGTGACATGTGGCATTATGCTCTGGCCCGCATGGTGGTTGCGGCGCGCGCCAACGGGCTGCGTCCGATTGATGGGCCTTTTGGCGATTTTCAGGACCCGGACGGTTACAAGGCCGCCGCAAAACGTGCCGCCGTTCTGGGTTGCGAGGGCAAATGGGCCATTCACCCAAGCCAGATCGCGCTGGCGAACGAGGTGATGTCGCCGTCCGACGCCGAGGTCATCAAGGCGCAGCGAATTCTTGTTGCCATGGCCGAGGCCGAGGCAGACGGAAAAGGCGCTGTTTCGCTGGATGGTCGACTGATTGATTACGCCTCCATCCGTCAGGCCGAAGTGCTGGTGGAAAAGGCAAGCCAGATTGCTGCGGCGTGAACCAAACCAGTGTTGCGTGGGCAAACTGCCCACGCGATGTCATCGCCGGTTGCGCAAGCCGAAGAAGTGCTAGGATCCTTCCGGCGCCATCGAACCCGTGAACCGACGGTCCCGGACATCATCCGGGCTGGTTTTGTAGCAGCGTTGAAACGCACGTTTCAATGCGACGGGCGATGAAAAACCGGTGGCTGCCGAGATTTCGATCTGCGACATGTTCGTGAACTGCAACAGGTTCTGCGCCCTTTCCAGACGAAGCTCCTTGTACGTGGAAAGAAGCTTTGCTCCGGTTTTGCTCAGGAACCGTCGTTGCAGCTGCCGCGTCGAGGTTTTGAGCAAACGGGAAAGATCGGAGATCGTCAGAGGATCTTCGATGTTCTCCTGCATCGCATCCAAAGTGCGCACCACCAGAAGATCGCCTTTTGCCTTGTGCACCAACCGGGCGGCCAACCTGCTTTCGTGTTTTTGCGTAGGTTCGGTCAGGCCGATATAGCTGCGCAATGCGTCCGCAATATGCTCTCCGTGATCCAAGGACACGAATTCGGACAACAACCGCAACGCGCTCAGTCTGCTGGTCGCGCTGTGGGGGTGCCCGTCGGCGGCCAGATGGGTTGCCGCACCGCAGCTTTCCAATCCGCTTTCCAGCGCGGCCGCGGCAAAGTTCGGGTGAACCGCGACGATGTTTCGGCCCGCTCTGCCCAGTTGCACCAGCAACAGGACAGCTCCACCGACCAGAACGGTCCTTGAAGACAGGTTGAGAACTTGCGAAATCCAGCTTCTGCGCGAACCGGAGACGTCCCAGTTGTTCTCCAGGTCGCCCCAGAATATCGCCGTCCGACCTGCCCAATAAAGAGGCCCGCCAACCGAGTCATTTCCGGACACCCGGAGATTGACGACGTAAGAGCAGTTTTCGACCAGGCTGTTCAGAGCGTGATAGAACTCGACGACGATCTCGGCCGATGCCAGCGCCCGGGTGTCGCTGAGGATAACATCGATGTGTTTTATTCTTTCGGGCACCTCCGGCCCGGTCTTTGCCAGGTCGGCGCGATCATTTGCGAGGACATAGTGTTTCATTGTTCCTCCATCGAATTGACGAGAGGCAGCGCCTCGCTGGACGCTGCCCTCATTTTCGGATTTCAATCCGCTTGGGCAAACCGCGGATTGCTACGCCCGGTTACCTATTCCGCGGCGTCTGCGTATGCGTCCATTGGGGGGCATGTGCAGACGAGGTTTC
>NZ_JAEDOT010000021.1:0-1775 GCF_017872595.1 Ruegeria sp. HKCCSP346
CACCCTTATGAAAATGACGACGGAAGAGGCCTTTGTTAAGGTTTTGCAGATGCACGGGATTGAGCATGCGTTCGGGATCATTGGATCTGCGATGATGCCAATCTCGGACTTGTTCCCGAAGGCCGGGATCATGTTCTGGGACTGTGCGCATGAAGGCAGCGCGGGGATGATGGCGGATGGCTACACCCGTGCGACCGGCAAGATGTCGATGATGATCGCGCAGAACGGCCCCGGCATCACCAATTTCGTGACTGCCGTGAAAACCGCCTACTGGAACCACACGCCGCTGCTGCTGGTCACTCCGCAGGCGGCGAACAAGACCATCGGTCAGGGCGGTTTCCAGGAAGTTGAGCAGATGAAGCTGTTCGAGGACATGGTCGCCTATCAGGAAGAGGTCCGCGACCCGACCCGCGTCACCGAGGTTCTGAACCGCGTGATCATGAAAGCCAAGCGCGCCAGCGCCCCGGCCCAGATCAACATCCCGCGTGACATGTGGACCCAGGTGGTCGATATCGACCTGCCCGCCATCGTCGAGTTCGAGCGCCCTGCGGGCGGCGAAACCGCCGTGGCGCAGGCGGCCGAGCTGCTGTCGAACGCCAAGAACCCGGTGATCCTGAACGGTGCGGGCGTGGTGCTGTCCAAGGGCGGGATCGAGGCCTCGAAGGCGCTGGCCGAGCGTCTGGATGCGCCGGTCTGCGTGGGCTATCAGCACAACGACGCCTTCCCCGGCAGCCACCCTCTGTTTGCCGGCCCGCTGGGCTACAACGGCTCGAAAGCCGGGATGGAGCTGATCAGCGAGGCGGATGTTGTCCTGTGCCTCGGCACCCGTCTGAACCCGTTCTCGACCCTGCCGGGCTATGGCATCAACTACTGGCCCGCGGATGCGAAGATCATCCAGGTCGACATCAACCCTGACCGTATCGGCCTGACCAAAGCGGTCAGCGTCGGCATCATCGGCGACGCCGCCAAGGTGGCAAAGGGCATTCTGGCCCAGCTGAGCGACACCGCCGGTGACGAAGGCCGCAAGGAGCGCAAAGAGCGCATCGCGCAGAAGAAATCGGCCTGGGCGCAGGAACTGACCTCGATGACCCACGAGGATGACGATCCGGGCACCACCTGGAACCAGCGTGCCCGCGCGGCCAAGCCCGACTGGATGAGCCCCCGCATGGCGTGGCGCGCCATTCAGGCGGCCCTGCCGAAAGAGGCGATCATCAGCTCGGATATCGGCAACAACTGCGCCATCGGCAACGCCTATCCATCGTTTGAAGAGGGCCGCAAATACCTGGCGCCGGGCCTGTTCGGCCCCTGCGGCTATGGCCTGCCGGCCATCGTTGGTGCCAAGATCGGCTGCCCGGATGTGCCGGTCGTGGGCTTTGCCGGTGACGGTGCCTTTGGCATCGCGGTGAACGAACTGACCGCGATCGGCCGCGAGGAATGGCCCGCCGTGACCCAGATCGTGTTCCGCAACTACCAGTGGGGCGCGGAAAAGCGCAACTCGACCCTGTGGTTCGACGACAACTTCGTCGGCACCGAGCTGGACACCAAAGTGTCTTACGCCGGTATCGCGCAGGCCTGTGGCCTGAAGGGTGTCGTGGCCCGCACCCAGGACGAGCTGACTGCGGCGCTGAATCAGGCGATCGAGGATCAGAAGAACGGCATCACCACGCTGATCGAGGCCCTGATCAACCAGGAGCTCGGCGAGCCTTTCCGCCGCGACGCGATGAAAAAACCCGTCGCCGTCGCCGGAATCTCCGCCGATGACATGAAAGCTCAGG